>JAFQOO010000007.1 GCA_017403145.1 Clostridia bacterium
AGTAAGCGAGCAGCGAGCTACTACCGCGAATCAAAAACAACAACCCCTGCAAAGGGTGAAATAATCCTCCTTAGCTCAGTCGGTAGTAGCGAGCGGCTGTTAACCGCTAGGTCGTTGGTTCGAGTCCAACAGGGGGAGCCAATCAAGAACTAATTCGAACCAAGAATTAGTTCTTTTTTATGCCTTTTTACAAGAATAATATCATTTTCTAACACCACAATTTTTATAAAAATTCCCCAATCAACCCATTTTACCTCACAACCATATACCCGATACTAAACTAATTCGAACCAAAATCATGATTGTAAAAAAATAATGGTTATGTTATAATCTATAAATGATAATTTAAAGAGGTATATTTATGAACATCAAATTACATAATATTGAGAAGAGCCTTAAATATTATGAGTTATTAATGGTAAGAGATTTAGAAACTATCGATGAGTATCCACTTTCTGAAGAATATAGTTTCGTGTTTTGGGGAGACGACAAATCTAAAGACGATTGGATTAATATTCATATAGAGACAGGAGAGTTTAATTCCATACATGAGGCAAATGAAATATTTGATGATTTTTATAATCGCTTTTATGACGAACTATCGACACGTTGCCTATTTATAGAAAATAAAAATGGTGAAAAAATTGCGACAGCAACAATATCACATGCAAATGAATATGGATATAATTGTGTAATAGATTGGTTTGCTATTAGACCTAAAGCACAAGGATTAGGGCTCTCAAAACCATTACTTTCAAAAACATTACAAATAGCGAGAAATATGGGATATAATAAAGTATTATTACATACCCAAACACATACGTGGCTTGCTGCAAAAGTATATTTAGATTGTGGGTTCCACCCTTTTAAAACAGAGGGTAATAAAGGCTGGGATATATTAAATACTATTATTGAGCATCCAAAATTAAATCGATTTAAGAAGTTAAGCGAAAATGAAATTTATGATAAATTGATTTTAGAAATCAAAAACGAATTGGATAAATTGCATAAGAATTACACATATAGTGTTTGGTATATTGAAAATAGAAAAGATGTTTATGTAAAAGAAGGGAACAAGTATTTTTATTATAAATACCATAATGAAGAAGGAAAAATATTTTTAATAAAGCAATAATAATTTGAGATTCTCACGTGTGCTTGTTAAGTACAAGTGGCGTCGCAATGCTCCGCCAAACAAGCACACGTGATAAGTAAAACTTAAACAAATTAGACTTGATTTAGGACAACTAAATCAGGTCTTTTTTTATTGCCAAAAACTTGGTTAAAAACCTCGATTGAGATCCTGGCGTGTGCTTGTTATTATACAAGTAGAACCAATTTCAAAAGAAAAATATTTTTGGTTTGGTGGGGGAATGAGGGGTGTCTGAAGTGCGAGGGGAAGGGCGTGTGCACTAACCCGTTTGCACATCGCCCTTTCTCCCCCACACGGCACTATTTCAGAACCACTCCCTCTCATTTTTCCCTTCCACCCAAATCACAAAAATAATATTTTTATCTTTTTTGAAAAACATGGGTTACAAATGCCATTCTCACCGCTATTAAGTAGGGGGACCATTTTTTAGCACTCACAAAAAACGAGGAAATACGAGTTATCCACAAAATAGCTGAATTTTAGGTGAAATTTTTTGAATAATACTAAAATTTTGCGTTTTTTCTGTCCTTTAAGTGAGGGGTGTAAAACATAGCTCTCTCAAATACTTAAAAAGGAGGTGTTAGTATGCGTAGAAAGGAGTACAAAGTAGTAAAGCATGGAGTAGTGGATTTAGCAAGAATGAGTAAGATGGAACAAAAGGCGTTTTATATAACAATAATGGAAAGAATAATAGAATTATATGAAAAAGAAAATAAATAGGAGAAACAATATGAAAGTAACTAAAAGTATTAAAGGCGATACAGACGTTATTTATCTTTCGCCTTTCGAGGAGCGTAAACGAAACTACCCATGCCGACAAGGGTAAACTAATCGACGTGGAAGAGTAAAGATACAAAGAGCGATAACGCCCTTGTCTGCAAGTTTAGTTCCGTTTTGGTTGCTCCCGTCGAAAGACAAATAAAAAATAATAACAAGGAGACTAAAACAGAATGAAGACAGCAGTTGTATATGCTAGATATTCTAGCGACAATCAAACAGAGCAATCGATAGAAGGGCAACTTCACGTTTGCGAAGATTACGCCAAGAGAAATGATATATTGATTCTTGGTACTTATATCGACAGAGCGATGACGGGAACTAATGATAAACGCCCGGCATTTCAAAGCATGATAGCAGATAGTAGTAAGAGGGATTGGGACTATGTAATTGTATATAAGTTTGATAGATTTTCAAGAGATAAGTATCAAACAGCAGTATATAAGAAAAGGCTATCAGACAATGGAGTTAAGCTACTATCGGCAATGGAGAATATTCCCGATTCTCCCGAAGGAATAATACTTGAGGGTTTGTTGGAAGCAATAAATCAATACTATTCAGCAGAACTCTCACAAAAGGTAAAGAGGGGAATGAGGGAAACAAGAAGCAAAGGACATTGGCAAGGTGGAACTTTAAGGTATGGTTATAAACTTAATGGAAAGAAGATAGCAGTTGACGAAGAACAAGCCGAAGTAGTAAGGTACATATTTGGAGAATATGCAAAAGGAACTTTAATCGTAGATATTGCAAAGAAATTACAAGCAAATGGTATTAGGTTTAACGGAAAGGTATTTGAAGCAAAGTACATATACGGAATATTGGGAAATGAAAAGTATTCTGGTGTATATAAGTTAGGCAATGAAATTATAGATAATCTATATCCACAAATAGTAGATAAAGAACTTATAGATAAAGTAAGAGAAAAGCTTGCTAAAAATAAGATAGGCAAGAATAGTGTAAAGGCAGATTTCCTATTAAGAAAGAAACTAAGGTGTGGTTATTGCGGACAAAGCATTAACGGTGAAAGTGGTAGGTCAAGGGAGAATAAGATAAACTATTACTATAAGTGTAATGGTAGAAAGAGTTTGAAGAATGGATGCCAAAAGGGTATTATGCGAAAGGAAGATTTGGAAAATCTTGTAATAGATACTATAATAGGGGAATTGAACAAAAATCAAGTAATAGATAGAGCGGTAAAATTTATGCTTGACTATCAAGAGAAATCATTAAGGGAAAACGTAAGACTAACGAGTTTGGTAAAAGAACAAAAGCAATTAGAGACCTCGTTAAACAACCTTATGAGGGCGGTAGAGCAAGGTTTGATGACCAATACCACCAAGCATAGGTTAATGGAAATAGAGAGCCGATTAGAAGAGTTAAAAAGGCTTATAGCAATAGAGAGAAACAAGGAAGTAGTAATACTATCAGAAAAGGCAATAAGAACCTATTTTGAAAGAGGACTACGACTTGAAAAGCAAATGTTAATCAACTATTTCATAAAAGAGATAGTAATGTATGACGAAGAAATAGACATATATTTTTATAGCCCCTTTAATGGAAGTCCTGACGAAAGTCAGGGCTTTTGCTTTTATGAAAGAATAGTAGAAAAGCGAGTATATACCACCAATGGAAGATACAAGCATACGGAAGAAAATCGAGTTAGATTTATGATATAGAGGCGTATTTATTCCACGTTCTCTTGACATGAGCCTCTATGGAGCACGTTGATAAGGCAAATGAGAGCCAACACCAACGCCCCCATAGGGGCTTATTTTTGTTGCCTTTGGCATAAAGCCTAACGTACTCCATTCTCATATCAAGAGACTTTCGCGGCATAAAAACTTGTGAAAAATCGCACTAAACAAGATAAAACTATCAAAAATCGCTTTATTAAGTGATTGCGGAGCCACAAAAGGAAAGCAAGTCTTATGACTTGCTTTTTCTTTTGTCCCTCATCCCAGTTGTCCTGCGAACTTGTTTTCTTTAGAAAACTTGGTGCGCTAATTTGTGTTACATTTGTAACACAAATCTGGTGGATGTGCAAACTATGTTTGCAAGCATATGTCATTAAGTTCTACGTAAGACACCTTATTTTATATTCTTACCTAAAGTACTAAGAAGAAAGTTCATCCACGGTCCAACAGGGGGAGCCATTTTGCACTCATAAAAAAGCTGACGTGCATAAAACGGTGCAATTCAGAATAATTATTCATTCAAAAAGTTGGACTATAATGTTACAATTTAGAGCTGTCGTTCCAGAAGGTATAGGATATGAACTGACGACGTTAAATTTTTTTGATAAAAACTTTTATAGAAACATGGAAAAATTTTCTACGTTTTTTCTTTTTTCTACTTGATTTTTTATTCTTGTATGATATCATAGTACTATAATATTATGATATCATTATAAAATGGAGATTATGATATGAACAAAACAAAAACTCCAACGGTTGATAAGGTTACGTTTCCGTTACGTTTACCACCAAAAATGTACAAACAAATTAGGGCAAAGGTAAATGAAATTAAAGAAAGTGAAAATTATGCTTATAGTATAAACGACTTTTTAACGGAAATTATTGAAAAGGGATTAAAGGAGAATAACAAATGACAATCTTAAAAAGAACAGAAGATGAAGTAAGGGATTCTGCTAAAATATTGTTAGGATTTGATAAGATAGAAAAAGATATTAAACAGGGAACAGGGCAGATTACAACTTTTAATAAATTAGGCTTTAAGGGTATTAACAACAAACCAGATGGTTGGTATTTGCCTACAAATAAAACAATACCTGCAATTATATTGGAAACTAAGTCTGAGTATGAAGATATTTCTTTACAAAAATGGGTTGATGAGTTAATTAAGAATTGTAATATAGTTTTAACGCAATATGAACACGTTGTAGGTATTTTATATAATGGTGTTGACATACGTATTTTTAAGGACAATATCGAAGTTAATGGGCTTTCAAATGTATTGCAAGACAAAAGCTATTACATTGAACTTTTTACAAAAAACACTATTGACAAACAGAAAATTTATAATTTAACCAAAAAGATAAATGATTGTCTGCATACTGAGTTTGGTATTAAAAATCTTTATCATAGAATGATTTTTACTGCGTGTGCTTTGGTTGCAAAAAGATACGGGGCTATGCTTATTAAAGATATGAGTTTTTCTTTGATGAAAAATTCTATTTTAAGCACGTTGAACAAATCATTAGAGGAAAGTAGAAAGCAAAATTTAAAACTTGATTTATTGACAGAAGTTTACGCTGAAATTAAAATGAACAACACAACAAACCAAGAAGCAATAAATAATTTTATTGCTTGGATTTCTGAAATTTCAGAGTGTGTTAATTCAGATTATTGGAATGGAGAAGACGTAATGGGTATTTTCTTTAATGAATTTAACCGTTACAAAGGAAAGTCGGAATCTGGGCAAGTATTTACACCTGACCATATTACTTCTTTTATGTATCGTTTGATTAATGTAAATCAAAACGATAAAGTATTGGACGCTGCTTGTGGTTCGGGCGCATTTCTTGTTAAAGCAATGTGTAATATGATGAAAGAAGCGGGTGGTGTCAAAACAAAAAAAGCAGGACAAATTAAAGAATCACAATTATTCGGTATAGAATTTGATAGAGAAATTTTTGCTCTTGCCTGTGCAAACATGTTGATTCATAAAGACGGAAAAACAAATTTAGAACATTTAGATAGTAGAACTTTGGAAGCTTGTGAATGGATTAGAAGTAAGAAAATTACAAAGGTTCTTATGAACCCACCGTTTGAAACAAAATACGGGTGTTTGACTATTGTTGATAACGTATTAAAAAATGTACCGCAAAACACGAAATGTGCATTTATTTTACCTGATAAAAAATTAGAAAAAGATAGCAGGGGTAAAAAATTATTAAAACACAGCACTATTGAAAAGATTATTAAATTACCCGAAAAAGTATTTTCAGAAGGTGTAACAACGTCAATTTTTATATTTACTGCAGGAGTGCCGCAAAATGATAAAGAGATTTTTGCTTGCTATATTGAAGATGATGGTTTAGAAACTGTAAAAAATCAAGGTCGTCAAGATATTAAGGATAAATGGCAAGATATTGAAGATTTGTGGATTGATATTATCCATAAACAATCTGGACACGAAACAATACAGTGGGTAAAGCCAAACGAACATTTAAGTTATCAAATGCCTGAAGTTCCATTTGAAATTACGGAAGAAGATTTTACAAAGACAATAATGGATTATTTAATGTTTAAGGAAGGCATTGACGTTAAAGAATTTAATGATTCATTAATGAAAAAAGTTTTATATAACAGCGAAGTAAAACAGGAGAAAGGCGACGTTGTTATTACATTAAAAGGTGAAAATAATGAGTAATATTGATACGAGTAAATGGAAAGAGTTTGTAATAGGTGAATTGTTTGATATACACCCAACAAAAGCATATAAATTAACAAACAGCAGTTTATATGCTGAAGATGGAAAAAATCCTGTTGTTGTAAATTCAAGCTTTAATAATGGTATCGGTGGTTATTCCCGATTGGAAAACACCGAAAATGGTAATATAGTAACTTTTAGTGATACAACGTCTGCAGATGCTATTTTTTATCAAAAAAATCCATTTATTGGGTATCCACATATACAAGGAATGTACCCTATTGGAGAGTATAAAAATAAATGGAACGAAAAATCGTATTTGTTTTTCATATCTGTTTTTAGGAGCAGAGCAATAGGTCTAAATTTCGACTATGTGAATAAATTTACAAGAGAAGATGCAAAAAAGATGACAATACAATTACCCGTTGACCTTAATGGCAACCCAAATTTTGCATATATGGAAGAATATATGCAAAATTTGGAAAGTGCGGTCAGCTCTTCGCTGACTGCTTTGAGGTCAGCGAAGAGCTCAAAAACTTGCGAAAAGGTTGATATAGCAAGTTGGAAAGATTTTCATTTATACGATATTTTTAATATAGATTCGGGAACAAAACTTGATAAAGCAAAGATGGATACAACAGGTGATGAAATATGTTTTGTGGGAAGGTCAGGTGTTAATAATGGCATAACACAAAAAGTGAAACGCATTGAAGGGCTTGCCCCATATAATGCAGGAAATTTAACATTATCATTGGGCGGGGCTTATCTAGGTTCTTGTTTTGTTCAAGAAGAACCGTTTTATACGAGTCAAAATGTAGTAGTATTGATTCCAAAAGAAAATATAGGATTTTACGCAAAACAATTTATGGCAACAGCAATATTTAAGGAAAGTCAAAATAATTATAAGGCTTTTATAAAAGAGTTAAACGCTTTTGTTAAAACTACATTTTCAATAAAATTACCTATAAATGGTAGTGGCGAAATAGACTACGATTTTATGGAAAGTTATATGCAAAAAAAGTATAGTAAAGCAGAGCAATATTATAAAAATCTAAAAGCAATGTAAAATGACAGCTTTTTTGTAAGTGTAAGTCACAAAAGGAAAGCAAGTCTTATGACTTGCTTTTTCTTTTGTTTTTATTGAAGTAATGGCATTTTTGTGTTAGAATGGTTTTATGAATATACTAAAGACAAAAGTATTTAGAATTATAGCTATTGTCGTTGCTTGCGTACTAGTCGTTGCTGGCTCGGTTTCCATTGGGCTTTGGGAGTTCGCAAAAGACGTTTATTTTGAAAATAAAGAGGGGAACGTTGCTTATCAACAAGCTCATTTAGAGTATTTAAGAGAGGAATATTACCAAAATTACGTACCGAAAGGGGAGCAAACATTTTGTGATTTCGATTTAGAGGAAGCTCTGAATAATGGCGTTAAGTATAACGAAATGGCTTTTTTAGCCACGCATAATAGTTATCAACGTCTTTCTACCGAAACAACGAGAAAATTCCAAATACCTTTCAAGGTACTATCGTTTGGACTTAAAAAATTTGATAAGGTAGATTTTGATTCCAACACATTGACCGAGCAATTTGAGTTTGGTATTCGTAGTATTGAACTTGATATCGAGGCTATGGAAAAAGAAGATGGCACTTCATTTACCGTTATGCACAAGCCTGTTTTCGATAGCGCGACCACCTGCTTTGATTTTGCTCTTGCGCTTGAAGAAATCGTTATGTGGTCGAACCACAATCCCAATCATTTACCCATTTCTATTATAATTGAGTCTAAGCAAGACGTTGGACCGATTGATGGACTAAAGATTTTTTCTATTGAACATACTACTGCTTTCGATGCTTTATTAAGGGAAAAATTGGGTGATAAACTGCTCACTCCCGCTGATTTTATGGGAAATCACAAGAATTTTAAAGAGATGAGGGAAGCAGATGATTGGATGAAAGTCAAGGATATGCTTGGAAAAGTCGTTGTTATTTTGCACGAAAATAAGATGACGGAAGACTACGTGGAGAAAGACGAAAGCTTGCGCACTCAAGCTATGATACCCTCGCTTCTCTATAAACAAAGGGATAGGGAGTACGCATCTATTATAATAGACAATAATCCTAAAAAGACGGTTACGAGAAGGGAAACCTTTGAAGAGGGTAAATTTATAGTCCGCACCCGCGCTGATAGTTATCCAAAATTTAGTGATAAAAGATACGCGCTTACCGAAAAATGCGGTTCACAAATTATAACGAGCGATTACGTACCGCGTTCGGTTAGAGTAAATCAACATACCTATTCATTCAACGGATATACCGTTAAATTACTCTAATTATTGGGAGCTAAAACAGTTTATAAGAGGTAAAATTATGATACTTGAAGATGGAAAAGGCAAATATTTTGATATATATGAGTATAGTAAGGATATGGGAGAGTATAACATATCCGAAGAAGACCTAAACAAGTTAAAAGGCAAGTCGCTAATGGAGCAAATCGAGTGTTATAAAGCGGTTTCGAAGACGACTTTATCCTTTTATTCATACGGAAGAGAGGATGGTAGTAGTGCTCGTGGTTTTGAACAGTCCTTTTGGGACGATAGCGACGTAGTAGGGCTGATTGTTGATAATGGAATAATAGTGGGGGTAAAAGCAAAAAAATTCCTATATGGTGAATGCAACCTATTCCCCGGAGAAACGATAACTACCTATTCTGCTTGCGATGAGGACGGAACGGGTGGCACGGATAGGGACGATTATCTATCTATAATAATAAAATAGTGGAGAGGCTTTATGGAACAAAGACATCTATGTGCAAATACGGACAATGAGAACGTAAAAAAGTTTGCATTGGCGCTAATGAACGCAGGTATTACCGATGGCGCGGAATGCTATTACACCGACGAAGGCTTTTCTTCGCCTTTTTTCAAAATACCGAAGGCATATAAAAAGGAAACACCCGACGACCCCGACGTGCATTACGTTTTCGTCGACGTCGATGCGGTGTCTCCATTGGGTGACGTAGCAGAGTATACCGTGCACGGTAATTACGTTCACGAGCATATCGTCGCTCCCGAAGATGCCGCAGAGTTAGTAGCTAAACTTATACATGAAGAAGTTGCGGAAGTGACACTAGTTTTACCCGATAAATATATTAGTTGCTTTATAAATCATACCGGGGACCACGAAGCAAACGTAAGTTTTATTACCAATAATATGGAATATATCCAAAACTTTATATATAAAGACGTCGAGGTGTTCAAAGGGGGTCATATGCACACTATCTTCCCCGCGATATATCCCAATAATTTACAATACGGTCCAAATACGAGATATCACCTTGAGGGTATAAGTATTTATCTGGTATCTAGTCTTATTGGAGTACATCCCGAATTTTACATCATTAGGTAAAATAAAGGTTGATTATCGAATAAAAATAAGTTCTAATTCAATTACCATAGAGAGTGCGCGAGGGACAGCCCCGATGAACGCACAGCAACCTACTTTATGCAAGGTGCTAAAGGCTGAACGATGGGGATATAGTTATTATACGCATACGCCCATCGACCGATGGGCTTTTTTGTTGCTCTCTATGGGAAAATATGAAAAAAGGAGAGTGGCAAAATGAAAAATTGGTTTTTTGAAACGAAAATTTAAGGGAATTTGCAACGATAAATCGTATGATAAAAGTGGGTACTATGGACCATCTTATCCAATTTATGGTATTCTTTACAACAAACGAGGCAAAAAACTATATTCCAGCGAGTTTATCCACACGCGCCTAGGTAGACTAGGTTATCTAATAGCTTCCTCTCCCGCGGACTTTGGAAAAATAGATTGGTAAAAGTTGTAAAAATTACAAGAAAAATGCAAACGGTTAACGACTTTGATATTGAATGGCAACCATACAAATGATAAAATATAACTAAGGATACTATGATTTACGTTATTGCAGACATACACGGAGAATATGATTTATTAGTTAAACTCTTGGAGAAAATCAACTTTTCTTCAGGAGATGAGCTGTACGTCTGCGGGGATATGATAGATAAAGGTAAATATTCGGTTAGTACTCTTAAGTTACTTTCATCTATGAGTAACGTTCATTGTATACTTGGCAATCACGAGTTCGCTTTTTTGAAGTATTATTGGTCGTTGCTAGAAGAATGTAATGGCAATTACGATGCGGTACTAGCGGAGCTAAAGGACTATTTTCCTTTCGACGGAGAATTGCTTGACTGGGAAACGATTGGTTGGCTAGAATCCCTTCCTTATTATATCGAAAAAGATAATTTTATATGCGTACACGCCGGTATACCAATTACTTTGGGTGGCAAGCTAGAGGACCTAAGTAAGGTGGAGCCGGAAGAATTTGTGTATGATAGGCATTTTAAGGATGCAAAAACAATCCCAATTACCGATAAATGTATATTTTTTGGGCATACGCCGACTAGCTATATAGTGGGCACGCCGAGGATAATTGCCTACAAAAATGCACGTAGAAGCGATAGAACGGACGTTTCTCGTTACGCAAAAATACACCTTGACTTGGGGGTATGGCTACACGGAACGCTGGGTTGCTATTGTGCAAGCGACCTAACTGCTTACTACGTAAGCAACGATTAAAATGTAAAATTCCAAAGAAAAGGGAAAGAAAAAAGACAAAAATTTTTGGTTTAACTATTTACAAACGGAAATTTATGTGCTAATATACTTCTCGCACGCAACTTTAATTTTGCGTTAGGACTAAATTTATCACTTGGGATTTTTCCCAAAACACCTGTAACAACTACTTAACATAAGCTTATAACCAACGTAGGGGTATTTTACCCTTTTTAAGCTTTCTTTGTTTTTATCACCATCTTATTGCGCACGTTTAGGCGAATTTTGTCGAACGTGTGTCATACGTAGGACGCCATTTTGGTTAAAATACCACCGAAGACCCCATTAAGGAGAGATTATGCTTAATTTAAATCAAAGTGAATTGGAAAATATGTTACGCTCTATGTCTAGCGGGTCTATTACCGCAAGCGACCTTGAGAAAGTTATCAAGGGGCTAAGCGACGTGCATAAGGAAGTCAAAGCGCGCGAGGACGAAGCGCAAAGAAAGAAGCTCGCCAAAGAAAAAGCAGAACGCGAAAAGATTGAAAGCGTTACTTTTATGGAGCTTCCTTTGGACTACGAAAATTATTATGAATACGACGTTAAGACAATGGGTATTTCGGTAGAGAGCTCTGCCGATGCCTTGATAGCGTCGCTAAATAACCTCGGTAGGGTGGATATCGAGTATATGTCGGTGATATCTGGGCTAACTCATAAGCAACTTATCACCGAGCTTAAAGGTTCTATATATCAAAATCCCGATAGATGGGAGGAGTGTTTCTACAAAGGCTGGGAAACCGCCGATGAATATCTATCGGGCAACCTTTTACGCAAGCGCGACAAAGCGGTCGAGCTTGACAAGGTTTACAAGGGTTGGTTTAAGGATAACGTAAAGGCAATCGACGAAGTGCTTCCCGAAGCAGTTTCAAACCTTGATATATACATTACACTCGGTTCACCGTGGGTGCCTACCGATATCATAGAAGATTTTATAGACTATATTTATAATCATAAGAGGACCTATATAAATCTTCGCGGTAGCGTAATACACGATGAACTAACCGGTACTTGGGAAATTGTTGATAAGAACCGTTATTATCACGATACTTTGAGCACTAGCGTATACGGAACGGATAGGATAGAGGCACTCTATATTCTAGAAAAGACGTTAAATATGCGCTCAATTGCGGTTACCGACGAAGTACCTTGCGTTACCAATAAGTCGGGCAAAAAGCGCGTTATAAACCAAAAGGAAACCCTTCTTGCTATCGAAAAGCAGAAGAAACTAATCAAAATGTTCCAAAATTGGGTATGGCGCGACGACAAACGTAAGGAACGCTTGGAAATCATTTTTGAGAATAACTTTAGTTGCTATCGTACTCGCAAGTATAACGGCTCATTCCTAACCTTCCCCGGAATGAACCCCGACGTTGTGTTGTATCCTTATCAAAAGGATGCAGTTGCGCGTATACTCTTTTCGCCCAACACCTTGCTTGCTCACGACGTGGGTTCTGGAAAGACTTATATTATGATAGCTGCAGGAATGGAGCTTCGTAGAATGGGGTTATCCAAAAAGAACCTATACGTAGTGCCCAATAACATAGTAGGTCAATGGCGCAATATGTTCGTTGAACTATATCCAAACGCACGTCTATTCGTCGTCGAACCCAAGCATTTTACACCTACCAAAAGGCAAGAAACGCTTAGGAAAATCAGGGATAACGACTATGATGCTATCATTATGGCATATAGTTGCTTCGACCAAATACCACTTTCGTTAAACTACTACATTGCTAGAGCACGCGAGCTTAAAAAGGAGCTTCAAAGCAAGGTTAATTCCTCTAAGAAAACCACTAGCACGGTGCAAAAGAAGTTAACTAAAGTAGAGGTAGAGCTTGCAGACCTTTCCAAAAGGGCACTTGAGATTGTCGTTAACAATCAAATAAGCTTCGACGAGCTAGGAATAAATAGGCTTTTCGTAGACGAAGCGCATAATTACAAGAACGTACCCGTAGAAACCAAAATCCAAAACGTGCTTGGTATATCGGAAATGGGTAGTGCAAAGTGTAAGAGTATGATGGAAAAGGTGCTTTTAACCCAAAGAAATAACGATGGAAAGGGAGTAATCTTTGCAACGGGCACGCCCATAACGAACTCGATAACTGATGCCTTCGTTATGCAACAGTATTTGCAAAGCGGAGAACTTACTTTGTTGGACCTAAATAACTTTGATGCGTGGGTAGGTACGTTTGCGGAAAAGGAAGAGAACTTTGAAATCGACGTGGATACGACGAGTTATAGGCTTGCAACCAGATTTTCCAAGTTCCACAATCTTCCCGAACTCACTTCGCTACTATCTTCCATAGCGGACTTTCATATTACCAAAACGAGCGAGGATTTACCTATTTTTAGTGGTTATACCGATGCGTTAATAGGTAAAACTTTGGATTTCCAAGATTATTTGAAGGAAATATCCTCTCGCGCTGATAACGTAAGGCAAGGATTGGTTAATCGTACCGAAGACAATATGCTCAAAATCACCACCGATGGTAGAAAGGCGGCACTCGACTTGCGCCTTGTTGACAACAAGAAGCCTTTCGAAATGCAATCTAAGGTGGCAAGGTGTGCGGAAAACGTATATAACATATACGAAAAGACCAATTTACAACGTCTAACGCAGTTGGTCTTTTGCGACTCTTCGGTGCCTAGCGACCGCTTTAACCTTTACGATGAGCTCAAGCGTTTGCTCGTTATACTAGGTATCCCTGCTAGCGAAATAGCATTTATTCACGATGCGGAAAGTGATAAACGTCGTTCCGAGCTGTTCGAGGCGGTGCGTAGCGGTAAGATTAGAGTGCTTATGGGCTCTACCTTTAAGCTGGGAATAGGCGTAAACGTACAAAACAAGTTGGTTGCGATACACCATCTAGACGTTCCGTGGCGACCTGCCGATATGGTACAACGCGAGGGTAGGATACTCCGTCCCGGCAACGAAAACGATAGGGTATTCATATATCGTTATATCACCGAGGGTAGTTTCGATGCATATTCGTGGCAATTGCTGGAGAGCAAGCAACGCTTTATATCGGGCTTGCTTTCGGGCTCTATAACCGAAAGAAACAACACCGACGTTAGTGATACAGTGCTTAACTATGCCGAAGTCAAAGCGCTCGCAATAGGTAATCCTTTAATAAAGAAGAGGGTGGAAAAGGCAAACGAGCTAACCAAATTGTACGCATTGCAGGCAAAACACGTGGAAAATAAGGACAAAATCGCTAGAAAGCAACAAGAGATACCCACTCTTATCCTTCAAGCGCAAGAGAGAGTGGACTTGTGTAAAGCGGACCTTGATTATTATAGCGCCAACAAGAGAGAGCTAACAAAAGAGGAGAAGGCGAAGTATTCTTCCTTGATATTTACCGAGTTGCAAGGTAACGATATGCAAATGGAGGAGCGTATGATTGGCACCTATCAAGGGTTTGGAATAGTACTTCCTGCCAATATGCTAAAGGAAAGACCTTTCTTCTATCTTGAAAGAGAGAGTAGGCATCTAGTAGAAATAGGCGAATCGGAAGCGGGTATTATAGCGCGTATCAATAACTGCTTAGAAGGTATGGGAAGACGCCTTGATAGACTCAAATATAGGGTTTCTCAGCTTGAATTTGAACGCATTGAAATTGAAAGAGAACTACTTAAACCCGGCGGGTACCTCGATGAAATCGAAAAGCTCAAAGAGGAACTTGCTAATATCGATAGAAAATTGGGGGTAAAACTAAAATGAACGAAATTAAACTAAACGACGTAGTAAATATGAACGTAGATAGCTTTGTAGAGAAGCTAGGTGGAGCATACTCTGCCATTATCAACAAGGGGCTATCGGTCAAGAGTTTCCCCTCGGTTATGCTTTGGGGTGCGCCCGGTATAGGTAAATCGCAAGGCGTAAGGCAGATAGCCAATAAAATAAGGGTAGAAACGGGCAAGAGGGTGGAAATAACCGACGTTCGCTTGCTTCTATTTAACCCAATAGACCTTCGTGGTATTCCTACTGCAAACGAGGACAAAACGCTCGCAGTTTGGCTTAAGCCCAAAATATTTCAAATGGACGAGAGTAACGACGTGGTGAATATCTTGTTCCTAGATGAAATATCTGCGGCACCTCAGTCGGTGCAGGCGGCGGCATATCAAATCACCCTTGATAGAGTGGTTGGCGAACATAGATTGCCCGATAACTGCATAGTTATAGCTGCAGGTAACCGCCTTACCGACAAATCGGTTGCATACAAGATGCCCAAGGCTCTTGCAAACCGCTTGATGCACATTAACGTGGAGGGTAGCTTCCGTTCTTGGAACAAGTGGGCAATCAACAATGGTATAAATGCTAAAGTACTAGGCTTTTTAGCATTCCAAAAGGTCAATCTATTCAAAGGAAGCGAGCAGTCCGAGGACCTTGCCTTCCCCACCCCGCGTTCGTGGGAGATGGTAAGCAACGTACTCAACAACGTTTCCGACAACGTGGAAGAGATGTTCCCATTTATCGCAGGTCTTGTGGGAGTAGGTATGGCAACCGAGTTCCGTACTTGGAGCAAGATTTATGCCGAGTTGCCTAACGTAGAGGATATTTTTGCGGGTAAACATCCCTCTGTTCCGCGTGATACCGACGTTTTATACGCGTTAATCTCTGCAATGGTAGCACACGCACGCGAAGTTAAGGACGACCTTGTCAAGATAGGTAACTCCATAGAATATACCAACTTGATGCCCGCAGATTTCTCTGTAATCCTTATGAAAGACTATGCTTTCTTGGAAAAAGATTATCAAAAGAAGCTTATGACTATCCCCGAATATATGCATTGGTTAAGTACTAGGGGGAGGATGTTGAATGGAAATAACTAACGACAAGAAACAATTTTATGCAAGAAAGCTGGGCATAGCGCGCTCGCGAATACTATGTAACCACGGTTTTTATGGTCTTCTTTTGATGCACCTACCTTTTGCGTTAGATGAAAGCATAGAAACCGCGGCAACTGATGGTAAACGCATATATTTTTGCCCCCAATTCTTGGAAGGACTTACGACTAAGGAGCTAGATTTCGTGTTGATGCACGAGATACTTCACGTTGTCTTGCGCCATTTGAATAGGTCCAAGATATTCGATGAAAACCCAATGCTCGCCAATATCGCTTGCGATATAGTAGTAAATTCTAACATACTATACGCCAATGGTATGAAGTATAATTCCATTACTATAGATGGTCAAACCTTTATGCACCTTACGCCAAATGGCGACGAAGGGTACTTTTATACTGCCGAGGAAGTTTACGATATGCTCAAAGACAAGAATAACGGAGGCAAAGGTAGTGGGCAAAAGAATGGCAACTCCGCTAGCGGAGGAAAAGGTGGCAAAAAGGATAAGAAAAAGGGTAAATCTTCGGCAAATTCCTCTCCAAGCAACGCTAGTGGCAAAGGTTTGGTTGACGACCATAGCAAATGGGATAGCTTGAGTGAAGCGGAAAAGAAAGAGGTGGGTGAGAAATGGGATACTTACCTAAGAAACGCAATCGAAAACGTGAAGATAAAAGGTGGCGGTAAAGATTGTGGTAATCTACCATTATTTGCCGAAAGATATCTAAAGGAGCTTAAAAAGGCGCAAACCGATTGGCGAACCATAATTACAGATTTTGTTCAAGAGGATTTTGTGGACTATACTTTTAGCCCGCCCGATAGAAGGTATGGGGATAGTGAATTCTTTCTTCCCGACCTTAACGTTACATTTGATAACAGACCTAGCAACGTATTGTTTATGGTGGATACTTCGGGTTCGATTTCCGACGATATGATATCTAGGGCATATAGCGAAATAAAGGGGGCCATAGACCAATTTGATGGTAAACTAAAGGGATATCTGGGCTTTTTCGATGCCGCGGTTATTCCCGCAAAACCATTTGGCGACGAATATACGTTAAAGAGTATTATACCCAAAGGTGGCGGCGGAACAAACTTTCACGTGGTATTCGATTACGTCGATATGCTAGAAGAAAAGCCTAGTAGCATAGTTATATTAACCGATGGCTATGCGACTTTCCCGGATGAATCCAGAGCAAGGGATATCCCCGTATTATGGGTTATTATCGGTGATGGGGTAAATCCGCCTTGGGGTAAAGTGGCGAACGTTGCCGTGTAGAGATAAGGACTAGCAAAAAGCATCGCTTGGCGGTGCTTTTTGTTTTACGTATTGTAATTTCTCGGTTAAAATGGTATAATCGAACTATAAAATCATTACGAAAGACGAATATGGGCAAAGAAAAATATAGAATAATATCCATAGAGGCAAGCAATATCATCGAAGAGAACGAAGCCAATGGCGAAGAGGTTGGTGTATTGTTCGATGCTCGCAATAAAAAGGAGTACTATAAGAAGTTTAACAACGTGTTGGACTTTTCGCTTGATAGTGCAAAGCTAAAGGAAAGGTATGAGAAAAAGCTTAGGAAAAAGTTTGCCTTTTATGATGATAGAGCGGTTGCCTATACCGATGCGGTAGTCAACGTAAATTTTGATTATAAATACTCTGGCCACGATAAAAAAGAGATATCCACTCAGCAAATGAGGAAAATCCTTTATGAAAGAGGTTTTGTTTTAAACGGAAATCGCTACGTTAGATATAAGCGTAGTGCAGGCAGTAGCAGACAGGGAAAATGCTTGTTCATAAGACAAGAGCTCATTGCCGATATGGAAAAATGGGGAGAGTGCGGACTGGATAAAAATAGGGGTGATATTGCTTCTTGGGAGGCATATAAGGCACTTTCACTCAGCTCCATTAAAGATACGATAGACATACCTATCAATGGTATTCTTTTCGTCGAAGACTACTCTGATGAGTTCGAAGAGGAAGTGGTAGCTGTCAGACAAGAGGGCGAAAAGGTCTTTAGTAGCGTTGGTAAGGAAAAAATTTCCAACAATATTTGGGACGGAGAGTCGTTGCTTGACGAAAGCATTTTTAACGACAAATTCCCCGATAAGCATATGGTGCTTTTGCGTAACAAATTCTTTAAATCTTGCGCTTTTAAGACCAAAATCCAAAAGTGGTTTAAAGATAACGATATTACCACCATCAAACAACTAACCGACGTTGGTGGCGTTACTTTGGCTAAGGATATTAGCGAAATCGTTATGATTACTACCCCAAGTAGCCTAAAATATCTAAAGTTTTCCCCTGATAAATTGAGCAAAAAGGCAATTTCCGCTTGGGCAAAGCACGTAGATAATACTTTTGGAGCTGTAAAGTTCGATAAACGAACAAGGTTTTTTAATGGTAGAATAGTGCGTACCAGCTATCAGTTCCTCAATACTATAGGCATAAACGAAGAGGAAGCCGGTTATATAATTGAGGATAGTGTGCAACTGCTTACGGATATGCGCGATGACCCCGCCATAATGAGACATTATTTCTCGGAGCTTGCTAACCGTGAGAAAGATGAAACCCATCCGGAGGACGACCAAGAAGAACTTTTAGAACTAGCCGGCGATGCTACGGAAGAGCAAGAGGAAGAAATCGAGGATGGTATTTCGGGTAGAGCGGGACTACTTTTCCCTCTTATAGATTACAATAAGGATTTCCGTAAGACGACAATCTATTATGCTTTCCGTGATGCGGTTACCCAAGAAATAAAAAAGGATTTAAAAAAGGGACACTTGTTGGTAGACGGTACCTACGCTACTCTTTTTGGCAATGGTCCCGAACTATTAATGCACGCTATAGGTAAGTTTAATAGGGAAGATAGAGTGTTAGGCGCAGGTGAGATAAGATGCGCGGGATTTAGAGATGATATGGAGCTAGTTTGTGCTCGTTCACCACATATAACGATGGGAAACCTCTATCTAGTAAAAAACAAAACCAAAAACGACGTGTGGCAATATTTCGAGCTAGGTAAAAATATCGTTTGCGTTAACGCGATAGGTGAAAATATCCAACAACGTCTAAACGGATGCGACTATGACTCCGATACTATGCTTATCACCTCGAATACAACCTTGATAGAGGTAGCGAAAAAGTACTACGATTTCTTCAAAGTACCCGTTTGTCGTATCAAAGAAGGTGATAAAGATAATAAGGAGCTATACGAAGCAGATGCTCTTGCAAGCAACAATAAAATTGGTGAAATAGTTAACCTATCCCAAAGACTAAATAGTATTTTGTGGCATAAGTTAAACACCCACGGAAAGGTAGACGAAATACTCAACATTTACTATGATATTTGTATTCTTGCGGTACTTTCTGGTATCGAAATAGACAAGGCAAAAAGAAACTATACCGTGAGTTGCGCTAGCGTCATATCTAAAATAAGGAAAAAGTATGAGGAAGTTTTGAAGCCTAAGCCCGCTTTCTTCTATGAAATCGACAAGGAAAAGGTCAATAAAACCCACGCTAAATTGGAAGACGATGATTATAAAGAGTGCAAAACTCCTATGGACTTTATCTACACTAAGATAAAGGAAAGCACCGATTATAGAAGGGGAAAGGGCAAAAAGAAAGAGCTTGTTCTTCTGGAAAACCTATTCAAAGAAAAGCTTAGACCGGAAAATAACGATTATAAAATAAAAGACGCAGTTCTCAAAATGCTAGAGGAGTACAAGAAACAAGTCGCCTTCTTGCGCGGACAAATGAAGAGCAAGGACTCGGAAGAAGCCGAGGTTATAAGAGAGGAGATAGCCTTCCTTAAACAGGAAAAAGAAAGGGAAGTTGTTGCTAAAATTAGGAACTTGAACGTGTTTAGGCTTGTTCTTTCGTCGCTTGAAAAGAAAAAGGAAGTGGATTGGATATTCTATTCTATACTGCTATGCCACAACGATTACTTCAAACAACTCATCAAAGAAGGTGATGGGCGCTTGGAAGCAGTATACGAGGACCCGACGGGCACAATTACTTTGTGTGGATACAATTATAGCAAGTCATAAATTGCAAAAAAACAATCCATTTTTTCTAAAATTTGTAAAATTCCAAATTTATCCCCTTATACATAGTATAAGGGGATACTTTTTTATGAGTAACCATAGATGTGGAGAACCCTTTATTTATTTTATTTTAGTTATTATATTTATATTTAGTTTTATTATTTTATTAGGGTAATCCGTTTTACAATTTAATATTTTACAATTTAATACTTTTTGTAACTATCACCCCACTCACCATTTTTTCAAAGGAGGAAAGAGCTTTTAGTTAACCTTAATTTGTAGTTATCACTATCACAACACACTCAACAACTTTAGGAGATGCTAATGAAAGAGATAAACGATATGTTTCCCAACATTGCAGGTTATGACAAAATCAAGGCTGAGGCAGCTCAACTTGTAGACGTTCTTTTGAATACCGAAAAGTATACTGAACGTGGTGCCCATTGTCCACGCGGATGGTTGTTCTATGGAGACCCCGGTATGGGTAAAACCCAAATCGTCAAGGATATAGGCGCATATTTGGATTGTCCGGTAATCGAAATTAGTTCTTCCGATGCTATCAATCGTAATTATAGTATGCAAGAAGACATATTGAACGGTTTCGCTTATGCCAAGAAGCAGAGTAAAGCAATATTATTTCTCGACGAAATCGATAAGTTCGCAGGTTACGATAGATTTGAATACAATCTAACCGAAAACATAAACAATAGCACAATGCTTTTGCACGAGCTAGACGGGGTTAAGGATATAGATGGTATATTTGTAATAGCCACCGCGAACGACCTATACTTACTTAGCGATAGCTTGCTTCGTAGCGGTAGATTTGACCGCAAAATCAAGTTTTGTCGCCCCGACAGTAATGATAGAGAGGAAATCATTAAGCTCTTTATGAAGAACGCTGTTTTAGGTAACGACGTTAGCATAAGAGAGTTAGTTAGAATGACGTATGGTAAATCTTGCGCCGAAATCGAGTGTTTGGTAAACGAAGCAATCATTAGTGCGGTAGCTAGTCGTAGCGACACCGTCAATTTGCAAGACTTTAACCGCGCTCTCAATAGGATAGTCTTCAAGGATATACCTAGGGATAGCGATACCAAATCCCAACGTCAAATCAAAGAGGTAGCTTATCACGAGGCGGGACACGCACTACTCGGTTGTCTAATTTGCCCCGATAGAGTTCAAATGGTATCAATTATTCACCGAGGCTCTTCTGCAGGTTCGGTAAGGATACTAGGCGACGAACAAATGGTTCTTAGCCACAGCCAATACCTCGATAGTATTAAGATAGGCCTTGCCGGTATGTACTCCGTTTACGTGATGACGGGAGAAATGACCGCAGGCAACCAAAGTGATATTCAAAGTTGCGTCGAAACCGCTCGCCTTATGTTAGACGAGGGCTTCTATGGAGTAGAGTACGTTACCTTACTACCTTCTAGGGGAATCGAGGCGCGAAGCACAGAGAAATACACCGACCTACGTGCCGACAAGATTGCCGAAATCTTGGCGGAAATAAGAGGTGAGGTAGAGAACATATTGCGCCAAAACAAGCACGTTATAGAGGCTATAGCAAATAGACTTGTTGAGGCAAAGGAGCTTTCTAGCAAGGAAGTTCAAAGCATTATTGCAAGCAATATGACGAAGGCTTGTTAGTGCAAGCCATTATTTATTCGACGTGCCACCACCTAAACGGTGGCACAATTGTATTACAATTTTTTGGAGGAAGTTTAATGAAACCAATGGTATACTGCAAAACCATCGACAAAGGAGTACAAGAGTTCTATTTGTATCATCAAGGTATAGATTATCCCCTATATAGGCAAGCCTACAAGAAGTCCAATAGAGAGTTCTTCGCAAACGGCGTATACGTTGACGATTTGGGTAGATATGATAGAGCACATAGTTCTAGCGTTAGACAAATGTTAGATAAGCTCCCCGTCGTTATTGCTTACGTGGAAAAGGAATATGGTATAAAGGTATTCAACAAGAGTATGGAAGCAAACAAGAGAGGCGCCTACAAGCGCCAAAGAATAAGTTGGCAGGACTATGAGGTGGCATAGACTTTAAAGTGTGTACACCGAGAGGGTGTTTTATATAAAGTTAAGAGATATAGTCGGGCTCGATAGCCCGTTTTTTATAGGCATTGCGACCGTTTTTTATTACAGTTTTTATAGCTTTTAGCGTTTTTTATCAAGCATTTTTTACTGCAAACGCATTGTTTTGATGCGTTTGCAGGTTTTATTTTTTTTGCCTTCGTTATTTTTGATATTTATTTAACTTGGACCATATTATTGAATTAGTTGTTTTCCTATGTTAAAATTAAGATATGTTAGTACTAAAGAACAAATCGGTTAAAATCATACTTATAGTCTTGCTCCTCGTAGCTCTTTGTGGTTGCGCTTTTGGGGCTTACGTAGGCGGTAGGGCGTGGACAAACAGACTAGATTACGAGCACGATTACGACGAGGTTTACTCGCACCCCGACTACTCGCTCGAAACAAACGACGAGGGGCTTTTAAAGGTGCTTAAAATCAACGATACTCACTTTATCAACGGGGAAATCGAAAGTGATAAACGCACTCTAGACGGGCTTAAAAAGGCTCTTGATAGCACCCCTGTAGACTTGATAGTAATGGCGGGCGACTTGGTGGAAGGGTGTAATTTTAACGTGCGCTACGACAAGGAAAACGCTATAAGAAAATTTAGTGAGCTTATGGAAAGCTACGATACCCCTTGGACGTTTATTCCCGGCAACAACGATGGCGAAATAGATGGTTCCAACCGCGACGTTATCGCCCTTATGCTTTCCTACGAACACTTTATTACAGGCAACGTGAGGGATATTTACGGAGACACCCAATTCTATATAGACGTAACCTATAATGGTGAAAAGGCGCATACGTTAGCCTTTATGGACACTGGTATGCGTAAGCCTAAAATCACGGGAAGCTACGACCATTTGAGGGAAAGCCAAATAGATAACTTGAAAGAAGAAATAAATAAACGCGGTGTAAAAACCTCGCTATTTATCCATATGCAAACGCCGGCTTTCGGCACTGCTTACGAGCTTGGCGAAGATTATGAAAATATGCCAAAGAGGTTATCAAGTAGCTATAAGTCGATACCCAAAAACGCTCTTTTTGACGAAGAGTTGCAGAACGAAAAATTGCTCACGCTAATATCTTGCGGGCACCAACACGGTAACGACGTTTGTTCTTTCTACGGTGGCAGATACTATCAACTTTCCTCTCCTAGCGGGTATACTGCTTGGATGCCAAAGGACGTTAGTCCAACCGTTACTTTGACAACGATAAACGTGCTAGAGGAAAATCCTAAGCTTATCTATCACTTTGAAAAAATAGACGTATAAGTTTGATTAAATTACTTATGGTATAAAAAGTAATGGCGGGTTTGCCCAAAACCCTAAAGCCATTGATTTTTGCGAGTATAAATGATATAATAATCATATAGCACGATTGAGGTAAATATGAACGTAACGATTATTGACGGACAAGGCGGTCAACTAGGCGCACAATTGGTAAAAGAAATAACCACACGTTTTTCTTTTGTGGAGTTAACTGCTATTGGCACCAATGCCATTGCAACTTCTACAATGTTAAAAGCAGGGGCTAAGAATGCGGCGACGGGAGAGAATTCCGTTTTGGTTGCTTGTCGAAAAGCAGACGTCATTATTGGACCTATAGGTATAGTTGTTGCGGATTCATTGCTTGGCGAAATAACCGATAAAATAGCGGTTGCCATTGGTCGTGCGAATGCTATTCGCATTTTGCTTCCCGTAAACAAATGTGATAATTACGTTGCTGGTGTATCATCATCAAATATTAAAGCTTTGATTGAAGATGCTCTATCAAAACTTAGCGACGTTATAAGTAATACTCATTCTTGACAAAATCATAAATAAATAGTATAATCAGTTACGATATTTAGAAAAATATCGAGAAAACAGAAGTTTTCGTATTGTTAGAAGATAATAAAAAGTTAAAGATACTAGGAAGGTGTCATTATTCTTGTAAGAGTAATGACATTTTTTTATTTAGAGGAGTGCAAGATGAGAAATCGTAAAAGGATATTGAAAATGGTATTGGCGGGGTTGTTTTTAGCCATTGCATACGTTATGCCTTTTTTAACAGGACAAATTCCGGAAATTGGGTCGATGCTTTGTCCTTTACATATTCCAATTTTACTATGTGGTTTTATATGCGGATGGAAGTGGGGATTGGTCGTTGGGTTTATAGCTCCGTTGTTTCGTTCCTTTACTTTGGGTATGCCACCAATGTTTCCAACTGCTATCTGTATGGCTTTTGAACTTGCTACTTATGGTGCAATTGCAGGACTTATGCACAAATTATTGCCCCAAAAGAAAGCATTTATATATTGTTCCTTGATTATTGCAATGATAATTGGTAGGATAGTATGGGGTGTAGCTATGTATGTTTGCGTGGGTATATTTGGAGATGGTTTTACCTTTACTGCCTTTATTACCGGTGCTATAATCAATGCAGTTCCTGGGATATTGGTCCAAATAATATTGATTCCCATTCTTGTTATGGTATTAGATAACCCCAAAGTCTTGAATTTAAAAGATTAAATAGGTAAATATGAACCCAAAAAATTCGACTCGCAAATTATTGATAGAGTACTATAATAAATATTCCAAAATGGAAATAAAAGATATTTTTAAATTTCTTTATCAAAGCTATTTTGGATGCAATCATATGGTAACTTCTATTAACGACGTAATAGAAAAACTAAATATCGAATTGCACGGTTGCCAAATCAACGAAGAAGACGAAATTGAAATATTGGATGGCGGATATGCTCGAGTTCCTCTTGCTTATTTACATCGTGGATTGAGTGTAGAAACGTTTGCTAAAATCTTTTTTGCCTCTGCTCAAAAAGAGTCGGAAGCAAAAAATCGTCTAGAAACAGGGCTTAAAGAAGTAAAAAAACTTATAAAAGAAGGGGGATTGCCCTATTCATTGGAGGTTTATGAAAAAGAACTTGATAAATGGAAAGAGAGTGGCTATTGCGCGATAAGTCATTCGGAAGCTTATCACCAAAACTATCATCCCTCGTATCGTATCATAAGCGAAAAGTATTTTCCATTTTTAGAATTACTTATTCAAATAGATAAATTTCTTGAAAAGGGGAACGCCATAATTGCAATAGATGGCGGTAGCGCAAGCGGGAAAACTACTTTAGGTAAAACACTAGAAGAAATATACGATTGCTCAGTATTCCATATGGACGACTTCTTTTTGCGCCCAGAGCAAAGAACGTCCAATAGGTATGCCGAAATCGGCGGAAACGTGGATAGGGAAAGATTTTTGGAAGAAGTGTTAGTACCATTAAGTCAACACAAGAATATTAATTATAGTAAATTCGATTGTAGTACTTTTAAGCTTTCTTCTCGCGAAGAAGTTATACCCAAAAAGTTGGTGGTTGTCGAAGGCGTCTATTCTATGCATCCGGAGTTGGCTGGTTTTTACGATATATCGGTGTTTTTAGATATTTCATTATCTTTGCAACGCGAGAGAATAAATAAGCGCAATACACCTTTAGTGGCAAATAAATTTTTTAACGAATGGTTGCCGTTAGAAAACAGATATTTCAATGAAATGCAAATAAAAAGGAATTGTGATTTCATCATTGATATCGATACGTTTACTAAGTCATAAAAAACGAGCTTATTATTAAAACTATTCACAAGAAAAGAAAAAGTGTTGAATTTTTATTGAAAGTTGACACTTTTCGTATGTTGGAAGGTTTTTTATTATATTATTATATGCCATATTTACAATCATTTTTCTTTATGATACAATCAAAGTATGAGAAAAGGACGTAAAAATGATAGGTTACCAGATGGTAAAACAGTTTTCCAACTTTTAGAGGAAAGAGCTCCCGGACTTTACGACGATATCTATAATAAATACGTCGTAGGTTTTGGTGGTATCGTTAAAGAGAACGATTACAAAATAGCGTACTATAAAGACGACGCTAAACTTAGTCTTGCTTGGATAAAGTACTATTCCGAAAACGACAGCCTTATTTTTGTTGCGCGAAAGGATTATCGTAGCTATCTTAGAGAGAACAAAGTATATTTTGAATGTGAGCCTCAAAACCACGATATCATTATCGAGGCACTAGAAAACGTTATGGCTTCCTTTAATAGAGAGGAGGAAAAGGGCACTATAGAAAGAAGAAAAAAGAATAGGTGGAGCGAAGCAAAACTTGCTTTTACTTGTGAAGAAGACCCTAAAAAGGTGGAAGAGGCACGAAACTGTTTAATTATGCTTGCCGAAAACGTTGACCCCATAACTTTAGAAACCGCTACTTTAGAAACGTTAAAACGCCAAGAGGTCAAAGAAAAACTGTTATATTGTGCCGAGCTTCTTTCTAAACTATCGTACGAAAAGCAAGTTGACGATAAAATCCTCGAAGCAAACGTAAAGTTGTTGCTTGCAAAAATAGATGGCGATAGTAAGCTTACCTTTGATAAGAGCAAGGTTCAAACTAGTCGATTGGCGGTATCGGTAAATACCTTCCTTGCGCGCATCAACAAAGCAACCTCGGGTAATGGTAAAAAATTTACCACGCAAAAGATATACGACTTTTTGGAAAAATCGGGCTACGTTTGTGAAGAGGAAGTGCAAGTCGTAAAGACGTTAAAGGAAAAACGCCTTACGGATAAAGGGGCGGAAATAGGCTTGTATACAAAATCAAAAATAGACGTGAAGACGGGAGAAATCACCGAGCAGATAGTGCTTTCTAACAAAGCCCAGACTTTTATAATAGATAATATCCAAGAAATCTATGGCGACGAAATTTTTGTTGAAGAGGGGAAGTCGGAGTTAATAGAAGAAAAAATTGAACAAGAAGCTCAAGCGAACTCTCTGTTAGAAGATAAAGTGTCGATTAGAGAGCAAGAAAACGTTAAAATAGTTAACGAGGCAATACCGTTAGGAAGCAAACCGCGCCCAATAAGAGTAGGAGAAAAGTGGACTGCCGGAGAAGAAATGCAACTTGCACACGAGTATACGGAATTGGGTTTAAGCATCAGCGAAATAGCAAGGATACATTCGCGCAAGAATGGTGGAATACGTGCAAGGCTCAAAGCTATGGGACTTTTAAAATAAATATAATTATTTATATAATGTATTAAAAGGCTACTTGGTAGCCTTTTACTTTTATCAAGAGTATTGAATTACTCGCGTTTTTGTGGTAAAATCAATTATTGCAAAGACTTATAAGGGGGAAATATGATTAGCCATCCCATACCGCCTGTATATGACGAAAACTCAAGAGTGCTGGTGTTAGGCTCTTTTCCTTCCGTCAAGTCTAGAGAGCAAGGCTTTTTTTACGGGCATCCATCAAATAGATTTTGGAGGGTGCTATCGGCTCTCGCCGGTAAAGAAGTTCCATCTACTATAGACCAAAAGCGCACGCTTCTACTCAGTATGGGTATTGCGGTTTGGGACGTTATTCAAAGTTGCGATATAACGGGTTCGAGCGATAGCTCCATTAAAAACGTTATCCCCAACGATTTGACCGACCTCTTGAATAGAAGCAAGGTAATAAGAATTTTCGTCAATGGTAAAACCGCGAAGAAATATTACGACAAATATCTATTGCCCAAAGTGGGTATACAAGCTATTTGTCTACCATCGACCTCACCCGCCAATGCGATTTGCAGTTTGGATAAGCTAATTAGCGAGTGGAAAATCATAACGGAGTAATATGAAAAAGAACATATCCTTTTACTATGGCTTTGATAGCGAATATCACTCACGTGTAGACCTACTTAAAGAGGTGGGTTTTGATGGTGTTATGGCAATGTACGAGTATGCTCCCGACTTTTACGAGAGTATTGAGTATGCGCTAAAGCAAGGCTTGGAAATAGAAAGCATACATTTACCCTTTAGAAATATGGTCAACGACCTTTGGGTAGAGGGGGATGGTGGGGAAAAATATACCACTTTGATGATAGAAGGCGGAAAATATGCCAAAGAAATAGGGGTAAAAAAACTTACTATGCATTTATCGTCTAGTTACACTCCACCGCCTATGAGCGAGAGTGGCTTCAAAAGGCTACAAAAAATCTATGAGTTTTATCTAGCGAACGACCTAACTCTTTGTATAGAGAATCTAAGGCGCATCGATTATTTTAGGGCAGTCGTGGAATTACTTCCAAAAGCAAAAATCTGCTACGACGTGGGGCATCATAATATTTACTATCCCGACACTTTCGATATTTTGGATTATAAAGATAGGGTTGAGCTATTACATTTGCACGACAACTATGGTCAAAAAGACGACCACTATCTACCGTTCGAGGGTAATTGTGATTGGCAAAAAATATGCGCTAATATTGCCAAAATGCCCGCGGTAAACTCCCTTACTTTAGAAGTGCACGGTAGTATAGACGAGAAAAATATGGCCACGGAAAGGGGCTATTTAACAAAAGCAATGGAGAGTGCTCTCAAAATAGAAAGAATGATTAAGGGGTGCTAAATGGAAAGAAGTGATTATTTTATTTGTTTTAGAGGGGACGCGGAGCTAGGCGGAGCAATAGGCGCCGAGCTTTATCGTACTCTAAACGATAGGTATGGCAAAGAGGTGTATTTTTCTTCAAAGAGGAACCGCATATTTGGTACCAACTATCGCAAGGAAGAAGAAAGAGCAATCGATGAATGCCACACTTTCATTATAGTACTTACCGACTATTTTATAGAAGGCTTAACCAGAGAAAACGACGAGGTGCTATACGAGCTAAAAACCGTTTTGTGCTATCCCGACAAAAAGATAACCGCGGTAGCTCACAAGAGCTTTTGTTGGAACGAAGAAAAGAAAGCCCTTCTCGATAACCTACTTGGCAAAGAGCGTGCCGAGAGGATATATTACGTGGATTATATCACCTACGAAGGAGCAAGAAGCTACGCGGATTATACAGAAGGGGTGTTCCTAAAGGCGCTTGGTTTAGGTAACGACGCACCCGTTATACTAGAATACAAAGAGCTAAAAGAAAAGCTGATTGCAAACGAGGTGGCAAAGCTGAAAAAAGCCCACGCAAGCTCTAGCTTGTTTATGAAGATGGATACCATCATAAACGACTATTATATAGAGCCAAAGCTATATTTAAACGGAGCACCATACTTTGATAACGTATTGGAAGTAGTGGGCGGAAGCGGTAATCAAACGATAATTCACGGCGAGAGCGGAAGCGGTAAATCCACACTTTTGCACCGGTTGTTTACCGATTTTACCACTATGGCGATAAATGGTCAATTAGGCAACCTAATACCGATATTTAGAAGCCTAAATGGAGTTAAAGAGTTAAACTTCGACTATGAAAATATAGTTGCCGAAGAGGTGGAACAGCTTGGCGTTCAAGTGGATAAATCTACCCTAGAAGCATTTGTTAAAAACACCACACCGCTATTTATTTACGATGCGCTCGACGAAAAAAGCATAGAGCTGGGTTATAGCGATATTGAAAAGGCAATAAAGGGATTGCCTTCTAACTCTAGCTTGATTTTGACTATGCGTACTAGCTTTTTCAAGGGCTTCTATAGTGAGGAAATTGCCTCAACTATAGACAACGTTCTAGAGGTAAAACCTTTTGGGGAAAGGGAGATAAGCAAGTATTCGCTCAACTTTTTAACCAAGGCGCGCGGGCTAGACGAAGAGGAAGCTAAGACCGTGGTAGAAAAGATAAGAGGTCAAAAGATTTTTTCTAAAATATTAGTACTTACCTATTATTTGGCAACGAGTGATTTTGACGAAGTGCTAGACGAAATCAAGGTTAGTGGAGCGCTCGGTGGCATAATAAATCGTATCATAAAGCGCGAGCGCGATAAGAAAATGATATCTCTTAGCGATAGCGATGGAACGCTTGCACTAGAACGTCTTGCGTGGATACTTTATTCCGTTAAGCGCAAAAAAATGCTCACTCGCGATAGCTTAGCTACTAGGGTTGCGGGAGAAATATACGTTGAGGAACGGGACGTAAGAGCACTCCTAGACGTGTTTACAATGGAAAACGAAAGCGGTACCGTTACCTTTATACACGAAATGTTCAAGGAGTATTTAATAGCTCGTGATTTTGTGAATAGGATATTAGAAGAGCGCGAAGTGGGCTTTATGCTAGACCGCACCTTCAACAAGGAAATAAATGTCTTTATAGCCGATATCTTCGACGAGGAAGGAGTCGACGAAATATTCGATGCTCTTGTCAATTTATACGATGACGTAGAAGAAACCGATTACGTCAAGGTGCTATCCATATTCAACCATATGCACCGTTTGAATCGTTTTAAGAAGGTGGCGAAGTTCGTTAGAAAAATTCTTGATGGAACTAATGACGTTGCAATGCGTATACTATGTCTACATTCCTTGCTTGCTTGTGGCGACGAGCAAGACGAACAAAGATACTATGACGAGTTTATGGCTGACGAACGTTTTGCGTTGCTTAACTGCGGTATGGCTCTTAGGTACTATAACGACGACCGCACCGATATAGAAATTCCCTATTACGACGACGGAGAATTGTCTTGGCGCAAATGCTTTGTTTCCTACAAAGCCCATTTGCTTAACGAGAACAAGTTGAAGCATTACTATCGCATAAGGCGAATAAATATTCTTTCCGCAAAGAAATTTATAGAGGTTAGAAGGGAGGTGGATAGCGAAGTTGCCGAGTTTTATCGTTCGGTAGACAAGATGCTGTTACGCGACGACACCCCATTTGGTAAGCTTGTATACGAAGCCTATCTTGAACTAATAAAGACCATAGAAAGGTACGAGGTATGATATATTCCAACCAAGAGATTGAGAGCTTTATAAAGGATAGCTTGGGAGTGTGCGAGGCGGTTACCATTACGCCACTAAAAGCTACCGGCAATATGACCGCGCGACTAGAAGATGGGGGCGAGGTTACTTTGTTAAACGTTCTTGCGGGCGAAAAGGAGTATGCTCTAAAAATAAAATCAACCGCCTTTGAAAACAACGTTGGCGATGCTATGAACTACTATGCCAGCAAGGATTTTGAGGAAAGCTTTTTAAAGGGCAAATACGTATTTTATATAAGGAGCAATTATAATAGGGAAAGCAAGGTTTACTCGGCATTGAGCCAAGTTAAGGAATACTTACCTAAGGTTTACGGAGCCCAAAACGACAGTTATCGTTCGTTGATACTGCTAGAAAAGTTGGATATTTCAAGAGAGCCGAAGGATATAGAACTAGCCGATTTTTTGAGGAAGCTACATTCTCTCTACCTTGATGAAAAGGAAGTCGAAAAGCTGGGTGCAAACGTGCATACAAAAGAGGATTATACGCGTGCAACCGCTTTATCTTTAAAGCTACTTGACTCCATAGAAAGAGTGTATCCGGAATTCCCAAAAGAGATATTGACTCTTGCAGGCAATGTTATAAATAACTATGCTAAAGTTTTCGATAAAATGATATCCTATCCGCGTTGCCTATGTCACGGGGACTGCACGATAAACAATATGACGACCACTCCCTCTCTAAAACTATACGATTTAGAGCTATCAACCTACAATAATGCGGAGTTCGATTTAGTATCATATTTGGTGCATTATCCCACTCTTTTAAACAAGGACGTTATCGTAAAATTCCTTTCACGTTACTATGATGACGACAATTTTATGGCAAATAAAAAAGAAGTATTGTCTCTCAATCTTCTTATTTATTTCGTAACTAGGTTCCACGCAATGATGATGATTGCAAAAAAGCTAGATATGCCCTATATGGAAACTTCTATAAAAAACTATATTTATCTATTTAGATTTTTCAATCTTTAAGCTTGTTTATCAAATCGGTAGAGGATATGCCCTTGGTGTATTCAATGGCGTAGTGCTTCAAGTTTAGTTCCTCGAAAACGGCAAGTATAGAGTCGGTAAGCGGAAAGTCCGTCGAGTAATAGAACTCGGTGGGCTTTATTTTATATAGTGCGTTAATGGGATATTGCCAAAGCACCTCTTTGCCCGATAGATGGAATTTATCCTTATAATAATTATAATCACCCTTTTCCGCTACCAAAAAAGCGTAGGGCTGGTTGCCTTCTTTATCGAGTGTAGCAAGGCGGTCGTTTTCTTTGTTGAGAGGACGATTTTCACCCTTTGTTGCGCTAACGTAAACGTCTGGAAGCACCCCGATAGCGAGGGGAAGGGTGGTTTTTTCTAGCACGTGGTTTATAAAGTTAACGTGTCCATAGTGCATAATATCAAAGCAACCAAAAGCTAGGGCAATGCCCCCGCAAGAGTTTTTGATATCTATAAGTTCTTCATAATTCTTTATCATTTGGTCTACCTATATTTAGTATAACATATATTTTTACCGCTTTCCACCCTTATTTAAATAAAAAAAGTATTGAGTTTATATTATAAATTAGTTATAATATAACCATCAATTTTGGGAGTAGTTTTTATGACCTACGCAATAATCACCCTATGTTTAATATATATGGCATTCCTTGTTGCGAGCTTTATCTTCAAATTCGTGCGCGCAAATAGAGTGGGAAGACTCAAGTTGGTTAAAGGATACGCTAAAGGACGTTTCGTGCTGATTTATATATGCGCTGTCCCATTGTTTTTTATTGCATCGTTACGCGACGGAGCAAAGGTAATCGAGGCAATTTTTAGCGCGGTGGAAGCTAGTGTAGAACTCGTAGTATTGAAGCTGGATTATTCTACTATCGCAACGCTTGCGGAAACAAACAGCTACTTTTCGGCGGTAATGGTGATATTATTTGTGCTTTGCGTTATAAATATTGCTATGGTATCTCTCGCGTTATTCTACCAAAAGCTAGTTAACTATATCTATTTAAAGAAAGCCACTCAAAAGGGAGCTAAAACCTATGTCATCGTTGGAGCGAACGATAAAAATCGCGACGTACTAACATCTGCTCACGACTCTAAAATTTGGATAGTAGAACCAAAAGATAGAACTTCGGAGCTAGACGAGTTTGCTTACATAAATAAAATTGCGGTTGTTAAGCTAAAAGAGGGAAGGTTGGACGCCACCTTAAAAGGTATGTTTAGCGATTTTACCGATAGAACGGTAAAGGTTATAATCAATACCGATTGCGACGAAACCAATCTTTTATACACTGAGGAAGCTACCGAGATTATAAATAGTATAGATATCGCGCGTTTGGATATCGACGACGAGCGCGGTCTTAACGTATACGTATTCGGCGAGCCCGAAAACGGTTCGGCATTTTTACATTTCGTCAAAAAATCATCCGGTCAAGTTCGATATATCAACAAATATAAGCTTATCGCTCTCGATTTTACTCTAAAGCATCCGCTCACGGAGTATATGGGAGAGGAAGAGATAGATTACGAAAGTGCTACCCTAAAAAACGACGTTGACTTGAACGTTGTTATGGTGGGATACAACAAAACTATGCAAGAGGTACTTGTTACCTCGATAGCCAACAATCAATTTGCTACTCTAGAGAATGGTTCTTTGATTGAAAAGGCGGTAAATTATAGTATTTTTGCAAAGAAAGATGGCGAAACCACGGAAAAGAACCTTAACCACACCTATTATCGCTATGTTTTCGATAGGGAAGAAATGCTAAATAATAGCGATAAATATCTAGCCCTTCCCGAGGTGCCAGCTAACGTAAACTTTGTGCCCAAAGACGTGAACGACCACGAGTTTTATAAGTGCGTAAAAGAGGCGCTGGTTCCTAAAAAAGATAGGCGAGTATTCAACCAAATTATAGTTGCCTATGGTAGCGATATCGAAAACGTAGATATAAGCGAAAAGCTTTCTATCAAGATAAAGGAGTGGGGAATCGAGGATAAAACCAAAGTTTACGTAAAAGTACGCTCTCGTGAACTTGCGGAAAGAATAATCAAAGACGAGTATAAAGAGGTATGTGCCCTGATTACCTTTGCTGGCGACAAAGACGTTGTTTACAACACTAGAAACATTGTTGCAGAGGATATCGAAACTATGGCGCGCGACCGCCATTTGGCGTATGCGGTTTGCGATGCGTTGCAAGAGGGCAAAAGCGAAAAGGAAGCCAAAGCCAATGCGCTTAAGAAATGGTATAGCTGGGCGCAACCGCAAAGAGATGCCAACGTATATGGTGTACTTAGCATAAGAATGAAGCTAAACCTTATGGGATATGATTATCAAAAGGGTGAGCAGAACGAAGAAATAAACAACGCTTTTATGGCTAAATATCAAAAAGGCGACGAAATAGTTTATAAAGAAAAAACCGTAGGCGAGAAAAAGCTTATTGAATACAATAACAATTTTGTAAAAGGCTCTCTCCGTGAGCGTATGGCGATACAAGAGCATCAAAGATGGAACGCATATATGATAACGCAAGGAGTTATACCTTCAACAAAAGAGGAAATTGCACGTGAAAAGGGTAAGAATTTGACTTTAAGAAGACACGGATGCCTAACAACTTTCGATGGTCTTTTGGAGTATAGGGCTATTATGGCAAAGGCGAACGATAGCAACGAGGAACTCGAAGACGTTATTCGTTACGATTATCAATTGCTCGATGACGTAATATGGCTCCTCAAGAGGAACGGAATGGCACTTATCAAGAAATAGAAACTACAAACAAAGAAAAGGGAGCAAGCCGAGTTCCTGTAAGGGATTCGGCAACTAAATAAATCCGTAAACGGATTTGTGAGATTTGCCTATCGGCAAGTGATATTGCTAATGCAGTGATATTCGCCTGACGGCGAGTTAAGGATTTATTTAATATCACTTTGGCTTTGCCAAAATATCGCGCCAACGGCATATCACTTTTAGCCACAAGGCTAAAAATATAACTATTTTAACTCTATCTTTCAATATGCTAATTAAAAACGGCGTTGACAATCTAAAAGTATAATACTATAATTTTGATATATGTTTATTACGCAATGCGTAAAGGGGAAAGAAAGTTATGAAAAAAGCAAAACTTCTCTTATCTTTAGTTATGATACTCGCAGTGGTATCTATGGTACTGTTTGCGTGTGGCGACAAAGACGCCCACGATTGCAAAGATGCTAACTTCGACCACAAGTGCGACGTATGTGAAACTTCTATCTTGTGTTTTGATAATGATAATAATCATAACTGCGATATATGTGGTAAGGAATTAAGTTACTGCTTTGATAACACAAGCGACCACAAATGTGAATTATGCGGTGAAACTATAACGAGTTGCAAAGACGAAAATCGTGACCATAGTTGTGATATATGCGGAAAGGTGTCTTCTTGTGAAGACAAGACCAATGACCATAAGTGCGACGTATGTGAAAAGGAATTAAGCGTCTGCGCAGACGAAAACTCCGACCACAAGTGCGACGTATGTAAAAAGGAATTAAGCGTCTGCAAAGACGAAGATAATGACGGATTTTGTGATATTTGTAATGAGTATATATGTTTGTCGTTTATAAAAAATCAAGATAATACTTATAGCGTATCTAGCTTTGATGGAAGTCGTAGGGACGTTATTATTCCTTCTACTTATAAGGGATTGCCCGTAACAAGTATTGGTAATCGGGCCTTTTATGAATGCACGTCGCTTGTAAGTATAGAAATACCAAGTAGCATAACAAGTATTGGTCATTATGCCTTCGTGGGTTGCACGTCGCTCACAAGTATAGAAATACCAAGTAGCGTAACAAGTATTGGTGATGATGCCTTTGCGAGTTGCTGGTCGCTCACTAGCATAGAAATACCAAGTAGCGTAACGAGCATTGGTAATTTTGCCTTCTATTGTTGCATGTCGCTCACAAGTATAGTAATACCAAGTAGCGTAACAAGTATTGGTTCTTCTGCCTTTGAGAATTGCACGTCGCTCACAATTTATTGCGAAGCGGAAAGTGAGCCTAGCGGTTGGAGCGCTTATTGGAGTAATAGACCTGTTGTGTGGGGATATGATGCAAGCAATCTTAAAATAATAGATGGAGTGCATTACTATATAAAAGATGGTAGCGCAGTGGCTACGGGTCATGAGGCAAACGTTACTAACGTAACAATACTATCTACCATAGAAAATAACGAAGTTACCTATAGCGTAACAAGTATTGGTTATGGTGCCTTCTTAGGTTGCACGTCGCTCACAAGCGTGGTAATAGAAGATGGCGTAACAAGTATTGGTCATTATGCCTTCGAGGGTTGCACGTCGCTCACAAGCATAGAAATACCAAGTAGCGTAACAAGTATTGGTCATTATGCCTTCTATAATTGCAAGTCGCTCACAGTTTATTGCGAAGCGGAAAGTAAGCCTAGCAGTTGGAGCGCTGATTGGAATTATACTGATAGACCTGTTGTGTGGGGATATGATGCAAACAATCTTAAAATAATAGATGGAGTGCATTACTATATAAAATATGGTAGCGCAGTGGTTATGGGTCATGAGGCAAACGTTACTAACGTAACAATACTATCAACCATAGAAAATAACGGAGTTACCTATAGCGTAACAAGTATTGTTGATTATGTCTTCGAGGGTTGCACGTCGCTCACTAGCATAGTAATACCAAGTAGCGTAACAAGTATTGGTGATTATGCCTTCTCTCATTGCACGTTGCTCACAAGTATAGTAATACCAAGTAGCGTAACAAGTATTGGTTATGCTGCCTTCTCAGGTTGCACGTTGCTCACTAGCATAGTAATACCAAGTAGCGTAACAAGTATTGGTTATTATGCCTTCGTTGGTTGCACGTCGCTCACAATTTACTGCGAAGCGGAAAGTAAGCCTAGCGGTTGGCATTCTAATTGGAATTCTAGTAATATACCTGTTGTGTGGGGATATAGCGAAAACGCATAAGCATAGTCGCAAACTAAATAATATAAACAAAAAAGGCAAGCGAAATGCTTCCTTTTTTTGTTGGCAAAAAGGGTGGTAGAAAATAGGGACAACCCTATTTACAATAGCCGATAAAAGTTGTATAATGGTAAAGTAATATAATATTTCATAGGAGGCATATATGAAAATTGTTGTTATAGGCGCCGGTATAGGCGGACTACAATCGGCAAGAGTGCTCGCAGAGGGCGGACACGACGTTGTGGTTTACGAGAAATCGAGCAAAGGTAATATCAGCTACGATTGGAGAGACGACGTTGAGTATAACGTTTTTGACGAACTGAATATTCCTATTCCCGAGGATAGCCACCGCGTACAAAACGTTTCCTTCCTAGCTCCTTATAGTGATAAACCGCTATTCGTTTATCAAGACGAAGACAAGATGGAGTGGGGCGTATATCGTCATACCTTTGGTGATATGCTAGCTACTCGCGCAGAAGAAAAGGGCGCGAAGGTAGTGTACGATACCGTGGTCGAAAAACTTATAATAGACGGGGATGCGGTAAAGGGCGTAGTTATTAATGGTGAAGAAATACTTTGCGATTTGGTTATCGACTGTTCCGGTATGGATTCCAAGTTTAGGGCTTCCTTACCAGAATGTATGGGCATCACAAAGCGCGCAAACGATGATGAGGCATTCAACGTGTATCGTGCCCATTTTAACAAGAGAGAGGGCGAAAAAGAGCCCGAAAAATATCGTCGTTTGGTATATCTAAAACCCGAGGGTGCTCTTGGTATAAGTTGGGTTGTTTGTGAGCCCGATGGAACCGAAAACGTTCTTATAGGTAGAATAGGAAGCTTACCCCAAGAAGAGATAGACAGTTCTCTAAAGATGTTAAGAGAGGCTCATCCTATAATAGGCGACGACGTTGTCTACGGTGGTAGAAGGGCACGTATTCCCATTCGTTATCCTCTTCTTAAAATGGTTGCAAAGGGTTACGTTGCAATAGGCGACTCCGCTTTTATGACTATACCGCTAATAGGTTCGGGAATAGCTTGTTCTCTTCGCGCGGGCTTGTTCCTCGGCGAGGAAATCAACAAAGCCAATTCCGTTTCTATCGAAACTCTTTGGAAGTATCAAGTGCGGTACTATCAAAACGTTGCTAAGGAGCATTTCCTGATAGATTGCGTAAAGCGCAAAATTTTGGTTGCCGACAATTATGATATCAAATACGTTATAGAGTCCGGCTTTATTACCGAAGACGATATCAAAATGCTAACCGGTGGCGAGGGCGGTAAAATGAGTGCAAAGGCAATATTTACCAAGCTTCGTCTTGCCCTCAAGAAGTTACCCTTTATTATGAGTGTGCTAGGTGCTCTTCTCAAGGGTGTAGGTGCAATGAATAAGGCAAAGAATATTCCTACCGAGTATGATGAAAAGAAAATCGCGCGTTGGGTAGCAAAACTAGAAAGGGTTTTTGAGTAATATGGAAGATAATAAAAAGAGAATTAGGATAGTAAAAATTTGGGAAATACTAAATCAAGAATCGGATGAAGACCATCCTTTGACAACGGAGTATATCCTTAATAAACTCGACGAGCAAGGTATACCTTGCCACCGCAAGACGCTATACGAGGATATCAAAGTGCTCAACGCGAATGGTTACGAGGTTATGGTTAATCGTGCCATAAGTAACGAGTATTACGTGGTGGACAGAACCTTCGACTTGCCGGAATTGCAAATACTAATGGATGCGGTACAAGCTTCCAGATTTATTTCCACAAAGAAGACCAACGAATTTGTGCATAAGATAGCCAATCTAGCGGGTTCTCGTAAGGGAGAGGCGCTAAGAAGAAACGTGGTGGCTTTCAATACCTCCAAGTGTACGAACGAAAAGGTTTTCTATACTATAAACGAAATAGCTCTTGCCCTAGAACAAAAGCGCAAGGTATCCTTCTATTACTTCAAGTATGATAGTTCGCACAATAAGGTGTATCAACGCAATCGCAAAAAATACTTGGTAAATCCTTTGGCGACGGTATTTTGCGACGATAAATATTACTTGATGTGCTTTGACGATAAACACGGAAATATTGTGCACTATCGTATAGATAGAATGGAAAACCTTATTATGACCGAGGAGCCTATAACCGAAACCAGCACTTCGCTTGCATTTGACGTAAAGCGCCATAAAAAGCAGTTGTTTGGAATGTACGTGGGTGAGCCGAAAACTGTTATATTCGAAGCGGACAAGGAGCTTACCGATACTCTGTTCGATAAGTTTGGCGACGACCTTGATATAACGGAAAGGGATGGTAAACTTGTATTCCAAGCCGAAGTGCAAATATCACCTACCTTCCTTGCTTGGGCGACCGGTTTTGGTTCAAAGCTCAAAGTGGTAGCCCCCAAAGAGGTGGTAAAAGATATAAAAAATCACCTTAAAAACACCTTAGCAATTTACGAGGACTAGATGAAACTATTGGATTTATTCAAAAGAAAGGCAAAGCAAAAGTGGGTAGAGGAATGGCCTGTTCCGTATAAGGAAGATTGGGAGCTAAAGGATATCCACCTTAGGGACCCCTATATCGTAACGGTGGGGGACAGCTATTATTTGACGGGCACTCTATCGCACGACAGCATTTCCGACGGATATGGAGTTCCGCTATATAGAAGTAAAGATTTAAAAACTTGGAGCGGACCTGCTTTGATAGTGGATAGGGATAAAGGATATAGTAATTACTCTTGTTTTTGGGCACCCGAAATCCATATTGTTGATAACGAATATTGGCTTTTCGTTACACTAGAACCAAAAGGTGGCAAGAGGGGAACCTATCTATTTAAGAGTAATAAAATAGACGGAGAATACTCTTTTATAGCAAGAGGTACGCCTAGCGATATGTTTTCTCTTGACGGAACTTTATACGAAGAAAATGGAGAAAAATACGTTGTGTATTGCTACGAATGGGTGGAAGCTCACGACGGGCATATAAGGGCGGTAAAGCTACTAGAGAATGGCGAAGGGATAGACCTCGCAACCGATAGACTACTATTCAAGGCGAGCGCAAACGTGTTTTATCCGCGCACCAATCCCAACAAAATTACCGATGGCCCTTATTTATATAAGGATAAAGGAAAGCTCAAAATGCTATGGTCTACCGTTGGTTCAAACAAGGCTTACTTGTTGTTAAGCGCAACTAGTAAAGGTGGACTTTTCGACGAGTGGGTACAAGATGAGCTTATCTACGACGAAGACGGTGGACACGGAATGGTGTTTGAAACTTTAGAGGGTGAAAGAAAGATTGTTATACACTCGCCAAACGGAAGAAATGCGGAAAGGTGGCAGTTCGAGCATCCCGTGATACTTCCTTTTGGTAAAGTAAAAAAACACTTATAATTCAAAAAACAATTTTGAATTTTAATGATTGCTTAATGATTTAACCTCATAATATAAGCATAAAGTAAGTATACGAGACGTAAGTCAAGTATAACTTTTTCATCCAATCTCCTCCTTCTTTTATGAAAAAACGCCGATTTCGGCGTTTTTTCGTTTGGATAATATTAAGGAATATAATTTAATATAGAGGAATGGGCTGACCAAAGGCTGTTCCGCCCTTGCCTTCGAGCTCTACGCGGATATATTTTTCGCAGTTTTCGGGATTGAAGGTTGCTTCGTTACCGACTATTTCACCGCAAGATATCCAAGTTATTTTATCGTAGTCAGTGCCTTCTACGGTATATGAGCCGTCGTCGTTTTTAGTTATGCGCGTAATACGAGGGTCGGGAGTTACGTAGTCGTTTACAAGCGCATTGGTAACGGTATAGAAGTGCCCGTTACGGAAGGCGTGCTCTATGCTTTCTTCCGAGCGGTCGGGAGCAAGGAACATTGTGTAGCTCCAACCTATATCATCGTCGTCGTGAGTGTCGTCCGAGCCCATACCATATATATTTCTTTCGGGCATAAGTTCGGTTAGGCAAGCGTCCCATATTTCGCGGTCGTTTTCATAGCGGTCGTTACGATTTACTATTTCCATACCCACTATGCAAGGATAGTCGGTAAACCATTTTATGCGTTGCTCGTTGGTAACTCCGTCGTATTTGCCGGGGTGATTGAGTATGGCTATGCCACCACCATCGGTAACGGTTTGGAAGATGGTTTCGGGAGCATCTAGCGCAAAACCGATATAGGTATAGAAAATATTGATGTGAGCAATAAAGCTTTCCGCTTCGTTAGAGCAAATAGGGGTAAGGGTATAATCGGTTATACCAATTTCTTCAAAAGAGGTAAAGCCAAGGTAGTGGTCGCTTATGGCAAGAATATCATATCCTATATATTGATATTGGTTGACGCGGTCTTGTGGCCAAGTGGCGCTATCGAAGCTTCTATTAGTATGCGTGTGCGTGTTAGCCTTATATTGATTATAGGACCAAATATCCTCAGGGGTAGCGGGGATATCGCCCTCTTGAGGGATAAAAAGATTGTTTACGAGCGCTACGGAAGTGGCTAAAAACACTGCGAGTATTAGTACGAGTACTAGTTTTTTCATAATGACCTACCTATGGAGTTTAGGTAAATATTGTAGCACAAGTTTTTGCATTTTGGAATGAGTTATCAAATTATTTTGATAATTTTATAAGGGCATCGGTAAATAAAAAGGAAAAAAGAAAGTGAGTTTGGAATTAGTATCAAAATCGTTTGACACCAAGCGGTCGAATAAACTAAAATAAATATGTATTTTTAATACATACTAAATAAAACAAATATGCCCAAAGGCAAAAAAATGGAGGACACACATGAAAAAAGTTTTAGCTATCGTTCTATGCGTAGCACTACTCGCAACTCTTGGCGTAAGCTTGGTTGCTTGTAACAAAGCTGAACCTGTTGCTGCTCTTATTTGCTTACACGGTGATAACTCTTCTTATGATAAGAACTTCATCGATGCATTCAAAGCAGCTTGTGAAGCAAAAGGCCTTACCGAAGACCAATACACCATCGTAGTTGATATTCCCGAAGAAGGAAACGATTGCTACGAAAAGGCAGCTCAATTTGCAGATGCTGGCTACAAAGTTGTATTTGCTGACTCTTTCGGCCACCAAGCAAACATGATTAAGGCAGCTAAGGAATTCGCAGACGTTCAATTCTGCCACGCAACCGGTACCGGTGCAAGCTTGTCTCTTGACGCTGATGCATCTAACGATACCCCCGCAAACTTCCACAATGCATTCGCATCTATCTACGAAGGTAGATATCTTGCTGGTGTTGCTGCAGGTCTAAAGCTCATCGAAATGTATGGCGAAGACATCACCGACGCAGAAGCAACCATCGGCTACGTAGGCGCATGGCCCTATGCAGAAGTTATTTCCGGTTACACCTCTTACTATCTTGGCGTTAAGAGCATCGTTCCTAACGTAACCATGAAAGTTAAGTACACCAACTCTTGGTACGACGAAGCTGCAGAAAAGAATGCTGCTATCGCTCTTATCAACGCTGGCGCTAAACTAGTTTCCGGACACGCAGACTCTATGGGCGTTCCCACTGCATGTAAAGAAAACAACATCCCCAACGTATTCTACAACGGCGTTTCTACCGAAGATACTTTCGTTATCGCTTCCAAGATTAACTGGCAACCCTACTTTGAGTATATGCTCGATTGCGCTATGAACAATAAGCCCATCGACAAGGATTGGACCGGTACTCTTGCTACCAACTCTGTACAAATTACCGCTCTTGGTAACGCTGCAGCAGCTGGCACCCAAGCTAAACTTGACGAAGTAAAGGCAAAGCTTATCAGTGGAGAAATCAAGGTATTCGATACCGCTAACTTCACCGTAAAAAATGCAAAGGCTGATACCTCTGCATTCTCCAAGGCATCTTATATCACTATGGACGAAAATGGCAAACTCCTTGCTTACAACGCAGACATCATCGATGCTGGCGACTATGTAGGCGAAACCAATGCTGTTGAAAACGGTATCTTCACCGAATCTTCAAAGCGTTCTGCTCCTTACTTTGACATTATCATTGACGGTATCACCATCATTGCATAATTTGGAGTTCACATTTAACTTATAGAAAACTTAAAATGGGCGGAGCGTCATACTCCGCCCTATAAGTTTAATTTAACCTTTTATCTACTAACGGAGAAACTATTGTGAGTAACGTAGCTCTTGAACTAAAAAACATTACGAAAACCTTTGGTTCCGTTATCGCTAACAAGAACGTAAACCTCGTTCTCGAAAAGGGTGAAATTCTTTCCCTACTTGGCGAAAACGGTAGTGGTAAAACCACTCTTATGAATATGATATCGGGTATCTACTATCCCGACGAAGGCGAAATTTACATAGACGGAAAGTTAACCCATATTACCTCTCCTCAAGACGCCTTCAATTATAAAATAGGTATGATTCACCAACACTTCAAGTTGGTTGACGTTTTTAGCGCGGCAGATAACATTTTGCTCGGTGAAAAAATGCCTACCTATTCTATTAGAGAAAATGCAAAAAAATTGCTTGAAACGCTTCCTCAAGAAAGCCTTATTAAAGAGGTTAAAAAGGGCGAAAAAGTAAGCAAAACTTTGGATTTCAAAGTACTTGGCGACTATGCTCTAACCTATTTGAAGATTTGCGCCCTTCCTTTTATCAAGCTTGGAAAGTTCGTACAATTCGATTTTCTAGCAAACAATAGGGCAAAGAAGCTCCAAGAGGTTGCAGACAAGTATGGCTTTGAAATCGACCTAAATAAGAAAATATACGATATGTCCGTTTCCGAGAAACAGACTGTCGAAATCATAAAAGTTTTATATCGCGGTGCAGAAATACTAATTCTTGACGAGCCTACCGCAGTTCTTACTCCCCAAGAAATCAAAAAATTGTTCGACGTACTTCGTAAGATGAGGGAAGGTGGTAAATCTATCATTATTATTACCCATAAGCTAAACGAGGTTATGGAAATTTCCGACAAGGTTACCATTTTACGTAAAGGCGAATATATAGGTACCGTCGAAACCAAGGACACCAGCGAAAAAGAGCTAACCGAAATGATGGTTGGTAAAAAGATTGACCTCAAGATAGAAAGAACTATAACCGATTTTGACAAACCTTTGTTGGAGATACGTAATCTTTCTATTAACGGAGACGATGGCTCTAGCAAGATAGAAGACGTTAGCTTCTATATCCGTGGCGGTGAAATTTTGGGTGTTGCAGGTATAGCCGGTTGCGGACAAAAAGAACTTTGTGAAGCTATCGCAGGTCTAAGAAAGATAGAAAACGGTGCTATATGCCATAAAGGTGATAGCATAGTAGGTTTACCCGCAAAGGCAATTATCGACAAGGGTATTTCTATGAGCTTTATTCCCGAAGATAGACTTGGTATGGGACTAGCTCCCAACTTCTCTATTACCGATAATATGATGCTCAAGACCTACAACGATAATAAAGGTCCTTTCGTTGATAGAAAGACTGCAAGAAAGAATGCGGAAGCTTTGATTAAAAAGCTAGAAATAGTAACTCCTTCTACCGAAACTCCCGTTAGACGTCTTTCCGGCGGTAACGTTCAAAAGGTGCTAGTAGGTAGAGAAATAGAGGCAGGTCCTAACGTAATTATTACCGCATATCCCGTTCGTGGTCTTGATATAAACTCTTCTTATGCTATTTATAACATTCTAAACGAACAAAAATCCAAAGGTACCGGCATATTGTTCATTGGTGAAGACCTCGACGTTATGCTTGCTCTATGTGATAAAATTATGGTTCTTTGTCACGGTAAGAATATGGGTATCGTTCACGCAGGAAAGGTTACCAAAGAGCAACTTGGTCTAATGATGACCGGCTCGCTTGACCTTACCGAAGTCAACGCAGAAAAGAATTATGGTATTGCTAAGGACAGCCACTTGACCGAGGAGCAATGGGAAGAAGAAAAAGAAAAAACCGAAGGAAAAGGAGAGAATGAAGATGAGTAATAACGTTAAAGCAAAAAGAGAACCCCTTTTCCATATAGTCAAGAGAGAAGACCTCAAAATCGGCTATAAAATAATGATATATGCTATTGCAATAGTAGTATCGTTGTTCTTGGGCGGTATTATGAGTTCGCTTGCTTCCAAGGGCGACCCCTTTAGCTTCTTCGTATCGCTAATAGACGGTTGTTTTGGTAGCAGTAGAAAACTTTGGGTTTTCCTACAACAAATGGCACTTATCCTATCAGTTTCTATGGCTCTTGTTCCCGCTTTCAAAATGAAATTCTGGAACTTGGGCGGTAACGGTCAAATATTGATAGGCGGTCTTGCTGCAATCGCTTGTATGTTCTATATGGGCGGAAAAGCAGACGACGGCGTTATCGTATTGGTTGCTGTTATAGCAAGTGCTTTGGCTGGCGCAATTTGGGCACTTATCCCCGCACTTTGCAAAGCATTCTTCAACACCAACGAATCTCTACTTACCCTTATGCTTAACTACATAGCATCCGGCTTGGTTACCTTCTTCCTAGCTGTTTGGGTTAAGAGCGGTTCGGGCGTTTTGGAACCCATCAAATATGGTAATCTACCGGAGTTAGGTAATCCCTATATTTTAATTATACTATTCGGAGCTCTAATTACCGCTCTAATGTTTGTGTATTTGCGTTATAGCAAGCACGGTTACGAACTTTCCGTAGTAGGCGATAGCCCCAATACCGCTAGATATATCGGCGTTAACGTTAAAATGGTAGTTATCAGAACTATGATTCTTTCTGGTGCTATTTGTGGTTTGGTAGGTCTACTTCTTACGAGTGGTATGAGCCATACTATCGGTGTTAAAACCGCCCAAAATATGGGCTTTACCGCGATTATGACCACTTGGCTAGGTAATTGTAATCCTCTTATGATTATCGCAACCAGCTCGCTTGTAACCTTCGTTACTAAGGGTATGGAGCAAGTTCGTATGGACTTTGGTCTAACCAACGATAGTATTGCTAACTTGATAATAGGTCTTGTATATTTCTTTATTATTGCTTGCGCCTTCTTTATCCAATACAAGGTAGTATTCAATATTAAACTAAAGAAAGCTGTTAAGGCTACTGCAGATAATACTGTAGTTGCTTCTACGGAGGAAACTTCCACCGAAATCGAGGAAAATGAGGAGGAGGTAAAATAGTATGGTACAATTACTTCAAAGCGCAATCAGATTTTCAGCAGTTTTCCTATTCGGTTGTACCGGCGAAATTTTGACGGAAAAATCAGGACACCTTAACTTGGGTATCCCCGGCATTATGTGTGGCGGTACCGCAGGCGGATGTCTTGGCGTTGCACTCTATATGGCATCTCTTTCCGACCCTAGTAAGCCCGACTATTTCGCACTCGTAATGATAGGTATTTTGATGGCGTTCTTATTCGCTTCGATACTAGGCGGAATTTATGCTCTACTTACCGTTAGCTTAAAGTGTAACCAAAACATAACCGGTCTTGCTCTAACCACATTTGGTACCGGCTTTGCACAATTTATAATGGATAACTTTGTAGAACGTGGCAACTTCTCCGTAGCAAGTACCTATATTGCACAAGGCTTCCCCTTCGCACAAAAATTGGGTTGGTTCGGCGATATATTCTTCTCGCACGGAATACTAGTTTATCTTGCAATCATTATCGCTTTAGTCGTATCATTTTTCCTCAAGCGTTCAAAAATCGGTTTAGGTTTGCGCGCTGTGGGTGAAAATCCCGGTGCGGCAGATGCAGTAGGTATCAAGGTTGATAAATATAAATATATATCAATTTTGGTTGGTAGCGGTATTGCAGGTTTAGGTGGTTTCTTCTACGTTATGGACTATGCTCAAGGTATGTACGACAGCTATGCTACCATCGAAGCATTCGGTTGGCTCGCTATTGCACTAGTTATATTCACCTTGTGGAGACCTAACCTTGCTATTATAGGTTCTATCGTATTCGGTATCCTATACGTATTGCCTTATTTCGTAGGTGGCGACTCTTCTACCAGAAGTGCTTTGATTAAGCTTATTCCCTACGTTGTAACCGTACTGGTACTATTGGTTATTAGTATCACCGGTAGCAAGAAGGCTCAACCCCCGTCGGCACTCGGCTTGACTTACTTTAGAGAAGAACGATGATGGATAACTTGGAACGTATGAAGGCAGGGTTGCTTTACGACCCTACGACCAACGACGTGATGGACTATCAATTATCTTTGCTCGATAAAATGGTGGAGTATAATAACACTCTACCTCGTGAGCAAGAAAGACGTCAAAAGCTCCTCAAGGAGCTTTTTGGCGCTGTTGGTAAGGGTTGTTATATAGAAGCCCCTTATCACGCCAATTGGGGAGGTAAAAACGTTTTCCTCGGCGATTACGTTTACGCAAACTTTGGACTTACCCTTGTAGATGATGCAAGTATCTACGTTGGTAATAACGTTATGTTTGCGCCTAACGTTGTAATCGCAACCGCAGGACACCCACTAAATCCTACTCTTAGAGAAAAGGGTTACCAATATAATCAAGAAGTGCATATTGGCAATAACGTTTGGATAGGGGCAAACGCCACCATACTCCCCGGTGTTACGATAGGTGATAACTCCGTTATTGGCGCAGGCGCTGTGGTAAGCAAGGATATACCTGCAAACGTGCTTGCATTGGGCGTTCCCGCAAGAGTTGTTAGAGAGCTGGGCGAGCACGACAAAGAATATTATTTCCGCGATAAAAAGATAGATATTCCTATCGAATAAAAAACATTTTTATTAGCAAAAAGAGCGAGTTTTCGCTCTTTTTTATTTACGTGCGTACGCAATCATTATATATAATAAAAAATTTTAAAAATATTGCTAAAAACACTTTACAACTTTAGCGTAATAAAGTATAATACAAATACTTTACTTGACTAAAGTAAAAATTTACAAGAAGGAATAGTATTATGAAAAAAGCATTATTACTCGTTTTAGTTATTGTTTTAGGCGTTAGCGTATGCGCTGGATTGGTTGGTTGTAACCAAAAGAGCGACCTTGAAAAAGTTCAAGAAGCAGATAAAATCGTTGTTGGCGTAACCGTATATCCACCTATGGATTATATCGATGAAAATGGTGAATGGGCTGGCTTTGATGCAGAACTTGCTCAAATGTTTGCAGATGAACTTGGTGTTAACTGCCAAATAGTAATAATCAATTGGAAACAAAAGGTTGCCGAGCTAAACGGTCGACAAATTGATTTGATTTGGAATGGTATGACTGCTAGCGAAGAACTAGGCAATGAAATAGACTTTTCGGTTGCTTATGCAAAGAATGCTCAAGTAGCTGTTGTTAATAGCAATAGTACCATTGCAAGCGAAGAGCAAATAAAAGCTTCTAAAGTAGCTGTTGAGAATGGTAGCGCAGGTAACACCGTTGCAAGCGATATAATTAAACCTGCAACTTTGGTACCCGTAAAAGACCAAACTGCTGCTGTTAACGAAGTTGTTGCCGGCACTAGCGACGTTGCTATTATCGACCTTACTATGGCAAGCAGTATCGTAGGTAAAGGCGAATATGCAAATCTAAAGATAGTTGAAGGCGTTTCCTATGGCGATGAAATCTTTGCAGTTGGCTTAAGAAAAGGTAGCGACCTCAAAGAAAGACTCGATGCTTTCTTGAAGGCAAAATATGCTGATGGCACTATGGCTGGACTAATCGAAAAATATGATAACGTTGTTCTCAACGAAGATGCACTAAAATAATAAGAAAGGTTAGTAATGGAAGAATTTGTCGACGTATCGTTACGGCTTTTGGAAGGATTTTCATCATCCGTAATAATATTCGTTTTTACTTTAATATTTGCAATTCCGCTCGGCTTGCTCATTGCGTTCTGCTCAATGAGCAAGTTCGCGCCTTTGCGTATCGTATCAAGAACGATAGTTTGGGTACTTCGCGGTACACCGCTTATGCTACAAATATTCGTTATTTTCTATCTGCCCGGATTGCTTAAGCTCTTTGTTTGGCCGGCAATGAATACCGGTTGGGCTTGGTTCGATAAAACGATATCCACCCGACTTATTGCGGCGCTTGTTGCTTTTAGCATCAACTATGCGGCATATTTTTCGGAAATATTCCGTGGCGGAATAGAAGGTATCCCCAAAGGACAAATGGAGGCTGGCGAAGTTCTTGGTATGACCAAACCTCAAATATTCTTTAAAGTTATCCTTATGCAAGTCGTAAAAAGGATAATCCCACCTATGTCCAACGAAATAATTACCCTGATAAAAGATACATCTCTTGCTAACGTAATCAGCGTTTTGGAGCTTATTTTCTGGGCGCAAACGTTTATGTTGGAAGGACTAATTTGGCCACTATTCTACGCAGGCGCATTCTATCTCGTTTTCGTTGGGGCACTTACGTTGTTCTTCAATTGGGTGGAAAAGAAACTCTCTTATTATAAGGTATAGATATGGCTTTTTTGGAAGTAAAAGAAATATATAAAAGTTTTGGAAAGACCGATGTCTTGAGGGGCATATCCTTCTCGCTGGAAGAAGGACAGGTTCTTTCTATCATTGGTTCCTCGGGTAATGGTAAGACCACTCTTTTAAGGTGCCTAAATTACCTTGAATTTGCAGATTCGGGAACGGTAACCCTAAATGGCAAACTTATATCCGACGGAAAGGTGCTCAAGAGCCTAAAAGAGAGTCAAATTCGTGAAAACAGATTGCATTTTGGACTAGTATTCCAATCTTTCAACCTATTCCCCCAATACACAGCCCTTCAAAACGTAAACCTAGCCCTTTCACTTATGGAGAAAGAACGCGCTAAAAAGGGTGTGGAACCACTTTACGACGAGCCCTCTATAGAGGTTGCGAAAAAACTGCTTATCAAGGTGGGCTTAGAGGATAAAATGGATTTGTATCCCTGTCAACTTTCGGGTGGTCAATGCCAAAGAGTGGCAATAGCTCGCGCTATGGCTCTAAAGCCTTCCGTTCTTTGCTTCGACGAGCCCACTTCCGCTTTGGACCCGGAGCTTACGGGCGAGGTTTTGCGCGTAATAAAGGAGCTCAAAGAAAGCGAAGGCATAACTATGATTATAGTTACCCACGAAATGAGCTTTGCAAAGAACGTGAGTGATAAAGTGTTGTTTATGGTCGACGGTATAGTGGAAGAAATGGGCGCACCGGTAGAAGTGTTCGATAATCCCAAGTCGGACAAGCTAAAAGCATTCCTTCAAGGAATAAACGAAAAGTAATATAGGAGGATTTATGTCTAACGATAAAGAAGACGTATTAGATTTATATAAAGTAATGGCCTCCATAAGTATGGAAGAAGATATGGAGAATTTTCTAAACGACCTTTGCACCTGTAAAGAAATAGAATCTATGGCGCAAAGAGTCAAGGCCGCTAAAATGTTGCTAAAAGGGGAAACTTATGACGAAATCATAAAGAAAACTAACATTTCCTCTGCAACGCTTTCGCGCGTAAGCAAGTGTGTAAAGTATGGTAAAGGTTATAAAAATACGTTAAAGAAAAAAGATTAAAAATTTTTTAAGGAATACTTTTGATTATTGCGTATTCCTATAAGATGGGGTTTTTCATTCTAAGGAAGACTTTAAGCGCAGTTTATAGTTTTTCAATCTAATATTATAAATATATTTATTTTGCCATAGCGGAGTATTCCGTTAGGGCTTTTTGTCGTCGTTATTACGTTTAAGGAGGAAAAAGCCAAAAAAGACGTATGATTTTTTAAAAGTTTTTGAGTGCAGTTTTTTAGAATTTTTAGAGGAGAATGCAAATGAGTTATTTGAATGAATTGAAAATTGAGTACAATCGTTATTTTACCAAAGCCCTCCTAGCTATAGCTAAGGAAGATTGGAACGTTGCTGTAAACAATTTGGATATGGCAACTCGTAGACTAAGTGAAATATCCGCACATAGAACGGGTATCGCCAAGGATACCACTCAAGATTGGATGTTTGACTTGGTTGAAGAAATCAAAAAGATAGAAAATCACGTAAAACTAGAAAAATCAAAGAAAAAAGCACTCGCTATGCTAGAAGAAAAGAAAGAAAAGCAAGCCCAAGAGGGTAAGTTTACACCCACCGACGTGCCGGAAACTACCTTTGACGATATAGCGGGGTTAGAAGACGTAAAGCAAGCGGTTATGTATAAGGTAATCTATCCCCAAAAGTATCCCGACGTATACAAGTTGTTCAAGAAGAGAACGGGCGGAGGAATATTGTTGTACGGATTGCCCGGAACGGGAAAAACCCTTATAGCGGAAGCTATTGCCCACGAGACGGGAGCAAGCTTTTTCTCGGTAAAATGCTCCGACTTGGGTAGCAAATGGTTTGGTGAAACCGAGCAAAACATAAGGGACGTTTTCGAGTCGGCAAGAGCTTGTGAAAACGCAGTAATATTCTTTGATGAAATAGAAGCTTACGCCACCAATCGAAGGGATAATAGCGCTATGGAGCGCTCCGTTCCCGAATTTTTGGCGCAAATGCAAGGCGTAGGTTCCAGTGAGGAAAAGAACAAAATACTAATTATAGGCGCCACCAATAAGCCTTGGAAGCTGGATGGTGCATTCCTTCGTCCGGGAAGATTTGACGAAAAGATATACGTGCCCTTGCCTGACGCTCAATCTCGCAAAAAGATATTAGGACACCGTATGAACGGAGTGCCTATAGACGAGAATTTGAACGTTGACGTTATCGTGCAAGAAACCGAGGGTTACAATGGTGCCGATATGGACTATTTGTGCGAAAAGGCAAAAGAAAACGCCATAAGAAGGTCCATATGGGATGCTAGTGCGACCAGAGTAATCACAAATGAAGACTTTGAGCAGGCTTATAACGTTATAAAGAGCTCGGTGCTACAAAGCGACCGAGAAGAAATGGAAAAGTGGGTAAAAGAAAACAGAAGCTAGCTTAATTAGGCTAAAAAGAGGGGCACCAACGTGCCCCTCGATTATATTGATTATAGCAATCTCCAAATGCTTCCCTTGGTAATCATCATGAAGAGGTCGATTACCCAAATGAGCCAGCCACCGAATAGGCGAATGATAACTGCTATCCATTTGCCTTCTTTAGCACGGGTGATAACACCAAGAGCCCAAGCGGTAAAGGGGATGATTGCAAGAATTATGCTAATCAAACGAGAAAGACCAAAGTAATCTTTAGATGCTTTTTTTGCCATAATTGTATCTCCTATAGGTTTATGATATAAATATTATATCATATGGTATAACGTTTGTAAATATGCGAATTTTAGTAAAATAAAAGTAATACGATTGTTAGCTATAAATTTTTATCGGGTTGACAATTACGCCTCCTATGGTTTATAATTATGCTAGGTGATAATATGATAAAAGACGAAGTACTAGCATATTTGGAGAACAATCGTGGCAACTACGTATCGGGTGCACTAATCGCAACCGCGCTAGGCGTATCGCGCAACGCGGTTTGGAAGAATATAAAGACTCTCGAAAAAGAGGGATACCTTTTTGATAAACGTACGAATATTGGTTATAAGTTGTTGGAGTCAAACGACGTATTGTCGGCACAAGGAATAGCAAAATACCTTGTTAAGGGTTCCAATATAGAAATAGAGGTTTACCAAAGCTTGAATTCAACTAACGACTACGTTGTCGCTAAAGCTCAAAGCGGGGCTAAAGAAGGACTTCTTGTCGCAACCGAAAGCCAATCCAAAGGGAAGGGACGTTTGGGAAGGACTTTCTTTTCTCCGAGCGGTGGAGTATACTTTTCGATTTTGCTACGTCCTAGCAAAGGAGCTCCTGTTATCGAGTTTTTGACAACTATTGCAGCGCTTTCCGTATACGAGTCCATAAGAGAGCTATTCGGGGTAAATGTTGGTATAAAGTGGGTTAACGACGTTTATATTGGTAATAAAAAATGCGCGGGCATTTTAACGGAAGCCTCTATTGATTTCGAAACCAATTCTCTTGCATACGCCGTTATTGGAATAGGTATCAATCTTGTTGCACCCAAAGATGGTTATCCTAGCGATATCAAAGATATTGCTTGCGCAATAGAAAAATCCATTCCCGATGCAAAAAACAAGTTGATAGCTTTTGTGGTCAATAAAATTATGGAAAACTACCACGAGTTCAATAAGCAAGAGGTTGTTGAGCGTTATAAAAAAGGCTCTATAATGAGTGGTAGAAAGCTTGTTGTAAAAAGGGAAAGTGGCGATAGAGAAGCCCTATGCGTGGGTATCGACGACGAGTGTAGACTGCTAGTTCGTTACGATAGTGGCGAAGAAGAAACCTTATATTATGGTGAGGTCAGCTTGTGTCTAAAAGGGTAGCGGTTAAAAAGTTAGCTTATATAGCTCTTTTTACCGCGCTGATTATAGTGGGCGGATTTGTGCGCATTCCTATTGGTACAATTCCAATAACCTTGCAGACTCTATTCGTGTTGCTTGCTGGCTCTATTGGTGGCAAAAGGGTTGGCGTGTCGGCTGTAATTATCTATATAGTTATAGGGTTAATAGGCGTACCGGTGTTTAGTGCGGGCGGAGGAATATTTTACGTACTAAAGCCTTCGTTTGGATATTTGATTGGGTTTATATTCGCTTCTCTTATAGCCGGTGTACCCAAAAGAGGGGTTGTTAAAAGATTGTTATTCAACCTACTTGCGGTAGCAGTAGTTCACGTGATAGGAGTAATATATTTTTACCTTATATATCTAGAAAATCTAACGAGCGTTTGGCAAGTGATTTTAACGGGTAGCCTTGTGTTCTTGCCCTTTGATATCATTAGCGCAATGGTCGCATCGTTTGTTGCAAATAAAGTATATCCTATTGTAAATAAATAAGGAGAGAATATGGAAATAAGAGTTCCTACAAAAGAAGAAAACAAGAAAGTTATCAAGTTTCTAAATAAGGTTTTTCATAAACCATTCCCAAATTTGATACCAAGTCTCTATGGTAAAGAGAAAAATATGATGGACTATCACTTTGTGGTGGAGGAAAATGGTGAGCTTGTGGGTGCGGTATGTGCCTACCCGGAGACCATAAGGGTGGGCGAGATTGCATTGCGTGGTATTGCAATCGGTATGGTAGCTACAAAAAAATCGGCTCGTGGAAAGGGGGTTATGACCTATATGCTTAACCATACGGAAAGCCTCTACTCCAATGACTACGACGTCGCCTTCCTTACGGGCAGAAGACACCGTTACGAGCATTTTGGTTATTATCCCGCAGGGAACAACTATATTTACAATATTAGTGATATGAGTATCAAAAAATGGCAAAGTGGTTGCCCATACTCGATTATTAAAGCAAAAAGCAAAGAAGACTTTTTAAAGGTTGACGAACTCAATAATAGCGCAAACGTTATAGTAGAAAGACCTTTTGCAAAAGAAAGTGAAACGTTAAGGAATTGGTTTTCGAGCTTATATTTAATCCTAAAAGAGGGTGAAGTCGTTGGCTTTGCAAGTGGCAAACTTTTCAAAGGACAAACCCTTGAAAGAATATATATAAAGAACGGAAGCGTAGATGATTATATATACGGAGTGCAGGCCTACAAGAAATACAAAAAAGCGACAAACCTTAAAGTAGAAGCGGTTCCTAACGAGGATAATCTTATAAAGGCGTTACACGCTTGTGCGGAAGATTATTGCATAGAGAGCCACGCAAAGTACAAGGTCTTTAGTTACAAAAGACTTATAGAAAAATTGTTGGCGATAGGCATTGCGCAAGGAAGGTTGATGAAGTTTAACAAGGTCGTCGAAATCTTGGGTAGGGAAAAGCTAAGTATTGAGGTGAGCGACGGTAACGTGAAGGTAACGGAGAGTACTCTTGAAGCGGACTTGGTTCTTAGCGAAGAAGAAGCCATTGCATCGCTACTTGGAGCGGAAGAAAGTATTGTTAAAGGTATAGGTAAGTTCTCGCTTAGGCACAGCGACTTTATCTAACGAATTATAATTATAAAGAGGTGGAATAGAATGCCTTTGTATATAGTAAGACAAGATATAACCAAAATGAAATGTGATGCTATCGTTAACGCGGCAAATAGCACCTTGCTAGGTGGCGGTGGCGTAGATGGTTGCATACATAGAGTGGCAGGCGCAAAGCTACTAGAAGAGTGCAAGACGTTGGGTGGATGTAAAACCGGAGACGCGAAAATTACCAAAGGATATAACTTGCCTTGTAAGTACGTTATTCATACCGTTGGTCCAATTTGGAGTGGCGGGATGAAGGGGGAGGAACTACTGCTGACTTCTTGTTACAATCGTTCACTTGAACTTGCGCTGGAAAGTGGTTGCGAGTCCGTAGCCTTCCCTTTGATATCTTCGGGAGCATACGGATATCCCAAGGATGAAGCTCTCCAAGTGGCGACTAGTGCGATAAAGAATTTTTTAGAAAAGAACGACCTTGAGGTATACTTGGTAGTCTACGATAAAAAGGCTTATCAAATAAGTGCGGAACTATACGCCGACGTTTCTGCCTACGTTGACGATAACTATGTAGACGAAAAGGGCGCTTATAACAATTACCGTAGATGTTCGAGCGTGAATAGGCTTGATGACTATCCTCGTAAAAGCACTTTTGATGGTCAACGCACTAGGTCTAAATCGGTAGCCATAGATACCGAAAATGACCTAATCTCGTTACTTTCTAGGTTGGATGATAATTTTGCGGTAACACTATTTAAACTGATAGACGCAAAGAAAATGGACGAAGTAGAATGCTATAAAAAGGCAAACGTAAGCAAACAAACGTGGTATAAAATATTGAACGACGAGAGTTATCGTCCTAGCAAAAATACAATTTTAGCATTTGCCATTGCTCTAAAGCTAAGCCTTGAGGAAACCGAGCGTTTGCTTGCAACCGTTGGTTTTACTCTTTCAAGCAGTAGCAAGTTCGACGTTATCATTGAGTATTTTATTTTGCGTGGCGAATACGATATACATAAGATAAACGAAACGCTCTTCAAATTCGACCAAGTGTGCTTGGGTGTTTAGGTAAATCATCGATTGACCAAAGTAAATAAATATCGCTTTATAATATGGTTGTAAGCAAAAGCTTGCAACTATTTTTTTTAAGGAGAATTTATTATGGAACAAGAAGTAATTACGTGTGGCGGAATAAAACAAATTAGTGAAATTACCGAATTAGTATTTATACTAGATAGAAGCGGTTCGATGCACGGTATGGAAGCGGACACTATCGGTGGGTTTAATGCTATGATACAAAAGCAAAAGGAGTTGGAGGGAAAGGTATACGTTTCAACGGTTCTGTTCTCGGACCAATCAACGGTGTTGCACGATAGAGTGGACCTCAAGGAGGTTAAAGAGCTTGCGGAAAAAGATTACTACGTAGGAGGTTGTACCGCTTTACTAGATGCAATCGGTTCGGCAATAAAGCATATATCAAACGTGCATAAATATATTCGTCCCGAAGACGTTCCCACTCACACGATGTTCGTTATAACAACCGATGGTATGGAAAATGCTAGCGTTAGATACAATAGTAAAATGGTCAAAGAAATGATAACTCAAAAGGAAAAACAGGGTTGGGAATTCCTATTCCTTGCATCAAATATTGATGCGGTAGAAACTGCTAGAACAATGGGTATAAACAAAGATAGAGCGGTAAACTATTGCGTTAAAGAGGACACCGTTAATATGTTTAGCCAAGTAAACGATACTTTGGTTTCGTTTAGAAAATGTGGTAGCGTTGGGGAAGGCTGGGCTGTGAGTATGGAAAATAGCTTGAAAGACAAGCGTAAGAAAAAATAACTTTTTGGAGGGGTAAAAATAAGGCATAGCGTTTTTTGCTATGCCTCTTTTTTTACTCTGCGTATTGTGCGTTATGCGATATGAAATCGTTAACGTTTTTATGGATTATCTTGAAGAATTCTCCAACTGCTTCTCTATCCTTTTCGTTACCTCTAATAGCGATTGTCATAGTGAGTTCACCGTTAAGAGAGGTTAGAGCTAGTTGCATATATGGTTTGTATTTAACTGCGCCGGTCATAAATCCGTCTACTAGTTGTAGTCCGCTGAGTCCAAGCTTGTTTGGGTCCAAAACACCAATGTTTGACATACCAATTAGTGGGTTTAGGTAACCTATTTTGATAGCAATCTCGCTTATAGCATATGGTAGAATAGTGTATGCGAGCTTAAGTAGTGGGAGTGAATATAGTCCCATATATTTGTCTTTTTTGGACTTGCGAACAGATTGCAAAACCTTGACGAGAGTTTCGTTAACGTTTTTGCCAACGCCTTCTACACTGCATTGCATAAAGCCGGTATGGTTGGTTAGACCGCCGGCTTCTTCACCGCCTTCAATATGTCTGCGAAGGTCGACCATACAAGGAATGGTAACGGTGTCGGTTTCGGGGTATTTGCCAAATTCGTAAAGGCTATGCATATATACCGCGAGCATCAAATCGTTAACGGTAACGCCATAATGCTTACCAATCTTTCTAAACTTTGCAAAGGTATCCGCGTCGATTTTAGAGCGATTAATCATACTCTTGTCTTCGGGCGAATCAGGAGAAAGTGGGAAATAGTGCTCGTCTTTAACTTGCGAAATGTTTTTGTATAGGTTCTTTGCAACCTCTTTATCCTCGTCGTCAAGTTTAGTATAAACTTGGTCGTAAGAACGTGAGCCCGTCTTAATATCGATAACGGGAGTACCGCCTAAAACTGCGTTATAGTTAGAAGCAAGACGCTTGAGGAAGTATTTGAAATCGCCACCGTCGAAGCACATATGGTTAACAATCATACAAAGGGTAGATTTTCCGTTTGCGTTTAGTATTGCCATTTTAAATTGAACGTGCGAAGTTACCGGTATGCACTCGGTGATAAAGCTTTCGATTTCCTCTTCGAGTGTTTCTGGCGTTACCTCTTTAACGGTCAAAATATCGTCGATAGTATAGTCCTCCACAACCCAATAAGGGTCTATTGCACTATCGTGAAAGCTGGAGTGCAACACGGGAACTTTTTCCGTAGTAGCAACAAGGACGGTTTTCAAAGTAGGGATATCGATTAGTCCGTCATAGTACAACACTGCGTGAACCATTCTATCATAATAGTTGCGGAAAAGATATTGCATCTTGTCCCAAAGTTCGGCTTTGATTTTTTGTTTTCTTTTCATTTTCTATATCCTAATAAAAGCTAAAAATATTGGTTTTAGGTATCCGTAATAAGTAAATAAGATTACTATTTGCCCAATTCTACCATTCGGTATAGTATTTTTCGTCCACGTCGGTAGCCTTAGGAGCCTTCTTTTTTGTTTTAGGAGCTTTCTTCTTATTGGAGCGGTGAACTAACATTGTTATTAGTGCGCCGACAGCACTCATAGATGCAAGGGCGGGGAGTAGCCAGCCGGGATGCCAAGGCATAACGTGTGCAATACCAAGCATTACGTATAGTAGTGCCGAAGTAACGATAAGAGCAAATAGGCTTTCTATAAACGCGAGCTTAGATTTGGTTATATAAGCAAAAATCGTGTCGCCAACAAGAATTGCTATTACCATTGCTAGGAAGGTGAAGTAGTGGTAGGGAGCTTTTGTTAGCATAAGTATAATAAGGAATATAAAGCTAGCTAGAAGTATAATGGATATCGCTAGGTTTATGCGAGGGATGGTAAAAGATTTTCTTCTGGCAACTTTTATAGAAACGATAGTGAGGGCACCAACGATAGCGGTAAATAGTGCGCCTACTAGAATTAGCCAGCTAGTGCTCCAAGGGATAACGTGTAATAGAGAAAGTGCAAGGTATAGACCAAGTATTACTACTATAGTTGCACAAATCATCATAGTAGAGGTTAGCTTAATGGCGTTCTTGGTAGAGCGAGTGGTTAGTTCTTCGTTGAACTTAACTAGAGTTGCTTGGAAGTCGCCTAGAGAGTCGATAGCTAATTGATAGATAGCGTCCTCGTCGGTCATACCTTTGATTTTAGCATCTTGTGCGTATTCTTCAAGGTGGACTAAGGTTTCCTTGCGGTAGTCCATAGCGCCCTTCGTCGGGGGGATAGCGCGGAATTGTTCTTCAAGATATTTTTTAAAGCGTTCGGTCATAGTTAAACCTCCATCAAGATTTATATGTGTCTAGATAGGTTGACTATCTAAACAGATTATATACTAGCTATAATATCGCTGTCAAGCGTGTGATATTATTTTTTTAACGGATATACTTTCTAAAGAATTCTGCGGTTATATCGTTTGCTCTTACCGATTCTTCCCAATCGGGTTGGATAACGTTATAAACGTGGGTGAGTTTATTGGTCTGGTCGTCTTTTGCGAAATGTACCAATTGACACTCGGCCCCCATATTTTTATATTCTTCGTATCCTTTGAGCGTTTGACCTTTCATAAAGTCCCCGTCGCAAGTGATAAATAGGGAGGGCACTTTTTCGCATTTATCGGCACGGAAATCTATATAAGGGAATATATCGTTTTCCTTCGCCTTTTTGCCGAGCAATGGATAGAAATAGGTTTTGACGATGGGCATTGTCGCAAGCTTAGAGGTATATAGTGCGGGGCAGGTGTAGCAAACTGCGTTAAATTTGGCCTTCAAGTTTATACCGAAAGCATTTTGCATATCTTCGTCAACCGATAGATTTACCATCAGCGATGCTAGATGTCCGCCGGCGCTATCACCCGTGAGGAATAGATTGTTCAAGTCTATTCCTAGTTCGCTCGCGTTATCATATATATAGTTAATAGCGGTAGCGACGTCGATTACTTGGTCTTTTAGCGATGCTTTTGGAGTTAATCTATAACTGATATTTACCACTCTAAAACCACGTTCGACTAGGTTTAAGCAATAAATTTTGTTTAGCTCTTTATCGCCATAATACCAACCGCCACCGTGTACGTCTATTATAGTAGGCAGAGGTCCTTCGCAGTTTAAAGGCGAGTAAACGTCGAGCATATGGTACTTGTCGCCATCGTTTACGTAGGCTATATCAACCCTTTCCGCCATAGTAGGAACTCGTAGCGTCTTTATCCTTTTTTCATCTTGGGGTTTTGTAACGTTGTCCCAAAACCATACAAATAGATTCATAATTACTCCGTTTTAGTATCCATAGCTACAAAATATTTATTATTGCTAACTCGATACTGATTTTTGATAAAAATATTATATCACACGTTATCACCCTCTACAAGCCCCCAAAAATGCAAATGAAACTAATTTTTTGGCTGGCTTTCTTAATCATAATCTTTAGAAAAGCGTTCGACAAAATTTTCGTTTGATATACTTCTCTTGGGGTTGTCTCCCGCGTGAAACACAACATATAGTTTACGCGCGCTCGCCCGCTCGGTAATATTTTAGTAAAATCGCGCGTAATATGTAGCGCGTTAGCGCGCGTATGTGCTAAAATAGTTGCAACAAGGGGATAGTTTTCCCTATTTTCCTACGCGCACGTAGGCATAAATAAAATATTATATAACGGAAAGTGTAATGATGCCGGTTAAGAACATAAAAATCAATAAGTTAACAACAATCGTTTTTGCGCTACTGATTATGCTATCGGTTGGCGTTTGTCTCGCGTTCGCTTCATATGGTGGAGCGGAAGTCGCTCTTGCTGCAAACGACAACACGGGTAGTACTGCTGTTGATGCCGAGATAAGCACCTATCAAGAAAAGCTAGATACCGGTGCAAGCATTACGTTAAAGGCAACCGCTAGGGAAACCACCTATGCGCCCGATGCCGCTATCGCTATTGCAGAAGCAAGGGAACAAGCGGTTATTACTCTTTCGGGTGATTTGTGGAAAGCGGTTGAAAGCGGAAGAATTACTGCAACTCTCTATGCAAGTGGAACCAACTCTTACTCTACCAATTCGGGAACTCCCGGAGCTAAGGACGCGGGCTTCACGGTAAGCGGAGCGATGAGCGGTAACGGAAAATTCTCCACTGCAAACACTACTTACGAAGATAGAGTTATCGCCGAAGAAGTATTGCTCGATGCCGATAACGGAAACGAAATTATAATTGAATATTATGCAACCCATAGAGCTATAGACGAGAAGACCACTCTTGGTGAAAACGTCGCTGAAGCAAGCGTAGATTGTGTTATGAATTTCACTCTAGAGCTTTCGTTTGAAGAGGTAGTAGTAATAATGCACTCCTCAAGCGGTGGTTCGGTAAAGGATGCCGAAGGCAATATTCTAGAAATGGTAGCGGGTGAAAAACAACTAACTTTGGGATTCGGCGAAAGTATTGCTTTTATCGCAGTTCCCAAAGACGGATGTTTCTTCCTCGGTTGGAAGAACGAAAATTCCAACCAATCAAACGTTCTTGGTATGACGTTGGATTTGGGCAAGACCGTAGATATTCCCAGTGGCGAAGTACCCAACTATACTGCAGAATTCCAATACATCACCGTTGCTAGTCAAGATGAATACGAGTATACCGGTTCTCCCGTAGGTCCCGTAGTAAGGTCTACTGCTTATACGGGAATATACTATTTGATACACCGCTATACCGGTACTACTCTATCCGGCGAGACCATCGACGTTATGTCCGAGGGTGCGCAAGATATCGTAGCTGCACCTATCAGAACGGGTTCGTTTAACTATACTTGTGAATTTTACTATCGTGTAGGAAGCGCTAACAACTATACAAAGGGCGAGTATATCGGTGGAATATCTATTGATTTCGAAACCAAAAAGAATACCCCTGTCGTAACCCGCAAAAACGACAACTCTAGTACCATTACGTTAAGCTTTGGCGACAATCTATCGGCGCTGGATTTAAGCTATGAAGCAACCAACTCTATCGATACTTTGGTTACTTTGACCGGTACTCTAGAAATCTATTTGGGAGAAGATAGGGTTGACGTCAATAGCCTACTTCCTATGAGTAACGAGGGAACCGACTATACTTTGAGGTTTACTCCTAACGACCTAAATAACTATAACGTTCTTGATAGCGCACTAAAGATTTACGTTAAAGACGATATTACAGACGTTGGCGTCAATCTTGAACAAGGCAATCGCGATTATACTATTAGCAAGAGTATAGCAACCGCAAGCGACGTTGATAACGACGTTCAAAACAACTATTCTACTTTAGAAGTTCCCGACAATGGCGAGCTTGTTAAAGTTGCGTTGCGTGCTACTATGAACGACGTAAGCGGACAATATTTCTTTATCGGCTGGAGAATAGGACTTTCTCAAGACGGTTCCTTTACCGCCAATTCGTACGTTTATAGATATTTGAACTATGCAAAAGTAAATCGTGATGCAAACGGAGATATTTCCTCTATCGACGGCTTAGCATACGACTATTATTTACCTCACTATTCCAAGCTTAGCGATGAGGAAAGAGCTAAATACACCCACGCAAAATTCGAGGCGGTATTTATAAAGGATATCACTTGCATAGACAACCCCGATACCTTAACCATTCCTTATAGTGGTTCAAGAGGATATACTCTCGTTGAATTTAGTCCTAGCACGGGATACCAAATAGGTGCCGGCGAGTTGTTATATTACTATGCAAACGCTCCCGAAAACGGCGTTAACGATGCTCCTTACTCGATTGGTGAGCATAAGTTAAAGTACGATATTATGGTAGACGATGCCGTAGTTGACGTAAGGGTTATCAATTATAACGTTACTATAGGTAATTTGTCGGTCAAGATTAACGAAAGCGAATCTATCAAAAACGGTGGATATGATAGAGCCTCCGGTTGGGCAAGACGTATGTACTATAACTTGAAAGTAGATAATCTTTTGAGCGGTGGTGCCGAGGCATATTACTATTCTACCGATAACGGAGCAACTTGGACCAAGATAGATGGTACTATCGAAAGTGGAAGCGAATGTAAGATGTCATTCGTTACTCCCGAGGTAATAAACGATACCCAAGTAAGAAGTTATATATTTATTGCAACTCACGAAGCTAACGGTATGCCAATGGTATTCGGTGATAAAACATACAACGTGGTTGCAGGCGCTGCAACGCATACTCTTGTAAAAATAGATACAGTAGAGCCTACGCTAACCAACGTAACCGAAACTACCGCACTTAACGGTGCTTGGACTATGTCTAGCGTAGATTTCGAGGCACTTGCAAGCTTTGGTGGAAGCGGTGCCGTTATCGACGTATGTTATGTGGATAAATCCAGCTCATTCATAAAGGTTGATAGTAATATCGCTCTTAATAACGGAGAGTCCGAAATCAATACGGAAAACGAAACCGTTTCCTTCAAACTAGATACTCAATACAGCGGTAAAGTTAAGATTAGAATTAGAACGGGTTCCGGTTTAACCTATGAAGTACCCACCGAATTTGACGTTAACGTCGACCTAACTGCACCTATCTTTAGCGCTACCGAAAAAAATCATACCGCAAATACCGCGCAAGGCTGGATAGGACTAGCAACCGAAGTTTCGTTCACGATAGATAACGTGGGCGGTTCGCCACTCCTTGAGCCTTTTGCAACCGATGAAGATGGTCAACACGTTGAAATAACAAACGTTACAGACAATAAGTATTGTTTAACAATAAGCGATTCCAGAGTCTATAAGGTTGTTGCAAAGGACGAAGCCGGTAACGTAAACGAGATACTAATCCAAGAAAAGATTGACGTTGAAACGGTTCAACATATATATAACGAAGAAAGCTATAAAGCGGGTAATTGGGCAAAGATTGGCTCAAAGGTTATGTTCGATATGAATATGGGCGCTAGTGGTGCAAGACTACGCGCTTCCGTTGATGGTGGCGATTATATACCCGTAACCGAGTTCGTAGGCTCTCAGTTCGGTATGGTTAAAGCAAACTTCACGCTTGAATACGAAATACCCTATTCCGAGCAAGTAAAGACCTATAATTTCCAAATTGAAACGGGCACCGGCGCAATAATTAACGTTGCGTTTGGCGAAGTAAAATTCGATATAGAGGCTCCCGTTTATACTCTTGAAACCGATTTGAGTGAGTGGCAAGGTGCAAAATGGACCTCGACCGCTATCGTAGCAACGTTTATCGCAGTTGATAATCAAGGTAGCGTAAATTCCGGCATAAAGGAAGTTAGCGTGGATAACGGTGGCAAGATTGTTGATTTAGGAAATAATAGATATGAATTAAAAATTGATAAATGTACCGACTTTACCATAACGATTATGGATAAAGCGGGCAACACTATCCAAGAAGTAGTTAGAGCTAACGTTGATATTTTAACTCCCACTTTGTTGCTAACTGCATACGTTGGCGGTGGCAATCCCCAAAACGTTGAAGAGGAACTTACCGACGAGGATAGAGCTAACGTATACGACTTTAATAGCTGGATTACTAAAGCCAATGCAGAGCCTTGGGTAAGAATAGACTTTACTATTCAACAACTTACTCCTTCGGGCGCTAAGATAGAGTACTCCATTGATAATGGAGCAACTTGGAAGGTGCTAACTCCCACGTTCACTCTTGCTTCAGGCGAGCTTAGTGGCGAGGTTTCTACCAGCGTATATTTCGATACCGAACAAAATAGAAAATATGCTTTCCGTTTGGTAACCGGTTCTCAAAGAGAGGTAAGATACAATGCTCCCGATGGAGAAGACCTCTTTATTAGAATAGACTTTACAGCACCCACCCTTCGTAGCGAAGTATTTAGAGTGGGCAACAATGCTAACTTTGACCTCAAGAACGTATGGGTAAACCAAGACGGACAATATTGGATAATGCTACAAGATACTCTTGCAGGTTCGGGCGCAAATCCCCAAAGCATTATTTTGAAAGAATATGCACTCGACGTAAGCGACGATAGCATTTTGGACGGAACCGCAGTTCCCACCGAACGTACTATGTCTAAGTCGGGCGACTATTTCGTATACGATATGACGGAAGCTAAGAAATATCAACTTTATTTCGAAGACTATGCAGGTAACGCATACGAGGGTGATATTTTCGTTCCTCATATCGATAAAACTTCGGGCTTTAGCTTGAGTATAAAAGCAACCAAATATACTCCTTCGGGCTCTAACGATGCAGGCAATCCTTTGACCGATAGCGATTGGTTGAATGCTAACGAATACGTAATTTTCGAAGGAACCTCTACTTTCACCCAAGGTAGCGGATTTGGTCCTAGTGGTGGCGAACTACAATTCTCTATCGATGGTGGTAATACCTATCAATCGGCTAAGAATATCAATGGTGAAGACGTTCAAGTAACGCCTACAACCACTAATAAGTACGAAATCAAGACTTCCGCCGAGCAATATTACACCTACAAGTTTAGGTTGGTAACGGGTGCTGGCGTAGAGTACGTTTTCGATAAAGAATATACCGTTAAGAAAGATAATACCACTCCCTCTATAAGCACCATTCTTGCATATGCAGATGGTCAAGCTTATGCAGGCGAATGGACCAAGAACAATTTGCGCTTTACCATTAACGTATCGGCAGGCGTATCGGGTGGCGCAGTTTATTATGGCGTTGGCGCAAGCAAGGAAGAGGCAGTATGGACTTCCTTGATAGAGCTACCCAAGAACACGGTACAAGCAAACACCTACTACTACACCGTAGATAGCTCTGCAAACACCAATTACTACTTTAAAGTAGTAAGCTCTCGTCCCGACGTAGAAACCATTAGTGCTAGCGAACACGTGGTTAAACTAGATAATACCCAAATTGATGCGAGTGTTAGAGCCCATAAAGAAGGTGGCGACGCAGTTGTAAGCGGTAGTTGGGTACATACAAGCACTTTCGTTGTATTGGACGTTAAGCTTATCGGTGAAAGTGGTATCGACACTATTTGGGTAAAGAGTGATAGCGGACTAGGCTATGGCGAATACGTTGAAAGCAGTGATTCTTTCATATTGCAAGAAAACACCTCTGCACTAACCAAATACGTATTCAAAGTTATATCGGTTAGTGGTATGGAGCAAGAAACCGAAGAGTTCGTTATCGGTTACGATGACGTAATCCCCGAATTTAACTACGACGTCGTAGGTAACAAGCTACCTTCAGGTAACCTATACCAAGATTGGTACGTTTCCGATATCGACGTTTCGATAAGACTAACCAATCAAATAGCTTCCGGACACCAAATTTATTATTCATATAGAGAAAACGTAGCTAACGCAGAGTACTCCGAATGGATACTTGCAAGCGATAATTTCGTATTGAGCGATAATGGTGTTCAAGGCGGACTAGACCGTTATTATAAATTCAAAGCTGTTACGGGAAGCGGTTTGGAAGTGGAAAAAGAAGAAAGATATCTTCCCATAGATACCTATGATTACGAGGTAAAAGCAAACCTCTACGTTGGTAACGTAGAGAGCGACGAAGCTCACGAATATGCCGAAGTAGTTGGCGCAGGTATCTATCATAGAGGCGACAGCGTAACCGTATCGATAACTCCTAACGCAACCTATACCATTAGAACCATAAAAGAAATCAAGGGCGAAAGTGAGCAAGTACTATTCAATTTGAGTTATGAAGCAAGCTTTACTTCTACCGAAACTATGGTATACACGATAGGCAATGCTCCCATTAGCTTGGAAGTAGGCTTCTATAAAGAAGTAACTATCGAGTATGGTATGGCAATCGACGACGGAGTAGTAGTTGATAATACCGCTCTATTACGTCAATGCTTGCAAGAGGGCGACGTAGTAGAAGTTCCCTTCAAGGCGGAGGAAGACGATTTTGATATTTTCTTTGGTACTCTTAGAGAAAAGGTAAACAGAACTTACGTAAAGGGCGAAAACATATTTGATAGGGCAAACGCTATCAAGGAAATAGGCGAGTATGAAATCAACGTTGAAAGCCTTGACGAAAACTACGTAATAATGAATGGTAGCGAAAGAATGGTAGTCGTATACTTTGTAAACGAAGGAACGATACTAAATCCCTACTTGATTAACAACTTGAAGGATTTCTATTATATCGACGAATATATGCATTACGAGGATGGTTATGAAAGCCTAGACGAAAGAGCATATCTTGGCGAAAATAGAAGGAATGCTTACTTTAAGCAAGTAGCAGATATCGTATTTACCGAAGCGGAAGCCAATGCGTTTACTCCCAATGGTGATAAAGGCGAAGGATATACCAACGAGTTCAAGGGCACTTATGATGGTGATGGATACGAATTCGTATATGGCGGTACCTTCGTAACAAAGAGCGACTTTGGTCTATTCCTTAACGTTTCTTTAGGTTCCTCGATTAAGAACCTCGGCGTAAGATATAGCGTCCGTGTCGAAGACGTAGAAGACGTAACGGTAGGTTTGGTAGTCGCTAATTCCGTAACCGGTGGTATCAGCTCGGTATATGCAATTGGTAACGTATACGTTGCAGGTAGTACCGGCGTTAAAGTGGGCGGAATAGTAGGTAGCCTCACCGCAGGAAGCCTTGTTTCCGTATCCTTCGCAGACGTAAGCATCACTATCACTCCTCTAGTGGAAGGTGGCGTTCTCAAAGCTTCTAGCGGTTACTTCGGCGGTATGGTAGGCTATGCAAACGGAGCTTATACCGCAAAGGTATATACCGTTTCTAGGATTACCTTGACCGATAGTGAAAAATACTCCATAACTGCTCCCTCGGGTACCGATTTTGCCTATGCGGGTGCTGTTGTTGGTTATATAGAAAACCTAGAGGCGGCGGGCAATACTCCCCAAAGTGGTAACGAAAGCTATTATCTTGAAAACAACGTAAGTTACGATGGTTCAATAGAAAGAGGTCTATCTCTTGGTAACCGCGATACCTTTGGACAATATAATAGTTTAAGGCACGCGAGCGCGAACATAGATTTCTTCGCAGGTTCTTTAGAAGGTACCGCAAGCAACGTTAAGATTGTTAAAGAGGTTACCGTAAAGCAACTTGTAAACGTAAGAATAAACGGTATTAAAGAGCAAGTTGGAATGATGGGCGATGGTACTACCGAAAATCCCTTCTTGGTAGATAGTCAAGCGAAACTTGCTTACGTAGAAACCTTCCCGTGGGCAGTATTTAAGCAAACGGTAGATATTTCTTTAACTACCGACAACAATGGTAAAGTGGTATTTGCCGATAAGGTACCTTTCGTAGGCGTATACGATGGTGATAGCCATAGCATTATTTGCGCAAACGTAGAAAGTGATACTACCGCGTATGGCGGATTATTCGGTGTAGTTAGCGGAACGATAAAGAACCTAAAGGTTATTAACGCAAGTTACCTATATGGTGGCGAAAACGAGCTTTATGCAGGTGGACTAGTAGGCATACTAGAAGGTGGTAGCGTTCAAAACGTAGTAGTAACCGGCACTATCGAAGTTGATAGCACCGCAAAGGTAATTTACGCAGGCGGTATCGTTGGCGTAATGATTGGCGGTAATATTGATAACTCGATTAGTATGGTAAACGTAACCGCACTAGGCGTAAACGTTGTAGTAGGCGGTGTAGTTGCACAAGTTCAAGGCAATGCAAATATCCAAAACGTTGTAAACCTTTCCACTATAAGCGCTCATTACGACGAGAAGGCTAACGTTGGAGCAACTTTGGGTAACGTAAATAGCGAAGAAGCCAGACTACAAAACGTATATCACTTGTTACAAAACGCATACGCAAACGATAAAGGTATATCCTCTGCAATAGGATACGACGTTGGTGCAAGAGTAAGCGACGTTGTTGCAAAAACGCACCAAGGCATTATGGAAACCTCGGTTGCTATCGGCGTTGTACAAGATATAGTAGGCGCGCTATATCCCTTCGAGGGAACGGGCACTAAGGCAGACCCCTTCCAAATCGATAGCTACGCTAAGCTCGAACTCGTAGGTAACTATATGTACGCAAACTTTGTGCTAACCGATAATATCGTAATAGGCGACTTGAACGACGATGGTAAACTCGACTCTGCTGATGGTTACGATTATCACTTTGAAGTAATTGGTAAGGGCGCAACCTTTACCGGTTCGTTAGATGGCGACGGATACTCCATACTAGGACTATCGGATAGCTTGTTTGCAGTCAACTCGGGTGCAGTTAGCGATATTACCTTGAACCTAAACTACAAGGTATACGCAAAGGAAAGTGATATTCCCGAAAGTGATAAGGTTATCAATGCCGAAACGGGTGTAGAATACACCTCTTCAAAGGTAGCAGGCAAGGGCGAAGATATAGTATTCGGCGCACTAGCAAAGGTCAATACCGCAACGGGTAGCTTAATACGTGTAACTGTAACGGGCGATATTTACGTTCGTACCTCCGGTAGCACTAAGGTAACCCTCGGCGGTTTCGTCGGCGTAGATATGGGCGGACAGATAGTAGCTTCTCAAATAAGCGCAAAGGTATCCGTTCGTGCAAGTCAAATGGTAGTGGGCGGTATCATTGGTGAAATAAAATATAGCGACCGCGCTCTCAACCAAATAACCACCAACTACGTATTGGTAACCGATAATCTGGATTTAGGCGGTGGCACGGCAATAGCAGGTTCGTTTATAGGAAGAATAGGCGTTAGCACCAACTATGAGCCTGACTATGCTTCCAGCACCGAAGTGATAGTAAACGGAACGTCTCTTGGTAACGAACGTTACGTGGGCTTATCAAAATAACTAAATATTGAGTAAAACAAGTAACAAAAAACAACTAAAAACCAAAGAAAAATATATCAAAACACAAAAAACATTGCAAAGTCATAGAGAGGTAGAATATGAATAAGCAGTTTGAAATAATACCTATGGAAGTTAATGCTCCGAGCGAGGTTGCTATAAAGCCAAAATCGCCCGCTCTAAAACTCCTAAAGTATGCATTGATTGGGGTAGCAGTCTTCCTTGCACTCGTTATCCTATTTACCCTTGGGGCAAACGAAATCAACCCCACGGTAGAAGGTTTTATGCAAAAAATAGGAATGGGCGAGCAATTTGTCGTAGCGGAAAAAGCTCCCGTAGCATACGCTTGGTCTAACCCTTATAGGTCTGATACGGATTCTAGCATTAACTATGTTAACACGTTGTCGACAGGCAATATGGTTGTTGCTAACCAAACCAACGTTTTGGTACCACAACAATCATATAACACTTGGAACTATGGTCATAGCGGTGGCACGGGTGGCAAGTACGTTACGTCGAGCGGAATGATAGCGGAGACCAAGGAATCATTCGCGGTACAAATATTATTCTACGTCGATATTTATATTGATGATTTTGCTTACAACGCAATAAAGAATCGTCAAATTACAAATTGTTCCGTTGCTATGCACGTTGAAGGCGTGGGCACCGGTAACGCTGACGATATGGGTACTATTTATGGAACTTTCTTCCTTTGCTCTTCGGAAACGGGCTCTGCAGGTGCCGGACTCAACGATATGGGTTCTACCTTTAAAAACGTAGCTGTTGATAAATTCACTGACAATTTCTACCTTGGAAGAAACAACTATGACTTTAGCGGTTCCATCGATTTGGTTGGTGGTGAAAAAAAGATAAGGTTTGGTTTATATTACTACGTAAACAAAGAAGACGGCGAAGGTTTTATGTGGTCAACCCCGGACTGCTATGCTCCTGCTCCTACCATAACCTCGGCATTCGATACGGATGATTATAAAAAAGGTACGTTGAAGTTGCAAGTAGGAGGCGATGCAGGTGGTGGCAATATCATTCCCGTTGCGAGTGGTAGCTTTAACGGTGCACAACTACTTAACAGCTTCGAAGCAGAGGCATCTTATAGTTCTTCTTATGCTTTGGGCGGTACCGCTGTAATAAACGATATAAAAGCACAACCCAACGCCGGATATTTCTTCTCGGGGTGGAAGATATCGTCGGGAAGCTTGTCTAGCTCGCCATCGTTGACCTCTACGACGTTTAGTATAAAAGGCGGGCCCTACCTAAAAGCAAGTACTACGACTACGGTAACGGCTTACTTTAGAAAGATTACGATAAACGAAGAAGGTCTTACTTTGACCTATCTACAAGAGTTAGCATCTAATGGCAAATTGGTGCTTTCCGCAGATGGAAAACCTACTGCTATACAACAAGGACCTTACGTTACCATTCCTGCAGCAAACTCCGATACCGGAACCTCTCGTTCGTTTACAATCGTAGGTGGTAACTATACCGATACCAGTACGACCTTTAGCTCGAGCTATAGGATATATCAATCTACCGATGGCGGTGGATACAATTCCGATATAAGACCTACCAAGGCAGGTACCTACAGAATGGTAGTAGGTGTCTTCTTCTCCGGCGACGAAAAGACGTCGTCCAAGGTGCTTGGTTCGTATATAGTTAAATCGTTTACCATTGGCCAAGTTAACGTAGCCTATAACGTAAACGACCCTAACGCTAAACCCACCTCTTCGAATATAGCTACCCGTCCTTATTCGGGCAATCCCTATACTCCGGAACCCGGATACGTTGACGTTACGGTAGGAGGACGTCCTTATAGAATGTTGACCTCTACCGATTTTACAATCAATAACTACGTTAATAACGTAAATCTAACTCGTGATGCCGAGGGAAATATTATTAACGGTGCTTATGCGGTTATAGATACTAAAGGTAACTTTACCGGACAAACCAGAGTAAGCTTTGGTATTACTCCGCTTGACGTTGGTGATTTTACCTATGAGTCGGCAATGGCTGTAGAAATACAAAAGAACCATAATATTATTTATACGGGTTACGAGCAAAGACCGGGTACAGGCTCCGGCTCTTACGACTATGGCGTAATAGCAATTCGTATTACAGGTAGGGTGCTAAAAGCAGGACCATATTCATCATACGACCCCGAAAACCCAACCCAAGTTGCGGAAAGAACGGAGTTAAAGACCTTTACCTTGTACATAGGGCATCCCGACGACCAAAACGCTTATAATAATGCGTTAGGTTCAAACGAATATTGGATGTACGAGTACGAACCCTTTACCGATAAAGCCGATGGTAGTGGTAACTATAATGGTGTTTACGATGCAGGCGAATCTTTCGAAGACAAAAATGGCAACGGTGTATTCGACGTATATCCCGTAAAGAAATACGAAGCTATCGATAGAAGTAGTGGTGATGCAGGCTTTAACTATTTCTACGTATTGCATCAAACCTATGGTGATAATGACCTAACACAAGTTTATAGTAATAACTATGACGTATGTGAATATGGTTATGGCAACAACTTGAATACCAATTGTGCATCGTTCGATATAATGCTTCTCGAGACTAGAAGCAATATGTATGGCGGTATCAAAGTTTACTTCAACATCAATCCACTCGACCTAGATGCTATGGCAGAGGCGGGTAACAAGATAACCGTTACTCCCCAAAAAGAAACTCACGTATATACCTCTAATGGTATCACTCCCGTTCCCAACGTAGTTTACGTAACGGTAGACGGTCTATATCCCTACCTTTACAACGAGTCTAGCAAGACCTATAGCAACAGCACGACGCTTCCTATTACATATAGTTTCGCGCGCGCGAACGCTTTGAAATATGAAGATAGCGTTCTAGTAGGCGATGCCTATGGTAAGCTAGACTTCGAAACCGATATAGATAAATCGGTAGTGGGCGAAAATTATTTCTTTGAATATTGGAATGCAACCTTCGGCGGTGTTAGACCTGCCGACTTTAGCTATAGCAATAACGTGAACGTTTCTTCGGAGGCAAAGATAACCTTTGCTCTAGAGGGTGGCGGTAACGTTATAGGTACCATAACCACGAATTTTACCATTACACCTAGGTCCCTTGACGAAATCGCAACGGGCTTTGGCGAATCTTCTACCCAAAAGGTTGGCGTAATAGTATCTACCGGTGCGCAAAACGTAGTAACCTATCAAGGCGCAACCGTAACCTATGATAGAAATGGTAATGCTATCATCACCCATATCCCCGTTGAAACGACTAGCGTTGTTCAAGCATATCCCGATGGTACCGTTTCTCCCAAGATATTGACCGAGGGTGTCGACTTCGAGTTCTCGTTCTCCAACAATACTACCGTAACCCAAAATGCTATTATTACCGTAACGGGTAAGGGTAATTATCAAGGTAGCATTTGGGGTACTTATTATATTGCCGCTATGGACGTAAGTAAGGTGGAAAACTTGGTTGACCCCCTAGACCCCGAACCCTATACCGGTAAAAAGATTAGTCCCCAACCCAGCGTGATAATCATTAACGTTGGCGGAGAAAAAATACCAATTGAAAGATATAAGGATTACAATATCGTATCCGACGTTGACGAAAGCACAAACCTTGACGTTTCTTCGGTAGAAAGCAAGCAAAACTTTATTACCATAAGCTTTACCGGATACAAGAAGGGTAGTGCAAACCAAGGCGTACCGACAGGCGAAGTATATGGTAACTACTACGGAACCAATATCAAGGTATACTTTGAAATCACCAAGAAATCACTAACCGACTCCGACGTTATTACCTATGCAAACTGGAGTAACTATAAGAGTCAAGTAACCTATACCGGTGTAAAGATAGATATCGACAAGTTGAGCCTTATAACCGATAATAACGAAGATAGAAATCTCAATACTCTATATCTATGCGATACTACCGCTAACCCCGATTTACTACTTGTATATCAAACCGACTATAAGATTTATGGTTGGGGCGACGAAAATGATAACATCAATGCCGGTGAAAATGCCGGTAGGGTATTTGTTGAAGGCTTAGGCAACTATACCGGTATAGTAGAAATCAACTTTAGGATATATCCCAGAAGTATTTCTACTAACGAAAAAAATATTACCGTTCAACTAGAGCATTATACATATTCCTACACGGGTAGTATGATAGAGCCTATCATTTCTTCTGTTAAAGACGAAGGAATAAGCGTTGTAAATAGACAAGCTCTAGCACAAGGCGTTGACTTCGACGTTGTATATGGTGGCGAATCCGACGACGGTCTAATGTATAACGTAGACGTTCTTAAAGGCGGGTTGGTAACCATAGTAGGTAAGGGTAATTACCAAGATTCGATGACGGTTGATTTCGAAATAACCAAAATTCAACAAACCATCAAGTTAGAGAATCCCTACCTATCACTAGATGCGGAAAGTGCAAAGTATAATCCTACTTTGGCTCTTGAAACAAAGGCTAAAGACGATGTTAACAATACGCTATCAACCTCTGCTAACAATGGTAACGTTGGCGTACTATATGCCGACTACGAAATAAACGCAAGCGCAGGCACTCCCGTTATCGTGGTTGCCTATACCGATGCGGTAGCTCCCTTACGTCTAGTAAAGATTAAGGCGGTTAACATCAATAAAGGTACCTCTAACGTTGTATCGGTAACCTATCTATCACTCACCGAGTACGTTGACGAGAATGGTAAGAAGTGGGCAAAGACCACCGCAAAGCTATCATTTACGGGCAACTATGGTATCTTTAGAATTTACGCGGTTCAAGAGGATGAAACTATTACGAATGGTAAGCTTAATAACAACGTAAGCAACCCCGACGCAAAGATAGGCGACACTATCTATCAAAACCGCGGTAACTATTATAGCTATAACCACACTTGGGGTACCGATGACGTTTACTCAATCTATGCAAAACGTCAAGACACTTCGGCATACGACGTACCTCAAGGTAACGATGCTATCGAAATAACCAAAGTATATGGTAACAAAGCGTTTACGCTAACCCCCACGCTAAGCTCCAACGGATTGTTCAATTACTCCGTTGCTGTTGACGGCGCTATCGAAACCTATATTGATGCAAACGGAAACAATGGTTATGACCTCGGCGAAGAATTCGTTGACTTGAATAGAAATGGTAAGTACGATGCCGACGTTTACGTTGTCAAGGTAGAAGGCACCAGCGGACCCACCAGAAAGGTACAAGTAGGTATAGTAGGGGATGCAACCATAACCATATACCACGACGGATATGCTCCCAGCACTTACGTTAACGAAGGCGATGATGCCAACGCATACGTTGCTTTCAGCGTAGACGTAAAGGTAAAGGTTAAACCCAGAAACCTTACCATTTCCTTCGAAGAATTGACGGTACCTTACGGAGCTACCCCCGAATTCGTTTATACTTTTACCACCGCAGGCGGTCAAGCTACCAGCGAAAAAGACGACTTCAAGGGCTTGACTTATGAAAATAGAACTGATGATATAAACGATATTTTGACCGGATATCGTGCACTTTACATCAAGGACGACCACGGTTCGGTTGATAAGAGCCCTTACTCCATCGAAGTATTTGGCGACGAGTCCGAAATTACCAAGGGCGATTTGTATTATAACTATGAAATCAGCTATAAGAATGGTATTCTCAAGGTAGAGAAGAAGCTATTGACCGTTAGCGTTTCTATGGATAATAGTGCGGCTAACACCCTATCAAAGGTATATGGCTCGGATAACCCCACCGAGTATAACGACACTACCGGCAAGGGCTACAAGCTTTCTTATAGCGGATTTGAAAATAACGAAAGTGAAAGTACCCTCGGTCTAGACGGTTTGTTTACCAAGCCCTCTCTTGACTTCGAAGGCAAAACCGTTATTGGCGTAGATAAGGATGGTAACGACGTATATAGCCAAGCAGTAACCAAGTATAGCGACGTTAACGGATACGTTATAGCGCTAACCGGCGGTACTGCTACCAACTATTACTTTGAAACCGTCAAGGTAGACCTCACCATTTCACCTGCTCCTGTAGTTATCAAGATTGGTAACACGGTAGACGGAGAGTTTATCGAAGCAGAAGACGGAGTTGCAATTCTAAAGACCTATGATGGTAAAGTTGCTCAAATGACTGCCGATAACGTAAGCATTCAAGGTCTTGGCGAAGGCGCAACCATTCCTAAGCAAGAAGCGGGTGTAACTAGCTTGGTATTCCTATACGTATATGGAACCAACGAAACCAACCAACCTCAATCTTATGCTAGAACCTATGCTGTTAAGGTTGTATTTAACGCGGCGGCAAAAGATAACTATACCACCACAACCGTAAGATTCGAAGGCGCTATAGTAATCGAAAAGGCTCCTCCGAATATCACCTTGAACAATAAAGAAATTGAATACACCGGTAGACCGATAGAAGAAAAATACGTTCAACCCACTATTTCCAAGATACCGGGCGCTAAAGAACTTGGCGAAACCAAATATAACAAGCTACTCTTTGGAACCGACCCCAGCTACACTCCCACCATTGTTGATGGCAAGGTAGTAGAGTACGACGAAAGCAAGTTCACCACCGCTGCTCCCACCGAAATAGGAGTCTACGACGTTCTAATAGTTTACGTTGCTAACGCAGACGACTGCTACTGCGACGTAACCGTATTCTTCGATGACGTGCTAGAAATAACCACCGGTATTGCTACTGTAGAATATACGGGCGAAAAAACCACTATCGTTTACGATGGTAAGGGACACGGTATTAGTGCATCCAGCGACTTTAAAGTTACCTTCCGTTCGGAAGAAACGGGCGAAGTTACCACTTTGTACAATGGAACCACTACCTTAGAGTATTCTCTAGATGGCATCAATTGGGCCTCTAGCCTTCCCGTAGACGTTGGTATATATACCGTAAAGGCAACCTATACTCCAGAACCGGGTGCCCAAATTAGAGGTAATTATCTAGAAGTTAGTGGCGTTATCGTCATCACTCCCTTCGACCTTGCAACCGATGGATACATCAGCGTTGAACTAAATACTCTAAATAGATATCATATAGAAACCTTCAACGGACTAGGACATCCCTTGCAAAACTCGGAAATCGTCATCAACCCCGTTCCGGAAGATGCCGAGACCGAAGATAGAAGACCTAGAGGAACTATATCCGTTGTATACGTCAATACTCGCGGGGAAGAATTCGCAACCCCCGTTAACGCAGGTTCCTATAATGCAATCATTAGATATATTGCTAACGAAAACGAAGATAACTACTATGCTTCTAGCGAAGTAAACGTTGGCTTGGTTCTTGAAATACAAACCGCTAACGTAACTATTGAGGATATGCTCGATACCCACACCTATTCCTTTACCGGAAGCGGTGTATCGATGCCTCCCGTATACTTCCACGGTGTAGAGCTTGCTCCCGGACAATACGACCAACCCAAGGGTAGTCTAGTATATAGATATCGTTTGAGTGGTTCTTCCGATAGCTGGAGTGAGGAGCTTCCCGTAAACGCAGGTAAGTACGACGTACTGGTTACCTATCGTGCTTATAGAGTACAAGAGGGTAATTCTTACGTAGTTATTGATAACTACACCGACCACGGTGAAAGCGATGGTAAGGAAGGTATTGGCGTTATCGTTATCAATGCAGTAACTCCCAATATAAGCATAAACAATATGGTATTCGATTTCGGTACCGATATTGCTCCATACTATGACGTTCATAGCGACAAGTTTAACGCATTCGTACTTCGTGGCGCTCAATTCGACGCTAACGGACCTATGCAAGACGTTAAGGACCAAATAGTAGAAATCACCGTTGAGTACGGTAGACGTTATACCAACTCTCAAACCAACAAGATTGAGTACGAGTGGGATAGCAAGGCTCCTACCGCATCAGGTAAGTATAGCGTAAAGGTTATCTATCAAGTAATCGAAGTAGGTAAGTCCAATTACGTTACTCACTCCGTCAACTTGCCCGACGTTTTGACTATCAACAACATTATTCCTTGGTTCAAACTCGAAAAGAAGGAAGTTTACTATAGCGGTAATCGCATTAGTGCAAACCAAGCCACTATTTACGATAGCGCAAGCTACGCAAACGAGTATATCAAGTGGCAAGAGGGAATGGACGAAGACGATAATAACTACTATTATGGTACTATCGGCTATGAATATAGAAGATATGGTACCGATACTTGGCTTACCTCTGCACCCACCGAGGTAGGTCTATACGACGTACGTATTCGTTATCACGAGAACACCAAGAAAGACTCGTTTACCGCAACCACTCTAATAGTAGACGGTGCTCTTGAAATCAAGCAATTGGTTATTACCGTAATGCCTCTATACGGACAAGGAAACGTTTACGATGGTTCCTATACCGACGGAGAGGCTATCGCATACGTATATTCCTACGAGCGCGACAACTATAAATATATGGTTTACTCCAGAGTGGGCGATTTGGAAAGAGATGAAATTATTGATATTTCTTCCGCAACCTACGTCGATACCAATGGTTACGTATACACCATCGTTACCGACACCTCGCTAGTTACCGACGCTTGGTTGGATTACTACACCAAGGTTCTCACTCTCGGTACCGGTAGCTTCGTCGACGGAGATACCACTATAGAGTTTAATTATAGTGATTTAAGCGACGTTGAAGGCAAGGTTGCCTATACCGCTAATAATGGTAAACAATACGATATCGACCTCGATAGAGAAATAGTATACCTCAACGATGGTATCAACTATACTCTAGGCGTTCAAACGGGCTACTACTTCTCGGAAGTAAACGGAGAGGGCGCGGTTAACGTTATCAGCATTGACCCCAACAAGGTAGTAAACGGTATTTATAGCATCAATAGCAGAAGATATACCGTAAACCTAAGCACCCTAAAGGTTGTTGACGAATATGGCGTAAGCTACGATATCTATCGTACCGTGGGACAAATTACCTATCCCTACGAAGGAACTACCGCATCAATGTTGATGGACTACAATTCCTACTACTACGTAGGCGCAGATGGTAAGGCTATCTACAAGCACGCCAATGGTTCGGCATTCTTGATTGACCTCAACACCTCGGTTGTAGAAAGAATTGCTATCCTCAAGGTAGAAACTGCATCCTTCAACTACTTCGATTTGGAAGGTGAAGAAAAGAACGTAAGCTTTAACGTTGGCGAAATGACTGCTATCTATGGTAAGAACGCATACGTAGGTACCTATAATATTACCGATTATCTATCTGCTATCATCGACCTAAAAGCAAAGACCGTTAGAATTCAAACATACTACACGTTGAAGGCTAGTGGCTCTATGTTCACATTTGTTGATAGTAGTGGTTCGGAAGACTTGTTCTCGCTTAGTGATTTGTCGGCTACCAACAAGGAAAACGTTTACTTCTATGGTAGCGCATATGGTAGTGATTACTACGTCGACCTATCCGCTATGATAGTTAGAAGCGTTGAAAACCTATATAAGTTCGATGCATCTAGAGGCAGAATATTCCAAGAAAACAATGGTATCGAAACCAGCTTCGAAGTTGACGTTAGAGAGTTTACCTATAACGTTCTACGCAACGGAGAATTGTACGACACCACCACCTTGTACGACGTGGATTACGACGTAGAAAAAGCAACGTTGATTGCCGGTAACTATTGGAGCGGTGCTATGAGATTGGGCGCACAAAACGCCGGCTCTTATAACATCGGCGTAGGTTCGTTGAACGTGGGCGGTAACTATGGCATCGTATTCGTTGACGGTATAACCTATAACGTAGAACGCGCACGCCTCACTATCGAGTTCTTCGGAGACGAAGATACCGTTTACGACGGACAAGGCAAGTACGTTGGATATCAAATTTACGGACTAGTCAGTGGCGAAAACGAAAACGCACTTAACGTAAGACAAGAGTACGAAGGAGATAACGTTAACGTTACCGAAAACGGATATCGCACTAAGGTAACCATAACCTCGCTCAACTATTATCTCGTACTAGGTCAATCGTCAAGTGATGAAAACGTAAGCGTTGCTTATAGTGAACGCTACTACGTAGAACCCGCAACTATGGCTCCCATAGTATTCGTAAGAGGGGAAGACATAGTTTACGACGGACTAAAGCATTACTTAGAGCTCAAGAACGTAGAAAGAGGTGCAAAAGTTACCTATTCGGGAAGCACCACAGCACCTTACTTTAGAGAACCCGGTATCTATAGCGTTATCGCTACCGTAACCAAAGACAACTACGTTTCACAAGAAGTAGAGCTAATCTTGGTTATAACCAAAGCTAAGTACGAGGTAAACGCCCTTGAAGTTCCCGGCACTTTGACCTATGGCGACCCGCTACCCGCGCTACGTACCGATAGTCAACTTGGTACCATCGCGTTAGACCCCGGTCAGGTATTGCTACCCGGTGTAACCACCTATACTTGGACCTTTACCCCCTACGACCAAGAATTCTACAGGTTCTACGAGGGTAATGCTCAAGGCGGAAACACCATAACCGGTACTATCGAGCTCAAGGTACAAAAGGCTCAAGCAAACATTCAAATTAGTGGTAACCTTGTTCAATCCGAAACCAGCCCCAGCGCTATAGTAGGTATTGCAAACGGATTAACTCACAACGAAAGCGACCTTGTAACCATCGAGTACATTGCTTCTGATGGTACTAGATATGCAACTATGCCTACGAGTGCAGGTAAGTACACCGTTCTAGTAACCTATGCCGGCGACGAGTACCACGCGGAAACCGTTTACAGCACTATCCTTACCATTGAGGCAGAATCCAACTACGATTGGCTTGTAATACTTGGCTCGGTACTACTCGTACTATCGGTAGTAAGTACCGCATTCTTCCTAATTCGTGGTAAGAGAAAGAAACTCGACTAATTAACAATCGTTCCCTCTCCGAGAAAGCTCGGAGAGGGGCATAATCCTAATATTATAACGTATAGCGCGCGTTACGCGCGTGAGAGAAACAATGAAGATAAACTGTGGTTCACAACTTTATACCTATCGCAACCTTATCAAAAGTAAGGAAGACTTGGAAAAGGTTTTTGCAAGGCTAAATTCATATGGTTGCACGGTGGCACAATGGAGTGGCATCAAATTGGATATAAGTGGCAAAGAGCTCAAGAAAATAGGTGCCGATTTTGGCATAACCATTCCTTTGAGCCACACTCCGTTTGATAAAATTGTTAACGATACCGAAAAGGTTGCCGAGTGGCACGTTGAGGCAGGCGCTCATACCATAGGACTTGGTATGATGAAGAGCGAATATATGCGCTCGTACGACAAGCTTTGTGAGTTTTGTGATAAAGCGAACGAACTAGGGGAAAAGCTAAAGCCCTATGGACTAAACTTTGGTTATCATAACCACTCAATGGAGTTCAAGAAGATGGGAGATAAGCTAGTGATAGAACACTTACGTGATAATTGCCCCGAACTCCAATTCATATTTGATACCTTCTGGTGCAAATATGCAGGATATGAGCCTAGTGAATGGATATCCAAGCTCGATGGAAGGGTAAGAGATATCCACCTTAAAGATTGGAAGCCAAGTATACTAAAGCTACCGCGTTTCCAAGATATAGGAAAAGGGAAGTTGGATTTTACGCAAATTCTAGACAATGCCGAAAGAGCGGGGACGGAAAACGCACTTATAGAACACGACTTAACCCGCAACCCAGACAAAACGACGAAAGAAAGTATGGAATATCTAAAAGAGATATACCTAAATAAATAGATAAACAATAAAGAACTTAAATAAAAAAATAAGGAATCCACTTATTAGCGGAAACGCCAATATCTAGGAGAATAAATTATGATGAAAGTACAAGCAAGAAGATTAAACAAAAACACATTATTCATAGTAACACTAGTAGCATTAGCACTAATTTGTGGATTGCTTTTTACTGCAATCCCTTTGAATAATGTTTTGGCAAAGGCAATGAGTGTTCCTGAACCCGAGACATCGGATAATGTAACATTTGATTTTAGCAATTTTACTGAAGGAGAGTATTCGCAATCAAGCGTAATTGAACTTACTTCGGCAACCACTCAAACGATAACTGATTTTGGCACGGCTGACAGCGGTAACGGAGCATATTTCTCTTCGCACAATTCTTGGTATTCTTCGACGAGTGCTGGCGTAAAGTATTTGTTATATTTTTATACCTTTAAACTTTCCGATACTTTGTACGAGGCGTTGGACAGTGGAAACTACACTGTAACTATTTCCGGTACCTCTACGACCGATGCGGTTAGTGGTAATAGTGATACTTATTCATATTTGTACATAGGTTTAGGTTATGCCTCGAACGATGACGTTGCAAAGAGCCTAAACGGTTATAACGAGATAAAGGCAACGGTGGGCACGGGAGCGCTAAAGATACCGCAAGAAACGACGAATGCAAATCCTAACACGATATCAGACTATGACTTTTCTTTTGCAACGGGTGGTAGCGCTGGAAGCGGATATAAGTACCTCCGCGTAGGTATGTATTCAAGACCTTGGAATAGAGAGGGAACGAATTTTAATATCAATTTATCGAACATTGTGTTGACAATTGCACCTATGGCTCCTACGATGAGCATGCCAAGCGACTATAATACAAACGACAATAGGCAATGGACACAAACAGAAATGGTGGAATACGTTACTCAACCGAGCAATTCTATTGAGACGATTTCTTCTCTTGATTACTCCGATACAGTAGATACTTTTACCAGCATAGATAATACTACCAAATTCGTGTCATCTTCAAATGGAAAGTTTACTGCTTCGGATACCTGGAGTTATTCATCCGCACCCGGTGGTTCGTCAGTATTGTATCATATTGGTTTTATGCATACTTATAAGTTAACTGATACTATATATAATTCGTTACTTAATAATATGGCATCTCTTAGCCTAAGTATGTCTGCGGATATTTATGACAAAAATCAATCTGCTCCCGATGCAAGATTATGGCTGTATGCTGGTATTGGAACTGCATCTAGCGATAGTTCGGCTGTTAGATACAATGGATTTAAACAGGTGCAATCGCGCTATAATTCGCATATTTATTATACAAATAGTAATAATTTTTCCGACGTAAACTTGGATACTTATTTCCAAGCATCTTCTTCTAACACTGGTTACAAATACCTAAGAATTGCTTTTTTGACCGAAGTATGGCCGGGCGGTTCCACTAATGATTTGAGCTTGAGTTCGGTAAGAATACATTTTAGCATGGAAGAAAAAGTTACGGTTGACACTAGCGTTCCTACTACTAACTCCATGACAAAGCCAAGTGGCTGGGGAAGTTATACTTTCTACGATGATATTAGTAACTCAAGTAATTTCTGTGCCCAAACGAGCATGGTTGAAATTGGAAATAGTGGGAATTCTTTAACAAGTAGCAATACGTCGCTATTTCCAACTTCTGGTAATGGTATATCAAGAACAGGCTGGGGACAAGTTGGTACGAGCGGTGATGCCGTATTTAGTAATATAAGTACCGTGTTGCCTACCGAGTTGGAGGGATATTCACATAAGTTTAATCACGTGAGTGGTACCCCGTCGCAGGGAGGCTTCTTCTATACGCTTAAACTTAGCGAAACAGTATATAATGCTCTTATGTCCGGTGCGATTTCAATAAGCTTAGAGACGCCTAATTTAAGTGCTAGCGGTCTTGGGTCTTCTGGAGCGGGACGCGTACAATTCGTTTCCTATTTGGGAATAGGTTATGCAGCTAACGATGATTATGCTAAAAATGGTAATGCTTTTATTGAAACAAAAGGATACGTTGGGGGCTCTTGTACTTACTACGCTAGTGGTAGTGGCTACTCTAATGAAAGTGCTACAAATTGTAATATACCAAACTTTAATTTTACGAATAGTAATGTAGTAAGTAAAAATTATACAGGCAATGGAAATACGAAGTATTTACGTTTTGGTGTTTGGGGACGCTTTTACGTTAGTGGAACGGATTCCAACTGTAGTAATGTAAAATTAACTTGTGGTCCGTTAAATATTTCTTTAACACCTACCAGTGATTACACTGCGCCGAATATACCAAGCGAGGTGACAGGTAGTTCATCTGTAACTATTACGGACGCTTCGGGCCTCAATTACTATACCATTAACGGAAGAAAAGTACAAGTTGCAAAGATTTCTAACACGTCGTTTTCGGCTAACACTACCATAACCCTGCCAGAACAAGGAACTTATAATGTTTCTGCGGTTGATATTTGGGGTAATGAAAGTAGCACGGTTTCCTTTGATTATTTCTATGCAAACGTTGTTGCACAAGCAAACACCGATGGCATTCAAAACGATTATGCTGGCGGTAAGATTGTGTTTAATAGTAGTTATAATAGTGGGAATGGGTACCGTTCGCAACAAATTACTAATAGTGGTCCATATAACTCTAACTTTAATATTTGGGCAAAGCCCAATGACGGCTATTATTTTGCAGGATTTACTCTTGGCAATCACTATTCAAGCATAAATCTTGATTTATCTACCAACACCCTGTCCGATACCACTTCAAAGAGTGGTAGCAATGGTAGTTATAAAACCATTAACGGCGATACGAGGGAATATATGTTTTCTTGGAATGCATATACCAACATTATTATTCCCGCGGATGGAAAAATTTATATAACTGCTAATTTCAAGGCTATTCCTACCACTAATAACCAAGGTGAATATGATAAGACTACTAAAACGGTTACGGTTGGTGCCATTTCCAATGCGCCAAACAAGGGAAGCATGTCTTCTACTGTTTCATATAGTAGTTCAATTGCTCCAACTAGCGTAGGCACCTATACGGCAACTTCCACGATTAAATGGAATAACGTTATTGTCGGTGTAAAAACCGAGGATATAGTTATTTCTCCCAAAAACATTGTTGCTACCTACTCTCAAGTACCAAGCACTATCTATTATAGAGGAACGACGGATGTTTCTGATTTGATTAGCTATACTTTTGAGAGTAATGCGATTTGCTCAGGGGACACGGTTGTTCAAAACTTAAGTGCCACTCTTTCAGACAAGAACGTAGGTGAAAGGACGATGGCGGTAAATGCTACTCTTAGCGGTGTTTCTAGCGCTAATTACAACATCACTAATGCTACTCCTACTTTCAATTTAACGATTGTTCCTACCCCGGTAACCGTAATATTTACCACGATGGACAAAGATTACGATGGTAACAAAGACGCAACTGTTGGCGTTAACGTAGAAGGGGTGATAGCGGGAGAAAGTATTATATATGATACTACCGCTACTTACGCAGATAAAAATGCGGGCGTAGATAAAAAGGTAACCTTAACCAATCCCGTTGCTACCGCTGGGAATGGAACCTCTCTTGCAAACTATAGCATCACGACCAATGCAGACGCATTGGTGGCTACCATTAATAAAATTCAACTTAACGTTAGCTACAACCTAGCTCCCGAAAAGATTTACGACGGCAACGTTACCGCAAACGTAACAGACGTTGCTATTAGCGGTTATGCAATAGATGATAATTTGCGTTTATCACCCAGCGTAATAGCAGTATACGAGGGTGCTGACGTAAGTAACTCCGTAAAGATAAACATAACTATATCGGTAGAAGGTGATGAAAAGGATAACTATTATTGGAATACTTCCGCATCAACTACTGGTATTATCACTATACGTGAATTAACCATTTCGGCTATCGATAATAGCAAGGTATATGGCGAAAGCGACCCCGAGCTTTTATATAGTATAGGCGCGCCCGGCTTCGTAAACGAAGAAGATAAGAATAACGCAAACGTTCAAATCGATAGGGCAGATGGTGAAAACGTAGGGGATTATGATATCATCGTAAGCGTTAACAACTCCAACCATAACTATAATTTGAAGGTACAAAAGGCTACTTTTAATATTAGTGCTCGTCCTATAATAGTAACCTTGCAAGAGCAAAGCGGTATTTATGGAGATACTCTAAGCGTTAGTCAAACTGCTTACGACGCTTCTGCAAAGAATGGTTACGAACCCATTGAGGCGGACGACTTGGGCGTTATAATCACCAAAGACGGTGATTGGCAAGTAGGTTCTTACGAACTATCCGCAAGCGCAACCAACACCAACTACGAAGTAGAGTTTGTTATCAACAATAGCTACGTTGTTGTAAAACGTGATTTGGTTATTACCTTGAACGATAATCAAGGCTCCGTTTATGGTGAAGAAATAGTAGTTGATAACACCGCATTTACCGCACCCAACCTTGCAACGGGTGATAGGGTAGAAATAATTATCACCAAAGCCGATGGTACCAATGCAGGTAGCTATCTTCTAAGTGGTGCACTCGATACCGAGAGCGAATACTATGCAAATATCACCAAGAACTATAACGTTTCATTCGCTACCGACAAAGTTTATTACGTCATTAGTGCAAGAGCAATCACCATTGTTATTGCTCCTCAAGAATGCTTCTACGGAGATGAAATTATAGTTGACGATACTATGTTTAGCGTAGATACCACCGAGGGCAAGAACGACCTTGCAAGTGGCGAGGATAAATCGGTTCTAGCAATCGATATCATTAAAGAAGATGGTCTAGAAGCAAAAGATTACGCTCTTAGCTTTACTTGGGATAACGATAACTATGACGTAAGCGGTGATAACGGAGTTTATACCATCAAGAAAGCAACCTTGACTGCAACCTATACGGGCGAAACCATCACCTATGGCGGTACCCCCGTAGGAAATGTAGTATATAGTGGATATAAGTATACCGATAATGATAGCGTAGTTACCACTAAAGCCACCGTTGACTTTACTAAAATTGCTTATACCGGCAATTATATCACTGCAAATCTAGAGGGTTACGAGCTAACTCCCGCAGGAGCTAGTGCAAATAACTATAACTTTAACTACCTAAGCGGTAAGCTTATAGTAGAAAAGGCTGAACTAGAAGTAACCTACAACGAAACTATCACCTATGGTGGTACTCCCGTAACCGATATTACTTCAAATAAGTTTGCAGTTAGCGGTTTACTCGATGGCGATACCGAGAGCGTAATTTCGGTAGTAGCAAATCTTCCTTCGAATGCAGGCTCTTATAGCATAACCTCTAACGAGTTTAGCTTTAGTGCTATAAACTACGATGTAAGCTCTATAAGCGGTACTTTGAATATCGATAAAGCACCCCTTGAAATTACCATTAGTGCACCTCTTGGTTTGTACTATGGTGATGAAATAGCATTGACCATTACCTACGGAACGCAAGGCAAGAACTTCGTAAATGGCGAAGATGCAGACGACCTAACTAGCAAAGTAATAGTAGATTTTGCTCCTATCAAGAACGAAAAGGGTTACGTAAACGCTAATGCAAGCGGATACGACCTATCTTCCGTTATAACCGAGGCAACTTCTTCTAACTACGAAATCACCCACACGGTAGGTAAGTTATTTATATCCAAGAAAACTTTGACTTTAACCTATCAAGGTGAAAGCAGAACCTATAACGCACTTTTACCCACTCCCGACAAGGCAAAGGTAACCAGTAGCGGAATGGTTGAAGATGATGGTATACAATATCTAACCGAAAGCGAAGGCTTCGAATTCAACCTTGCAGTAAACGGACCCGCTCCCGACGTAGGACAATATCTTGTCTATGCTAATTACGTATACGAAGAGGGCAGAACCGCGCTTACCAACTATAATATCACCTTTAACCGCGATTACTTTGTTATCACCAAAGCTAGCTTGACAGCTACCTACGTTGGCGAAACCATCGTATTTGGTGCTACTCCCGTAGGCAACGTTGAATATAGCGGATTTATGGGCGAGGACGATGTAAAAGTATTGAATATCGCTCCTACAGTAGACTTTAGCGCGATAACCCAAGTTACCATAATAGGGGAAAATAGTTATATAAATGCAAACGAAAGTGGATATAGCATTGCTCCTTCCGGCGGAAATGATAACAACTACGAAATAAGCTACGAAAACGGTAGCTTAATAGTAGAAAAGCGTTCCGCAAGCCTAGTTCTCGAAAACCAAGGCTCTGTCTATGGCGAAAACGTAGAGATAGCACAAGGCGAAGATTACTATACCGTGAGTGGCTTGCTTGATGGCGATAGTCTAACTTCCGTAAATATCGTGATGGAAAACGCAGGTGTTACGGTAGGCGACTACGTTCTTGATGCAGAAGTAGTTGGCGATAACTATGATACCACGGTAACTACTGCAAAATACGTTATTTCTAAAGCAACCCTAAACGTTACTATAACCTATAAGTATGCCTACGTTCTAGACGTTGAAGCTGTAAATATCACAGATGGTGATTTCGAGATAGTATATACTAACTTTGTATACAACGACGACGAATCATTATTAGATACCCCTGTATCCATTGACGTTGATGCCATAAAGGCAAGCATCGATGGCGCAGGCGAGTATGATATCAAGTACGTTGAAGGCGAAGACGACCAATATAACTTCAATTACGTTAATATTGGTACTATCGTTGTAACCGCATCGGAAAAAGACGTTGATATAAGCGGTCTATCATTCCAAAGCCAAACCTTTATATATAATGGAGAAGCAAGAAGTATTTACGTAAATTGGGAGGACAAGCCCCAAGACGTAGACGTTGAAATTAGCTATACCTATAGCAATGAGCCTTGCGTAAACGCAGGAAGCTATCAAGTAGTAGCATCCTTCAAGGTATTGACTGCAGGATATAAAGATAACATTGCCGATTTAGAGGCAACGTTAACCATTTCTCCCATCGACGTGGAAATCACCCTTGCACCTCAAGGCTCGGTATATGGAAAACCCGTTGTAGTAGGACAAGGCAGTGAATATTATACAGTATCCGCCGGCACCGTTTTAGAAAATGAAGACCTCGGTGTTGTTATCACCAAGAGCGACGTTATGAATGCAAACCACGGTGAGTATAACTTGGATGCAACTATCACTAACACCAACTACAACCTCGTAAACGTAGTAACTAGCGTTTATACCATTTCTTCTGTTGAGGTAACCGTAACTCTACGTAACCAAAGCGGTGAATATGGTAAGAGCGCCGTTATTAGTCAAACCGAATACGATATTACCGTTGGCGAACTCGTTGAAGCAAGCGATATGGTTATCACTTTGTCCGTAGAGAATAGAGAATTGTACGAAGTGGGCGAAAACTACGATATTAATGCGGAAATAGTTGATAATCCTTGGTACGTATTTACCATAATAGGTGCAAAGTATATCGTTAAAGCAAGGAACATTCAAATTACTCTTGCCGACGTATTCGCTAAATATGGCGATATAGTCGATGCAACCACTACCTATACCATAACCGCCGGCTCTCTAGTAGACGAAAGCGACGACCTTGCTCTTGAGTTTAGCATAACTCAAGCAGATAAATACGTAGTAGGTGGAGATTACGTTATAAGTGCAACCTCTCTCAATACAAACTACGTTGTAGACGTTGTTAACGCAAAGTACTTTGTTGATAAGAAGTACGTTGAAATTCAAGTTGCCGACCAATATTCCACCTATGGCGAAACCTACGTTATCAAGAACGATTTTGCTCTCGTAGACGGTTACACCCTAGTAGTAGGTGATACCAATGAAGATTTGGGCGTTAAAGTTATTGTTAATAGCGCTTCCATAAATGCAGGCAACTACGTTTTGAGCGCAAACGTAAATAGTGCGAACTACGACGTTAAAGTTCATAATGGTAACTACGAAATCAAGAAAGCCGAAACCATACTTTATACCGATAAGCTACAAAAGAGCTACGATTATACCGGCAATGCTATCAGCTTTAAGACTGCAACCTCCTACGTTTACACCAACAGAGAGGATAGTCAAGCAAATATCAAGCTACCTACTACCCAAGTAATAAACGCAGGAACCTATAAGTTGACCTTCTCTATCAACGAAAGCACCAACTATAAGAGCGCTAGCGTAGAGGTAGAAATCGTAGTTAACAAGATAGCTCCCGAAGTAAATATGTCGGCTCTACTTTCCAAAACCTACGTTTACAATGGTAAAGACCAACATATTACTGCTGAAAAGGAAGCACTTCTAATAAAGGCGGACTTCGACGAAGTATCACTTTCTTGGAAGAACAATACCTTCAACAACGTTCCCGAAGGTGGCAAGCAAGTGGTTGAACTAGTGCTTTCCGAAACCACTAACTATACCGCAAAGAGCTTTACTCAAGAGGTTACAATTTACAAGAGCAGATACGACTTTACCGGGCTCAACTATACCTTTACCTCTCTAAGTACCGCTTATGACGGAAAGGAACATTATATCGAAGTAGTAAATCTTCCCGAAGGTATCACCGTTGCTTATTCCTATGACGGAGTAACCCAACTAGAACCCATTCGCTTTAAGAATGCAGGTACCTACGTTGTAGAAGCAATTTATACCTACGATGAAGTAAACTACGAACGTCCCACCGAGTTTATTTATAGCTCGCACGTTCAAATAGAGCGCATCAATATCACCGTAGAGGTAGTAGACCAACATGGTTACTACGGATATGCTCCCGAATTCGACCCCGATGGCGTAAACGTTATAGCTGGTAACTTTATCACGGGCGACGAAATAGACCTCAAGTTAGAACTCGAACCCAAAGAGAGCTACCCCATCGGCGTATATAAGCTAGTAGCAAATACCACCTCTAGCGGTAACTACAACGTAACCATTGCTAAAGGTAGCTATACTATATTGCCTCGTCCCATTACCGTTACTATCGATAATAAGACTAGCCAATACGGTGATACAGACGTTCCCTACACCTTCCAAGTAACAGCAGGTGAGTTAGTTCAAGGCGACGTTCTTAACGCAGCACTCGTTCGTCAAGAGGGTAAGGTTCCCGGCGAATATACTATTAGCGGTACCGTAGTAAATCCCAATTACGTTGTTACCGTCAACAGCGGTATCTATACGATAACTCCTCGTGTAATTACCGTTGAAGTATTTAACCAAGAGGGCACTTCGGCAAAACAAATCAACAAGAGAGCATACAAGACCTTTGGTAAGATTATGCGTGGTGATAACTTGAATATCCAAGTAGTAGGCGAGGTAGGCGACGTTCCCGGTGAATACGTTTTGAGCGCAACCTATACCGCTAACCCCAACTATGAAGTTATCATAAAAGAAGGTATCTTTACTCTAAGAAAGGTTGCTAAGATTAGCGTCGCTAACCCATTTGTATATAAACTATACGATGGCGTTCCCTACGTTTTCGACGTTGAAGTATCGAGCGGTGCAACGCCCATATTTAGCCTTGATGGTATCTACGTTGAGAACTCGTTCACTGAAGTAGGCGTTTATAACCTATCTATCAATGCCGAGGTAATGGGCGACTATGCTTCCCCCGAACCTTATCGTATCACCTTCGAAATTCGTCCCACCGAGCTGGTCGCAGAAAAAGACGGTGTTATCGTTAAAGTAGTAAAGGAAGACGGCTTTGGCGCAGAAGAAACTCTCGATATCCAACAAGACCTCTCTGTAACCCTCAATGGTAAAGACTACACCTCCAAGATAGATACCGCATTCACCATCTACGTTGTTAACGGCGAAGAGAGAACTCCTCTAGAAGAGTATATGCAAGGTGAAGAGGTACACATCAAGGTAAAACTAAACGAACAACTAACCGAAATCGGTGCAGAAACTTGGTTCGTTGATAGCAATAGTAACGTTCTACACGAAGCAAGTATACCCGATGCCGACGGATACGTAGAAGTAACCCTTGCAGATGGTAACCACGTTCTATTCGTAACAGCAAGAGACGAAGCCGCACCCATACTCGTAGTTGGTAGTGGTATGGCTGCTATCTTCCTAGCAATGGGCTTCTTCTTCCTATTCCGCAAGAAGTTCATCAACTAATCTTATAGACTATCTATAAAACTAATAGGTGCGTGCGTTTAATATGCGCACGCACTTGTTTACGAAAATAACCCATAAAGAGAGCATTATGATAATACAAGGACTACAAAAACTCACCGTACTCGATTTTCCCGGTCAAGTCGCCTGCATAATTTTTACTGCGGGTTGCTCATTCCGTTGTCCGTTTTGCCACAACGCCACTTTGGTAAAAGGAGAGGGCGACGTCATAAGCGAGGAAGAAATTTTTTCCTACCTAAAAAAACGTCAAGGCATTTTGGACGGAGTTGTAATTACGGGCGGAGAACCTACCATTCAAAAGGACCTAAAAGAATTTATATCCAAGATTAAAGCTATGGGCTATAAGGTAAAGCTAGATACCAATGGATATCATCCCAAACAACTAAAAGAGCTGTTGGATGCGGGACTACTCGATTACGTAGCAATGGATATAAAAAATAGCAAAGAGAAGTACGCACTTACTACGGGAATACCAAATATAGATATATCTCGCATAGAAGAAAGCGTAGAACTTCTAAAAAATGGTAACGTACCTTACGAATTTCGTACTACTACTATGGCGGAACTACATAGTACCCAAGATATTGTGGCTATCGCAGAGTGGCTAGAGGGTGCAAGCAAACACTATATACAATCCTTCAAGGATTCCGGCGACATACTAAACGGTACTTTTACCCCGTTAAATGAGCAAAAAATAGCCGAATTTAAGCAAATTCTTACCAAAACCATACTCGAAGTAGGAACTCGGTAGCCATAGATACCACAACATTTTGTGGTCTAAAAGGGGTTTGTAGAAAAAAATACCACAATATCTTGTAAAAAACTAGTTGACATATAGGAAATCGTGTAATACAATAATACTGCACGATTTCATTTTTTTAGGAGGTAGAATATGTACCAAGTTGTTAACAGAGAAGGCAAAATAGTAGAATTTGATACTAATAAGATTATAGGCGCAATATCCAAAGCTTTTGATTCTTTAGATAAATACTATAATAGAAGCACTCTAGAGCTACTTGCATTGAGAGTTACCGCAGATTTTAACGGAAAAATCAAAGACGGATTTATCGCTGTTGAAGATATCCAAGATAGCGTAGAAACCGTTCTTATCCAAGCAGGATATGCAGACGTTGCAAAAGCATACATTCTTTATCGTAAGCAACGTGAAAAAGCACGTAATATTCAAGGAACCCTTTTGGACTACAAAAAGGTTATCGACGATTATCTAAACGTAAGCGACTGGCGTGTTAAGGAAAATAGTACCGTTACCTACTCCGTAGGTGGACTTATCCTTTCCAACTCCGGTGCTATTACCGCTAACTATTGGTTGAGCGAAGTTTACGACGAAGAAATCGCAAACGCACACCGTAAAGCAGATATCCATATCCACGATATGAGTATGCTCACCGGTTACTGCGCAGGTTGGTCCCTAAAGCAACTCATCAAAGAGGGCTTGGGCGGTGTTACCGGTAAGATTACTTCTTCTCCCGCACGTCATCTATCCACCCTATGTAACCAAATGGTTAATTTCCTAGGCATAATGCAAAACGAATGGGCAGGCGCACAAGCATTCAGCTCTTTCGATACCTATCTTGCTCCCTTTGTAAAGAAAGATAACCTTTCTTACTACGAGGTTAAAAAGTGCATCCAAAGCTTTGTTTATGGTGTAAATATTCCCTCTCGTTGGGGTACCCAAGCTCCCTTTAGCAACATCACTCTTGACTGGGTTGTTCCTAACGACCTCGCAGAGCTAAACGCTATCGTTGGTGGCGAAGAGCAAGACTTTAAATATAAAGATTGTAAGAAAGAAATGGATATGATTAACAAAGCCTTTATCGAAACTATGATTCAAGGCGATGCTAACGGACGTGGCTTCCAATATCCCATTCCCACTTACTCCATTACCGCAGACTTCGATTGGTCCGAAACCGAAAACAACAAGCTCTTGTTCGAAATGACTGCAAAATATGGTACTCCTTACTTCAGCAACTATATCAATAGTGATATGGAGCCCAGCGACGTTCGTTCAATGTGCTGTCGTTTGCGTCTTGACCTTCGTGAACTTCGTAAGAAGAGCGGTGGCTTCTTTGGTAGTGGCGAATCTACCGGTTCTATCGGTGTTGTAACTATCAATATGCCCAGACTTGCTTATATCGCAAAGGATGAAAAAGACTTCTATGCACGTCTAGATAAGATGATGGACCTCTCCGCTAGAAGCTTGAAGATTAAGCGCGACGTTATCTCTAACCTATTGGAAAACGGTTTGTATCCCTACACCAAGCGTTATCTTGACAACCTCGACAACCACTTCTCCACCATCGGTCTAGTTGGTATGAACGAAGCTTGCTTGAACGCAAATTGGATTAGAGCTAACCTAACCGAAGAAAAGGCAAGAAAGTTCGCTGTTGAAGTTCTCAACCATATGAGAGAAAGGCTTTCCGATTACCAAGAAAAATACGGTGATTTATACAACCTAGAAGCAACTCCCGCAGAGTCCACTTCTTATCGTCTTGCAAAGCACGACGTTCAACGTTATCCCGGCATCATCACCGCTGCTAAGTCCAAGGATGATACTCCTTACTACACCAACAGCTCACACCTACCCGTTGGATATACCGAAGACGTATTTACCGCTCTTGACCTACAAGACGAACTCCACACCCTTTACACCTCCGGTACCGTATTCCACGCATATCTTGGCGAACGTCTACCCAGCTGGCAAAGTGCTATGAACCTAGTAAGAAAGATTGCCGAAAACTATCGTCTACCTTACTACTCAATGAGCCCCACTTACTCCATCTGTAAGGACCACGGATATATCTCCGGCGAAGAATACACCTGCCCCATCTGTGGACAAGATACCGAAGTTTATAGCCGTATCACCGGTTACTATCGCCCCGTAAGAAACTGGAACGATGGTAAGAGCCAAGAGTTCAAGGATAGAAAGGTTTATAACGTTGCAAAGTACAATACTCCTCACAGCCAAGTAGCAGGCGACGTTAAAGTAGAATGCGCTCCTCAAGTAGACGAGGGCATCACCCTTTATACCACCTCTACCTGCCCCAACTGCAAAATGGTAAAGATGCTTCTCGATAAGGCTGGTATCAAGTACGAAACCGTAGTAGCCGATGCTTCTACCAAAGCAAGATTTGATGCTAACGAAATCAAGCAAGCTCCCACCCTTATGGTAAATGGTGCTAAGTACGAAAACGCAAGCAACATCAAGAAGTTTATCGAAGACAATAGCGCACGCTAAAAGATAAAAACACAATAGGGTCGCTCCGCGAAAGCGGAGCGATTTTAAGGTAAAGGATATGAATTACGATTACGATATTATAGTTATAGGTGCAGGTGCAAGCGGTATGACCGCCGCATTATATGCTTTGCGCGGTGGCAAAAGCGTTCTTATTATAGAGAAAGAAACCATCGGCGGACAAATTTCATTTTCTCCGAGAGTGGAAAATTTCCCCACTATAAAGGAAATTAGCGGACAAGATTTGAGCGACCGCTTGTTCGACCAAATAATGGAGCAAGGAGTCCAATTCGAGCTTGAAACCGTTATGGGAATAGAAAAGCTGGAAGAAAAGGGCTTTAAGGTAACAACCGACTACCACACTTATACCGCAAAGGCAGTAATAATTGCAGCTGGTGTTAAGCATCGTCATTTGGGACTTCCTCGCGAAAGTGAGTTTATAGGCAAGGGTGTATATTACTGTGCACTTTGCGACGGAGCATTCTATGAAAACCAAGAGGTAACCCTAATAGGTGATGGTAACTCTGCTTTACAATACGCACTATATCTATCAAACATTTGCTCCAAGGTTACCGTAGTAACTTTGTTTAACTACTTTGCAGGGGAGCCTATGCTTGTAAATCGCCTAAAAGAAAGGGCAAACGTGGAAATCATTATGGGATATGCTTCCACCGCATTCTTGGGCGAAGACAAGTTCGAGGGCATAGCTTTTAAAGAAACATATGGCGATAAGACTATGGAAATAAGAAGCAAAGCTGTTTTCGTAGCAATAGGACAAATACCCGATAACAAGAAGTTCGAAAATCTAGTCGACCTAGATAAGCAAGGCTTTATAGTAGCAGGCGAAGATACCCTAACCAAAACCGAAGGTATCTACGTAGCAGGGGACTGTCGCACCAAGACTGTTCGTCAACTTACTACCGCAGTAGGTGATGGGGCTAATGCGGCAACTGCGGCTTGTAATTATATCGACCGCAACTTCTAAAACGCGTTATTTTAGCGCTATACTTCACAAAACAAGAGCCTTCCTCGGTCGTTTACCTTTAGTAAAGTCCCGTCGGTAGGCTCTTTGTTTTTAATTAGAAAGAATATTGATAGGGTTCCTAAGCTTCGTAATATTTATTCCTATTGTTTTTTCTATTTCGTATTTTTCTCCGTCTACGCAAAATGGAGTAGGGGAAAGGAGCTCAAGGTCAACGTGTTTAAAGGGTGTGAAGAGCAAATTCTTGCTTTCGTATGGCTTTCTAAATCCAATAAAGAAAGCACGAAAGAAGGGGAAGAATATGCGTGCTCTATTGAGAAGATTATCCTTGCCGGGGCTTTTTATGGTAAGCAAACACATTTCTCCTTTATGATATAATTTGTTAAAATTGAAGCCAAAACAACGGGGTGAGTTTATTAGCATAATAAGGGTGTATTCTCCGTCAAAGGTTTTGCCATCTACCATAATTCTTGCCCATATATCGTGCACTTTGTATTCCCTTATTACCTTGCTAACGTAAGCAAGTGCTTTGAATTTCTTTTTGGTTTTTGTGCCTACGGCATACCCCAGCGGAGTAAAGGTTCCCGTTGCACATACGTAACTAAAGAGTATATCTCCCGCGTGCCCAACTAGGTTGAGAGTGCTCTCTTTTTGCGCGTTATATACCTCGTTCAAAGTACCGCAGGGGACGTAGTACAAAGAGGTTTTTTCGGGCAAACGAGTATTTATAATATGGTTTAGAGTTCCGTCGCCACCACATACCGCAACACCACCATAATCTGCCATGCTTAGGCTTTCAAGGTCTTCGGGAATGTATTTTACCTCGAATTTACTATATGCGTTAGACAGCTTGGCTTTTACGCTATCTATATCCAAAGCTTCAGCATTTCCCGAAAGTTTATTTATAACAATCAAACAATCTTTTTTCATACTATATATTATTCTCAAACTTCCTTTAATATAACGTTAAAAAGTGAATATAACATAAATACGCAGTTTAGGTTCCCATAAAATAAATAAAGGAAACACAAAATCGATTTAATCATTGCATACCTTTTGTGATTTACTAATTTTTTATTTTGGTCAAAAAATATCTAAAGATATTTTCGGTATTGACATACGCGCGCGCGAGTTATATAATAAATATTATTTAATCGCGGGCGCGTGCGCCCTAAGGAGTTGGGAATGAGTAAGAAAACAATTCTATCCAAAACTTTCTTAACCCTTTCCGTAGTGCTAGTTGCACTTGCAGTTCTAATGGGAGTTTTCTCGATAGATTTAAGCAAAAAGACTGCGGAAGCGGAAGAAGCAAAGTTTGTTGCCGATGATGAAATTATCATTGGACATTTAACTGACGTTCACTATTTCCCTATGAGCTATGGATATCTTGGAGATGCTAATACCGATTTTGCTAAAAAGGTTATTACCTCTTCTAAGCTTACCGTAGAAAGTCATCTTTACGTTATGGAAGCTCTTGAACAAATCGTAGAGCAAAGTCCCGAATATTTAGTAGTTACCGGCGACCTTACCACCGATGGCGAAATCCAAGCTCACGTAGAAGTAGCAAACCTTCTTCGTCAAACTCAAAACCGAGTAAGAGAGAATGGTAACGAAGATTTCCAAATTTTCGTAATCTTTGGTAACCACGACCTCTATAACGAAGAAGCTTTTGATTATAGCCAAGACGGTTCTGCTCGTTTGTTGCCCAATGCGACCAGATATGATATGACCAAAGTTTATTCTTCTTTGGGATATCCCGATTTAAGCGACGAAGAAATCGCTAGCTACTATGATACTAAGGCAGATTTATCCTCTAACCTTTGCCCCTACGACGAAGATTACGTAAGTGGCGTTTCCACCGAAGGTATCAAATTCGTTAACAGCTCTACCGCATCTACCACCGAAATAGAGTGGCTTTATAGAGAAAACGGTGCAGAACAAGAACTTATAGATGGAACCATCACCGATTACGACCAAGGTGAAATATCCTACGTTGCAACCATTAAAAAGAACTACGTTGTAGTTGGTATCGACGACGGTGTTTCTACCGTTGAAACCCAACATCATCTCGGTGGCATCTTGCACGAGAACATTCAAAATTTCCTATCCGCAAAGAAGAGCGCAGGGGACTTTGAAGGTAAGAATTTGGTATCTCTTTCTCACCGCAACGTTCTTCCTCACTTTGTAGGCGAGGATAGCTTGCTAAAAGACTTTACCTTCTATAACACTTTTGAAACTGCAGACTTCCTTGCAGATTTGGGCATCCGTTATTCTTATAGCGGACATATGCACGCAAACGATATTGAATCTCGCGTATCCCTTAACGGAAATCTTATTACCGACGTAGAAACCGCATCTACCACAGGATATAACTCTGCTGTTCGTTATACTAAAATTGAGCGCGGTTCAGTTGGAGAAGATTATGCCGAAAATTTCTCTACTTACATCAAAAAGGTAGAAACCGTTGATATCACCTCTCTAGTAGAGATGGGATACATTGACGACGCATACTTTGATAGATACGACCTTGAACCCTTTATTCAAGTTAAGAATGGCAAAACCATCATTACCGATGCCGCAGGATACTCCGCAAACAAGGTTCTCCTCAAGATAGTTGATAATATGGTTTATAGCTACGTAAGCGTTGACTTTATCGGTAATGCAGGCGCAATGGTTGCAGGTATGTTACCCGAAGGCAACTCTATCGTAGATATGGTTAAGCCCCTTGCAGAGGTACTAATCAACAACCTAGTAATTCACTTTGAAGACGTTGTTCTTGCCGATTACGTATATGGTGGCAATAACGATGAATTCAAGTCCACCGCACGTGGTGCAAAGCTTTGCGGATATGTTGACGAACTTCTACAAGAAGCACTCAATATGCCTGTAAACAACGAAGGCCTAGCTCTATTTGATTTTGTTATCAATTCATATCTTGACCACATTGGTGGTAGAGACGTTCCCTATGAACAACTAAGTGCAGGCGAAAAAGAAGCACTTGCATTATTCAAAGATGGTACCAACGTTAAAAAGCTAGTTGATATCCTTCTTGATGAAGAAAGCGGACTTCTTCGTATAATCAATGGTTTGTTTGTTCCTATCGACCTTGCAAAGGGTATGGATGACAGTCAATTCACCTTACTCCAAACCGTTCTTAAGATTCTCGATAAGAATGCAAATCCTCACGCAGTAGTACTCGACAATATGCTACCCGGTGCTCTTGAGCTTCTTGCAGGCTTTGGACTAGACCTTGGTATCGACTTTGGTACCGAAGGACTACAAGCTTTCTTGAACCACCTAATCGATAGCTATCTAACCGAATCACTTTACACCAGCCTCGGCGAAATTGCGTTCAACATTGTACACAGCTTCAAGGTTGATGAAAACGCTAATATGGAAAATAGCTTTAACGGATACACCGTTTATAAGCACGATGCTCGCCTTGTAACCAACTACGTTGAAGGCGCATTGGATACCACTCCCACCGTTGATAAGGGACAACTCCCCGGTATGATTACCGTAACCTTTGGTGAGAACCCCACCACCGATAAGAATATTGTTTGGTTCACCAATAAGGCAATTGAGGGAACCGATATCCAATACGTTGAAGGCACTACTTTCGACGAAAGCAAGGCGATAGAAGAGGTTGGTACCTACGAAAAATACGTTACCACCACTGCAAATATTGACCTTGGCGTATATGCAACACTAATGCATATCGAGGTTGCAAGACATATGGTAGAGCTCAAGGGACTAAAGCCCGCTACTACCTATAGTTATAGAGTTGGTTCCAAGGCTCTTGGATACTGGAGTGAGGTTTACACCTTGACCACCGCTCCCGAAGATAACCAAGCATTTGAACTCTTGCTTATCACCGATATTCAAGGCTCCGCAAAGAAACCTTATTCTTCTGCAGAAGCTATAATGGCAAACGTTGGCGAAGTATTCGCTAATGGATACGACTTTATAATCAACTGTGGCGACGTAGTAGACAACACCCGCAACTGGGTACAATGGGAATACTACTTGAATGGTGGACTACAAAAGTATTGGGCAAACACCACCAACGTAGTTGCAAACGGTAACCACGACGAATACGCATACGAAAAACCCGATGAAGAGGATATGAAGTTCGAGTATGCTTGGTTGGATAGCGATGCTAATATGTCCGATTACAACTATCTACTCCTTCACTTTGGCTTAAGCTATCCCGCTCAAGATGATAGCACTGGTGCATATTATAGCTTTGATTATAGTGGCGTACACTTTACCGTACTCAACACCAACGATTATGACGAAGATGGTTTGGGCAAAGCTCAAGTAGAGTGGCTCGTTAACGACTTGCAATCTACCGATAAAGCATATAAGGTAGTAGTAATGCACAAGTCTATTTACTCCGTAGGCTCACACACTAACGATACCGAAGTTGTTGCTATGAGAAAGCAACTCACCAAGATTTTTGATGAAAACGAAGTAAGCATCGTTCTAGCAGGACACGACCACACCTATACCGAAACCGCATATATCGATGCAGAAGGTAACGTTGTAGAAAACGCACTAAACGGTAAGCAAGAAATCGGCAAGGGCAATGGTGTTCTTTATATCACTCTGGGAACCTTTGGTGACAAGTTCTACAACTACGTAGGCAACGACGAGGTCCCCGTAGATTTCGGCGAAAACCTACACGACCCAATGCTACAAAACCCCACCTTCGGCAAGCTCGTTTACGATGGCGAAAAGCTATATTATATCGGTTACGAATATGACCTTGAAACCGGTAAGATTAGCGAAATCCGTTCCGGCCTATCGATGGTTGAGCAAATTGCTATTATTGCAGGCGTTGCAGTAGTAAGTGCTTCATTTGCTATCATAATGGCAAAAGTTGCTAAGAGAAAGAAGAAATAATGAATAACGATTATACTCTCGAGATGCGCGATATAAAGCGCATCTTGGGAGAAAGAAATTCCCATTCCCATAAGGGAGATTTTGGATACGTTGGGCTCGTAGGAGGCTCGCCCGAATATAGTGGTGCGGTCAAACTAGCGGGCCTTTCTTGTTGTGCTTTACGTAGTGGAGCCGGCGTTGTAAAGCTAATGGTTCCGCGCTCTATTATGCACTCCGTAATGCCTTACGTTTTGGAGTCGACGATATATCCATTGCCCGATAAAGAGGGATATATAGCTTATGACGAGGGAGAGCTCAATTCGGCATTCAGTTCCCTTAAAGCGGTTGCATTTGGTATGGGAGTTGGGCAAAAGGGGGATAACCTCGAATATCTAAAGTTTCTACTATCCTTACCTATAAAATTGATTATAGATGCCGATGGGCTCAATACCCTTGCTAAAAATTTGGATATACTCGAAAACAGGAAAGCCGAGCTTATATTTACTCCACACGTGGGCGAATTCCAAAGGCTTACGGGTATAAGTAAGGAAGAAATTTTATCTTCCCCTCTAACCTATGCAATGGATTTCGCGTCAAGGTATAAGCTAACTTTATTACTAAAGAACGACGTTAGCATAATAACCGATGGAAGGCGCGTTGCACTCAATACTCGTGGCACGGTTGGTATGGCGACAGCCGGTAGCGGAGACGTACTTTCGGGTATATTACTTGGGCTTTCGGGATACCTTAATTCCACTTTTGATATTGCTTGCGCGGGCGCCTTTATAAACGGACTAGCGGGAGAAACTGCGGTTATAGAAGATGATAACAATCCTTTTAGTATGTTAGCGGGCGATACCGCTAATAAAGTAAAAAAGGCAATAAGCCTTATAATAAATAGTTAAAAACAAAGTTAAAGGGAAGAAGAACACCTAAGGTGTTCTTTTTTAATATTGACACGCGTGCGCGGTTATATTATAATAAAAATAGCGCGCCTACGTATGCGCGTATAAAAAACCATTTTAAGGGAGTGGAAAATGTTAAAAATCGACCATCTTTGCAAGAAGTACATTAACAGCGACGTATACGCAGTTAAGGACCTATGTATGGAAGTTAAACCCGGCGAAATGTTTGGCTTTTTGGGCTTGAATGGTGCTGGTAAATCGACTACTATCAAATGTATAACGGGAATTTATCCATTTGATAGCGGTACAATCGAAATTGACGGACACGACATAAAGAAGGATAGTCTTAACGCAAAGTTAAGTATGGGTTACGTGCCGGACAACCACTCCGTTTATGAAAAATTGACGGGTAGAGAATACGTCAACCACGTAGCCGACCTTTATTACGTAGAAAAGGAAGAAAGGCAAAAGAGAATAGAAGAGTTTGCAGAGAAATTCCGTTTAACCTTTGCGCTTGACCGTCAAATAAAGGGCTATAGCCACGGTATGAAGCAAAAGATTTGTATCATCGCAGCGCTTATTCACAAGCCCAAGCTATGGATTTTGGACGAGCCTCTAATGGGACTTGACCCCCAATCTATCAACGACATTATTTTAGAAATGAAGGAACATTGCAAGCAAGGCAATACCGTTTTCTTCAGCTCTCACAACATAGATATGGTTGCAAAGCTCTGCGACAGAGTTGCTATTATTCGTAAAGGACAGCTTTGCGAGATAATTGACCTTCACGTGGAAGAAAACAAGGCTACTCTTGAAGAAAAGTTCCTTGCTTATACCGCAGAACCCGTTCAAGCAGTATCCGCCCTAAAGGGTAGAAAGGCAAGAAAAGCGAAAAAGAAAGCGGAAAAAGAGGCTAAAAAGCAAGGTGTTGCACCCGCTTCTACAACCGAAGAAAGCGTAGTAACTCCCGTTCAAGAAGATAAGGCAATTCGTATAGTGTCTAGAAAGAAGGCAAACAAAGTACCCAATCCTCCTAGATTCCATATGCTAAAAGGGGGTAAGCGTTAATGAGAGATAGCCACTCCAACCATGCGGTTAAGGCGCTTATCAAGTTAGAGCTTAACTCTCGCTTTGCAGGCGTGCGTCTTAACTCCTTTAGCGGAATACTAAAGGCTTTATTTGCTTTAGTGGCGATAGGTGCTATATATTATCTATACGTAACCATTGCAGAAAGCATCATTTTGAGCTTTTACGTATATAACCGCGAAAGTTTGTTTCTAAAGCTTTTCGTCAGCCTTATCGGTTTCGTTATGGCGCTAGGCGGAATAAGTAGCATTGTTAAAAGCTTGTTTTTTAGCGGTGATAACGAGCTACTTATTCGTTTTCCCGTTAAGGTTATGGATGTTTTTACCGCCAAGGTATTGGTTCAAGGTGTAGTAACCTTTGTATATTTGGTTGCAGTCTTGTTGCCTTTAATGTTGGTTTACGGTGAGGTAACCAAGCAAGAACTTGCCTATTATCTTATGATACCCGTGGGTATAATTTTAACCTATGCGGTAGTATTTGGAGTATCCATACTATTTGCTATACCGTTTATGCGCGTTAAAACGCTAGTTAAAGATAAATATATCTTTACTCTTGTAGTATCGACCGTAACTATAGCGGTGCTATTTGCGGTATATATGATAGCTGTTCAAGCACTAATGGAGTTTATGCAAACCAAAGCGGTTTCCTTCTTTAGCGATGGTATTATGGGTAGTATATTTAGTGCAAGCGAATATTTTTATCCCTTTGCACAAATTACCGAACTGATGGAGCTAACCAATTTAGCTATAGCTATACCCGTATCGGTTGGCGTGCCCGCGGTAATTCTTCTTATCGACTTCCTAATGGTAAAGAAATATTACCTCAAAATTATGCTTCGCAATTTGGAAATCGAGGGCTCATCGTTTAGTAAAGAAAGCGCCGACGTTGTTCGTCCCCACTTTGGTTCTTTGCTAAAGAAAGATTTTCTCGAAATCTTTAGAAGCTTCAACTATTCCTTCCAATATCTGGCAATGAGTGCTTCCGCTCCCGTTATGTCCTATTTTAGCACTCGTCTTGCAGTTGCTATCGGTTCGCAAACGATAGGCGAAACCATTGCTCCCGCGCTAGGTATAATGGTAATTTTACTTTTCGTTGCAATACTCGTTAGCTTCGCTGCAACCACGGTATCTCGTGAGGGCGACACCTTCTATATGACCAAGCTTTCTCCCGTACCATATAACGTACAAATACTAGCAAAGTTTACCTTGTATATGATAGTATCGGGCTCTGTCGTAATACTAAGTTGCGTAGCGGTATGGCTAGGCGGATTCGTTGACCTAAAGGTTTTCTTCATAATGCTTGCGATTTGCTTGATGTTTGCAGTCGGCGAAACCTGTATGGCAATAAAAATCGATTTAGTAAAACCTCGTTTCCCCGTAGGGGAAGGCAGAGAAATGACTTCCGGTTCACCCAACGTATTCATTTCTTTGGTAGTTGGATTGCTTTTTGCTGTCATTGGCGGTATATGGGCGATAGCTGGCGGATATATATTCGGTTCGCTATTTGCACTCGGTATACTAACAGCACTTGCATTCCTATATTGTTTAGGCTCGGCTCTTTGGTGCTTTATAGGACTCAAGAAGGCCTACGCAAAAATTTCACCGGCAAGATAGGGGGATAATATGAAAAAGATATTGATTGGATTACTAATTTGCATACCCCTTATAATAGTATTCGCTATAGATATAAGTGGAGATATCATTGCAACCTCTACCGATATAACCATTGAAGAAATCACTTTATATCACGATGGTGATTTGCTCGATGACGTTATCGAAATAGAAATTAACGACTACGTAAATCGCGCATATCGTATAGAAGCGGTAACCTACCCGGCGATAGCGGTAAAGGAGCTTATATGGACGTCTTCGGATATTGGTATTGCCCAAGTGGACGATAACGGAGACGTTACCTTTACGGGTAAAGGCTTTGGCGAGGTAAAGATTTTCTGCCACTCCAAGAACAATCTAACCGTGCGTGCTACTGCTACCTTCTACGTGAGTGGAACCGAGCTTTATTCTATCCAAATAGTAAAGCAAGGGGAAACGGAGTACGAAAGTGAAATTAGCTTGAACGTGGGCGAAAGTCTGGTTCTAAACAAAATAGTTCTTCCCGCTCCCGCAATCAAAGAGAAAAAGACCACTTGGAGCTCCTCAAATAGTCAAGTTGCAACCATCGATGGCAATGGTGTTGTAAGAACGATTTCAAACGGTTCAACTACGATTACCGCAACGGTCTACGAGCCTGCAACGAATGAATATTTGACCTCTAACGTAACCTTAACCGTTAACGCAGGAAGTACCATTTTGAAGAAGAATTATCTAACGATAACCGCCAACTCTTTCAACGTTGAAGACTATGCTTATACTAGTGGAATAGAGCTTATAGACGTCGTTGGCTCTGCTACCGTGGAAGGCACTACTTTGTATTATAATGGTAGCGCTAAAGGTGAGGTTAGCCTAAAGGTTAGAAAGGGCGAAAGGGTAGAAAACTTGACCGTCAGGTTCACAAAGGGCGAGCTTGAGCTAACCTATCGCAACCTCGACGTGCTACTAGGTACGTTGTGGGAAAATGGAGCATACGTAAACCTAAAGACCTATGAGTTTAGTTTGAATGCTATCGTTGCAAACGACGACTACGTAGGTAGCGAGCCACAATCGATAACTTATACCTTGAGTGATAACACTATAATCCAACGCGATAGCGATGGAGCACTACTTGGACTAAAGAGCGGTAACGTTACTTTGGTTGCGAGCGCAAGCGGTTTTGTAGACGCTACTATAGACCTAGAAGTTAAGGTTCCGCTAGAATACGTTGCAATCACTATCGACAACGATGAAGACGATAGGGGTATCGAAGGCGTTCGCGTATGGGGTGATAAGTTCGCTGTTAAGGTAGAAAATCTTCCCGAGGGCTACGATTTATCAACCGTAACCCGTCCTACCGTGGACTTTATGTACGGATACGTCAACACCTATCAATTTGAAATCGAAACCTATCGTCCCGAAGGTGCCGATTTGACTTTTGATTATTATTCCACTAACGAAGAATATGCTACCGTTGATAGCAATGGTGTTATCACATTCAAGAAAGAGGCCATTGGACATCAAGTAGGTATCTATATGGTTGCTAAATACTCTTATGGCGTTAACTCCGCGCGAGATGGATACGTATTTAACGTTATAGACGGTATCAACCTTGGTTGGGAAATTGATGAAGACGATGATTGTGTAAACCTAGAAAAGTTGACTCTTGACCCCAGTCTAGTAAGCTTTGATATGGCTATGATGTTTGCCTATTTCCAAGAGGGCTGGTATTGGGAATATGATAGACCGGAAAAGTGCGTAGATGGCAAACAACTAAAGAAAGAAAATATCGTATTGCAATCGGATATATATTATCATCCCGACCATTGGGAGCCCTATATTTTAACCTCCATTTATGGTAATGGCTTCAAGCTAGATGGAAGATTTAAGGTAACCGCAAACGATTCCTTCCTTTTGAAAATGAATCGTACGTTAGGCGGAGATATTGTTTTCCAAAACCTTGTACTCAATAGTGCAACGCCTCCTAGCGATTCCGGCGATTGGTCCCAACTAAAGGAAAAGGGTGGCTATATTGCGGGTATTGGTAACCAATTCTGGGAAGATTGGGAGTACGATTACTATGGTTATTGGGAAGATGATACCTATACTAATTGGATAGATAGAACGTGGGACAAAGACTATAAATACGACGAAAACGGATTTACTTTGAGCCGTGAAACCAACGTAACCTTCCGTTATTGCCAAATACAAAACACCTTTAACTCTATAGTAGTTAAACGTGGTAACGTACTTATAGACGGATGTATTTTCCGCAATACCGTATCATCGGCAATAATGTATAGTCCTCAATTTGGTAACACCGAGCTTGAACAGGTATCTAATGGTTCACCCAAGCAAAAGTTCAATCAAGACACTTCTCTCAAGATAAATAATTGCATATTTGCTAACTCGTTGGCACCCGCTATAATGGTAACTCCTCCTCTAGGACGTTCTAGCGACCCCGCCCTTATGAACATTACTATAGAAGGCAAAAACTATATCTATAATTGGAAGAAGATTAAAGATATCGACCTAGCACTTCTTGAAGAATCTTCCTTGCCCGTTGCAGGTCTTGCCGATACCGTCAATAGCCAAATAAACGACGTATTCAAAAAGGTTCTTGCCCGTGAAGAATACGACGATATAAAGGTTAAAAACAGAGAAACGGGCTCCGCTCGTAACGAAGACTACGTTAACCTCACCTTCTGTGCGATGGGTTTATGGTACGACTCCTCCGAAATTCCTCTAAACTATAATACTAGTGAATGGAAGAGCATTTATGCCGACGTTAGCGATATGGGTGGACTCGTTGCCATTCTTGGTAAGAAACCAATTCAGCTCCTAATGAACTATTCCCCCAACGAGGAATTCAACACTATGCCCGGTGAAAACTATGATACCGCATCCGATTCCGAAGGGAATCCTATATGGATGAAACGTCTTAAAGGCATCGCGTAGACCTCGCCTTTTGGCGCATTACTTTGTTAAAAAGCTCCCAACTGCAAGTCATTTACCTCTAGTAAACTCCTCTTGTTGGGAGCTTTTTGTCGCGTACTGCATCCAAAAATCGAGGTCTACCGTGGTCTAACATAGGCAAAGAGAGAAAATTACCTGAACCATAAGGATAGTTGAGCGACCTAGCGGAAAACTTTCCTGTCGTATCTCATCCAAACTACAAAGTCTAAAGATAATAGGTTTTTTAGTTGTTTTTTAATAGGGCAACCGCTCGACATTTTTGTCGCGTCTATCATTCAAAATTAAAAGTCTAGATATAATAGGTTTCCTAATTTATAGGTAAATTGTTGTTAAGTCAACCAACGGTTGACCGATTTGATATTGAAACAGAATAGGAAAATGATGTATAATAAATTGACGGATAAAGAGGAGCCTTATATGAATAAAGAAGCATTTGCAAAAAATCTAAAAGAATTGCGTTTGCAGTCTGGAATGACACAGACGGAACTTGGTAATAGGTTATACGTATCCAAGCAAGCTGTTTCTAAATGGGAAACGGGTAAGGCAATGCCCGATATTGATTTGCTTGTAGATATCGCAAAGATATTTAACGTATCCGTTGACTATATTACCGGAGAGCAAGGGATAAAACAAGACGACAAAAAGTCAAAAAAGACAGATAAAAAGAAAATAGTTATTATTGTAACAATTTGTTTGATTGCGGTTTTGGCAGTCGGACTTGGAGTGTATTTTGGATTGTTTTACGACAAAGATGATAGTGGATTACAGGGAGAGCCATCTATCCCACAAGATACAACTCCACCGACACCCACAACACCTACAACACCCGATTTGCCTTCGTATAATCACGAAGAGATTATGGCACTAATAAACCAAAGATTAAACGTACAAATAGACGAAGAAGTCAGCTTGTATTTGAGTATGAGTAGCTATGAAATGGGTTCGTTGAATAAAACAAGTAGCGGATTTATATTTGTTCGTAGTGATGAAAAAAAGATACTAAAATATGAAACCTATGAAAACGAACTGCTTACTTTAGGACTCTATTTGGAAGAGAATGGGGTATATAACACTGCAGAAGGTGATACTTCGGTATTGGTTTTCATAGAGCAAGATTCATTATATGAATCCGTTTTGCAAGAGATTGTCAATGAAGAATACTATCAAGAAATAGCAAACACGTCAATAGAGTTTGACTATGATTATTATGAAAGTGAACCGACGATAACGAGCCTTGCAAATGGTAAAGAATTTAAATATATGGTGGCAAGAGATAAGCTTTTCGAGTATTGTGAATATAATGAAGAAGAATATTTTGCTAATATGCAAAGCTACACGACGGTTACGTTGTACGACGATGGAACGACAAAACTAAAATTCACTTTTGATTATACAGATTGCGTAGGGGCAAGCTTTGCTAAAACGGAATACCTATACGAGTATAAAGGCGATGACGTCGAGATTTCACTAGAAGACAAGTTAGAAAAGGTAGTTCAGTTACCAAATAGGTTTAAGCAATTGAGCGGGGAGCCTAGCCTTATCGTTGATGGTAAAGTAAAAGTGATAGATATTCCAACCGACGAAGACGAATTCTACTATTTGTCGGGTAAAAAGATATATTCTTTTGATGGCAAAGACGTTGCGTTGTATTGTGATTTAGGTGATGAGTTCGAAGAAACCTCCTATTTTATTGGTGCGACGGAAGAATATATCTATTTTTATAATAATAGTACAATAGAGACCTATACGCACTCTGGTAGTAAAGTGTATACTACTAGTCTAAGAAGCACGGGGGACGGTTTGCTTGGAATTTATGATAATATAGCTTATTATTACACTAGCGGTACGCCTGCTGGTGGCGCAACCTACTATCTCGTTGGCTCGATATATGCAGTTGAACTTGCAACGGGAATAGAAACAACGCTAGTTGATACAAAGGTTGACGGAGACGGAGGGGTATTCCTTTTCAATAACGATATATTGTATTATAAGATAGAATCTTATGATGCTATGGAATATAAACTTGTAAAAATAGACCTTGATACAAAGGAAGAAATAGAAATAAGCTCCGATATAAGACTAAGACAAATGATGGACATTCCAAAACTCGGGAACGAGTACGTAATATCACACGACAAGGTGTATTCTTCGGAAGACTATTCTTTAGTAGAAGAACTCCCATACGTATCTAAGTTAAGGGATATTTTCGGATTGAACGAAATATATGATAGCGCAGAATACGTATTTGAAGATTGCTATATTCGAGAAGGGAAAATGGGCTTCACTGCCGCGGGAATGAGTACATACATAAAAGCGTTTGGTGTCTACGATAAAGAATATGGCGTTATGATGGATATAATACCCTTTTCTTTAAATAAAATAGCATCAGAGTCTACTTCTTCGGCTACTTCTTTCTCGATAGGGGAGAATGGTTTTGGAATATGCTTTGTAGAAGAAGATGACGAGGGAAACACAACGACAAAGATATATACAACGCTACCAAAATAAGCGTTAACAGTCGTTATTTTTGATAAACGATGAAAAAACAGCTCGATAAGTATCGAGCTGTTTTTATTATTGTTTACTTATACTCTTTCAAGTAACTTGTTAAAGGTTTTCGAGGTGAATTGCACGCATCTTGACATAGACAAAGGTAAATGGTACTATTTTAGTGTCAATAATATAAATTTATTTATATTAGACCAACGTTTTGGGGCTTTTCTTTCGTTTATATAATATAGATAACTAAGGAGAATCTTATGACTGATAAGATTGCAAAAGAAATGATGAATTTAATTCGTAAAGGAGATTTGGAAGGTGTAACTACACTATATAATTTGTATTATAACAAACTATATGCCATAGCTTTTACAATTACAAAAAATCATCATACTAGCGAAGATATAGTTCAAAACGTTGTACTCAAGTTACTCAAAGTGGAAAAGCATCTTATCCCCAATGAGAATGAACTTGCTTGGCTCTATAAAGTAGTAAAGAACTGTGCCATTGATGAGGTTCGACGTAGCTCAAAATTATATTATGCGGAAGAAATGGAGCTTCTATTGTCAAAAAAAGAAATAGCTGATTATGTAAATTTGAATGAATTTAACGATATGTTGGAGGGCCTTGATGAAAGGCGAAAAAGCATAATAACACTTAAAATCGTTGGGGAATATACTTTTGTGGAAATCAGCCAAATGCTTGATATAAATGTAAATACAGTGAGATGGTTATATAATTCGGGTATTAAAAAACTAAGAAACATACTTGGCACCATTGGTATTATTACAATAGGATTTTTACTAACGTTTATAATTAACCTTTTAGTTGTTTTGATAGATATAGATTTCAAAATGGTATATTTGGTGCAGGGCGCAACTTTAGCGCTAGGTCTTGGTCCGATTGGCACGAGCGAAGCGGTTGAGCTTTTGCCAAGCATCCTAATACTCCTTTATAGCGGTGCAATGTCGTTGCTTTTTATTATATTTTCGATTTTTACATATTTCAATGTATATGAGTTATCAACTAAAGCAAAAAAGAAACAATAAAAAACTCCAATGTTTTTATTATTGTCGTACGTTTAATATATAGAATATTAACAAAGATAGAGGTTGTATGGTGCAGTCTTTTTAACGCAAGACTAATTGTACATCTCAAGGGGCCTATGATTTATGAAAAAGTTAAAAAAATTAGTTGCGATACTCCTAATAATGCTGATTGTTATAGGTTTTGCTGTAGGTGTCGTATTGGTTGAATATGAAATAAAACGCCACGACAATAGCGACGTTAAGGTTTATCAAACAGAAGAGGAATTTGTCTCTAATAGTCAAAAATATGGGTATACTATGACGCCAAACTTGTTCAATGGAGAGATAAAGGAAAGTGATTTTTTTAGTAAAACATTTTATAAAAGAAACGAAATAGTCCGTGTGGAAAACGTGGCGCAGTACCATTTTGCGACGGATAAGGGCTTAGCATACGTTAGTGTGGAAATTACTACCAACCCGGATAAAACTATGCTAGCAAAACTCGCTAAAAACCAATGGATGAATGGTATTAAAACTCGATTAAAAGCTCATAAAGAGGAATATAAGATAATCAAAACAGAAGTCTCTAATAAACTTTGTAGCGGCATCGTTTATGCGGATGGCATAGATTCGCAAAGAGAATATTGTATGTCGTGCTTGTGCTATTATTCGCAAGATTGTTCTGTCAAAATAAGCTTATCGTATGCTACCGGTGGTAAACCTTATGACGAAGATGTATTGTATAATGAGTGCCTCAAGCAAGTTGCAAAAATTTTAGAGAATATAATTTAATCAGCTATGCTCAAATAAAAATAGCTCGATAAGTATCGAGCTGTTTTTATTATTGATTACTTATACTCTTTCAAGTAATTTGTTAAAGGTTTTCGAGGTGAATAGCAGGCATCCTGCAACAAGGCATATTGCAAGGTCGGCAAATGTAAATGCGTTATATAGGAAGGACCAAGCAACTGCGCCATAACTGGGGTCTGCGGAACCAAATACGAAAACACCACTTATTACGTGTGCAAGGTAACGTAGTGTTACCGCTACAAGTGCACCTATAGCAAATTGTATGGGGGCTTTACCGCCAAGCACCTTCTTTTCTTTTAGTATAGAGGTTAAACCTATTGCGCCAAAGGCTATGGGATAATCTAGTAAAAATTGTATGGGGTGATAGAACCACGGAGCTTGGATAAATTGCAAAAAGCCATAAATGATGCCCGCAATCACACCTTTACGGATACCAAACATATAGGAATATATCATTAGGGGTAGTAGGGAAGCAAAGGTTATAGAACCGCCTTGCGGAAGCTCTAGGAAACGGATATAGCTTAGTGCAAAGCTCATTGCGATGCAAACCGAGGCATAAACTATACTTTTTGTGGTGGTGGGGATTTTTTTACCAAATACTAGTGCAAGGGCTACTATAATTGCAACTAGTATAGCGGTAAACAAGTACATTAGTACTTCGCCGGTAACGTCGATTTCTGCACCGCTGGTATAGGTTTTAACTAAGGTCGAAATAATAAGAGCAAGTAGCGCAATCCCTATAATAATGGCAGAAAGCTTGCCGAACTTGGGTAGGGAGTCCTTGTTGTTAAGTGCCATAACGAAACCTATTATTGCAAGCACTACGATTATTCCAACGAGTACAACTATTGGTATAAAGGTGAGATAATCGACGTAGCCTTCCATAATATATTCGTCTAGCTTTAAGCCAAGCAAGGTTGCGAGCATAGCTATGGTATATACAATAACTATGGAGCCTACTATAATAGTGGCTTTACGCATACTATCCGCTTTAAACTTTTTAACGAGAACGAGAGAGAGCGCGACTGCAACTATTACGCCGATAGTAACGTAAAGGGCAATGGTGGCGACTTTATCAAAAAGGGACAAAGTGGCAAATGGGTCTGTGAACATAAAATTCTCCTTTTGCTAGGAGCCTTTTAAGAAAAAAATAGTTCAAGCGAGATTACTTGAACTACAAATTCCTAGGAAAATGGCTTTCTTACGCGAGCGTTAACTCGGTCAAGTTCGAAGGGTGTAATCTCAGATAGCCTTACGCTATCACCCCTAGCACGATTTAGTTGATGTGCTTATATTAGCACCGCAAAAATGGTTTGTCAACCACTTTTTTAATTATTTATCCTTAATTTTTTTGGAAATTACGACAATAGCGGAGCCTTTTTTGACGGTAATTTCCACTTTACCTACGGTAACTTCGTTAGAAATACCTAGTGAGGAGTGGGGTAAAATTTTTAGTCCGTCAAGAGAATATTTTAGGCCACTGCTACTATCGAACTCTACCTCACCGCCAAAGGGGAAAACGGAAAGGGCATTACCTTTATCCGTTTCTATCGATAGACTGTCGTTTACGAAATATATCTCGTTATCCTTGCTAACCGCTTTGGCTACTAAACCGATGCTATCAGCATAGGCGAGCAAATTGATATTGCCCAAAACGTGTTCTATCTTGCCACCGGTAGCGCCATAGATGGTAACTCTTTTTCCACCCGTGTTCTTTATAAAATCAAGTCCAAGCTCACCATCGGTTTTATCCTTGTCGGCAGGGTAAGAAATGGTATGAACGTTATTTGGAATATAACTTAGCGTATCGAAATCACCAATAACTGCAACAACGGGTTTATTATCCACTAAACGATAACCGCCATCGGCGGCTATAATATGTTTTTCTATTATTTCGACGTCTAGTTCAGGCGCGTTGAGAACCAATGCAAAATCCATTATTTTCTAAACGTCAAAGAGGAATCGGTCATATTTTCCACTATTGCAAGCGAGCAAACTTTATATCCGTCCTTGCGCAAAGCAGAACCACCTTCTTGGAAGCCCTTTTCGATAGCGATACCGCAACCGGCAACCTTTGCTCCCGCTTGTTCAACCAAGTTGATAAGTCCGCGCAAAGCACATCCGTTTGCGAGGAAGTCGTCTATAATAAGTACGACGTCGCCTTCGTTTAGATAGCTCTTGGAAACGATAATATTATAATCGCGATTGTGAGTGTAGCTATGTACGGGTACGGAATATACGTCGCCAGCAACGTTCGAGGTCTTATTCTTTTTAGCAAAAACCATAGGGCAGTTAAAGCGGTCTGCCACCATAGTTGCAATAGCTATTCCGCTAGCTTCAACCGTCAATATTTTGTTTACGCCGGCGCCTTCATATTCTTTATAAAGCTCGTTTGCCATTTCTTTCAATAGAGCAACGTCTATTTGGTGGTTCAAAAAGTTATCTACTTTAAGAACGTGTCCGGGTAATACTTTTCCACATTGTAAAATTTTGTCTTCTAGAATTTTCATATCTGCTCCTTATTTAACTAATATTATACCCTCTAAAAGATTGCTCGTCAATGTTTCTAAAAAAATAGAATGCCAAAGGTGTAAAAATTTTTACGATGCCTATAATCAATAAAAAAGGAAGGTGAAAATGAAAACGGAAAAGGTTTTGCGATATATAGTCGCGCCCATTCTACTTATGATTATAGTGCTTATGATACTCCTTGCTTTGAACGCTTATGGAATTAGTCCCGAAATAGAAAGTGCGGAAGCAGCCACCGTTCTTAAAAGAGGTTCATCGGGCAGTTCTGTTAGAACGTTGCAAACCAAACTCAAGAATTGGGGATATTATAGCGGTTCGATAGACGGAGTATTCGGTTCAAGAACGGAAACTGCGGTTAGATACTTTCAAAGGGTGAACAAGCTTACCGTCGATGGCAAGGTCGGACCTAAAACCGCGAAAGCTTTGGGTATGAGTTTATCGTCGTCGAATAGTAGTAGTTCCAACGGTTCCTACTCCTCGCAAGATTTATATTTGCTTGCTCGTGTGGTATATGGCGAGGCACGTGGCGAGCCCTATCTTGGCCAAGTAGCGGTGGCGGCGGTAGTTCTAAATAGGGTAAAGAGCTCGGAGTTTCCCAATACCATATCGGGAGTAGTGTACCAACCCTGGGCGTTTACAGCGGTAAACGATGGGCAAATCAATCTGACGCCCAACGAAACTGCAAAGAAAGCGGCGCAAGATGCACTCAACGGATGGGACCCAACCTACGGATGCTTGTTCTATTATAATCCTCGTACCGCGACGAGTAATTGGATACGTCAAAAGGAAATACACCTATCCATCGGTTCGCACGTTTTCTGTTTATAGGAGGGGGTATGGAAAAAGAAAAAATATGGAAGATATCGCTAATAATAGTATGCGTACTATTAGTTGCAGGACTTGCAACCTCGCTAGGGATACTTGCCCAAAAGGTCAAGGTGTTTAATACCGAAATGGGTGCGGTATACGACGGAGCATTTTACCAAACGTTAGACGGACTTGGCGATATGGAAAACAAACTCAAAAAGGTGCAGGTTTCCAACTATAATAAAACGAAAAAGGAGCTTCTCCAAGAGGTATGCGTTGATGCTGAGGTAACCGCACTTAACCTGTCTAGGTTAAACAACAAGGAATTTGATAGCGCAAAGGTCATCAAGTTTATCAATCAACTAGGAGGATTTTCTTCCTATTTAGCAAAGAAACTACCTAGCGAAAGTATAACCCAAAGCGAAAACGAAAAGCTTATTAAGCTTACCGAGGTGGTATCGGCGCTGGAGCAAGCCTTTGCAAAAGCGGGCGACGAAGTGGCTCTTGGTGGCAATCTATACGGAAAGCTAGACGAGGGGATAAAAACACTTGGCGGAGTATACGATGCTTTTGACCAAACCACCGTCGATTATCCCGAAATGATATACGACGGACCATTTTCCGACGGGCTACTAGATAGGGAAGCAAAGTTCCTAAAAGGTAAAACCGAAATTAGTCAAGAGGAAGGCTTAGCTCGTATAAAGGCTCTTTATGGTGATGCGGAAAGTGCGGGCGAGGTAAGTGGGGCAATCCCATCGTATTTGTATTCTATCGCAGATGGTAGCGTAGAGCTAAGCAAGGCGGGTGGATATATCGTAGAGATTGCACGCGACCATGAAGCGGGCGAGGTAACGCTAAGCAAGGAGCAAGCTCTAACCACCGCAAAGGGCTTTTTGAACAACGTCGGCTATGATAGTGTTGAAGCTGTTTGGGTATCCGTAAACGCAGATATAGCATATATAAACTTTGCTTTTGTAAAAGATGGTATAATTAATTACCCCGACCTTATCAAGGTGAAAATTTCTCTTGTAGGGGGAGAAATTTTGGGACTCGAAGCCCAAAATTATCTATACAATCACGTGGAAAGAACCATATCGGAAAATCCAAGCGACGTTAGTAGCATAGGCTTTAAAGAGGGCTTTGAGCCCGTAGTAAAAAGAAGGGTTATTATCCCGACAGAGTGGAACACCGAGCAAGAAGCCTACGAGGTGGCGGGACGTTACGACGATGCTTTTTACTATATTTACTACGACCTTAGCTCGCTCGAAGAAATAAAAGTTATGCGAGTAATACAAGACGAAAACCAAGGGGAACTCATTGTATAAGTGTTGGTTTATTATTGTTGACTACTGCGCTTAAATAAGCTATAATACTAATATTATTTGAGTTAAGAAGGTAACGTAATGCGTAAATTTTTAATCGTGATGCTAGTTGTAGCACTCGCAGTAGGAGCAGCTCTCAGTTTGGTTGCTTGTAACAACGACGTAGATTTGCCCGGTTTAAAATGGGTTAATCAAGAAGTACTAAGCTATGAAATATATGATAATGGTACCCTAGTAGGTGCGCTAGTTATCAAGACCGAAAGAGTTCCTGCCGGTGAACAAGTTTTGAATATGACGGGAGAAACCCACAACGTATCCGCTTCTACCGTTAAAGGCACCAGAGTAACTATGGCTGCAACCGACCTTGAAAGTAACGTTATTATGGCAAGCGAAAGTTTGCTAGACGGATTTACCACCCTTGCTAGTGCTAAGAAAGTTAGCTACAATGGTACCGAGTATACCACTAAGGCTCGTTACGATGGCAAACGTTATATTTATTCCGTAAATGGTGGCGAAGAAAAGAAGATGAGAATCAAGGCTGGTTTTGTAGATAACGAACTACTTTATACCGTACTTCGCGTTTATACCATAGAAAATAATTATACCGGTTCCTATACCGTAATAGACAACGTAGCCGGTGAAAAGGTAGAAATGAGCATTTCCACTTCTAACCCCGAACTTCGTTATAACGGAACTAAACAAGACGGAGCCGGTGAAAGCGTTGCCGGTATCAAGATTTATTCCGATGGCGTAGAGCAAGCAATGGCAACCAACGTTAAATGCGTAGAGCTCAATATTCAAAGAGCAAAGGCTCCCGTAGGTTCTTCTATTAAAGTTGCTTATTCTGTAGAGGGTGAAGGTGGTCTATCGGTTCTAGGAAAGGGTTCAACCGGTTTATACTCAACCCATATTCCAGTTAAAATCGTAGAAAATAATTTGACCTATAAATTATCTTCTATTCAATGCGCTTAATATCAATTAGATAAATAAAAAGGTCGGACAAATTGTCCGACCTTTTTTGTGCCATATGAGTTCTAGTCTTTAGCTGTGATAAGCATTTTATCGTCTATGCAATTTTTATTGTTATCAACGGGAACCTCGTTTTCAACTTGGAATGCGAAATCTCCGTCAACGTCTATGTTGAGAACTATATTCCCGTGGCGATTGGTGCGGTAGGTTACTACGCCTTCGTCAAAGAGTCTATTCATAACTTGAGGAGTGGGGTGGTCGTGCTTGGTTCCGTCGTCGCTAGAAATAACACCATATTCGGCATTTATCTTTGCTAGGAACTCGGCGGTGGTAGAGGAGTCGGAACCGTGATGACCTACTTTAAGAACGTCGATATCATAATTGGTTTCGCCAACGTAGGAGAGGAACCATTCTTCGGTTTCGTAGGTCGCATCACCGGTAAATAGCACCTTTCTATTTGATACCTCTAGTAAAACTATAGGACTCATTCCGTTGGATTCGTATGCGTCGAACTCTTCGTTGTCGTCTTGGAAACGGTCGTATCCGGGAGCTATTATATCAAAGCTATATCCAACGCCACTAATTACGTTTTCGTATACTTCGCCATCCCCGTCGAAGCCGATATTGTTCTCGCTACTTACCTCTTCTGCAATTCTATCGATAAAAGCGGAATAGGTAGTATTCTTTCTGGTGTTATTGTAATAAACCTTTTCTACAACAAAGCTATCCATAACTGCAGTTAGCATATTGTAGTGGTCGGTATCGGGGTGGGTTACTATCATATATTCGATAGTATCAACTACGCCCACGGAGAATAGATAGTTTATAAAGCCCGTTCTAATTTCGGCGAGTCCCGAGCTAGTCGAACCACCGTCTATTAGTACGTCGGTACCATCGCTAAATTGGCATAGTATCGCGTCTCCTTGACCAACGTTGATAAAGTGAATTTTGCAGTTGACGTTTTCTAGTACTGTTTGGGTGCCGATGCTTACGTTACCACCAAGCTGAACAACTTGGTTTTGGTTACTATTATTGTTGTTTTGGGTACCGTCATTGTTGTTTTCTGCTACCATTCCGTCAAGTATTCCTTGACCTACGGGGCTGAATGCAAGGGCTACTAGTAGTCCTAGTATAACAGCAATAGCTATCAAAATAAATAGGGTGGTGTTATTAAACTTTATAGTTTTCTTTTTTGCCATAGCACACTCCTTATATTTAATATAGATTATATTATATATAGATTATATAATAAATTATTTATAAATTCAATATTTGGTATTGAAAAAGAATTCTTTTTCGTTTATAATGTATGAGGATAAATTTTTTTGAGGTGAGCAATGAAACTCAATTATTGGAGAACTTTAAAAGTTGGTCTCGCATTCGCAGTAATCCAAGTTTTCTGGACTTCCTACGACTACGTTGTACCGCTATTACTCGAAAACACCTTTGGTCTTTCCAACACTTTACGTGGTTTGATAATGGGTGCTGACAACCTTTTGAGCTTATTCCTACTACCTTTATTCGGTAAGATAAGCGACAAGACGAACACCAAATGGGGACGTCGTACTCCCTTTATCGTGCTTGGTACCGTAGCTAGCGTTATAATTATGATTTTCGTACCTATTACTTCCAACGCACAGTTAAAGTCTTCCTTGAATTTGCGTGAACAAATCACCGCAACTCACGTCGAGGGTTATACCTATACCGACCACGAAGGCAAAGTATACAACGCAGAAGAGCTTTATACTATGCTTTATAACGAAGGCGCACATAACTCCGACTATTGCGACCGCAAATATTTCAAAGACTTTGGTGGCGAAACTCTCGAAAAATACCTTGAAATAGCTCTTAACCCCCTAGATGAAAACGGTGAATATACCGACGAATATAACACCTTTGTTAAGACGGGTATCAATAGCTATGCAACCGACCAAATTTTCGAAAAAATTACTAAAGGCGATATAGTTCCTCTAGTTCTATATATGATAGTATTGCTCCTAGTTCTTATAGCAATGGCAACCTTCCGTTCACCAGCAGTTGCTCTAATGCCCGACGTAACGCCCAAGCCCTTACGTTCGCAAGCAAACGCAATGATAAATCTTGCAGGTGGTGCAGGCGGTGCGGTAGCATTCCTAATCTATACTATAACCTTTATGATTAACCCCTATGGATATATGGCAATCTTTATTGCAGTAGCTTGCGCAATGTTGATACTCCTTGCCTTGTTCCTATGGTTGGTCAAAGAACCCAAGCTCTTCCAAGAATGTCAAGACTTGTGTGCCGAGTATGGTATAAGTAACGACGAGGAAGACGAGGTTCAAACGGGTGTCGACGAAGCAACCCTTGCCCTAGAAAGCGGTAAAGCTAAGAAGGCAAGAATGGTATCGTTCTTTCTAATTCTTGCATCTATCTTTATGTGGTTTATGGGATACAACGCAATATCCTCTAACCTTTCCATTTACATCACCAAGACCCTTGGCCAATCGGCTGGTATCGGTGGCGTAATAAGCGGTGTATCGATGGGTGTTAGTGCAGTAGCATTTATTCCCGTTGGTTGGCTAGCTGTTAAGATTGGTAGAAGAAAATCCATTATGCTCGGTTTCGGTCTTGCTGTAATAAGCTATATCTTGATATTCTTCTTCGCAGCAACCCCCAGCAGTTACGCAGTATATCTATATGCTATCTTCTATTTGATTGCAGGATTTGGCTTGATTATAGGTAACGTTAACACCTTCCCGATGGTTGTTGAACTCTCTTCCAACGCAACTATCGGTAAGTATACCGGACTTTACTATACCGCAACAATGTCCGCTCAAGCAATCACTCCCTTTATTGCAGGCTTGATAATGGACGAATGGGGCACCAAGTATTTGTTCCTATATTCCGTAATCTGCGTAGTAATTTCTATAGCTCTAATGTTCTTCGTAAAACACGGTGATAGCAAGGCAGTTCCCAAGAGCGCTCTCGAAATGCTTGGCGAAGACGGTTAAGATAGAAAAAGGAGATAAAAGATGAAAAGACTTAAAAAACTTATAGCAGCACTTAGTGCTATAGTAGTATTAGCAGTAGTATTCGCCGGCTTCCTAGCACCAATGCTAGGAGGTGCGGAAACCACCATAGAAGCCTTTAAGCCCGGTGAAAAACCCGAGGGTGAAAAGCTCGATTTGGTTATGCCCGATGCAAGTGATACTAAAGCGGTTATCAAATTTGCGGCAGACCTATATGCAATCGCTTCCGAAAAGTATTGCACCGCCGAAAACGTAGCATACCAAACCTCTTATACCAACTCTATGATGGGTGTACCGGTATCGGGATATCGTTTTAACGTACGTAACCAAGACAAGACTCACTATACCGAGTATGCTTATATTAGTGGCGATACCAATGACCCCACCATCAAGCTACTTGCAGGCATTATGGGAGCAATAGCAGGTGACAGCACTCGTTTTGCAGAAGCACGTTACACCGATAGCAGTATGGATTATACCCAATCTTTCAAATACGTAGCTCCCGACCAAGAAACTCAACCCACTCCCACTTTTGATGAAACTGGATATCCCTCGTTTGATATTGCTTGGAACGAAGGCGTTAAGGGCGAAATGGCAAAGCACGATTATGGTTATCGTTTAACCGACCACGATTTGACCGAAGAAACCATTTTGGAAGCAAGCGTAACCTATAACGAAGAAGAAGGCTACTACACCCTAAAACTAAAGCTCGACCTTGAAAAGGCTCCCGAAAAAATCACCCTTCCCAACCTCAAGGCAAGTTCAGGTATGGATAATGCAGCATACACCAAGCTCGACCAAACCATCGAAATTTGGGACAATGGATATCCTCGCTACTTCCTAGCAGAAGATACTTGGAAAGGTATGATAGAAAGTGAACTAGTATTCTCCACTACCTATTACTTTGATGAATATTGGACCGATATCGCTAACTATCAATATATGAGTGATTATTGCAAGCTAATGGACTAATTTACGATTAGAAAAAACGGTCTCCGAAAGGGGACCGTTTTTTATTGCCTTTTTATTATTTTAATAGTGCAAGTAGTTGTTCTTTTAGGTTATAGTAACCAGACTCCGCTCCATTTGGAGGAACGATGGTAGATTGGGTGGAAAGTATTTCGATAGGGGCTTTTAGATATCCAAAGCAAGCTTTTTGCAGGTAAGCGCATATATCGCTCATAATACCACAGCTAAACGAGCTTTCGCCCATTATTATTAGTTTTCCCGTCTTTTTCACCGAGTTTATTATCGGCTCATAGTCTATTGGCGCAAGGCTGACTAGGGATATAATTTCCATATCGCCAACCTCTTTAACAGCGAGTGCTTCGTATAGTGCCGGGCCAATGGTAACTATTGTTTGCTTGGAGCCTACTTTCTTGATAGAGGAGTTTTCCACTTTGTAACTTTCTTGTGGGCGTAGCGCACAGCTCTCGGTAAAGCTATAGAATTCCTTGGGCTCGAATATAATAGTGGGGTCTGTGGATGAAATTGCCGAGCGCATTACTGCGAGCATATCGCTTGGAGTTGCGGGATAGTAGGTTTTGAGCCCGTTTACTCTTGCAATAAGCCCCGATAAATCTTGTGAATGTTGACCACCATAGCTTCTACCTATGGGGAGTCTTAACGTCATTGGGAGCGTTATCATACCGCCCGATAAGGTTTGCCACTTTGCACTTTGATTTATTATTTCGTCGCTTGCGCGTGTTAGGAAATCGGCATATAGTAGCTCTGCAATAACGTTACCTCCGCGCATTGCATACCCCACCTCTGCGCCAACTATGGCGGATTCTGCTATTGGTGTATTGAATAGCTTTTCACGAGGAATATATTTGTCAAAATCGTAAAAAGCCGAGTTTTTAGATTGCCAACCGCGTACGTCTTCACCGTATGCAACGAATGATGGATATTGGGTATATCCTTCCATTATGCCTAACGAAATAGCATCTCTTATGGTGAAAGTATCGCTCGACTTGTTTATAAGTTCTTTGTAGAGAGGGCTTTCTTTTAACTCCACTAAAGCGTCGGTTGGAGAGAGTGAACCATTGTTAAATGTATATTGTTCTATATAATCTTTTTCGGCGCCAAGGTCGACGGAGGGGCTAATATTTTCGTCAATTGCAAGCGAATATGCAACTAGAACCCTTTCGGTAACCTCGTTTCTAATATCTTCTAGCTCTTCACTAGTTACGATGCCTTTTTCAAGAAGCATTTTGGGATAGGTTTCAATGGGGTCTAAAGCACGCCAACTTGCTATTTCATCTTTGTCGCGATTTGCATTGTCGCCGATACTATGTTCGCTAAAACGATAGGTGGTGCAGTTTATTAGCGAAGCACCCTTGCCATCTATGATATTTTGACGATGTCTTCTAACCGCATCTGCAACTGCAAAGGGGTTGAGTCCGTTAACCGATTCGGCATTCATTTGGTTAGTGGTAAAGCTTGCTCCTAGTCTAGCAGGGTTATCAAAAGAGCCGGTTTCTAGCTTGGTATTGCCACCGCGTGCATATAAATTATCGCTAACGACAAAGAGTAAGGGCAACCCTCTTTTTTCCGCCCATAGTTCGCTAAATTGGTGCATTGTGGCAAAGGCAATGGATTCGTACACAGCACCGCAATTCAAAGCCCCGTCGCCAAGATTTGCAACGGTAACGTTATTTTTACCATTTATTCTATCGTAAAGGGCACTACCTAGGGCAAGTGGAGCCGAGCCACCAACAATACCATTGTTGGGGTATGCTCCAAAGGGAACAAAATGCAAATGCATACTACCGCCTATACCCTTTTGTAAACCCGTTTTACGAGCGAAAATTTCGCTATAAGCACCATAGAGTATAAAGTCTATAGCATTATCCTTTGAAGAATTTATAAGCTTGTTTTTTATGCTCGAATAGGTGGGGGTGGGATAGCTTGAGAGAATATCATCAAGTTCATTGTCGCTGGAAAGTCTTATTACTCTAAGCGATTTTGCAATAAGCTCACCGTGTGAACGATGAGTGCCAAAAGTTACGTCCTCTTTTTCTAGCGCAAGAGCTTCGCCGACAGCGATGGCTTCTTGGCCTATGGATAGGTGTGCGGGGTAGCTAAAACGATAATCTAGTAAGCCATTTTCTCTAGATAGCTTTAGCATATTTTCGAATTCCCTAATGACGAGCATATCGTAGTATACGTCTATAAGGGTATCTTTACCATAACGAACAAGTTCGTCCTCAATGGAACGCGAATAGGCGTTTACCTTTATATCTTTAAAGGTAATTTTGTTAGAAGAAAGTAGCTTGTCCGGTGTTAATTTCGTCATATTGGGGAACCTATTTTATGTATTCAAGTAACTCAATTGGCTTATCTATGATATTTTTAGCGCCTGCCTCAAGTAGTTTTTCGCGAGTGGAAAAGCCCCACGAGCAAGCAATAAATTTAGCACCCGCGTTTCTAGCGGTTGCAACGTCAACAAGACTATCGCCTACGTATAGAGCGTTTTCAAGGGCACAGTTTAGTCTATCTAGACAAACGTTTACCATATCGGGACTGGGCTTTGGAGCATAGTAATCGGTTATACCGCATACTGCGTTAATCTTGTGCCCCCAGAAGGAACGAACGATATTTTCAAGAGGAGCTTGTAGTTTGTTGGATACTATTCCTATCTTAATTCCTTTTTCGATTAGGATATCAATAAGCTCGTTTACGCCATCGTAGGGACGGGTATAATCGGTTAGGTGTTCTTTATAGTATGCTTTAAAAATGGGTAGTGCTTCTTCAAAGAGCTCTTTGTTGTCGTCGGGTAGTCCGCGCATAACGAGAGCATCAATTCCATTACCTACGTAACTCAAAACTTCTTCACGTGTGCGGAGGGGTAGGGAAAGCCTTTCTAGGGTATAGTTAAGCGCGACTTTTAGGTCGTCTAGGGTGTCGGAAAGGGTTCCGTCCATATCAAAAAGTACACATTCAATCTTGTTCATATCCATCTCCAATGAGGTCTATCGTTATTTTAACAAAAAATATGCTTTTAGGCAATAGATGGGCAATAATTCATTGCAGTCTCAATAATTATTCACAAAACATTCAGTATCTCTTACCTCTATAATTCAATTTTGATTGGTAGAATATAGACAACGAAAGGAAAACCGATTTAGAGCTTTTCCGCTCCGCTTGCCGGCACTCCTTCGTTCAATTTAATCGAATTTATCAATCCCTCCTCCACAAATAAAAAAGAGCCAGCAAGCGGGCTCTTTTTCCTTTTATATGGTTATTTTATAAGGTCTTTTACTATTTCACTTGCCATTATAAGTCCCATAACGCTAGGGCAAAATGCGGTTGAACCGGGAGTAACGCGTTTACCGGTATCCTCGTCGGAGGGGAGTGGAGTAATGGGAGCTTCCTTCGAGTAGCATACTTTAAGGTGAGATATACCTAGCGCTCTTAACTCCTTACGAATAATGCGAGCGAGGGGACAAACGCTAGTTTCCATAATATCGGCTATTTTAAATGCGGTCGGGTTAAGTTTATTACCTGCACCCATTGCACTAATAATAGGAGTACCTAGTTCGGTTGCGCGTCTTATTAGTTCTATTTTGCTTTTTATGCTATCGATAGCATCGGCTACGTAGTCGTAAGCGGATAAATCTATTTGATTTGCGTTGCTTTCATCGTAAAAAATGTTATAAGTACCAACTTTACAATTTGGATTTATATCCAAAATGCGCTCTTTCATAACTTCGGTTTTATATCTACCCACAGTGGAATTTAGCGCTATTATTTGACGGTTTATATTGGTAACCGATACGGTATCATTGTCGAACAAATCTATAGCACCGACTCCGCTACGAGCTAAAGCTTCGGCGATATAACCGCCGACACCGCCCACACCGAATATGGCAACGCGAGAAATATTTAGTTTTTCAATGGCGCTAATGCCTACAAGTAGACGAGTGCGCTCGCTAAAATTATTCATTATCAGCCTTTTCTCTTTTCTTTTTTAGAACGGGAAGCTCGTCTATAGAAAATATAGGACCGCCCTTTTTGAACAATACGAGGGTTTTGCCTTTGAGCGCAAGAATACCTACAGCCAAAGGTTCTAGTAGGAAGACTATGGAAACGATTAGCATAAATGCGTATACAACGTATACGAATGCTCCGCTACCAAACCAACCGTGGAAACCTGCAACAATGGTATCTAGCATCATTATTTCGCGACCTACGAAGCCCATAATACCTACGTTTGCGGGGAAAATTGCTATAAAAACGTAAACGAGTGGGAGCGTAAGAACAAAAGCAAAAATGGTAATACCGAGGGTCAAGCCATTGCGGAGCTTATCGTCTTCGATAGTGAGAGCGACGTTGGAAAAAAGCATAATACCACAGCTCATAGTACCTATAACGATAAGGTATCTGCCGAGGGCGTTAGTAATGGCGTTAAATAGTGGTAAAATTTGCATTGCGGAAACCAAGAAAACAAGTCCCAAACAAATTATACCTACGGAGCCTAGAAGTAAGCCGAGTTGTAATTTGGTTAATTTTTTCATATTATCTTCCTTCTTTATGATTTAGGTTTAATTAGTATGCTAGTATTGAGCAAGCGAATAAACATTGCGCGATGTAGTATGTTACGAGAACAACGTATATAAGTACGGGGTTCCCTTTAAGATGTGAAAACTCCTTGAAGAACAAAGAGCCATCGGATATTACGAATAGAATACCTGCAACAAGGCTTAGTATTCCAAAGGCATTGTTGTAGTTATGGATAAATGCGTTTATAGTAACTACGAGCATAAGGTTTAGGATAAAACCATAGGCGAAAGCAAAGGGTAGGTATTTACCGAGGGTTATCTTCTTTCTACCTACGAGCACTGCAACTCCTAACAATGCGGGGATTACGAAAACGCAAGGGATAAGGTATAGAGAAAAGGGTACGCTTACAAGATAAACTACGCTAAAAAGAATATGTCCGCCAAAGAAACAAGCGCCACCGATAAGGAATAGATTGGTTGCTTTTTCTTTGATAGCGATGTTTTCGTTTAGGCAAAGATAAAGGTCGCCGATAGTGCCGAGTATTAGTGCGCCTAAAACTAACACAGAGTATAGCGAAGAGCCTTTTATATATAAAGCAATAAGCGCAACCGCAAGGAATAATAACGAGGCTAATCCTTTGAAGAATATACGACGAGTGGGGTTTTTCCTAAGGTTAAAGTAGCCACTCAACGTGCCTAGTATTATAGATAATGCCGAAAGGATATATATTGCTATCATACTAAATAAGCCCTACGAATTTGTTGCGGATAAAGGAGCATTTTGCACCCCATTTAGAGATATAAGCGTTAAGTAGTGCGTTAGGAACGTAAATTTTAAGCTCGCTAGGCATATAGCTAAAGCTATTTTGCTCTATTTGGTAAGAGTATGGGGTAAAGCTTTCGCTACCTAGAAGGCGTATTTCCTTTAGTGCGGTACATTCCATAAACGCTAAATCTTCCACGTATTTAATATTATTAGGAAGTATAATCTTCGTGAGAGTATTATTCTTATTGAAAGCGTAAGCACAAATCTTTTCTATTACGGGAGTGTAACCCAAAGCCACGCAGTCGTTATCAAAGAGGCTCTTTAAATCAAGCTCGGTTGCTTGACCGAAATATGAGTGCAATACGAAGCGTTTTTCGCTGGTACTATAGGTTATACCCGCGTAAGGATTATCCGCTTCTTTTGCCGCTATCTTGGAATAGAACATACCGCTTTCGTGCTCGACAAGAGGATAACGTTCGTACATAATCATTCCGGTAACAACGGTGGGATATATGGTTGCTTCATATATCTTTTGTATTAGACTCAAAGAGTATACGGTGGGAGCATAATATCCGTCGTCGTCTTTGGTGGTAATCAAGAAAGCTTTGGTATAATCTTCCGTTCTACCCTCGGGAACAACGATATCCACGGTAGGCTCCAGACTGCCCGCGTTACCACCACCAAAGGCGGCGGAACCATAAGTAGGGGGAGTTATGCCGGTAAAATATGCACAAGCACCACTAATATCGCTAAATGCTTGACCTGCGATAGTGGTAGTAGATTGCTTGATATAGGTAGGCAAAGGCTTGGTGCCTACGCCAACGGGACTGACGTATACGAGTGCGTTACCAAGATAGGTTGCTTTAGAGCCCTCTTTACCTTCGTATCTGGTAATCTCGCTGGTTTCTTTTAACCAAGCGGTTGCGTCTTCTTGCTCGGTAGAGAGCATACTGCCGAAAACGTAGCTACCAAGAGAGAGCAAGGAGTTGGGGTTGGTTATGGTTTTTAACGAGGTTGCACCCCAGAATGCTTGGTTATAAATAGCTTCGATACCATCTAAATCGATGCTTTCTATTGCGGTGTAAGCAAATGTTTGTGCCTCGATAACTTTTAAAGAGCGAGGTAAGGATATTGTCTTTAGCGACGTGCAATTTTTAAAGGTTTCCGCACCGATTTTGGTAACGGAATCGGGTAGATTTATATCGGTAAGAGAGGTGCATCCGCTAAAGCAAGCACCGCCTATTTTAGATAGTCCTTCTCCGCCGAAATCCACGGTTTTAAGGGCGGTACATTCGCTAAAAGCAAGGTCTTTTATTTCTTGTATGCCGGCACCTTTGAAGGTAACGGTTTCGAGCTTTGGCATATTTTCAAAAGCCTTGCTATCTATGGTTAAATAACAATCGGGGATTGTTAAAGAAACTATATTTTGGTTACCCGAAAACGCGCCTGCGGTAACACCATATACCATATTTCCGTTATCGTCGGTTGATGGTAACTCTACCTCGGTATAGGGAACGTAGGCATATTTGAAACCGCTAACGTAACTCTTATCTTCGATAACGGAGAACTTGAATTCCGGCGAAGCATAGCCCCATAGTGCGTATAAATTTATATTGGTACGTACGGGTGTACTAAAGTCGTATGGGGTGGTGAATTCTTTATCAAGATACCAGCCGAACAACTTGTATCCCTCTCTAACGGGCGCAGGGGGCTCGGTCGCAAGTGCGCCATCGGCAACCCTTTGAGCACCGACTGCAGAGTATTCGGTTATAAAATAAACGGTATGCTTACCATCGTTGGTGTTATCGTCGTCGTTGGTTGCATCACGCATAACGTATACTATAAGTTTTGCGGTTGCAGTCATATCACCGCTAGTTGCGGTAAGAGTAACAATGCCCTCTCTAAGAGCGGTTACGGTGTTGCCTTCTACCTTTGCAATAGTGGGGTTAGAAACGCTAAGAACGTAGTCGTTACCGCGTGGGCGGGTGAAGACTTCCGGCGTGATAGAGGGGTTATCGTCGGAAAGGTATAATTTATAGGTGGTTTCGGTAAAGTATAATTTGCGTGTATCGTCGGTACAAGCAAAAGCACTCCCCAAAAGGAGTAAAACTATAAGAGTTATGCAAATTAACGAGAGTGATTTTTTCATTAGCCCGATTATAACATAAATTACGCGCGTTTACAATAGTATTCACCTAAAATTCGCACAACCCTTTGGTAAATTATAGAAAATGCAAAAAATTAAATTTTATGCATAAAAAGTGTTGCTTTATGCATTTGAATAGTCTATCATATCGGCATATCACACAAAAACGACACAAAACAAGGAGATTTGAATATGAAAAAAATATTAGTATCCGTTTTATTGATAGCAGTTTTGGTAGTTGGCGCATTTGCACTTGTTGCTTGCAATAAGAACGCAGACCCTCTAGTAAAGGTTATAGACGTTAAGCTTACCGAAGAAGAATATGCTTTTGTTATGGATAAAGAAAACACCGCACTTCAATCAAGTATGAATGATTTTCTTGCTCAAATTAAAGCAGACGGAACCTTCCAAACTTTGGTTGACAAATACTTTAAAGGTACCGGCGAAAAGGTTGGCTACGAAGTTACCACTACCGACGTTACCAATACCGACGCTAACTTTATCGTTGTAACCAATTGCCCCTTCGAGCCCTTTGAATATCTTGGCTCCGATGGTAAGATTTATGGTCTAGATATCGAAATCGCTGCTGCATATGCACAAGCAAAAAATCTAACCTTAGTAGTAAAGAACATCGGTTTTGACGATATCTTCACCCAAGTTGACGTAGGTTATGCAGATATCGGTATGGCTGGTATCACCGTAAGTGCAGACCGTGAAGCAGTTTACAACTTCTCTTCCACTTACTACAATGCATCTCAAAAAATTATCGTTAAAGCAGACAACACCGATTTTGATAACTGCACTACCGTAGAAGAAGTTGAAGCAGTTTTAGCACAACTTTCCGGCAAGAAGATTGGTTACCAACTTGGCACCACCGGTGGTATGTACGTTGATGGTAATGAAGATTGGGGATATCCCGGCTTCGCTAACATCGAAGGTAAGAGTTATGCAACCGCTCTTGATGCAGTTAACGACCTTATCAATGGTAACATTTACGCAGTAGTAGTTGACGAAGCACCCGCAAACGCAATCGTAACTGCAGTAAACCCCAAATAATAAAAAATAAACATAGCAAACTTCCCCACATATGTGGGGAAATTTTGCGTTATAGGGATAAAGAATGGATTGGAGTACAAAGTTTAATCAATTTTTTGGAGCGCTTTCCGTAGAAAAATGGCAAGCACTCCTTATGCAAGGATTATGGAATACCGTCAAGATTGCGGTATTAGGTTTAATAATAGGTATTTTAGTAGGTACCATTATAGCGATAATAGGTGCTGCACCCAAGAACAAATGGCCATTGAAAGTATTGGATAAAATTTGTGCAGTGTACGTAGCGCTTTTCCGTGGAACGCCTATGGTAGTGCAACTCCTTGTTGCCTATTACGTATTGCTTCCTGCAATCGGAGTAGTCGGAGTGGACTCCGTAACCGTTGGTATCATTGTATTCGGTTTGAATAGTGGTGCATACGTTTCGGAAATTATGCGTGGTGGCTTGAACTCCGTTGACGTTGGTCAAATGGAAGCAGGCAGAAGCTTGGGTATGAGCTATAGTCAAACTATGATTCGTATAGTTATACCCCAAGCAATAAAAAACATTTTACCCACGCTTGGTAATGAGTTCATAACTCTTATTAAAGAAACTTCGGTATTAAGTATGATTAGTGTATACGATTTGTACTGTGCTGTGGTTGCAATAGGCGCACCTTTCTATGATAAGGTAATGCCTTTCTTGTTTATGGCGATTATTTATATCGGATTGGTTCTTTTGATTACCTTGCTTATCAAACTATTGGAGAGAGCGCTAGGTAAGAGCGACCGCAGAACCTCTCTGGTGAAAAAAAGAAAGCTTTTCGGCATAAGAAAGGGGGCTTAAAATATGAGTGAAGTACTATTAAAAGTAATTGGACTAAATAAAAAATTTGGTGAGAACGAAGTACTAAAGTCTATTACTACCGATATTTGTGTTGGTGAAAAAGTGGTTGTTTTGGGACCTTCGGGCTCGGGTAAATCTACCTTCCTAAGATGCCTAAACTGTATGGAAGACCCCACCGGTGGTTCTATAATATTCCAAGGCGAAGATATTGCCGACGTTAAAGTCGATATTAACAAACACCGTGAAAATATAGGTATGGTTTTCCAACAATTCAACCTATTTAATAATAAGACGGTTCTTCAAAACATCACCCTTGTTCCTACCGTATTGGGACTCAAGAAGATGCGTAAAAAAATGACGAAGAACTTTTGGATAAAGTTCACCAATCTTTTTACCAAGAACAAAAAAGAGCTTCTTGTAATCGAAGCCACTGCAAAAGACATCAAGAAACAAGCGACAGACGAAGCCTATAAGCTTCTTGATAGAATCGGTTTGGCGGACAAAGCCGACGTATATCCCTCGACTTTGTCGGGTGGACAAAAGCAAAGAGTTGCTATAGTTAGAGCACTTGCGATGCACCCCAAAGTCATATTGTTCGACGAGCCTACTTCGGCGCTTGACCCCGAAATGGTTGGCGAAGTTCTCGACCTAATCAAGGAACTAGCCGACGAGGGTATGACTATGGTTATAGTAACCCACGAAATGGGCTTTGCTAGAGAGGTAGCTACCCGCGTACTATTTATGGACGAAGGCATTATAGCAGAAGAGGGTACTCCCGAGGAATTGTTTAACAATCCAAAGAGCCCCAGACTCCAAGAGTTTCTATCAAAGGTTTTGTAAAAGAAAAGCGTCGCAAAAGCGACGCTTTATTTTATCCTTTATAAATCGGTTATTTTAGGTCTACACCTATTTTTGTGCAAGGTACTTTTTCGTTTAGAATATCATTGATGCCATGTTTACTATTAGCAATATAAATGGTGGTTCCCAGCTTTGCGGGTTCTTTTACGTACTCTAGCTTAGCGCGAGCACCGTTTGCTCCCTTTCGTGAAGCACCATCGCAATAGTTTTGGTAGTACTCGATATGCTCTATAACCTCGTAGATATCTTTGCCGGTGATGGTTTTAACAAGACTGTTGTTATCGTTCATATCGGTAAAAATTCCGTTTACACCCGAAAGGATAAGGAGGTTTTTGGGCTTTACCAAGCAAGCAATTTGCGATGCGGTTTCGTCGTTATCTATACATTCAACAACCTTTTTGGACTTGGAACGCAAGGATTGAATTTCCATTTTACGGTTTTCTTCCGAGCATACGGGGTCGTTATAATTTATAATCGGTATAGCGCCTTGCTTTGGGCAACGGAGTAGGGCGTTTTTTAGATGCTCGCATTTCATTGCATCGTTAAAGTGTTGATGCTCTACGAGGAATTGCCTAATGGAGTAGTTGGAGTTTACAAATCTTCTATAGGTTTCAAGTAGTATGGATTGACCTTGTGCGGCGTAGTCGGTTTTAACGTCGTTGTAGTCGCCCTTTAGCTCTTTACCATTGCGGTGGATATAATCAAGTCTGCCAATTTCGGTTGCACCCGACGTAACCCAAAGATATCCGGGTTTTAGTTCTCTTGAAATACGGGCTATAACGTTGTAGTCGATATCATTGTTTTCTTTATCGATAAGAGCCATAGAGCCCACTTTACCGACTAGTTCGATGTCGAATTTTGCCATAATAAACTCCTAAAGGTTTTACTTAATTATATATATAAGGTAGGTGGTTGTCAATCTTTTCTTTTACTGAATACGCATCCGCAATAGTTTTGGCGGTATAATTCGTACTTTTTGGAAAGCTCTATAGACCTTAAATATCCGCCCTTCTTCTTAAAGTCGGTGGCAAGATACTTTGCCTTTCCCTCTTTTTGTAGGGCTAGTCCTATTTGGTTTATAAGGGTAGCGTTTTTTAGGGGTGAAAGGGTAAGGGTAGTTGCGTAGTAGTCGTAGTCGCTAGATGCAATCTCCGCTGTTTTTTGCAACCGAGTGGTAAAACACTCCGTGCATCTTTTACCGCGTTCAGGTTCCTTTTCTAGCCCTTTGGAGCGCTCAAAGAATAATTTATCATCATATCCGCCATCTATAACGTTAAAACCGAATTCGTGTGCAAGTCTTTGTAACTCGGCTAGTCTTTTTTCGTACTCAACTCTTTCGGTTATATTTGGATTGTAGTAAAGTAGGGTGATATCAAAATAGGGTGCTAGGTACTCTAGCGGGTAGCTGGCACAGGGAGCGCAACAAGCGTGCAAAAGCAAGCGAGGGGTAATACCGCGCTCTTTGCATTGGGATATTAGTTTATCAAGCTCTAGTTGTGCATTCATACTTTAACCATTATATCACAAAATAATCAAATAGTATATAGATTTTACGCGCGCACGCAAAAATTGACTATTGCAAAATGGTAAAAAGTGGTATATCATATAAGATAGAGTTAAATTTATTAGGAGATAGATTATGGCAAAACAAAAATTCGATAAACTTCTTACTCCCTTTGGCGAAAAGCTAGATAAGTCTTGCCCTTTGCCCGAGTATCCTCGTCCCCAAATGGTAAGAAATTCATACGTTAACCTTAATGGTGAATGGGACTATGCAATTCTTCCCAAAAAGGAAAAATTGGTAGAGTATCAAGGCAAGATAGTTGTACCTTTTTCTCCCGAATGTATACTTTCCGGCGTTGAAAAGATAGTTACTCCAAACGACGTTCTATATTATAAGCGCACCTTTACGTTGGAGGAAGGCTTTAACGTAGGTAGAGTACTTTTGCACTTTGACGCAGTTGATTATATTGCTGTAGTTAAGGTTAATGGTAAAGAAGTTATTACTCATAGGGGCGGATATTTCCCCTTCTATGCTGATATTACCGATGCACTTATAGATGGCGAAAATACTTTAACCCTAGAGGTTATCGACCCCACCGATACCTATGGCCAAGCACGCGGTAAGCAAAAGATTAAGCGCGGTGGCATATTCTACACTCCCCAATCGGGCATATGGCAAACTGTATGGATGGAATCCGTTCCCGCATCTTATATAGATAGCCTTATGATTACTCCCGATATCGATACCAATACTCTAAAGGTAAAGGCAAACGTGGTAGGCGACGTTCAAGAGGGCACGATAATTGTTAAAGACGGAGAAAACGTTATGGCAACCGCAGTTTTAGCGAATGGCGAAGCGGAAATCACTCTTGAAAACTACGAGCTATGGAGCCCCGAAAATCCTCGTTTATACGACTTGGTTGTAACGATGGGCGAAGATAAGGTAGACTCATATTTCGGTATGCGCAAATACTCCGTAGGTAAAGATGATAAGGGCAAGCCTCGTATTATGCTCAACAACAAGCCCTATTTCCATAACGGACTACTAGACCAAGGATATTGGTCGGATGGTATGTATACTCCTCCTAGCGACGAAGCAATGATTTATGATATTGAAATTACCAAGAAGATGGGCTTCAATATGCTCCGCAAGCATATCAAGATAGAGCCTCTACGTTGGTACTATCATTGTGATAGACTGGGCATACTCGTATGGCAAGATTTCATCAATGGTGGTATGGGTGCAAACAAGCTATTCAACGGTGCGTTAGGACTATTCCACATCCAAGCAAAGGATAGCTGGTATTCCCTATGCGGACGCCAAGACAAGGAGTGTCGCGACGAGTATTACGTTGATGCCGAAAGAACCATAAAGGAACTATATAGTGTCGTATCTTTGGCACTTTGGGTACCCTTTAACGAGAGTTGGGGACAATTCGACTCGCTAAAAGCAGTTGAGTTTATCAAGCAATTTGATACCACTCGTCCCATTGACCACGCTAGTGGTTGGATAGACCAAGGTGGTGGCGACTTCTTCTCGCTACACATTTATTTCCGTCCCGTAACTATACCCGAAGCAGATAGCAAAGGTAGAACGGTAATTCTAAGCGAATTTGGTGGATACTCCGTTCCTTGCGAAGGACACGTATTCAATCTTTCCAAGAGCTTTGGATACAAGGCATATAGCTCTCTAGAAGATTTTGACAAGGCATACCACAAACTATTTGAAAACCAAATTCTTCCCATTATTGATAAAGGACTTTCCGCAACCGTATATACCCAGCTAACCGACGTTGAGGACGAAATCAACGGACTATTAACCTATGATAGAAAGGTTATCAAGGTTGATATGGCGAAGATACAGGAACTTAACAAGAAGTTGCAGTATTAAAGAAAAAACACAAAGGAAAGAGCGACAAAATCGCTCTTTTTTTGTTTTTAAAAAATTTTTTCATATAAAGGGCGCGCACGCGAGGCGACAAAATTTAGTGTTGTTTTTATAGTTTTTATGTGCTATAATCACAAAATAAGAGAAAGATTAGGAGTTTGGCAATGCGTATAGTATACGGAATTACAATGGCTATTTCGCTAATGATGCTTATTGGCTATATTTCCATAATACGAAAAAAAGATAAATGGCTTCTTGCTGTTTTTATTTCCGTTGCAATAGTTAACACCGGATATTTTATGCTTTCTCTAGCCAAATCGGTGGCATTCGCGCTTGTTGCAAACAAGATTGCATATTTTGGCTCGGTCTTTCTACCTATGTTTATGTTACTAACGATTTTCGATTTGAGTCGCATTCGTTATAATCTTGCTTTACCGATATCTCTTGCAGTAATCGGTGTAATGTTATTTGCGCTTGTTTGCACAAGCGGTTATTTACCTTGGTACTACAAAGAGGTTAGCTTGGGCTTTGAAGACGGAGCAAGCAAGCTTATAAAGGTATATGGTCCCGCGCATATTTCCTATTTGATTTATCTAGTCTTGTATTTTATAACTATGATAGGGGCGATAGTTTACTCGGCGATAAAGAAAAAAGTGGTATCCAAACACGCCATACTAATGATAAGCGTAGTATTTGGCAACATTGCAGTATGGTTTATGGAACAAATGCTAGAACTAAACTTTGAATTTCTTTCTATTTCCTATCTACTTAGCGAACTTGTACTACTTGCCATATATTGGATGGTGCAAGATATAGAAAAGAACATGCTACAAAAGCGAGTGGCTATGGGAGTGGACGTTACTATCGAAGAAAAGGTCGCGTTATTACTAACAAGGCTTCCCAAAGGTGAAAGCCTAACCCAACGCGAAAAAGAGATACTTGTTGCTCTAATCGAAAACAAGAAAAGGAGGGAAATTGCCGAAGAACTCAGCATTTCCGAAAACACCGTTAAAACCCACACCGCCCACGTATACGATAAACTTGGTGTAAAAGGGAAAGATGAACTTAGCGATATACTTAATGGAAAATAATTAGCGCTAATTAGGGTGATATATCCTATGGAGTGATGTACGCTAGGGCGTGTGATGTATCCTATGGAGTGATGTACGCTAGGGCGTGTGATGTATCCTGTGGAGTGATGTACGCTAGGGCGTGTGATGTATCCTGTGGGGTGATGTACGCTAGGGCGTGTGATGTATCCTGTGGGGTGATGTACGCTTACGCGAGGGAGTTATTAATGGAGACAATATGAGTGATAGTGTTTTAAGGGAAAAATCCAAAGAATTTGCAAAAAAGATAGTTTTTACGACAAAAAGAATAAAAGAAAAAGACAAAGAATGGGTACTGACAGAGCAACTACTTCGCTCTGGCACAAGCGTTGGTGCCAACATTCACGAGGCACAATATGCACATGGTAGGGCAGATTTTATTTCCAAATTAGAAATAGCTCTAAAAGAATGTTTTGAAAGTGAATATTGGTTAGAACTAATGTTTGAAACGGGCTATTTGGAGGAAAAAGAGTTTAAGTTGCTAATTGGAGAGTGTGGGCTTATAAGAAAAATGCTCGTCAATTCTTGTAAAACAGCAAAAGAAAATAAAACTAAGCCGACAAAGTGTTAATTGACGGCAAGGCTAACAGCACTTGGCGAAAGCCGAAATATCACAGTGATAACGACATCACTGCAACGCAAACATCACCGCGATAACGACATCACTGCAACGCCAATACCACTTGGCGAAAGCCGAAATATCACAGTGATAACGACATCACTGCAACGCAAACATCACCGCGATAACGACATCACGGCAACGCCAATACCACTTGGCGAAAGCCGAAATATCACAGTGATAACGACATCACTGCAACGCAAACATCACCGCGATAACGACATCACGGCAACGCCAATACCACTTGGCGAAAGCCAAAACGCCACTAACCCTTTTCGGGTTATTTTTTTATTTTTTCTCACCCTCACCCAAAAATCACCCTAAACTCACCCGTCAATTTTTAGCATTTCACCCACCTTGGGTGAATACGCGCACGCATACTATGATATAAAATGGTACCATCCTAAAGTGGCAAAGTGCCTAAATAGAAGGAGATATCATTATGAAAGCAAAACGAATTAGTATACTCGCTTTAGTAGTAATCATAGCATTATTACTAGGCGTTCTAGCTGTTGCACCGTTTAGTGCTATGGCAGAAGAAGTAACCCAAGTTTGGAATTGGAACGAATTACTAAACGCAGTTAACTCGGACAAGACCAATATTGTACTTATGGTTGACATAGAGGACGTTGTTCCCGATGACGAACTCCCTACAAAGCATCGTTTAGTGTTCAATGGTGGACTAGAATACACTCTTGATTTGAATGAGCACGAGATAAACGTAATAAATGCTGCCAACGAGTATTATACCGGTCAATTTTCTTTGATAGAAGTATCTGGTAACTCTAGCCTTAATATCAAAAATGGTAGCATAGCCTTTAATAACTATTATTCCAAGGCTAACCGTAAATCTATGGGCGCGGTTGCAGTAAAGGACACTTCGACCCTAAATGCAACGAACGTAAATATGAGTAACAAATACACCGGTACGGTTGTTTACGCTACTGACAACGCAGACGTTACCCTTTTTGGTGGTGATTATAAGGTTCAAAATGGTTTTGCTATTTATCTTGAACGTCAAGCCTCTCTTACTTTAGATGGAGGTGTCTATATTCACACGGTTATGGGCGATGCTGTTAATAGCGCGTTTGTTGACGGCTATGGTGCACTATATTCCGAAAGCACGGGAACTCTTAACGTGGATAATGTTTTATTTAAGTCGGGCGTACAAGTAAGCAGTTCTCAAATCGGTGCATTTTCCGTTGCTACCCACGAAGTTACTATAAATGATAAAGTGTTGACCGAAGATATATTCGAAGGAACCAACACCGAAGCAAAACAACAAAACAAGGAATATTATTGGTATGTTTGGAACCAATGTGCCCTTATGAAAACGGAAAACGCTCTTTTTGCTAATACCGTAAAGGTTATAAATTTACAAAAGAAATATCCCATAACGATTGAAAGTGGTGTGGCTTATATTAGTGGCGCTCCCGTAACCGAGGCAAGTTACGGACAAGAGGTTACCATTGTTGCAGATGCTCCCGAACAAGGCATGGAATTTGCTCGTTGGGGTACAAACGGTGTAACACTAACTAATACTTTTAGTGCAACAACCACCTTCAATATGGTTGCCTTACCCGTAGAGATTACCGCTTACTATGGTAATGAAACGATAAAATCCGTGAGTGCAACCGTGGGCGATATAATCCCCGGAAAGAAGGTTTACGATACCGAAATCACCTTGGCAAACGGAGAATATCTACAAGACTATGAATGGCGCGAAGACTCCTTATTGATGGATGAAGATGATATTTTCAAAGCAGGCAAGACTTATACTTTAAATCTTTTGGTATATCCGCGAGATGAACATCTATTTGGTGATACGGTAACCGCTACCATTAATGGTAATAATGCTACTGTTAATGCGTACCCACAATACGTATATGTTAACTATGCCTTTGAGCCGACACCTTCCGTAGGATTTAGTGTTAAATACGATGAAGCCAATTCTCAACTTGGCGTTGGGGGTAAAATTGTGCTTGATACCGCACTAATGGCAGACCAAAGTGCAGAATTTGCAACCGCACTTGGCCTTGGCCAAGTAACCTACCAATGGTATAGAAATGGTGAGGTTATAGAAGGGGCTACTGCATCCACTTATGACCTTACTGCCGAAGACGCAAATTGCAAATTTTATGCTGCTGTAACGGCAAACGGCAAGACCAATTATGGATACAACGTTAATTGTAGTAGTAATCTTTATAGACTTTATTTGAATGCTAGCGATATAGTTCCCGGTGGATTTGTTCCCCAAGTTTCTCCCGCAACTCCCGGTGTTTCTATTGATGCCGAAAGCTTGTATATTTCAGAAATCCTTGGCGAAAATAGCTATAGCCTTGCTCAAAGCATAGGTGGTGTAATTTTGGTTCCTGGCAAGAGCTATCGTTTGCTTGGTACGATTATAGAACAAGACGGAGTATATTTATCAACCGGTGCAAGCGTTTACGTAAACGACGTGCTATTGGACGAAACCCTAGACAGCTATCACCGTTTCTTCTATGATTTTGAAGTTCCGGCAGTAGATTTCCCTGTTTACTATACAACTAATGGTGCAGTAGGCATTGGTGTAACCCTTACCGTTGACGTTGAAAGAATGCGTACCGAGAATAGCACTTTCAAAAATGCTTATGACCACGCAAACGCTACCTATCAAACGGTATTTTACCAATGGTACAAAAATGGCGAAGAAATAGAGGGTGCAACCGATATTTCTTATACCGTAAAATCTAGTGATAAAAATAGTTTGATTCATTGTCAAGTTACCCTTGTTGATGGTAAATATGGCGTTGGTGAGCAATACTCAATCAGCAATGCTATTACCGTGTTTACCGTTGAAATGCCAATACCAAAGGCAGGCGAAGAAAGAATAACAAGTGGAATATATGCAGATGGCGTTACCATCCAAATAATGTGGTGGCCACAAGAAACGGGTGCAACAATGAACGAGGGAGACACCTATGAAGAAGGCGTTGTATATGAGTACTATATTGTGTTCTCAGTTAAATCTGGTTTGGTAATGGCGGATGCTGAGGATAGAACGGTTTTCGTTTACGGAGAAAAGGCTACCCATGTTTCCGGATATGCTTACACGGGTGAAATTACTGCACTCCATAGTCACCAATATGATGATGAGGTTTGGGCATACGACGAAGAAGGATACCACTGGCAACCCTGTGTTGTTCCGGGATGCCCCAACCCCCACGAAGAAATGGTAATGTTCACAGAACATTGGGGTGGCGGAGCAACCTGTCAACAAACCGGTATATGCGGTCAATGTGGAAAAGAATATCTTGGATACCACGATTTCTCCGTTCCCGATTATCAATACGTTGACGATATGATGTGTGCTAACTTCTGTGAGTATTGCGACCTATACGTTGACGCTAACTACCATAGTGGTGGTGTTACAACTTGTCAAAGTAAATCGATATGTGAATGGTGCCATCACGAATATGGTAAACTAGCAGACCATGCGGGTGGAACTGCAACCTGCTACGAAAGGGCAATTTGTTCTACTTGTGGTGAAGAGTATGGCGATTTACTAGACCACGATTGGAGCGAAGGTTGGGAATATAAAGATGCAAACGGACACGCACACCTTTGTGAAAACAGCGGATGTACTGCTCACGATAGCATTATTCCCCATACCCCCAATATTCCAAATGCTACCGAAGAAGAGGCAAAGGTATGTACCGTTTGTGGATACGTAATTGCTCCTAGACTAAACCACGTTCACGCTCTAACTCCCGTTTCCGCAACTCCCGCAACTTGTACGGAAAACGGTAACGTCGCATATTACACCTGTACTTGCGGACAATGGTTTAGCGATAGCGAAGGTAATAACCTAATCGCAGACCACAGCTCGGTAATAATTCCCGCAACCAACCACAACTACGAAGGCGTAGCTTGGTCAAGCGATGCAAACGAGCACTACAAGGTATGTAAGAATAATAATTGTAACGAAAAGGGAGAGGTAGCAACCCATACTCCCAATATAGCAAACCCCACCGAAGAGGAAGCAAAGGTATGTACCGTATGCGGGTACGTAATTGCTCCCGCACTAAACCACGTTCACGCTCTAACGCCCGTAGTAGCAAAGAGTGCAACTTGTACGGAAAATGGTAACGTTGCATACTACACCTGTACTTGTGGACAATGGTTTAGCGACGAAAACGCAACCAACCTAATTGCAAACCACGATAGTGTAATCGTAGTAGCAAGTGGACACACCGACGCAAACACCGATGGTACTTGTGATACCTGCGGATGGGTAGACCCGAACTTTACTCCCGTAGTACCCGGTCCCGGCGAAGGCGGTCAAGGTGGTTCAACCCCTGCACCCACTCCCGACAACACCCCTGATACCACACCCGAAGGTGAAGAGGAAGCAGGACTAAGTGGTGGCGCAATTGCAGGAATAGCAGTAGGCGCAACCGCTGGTGCAGTAGGACTAGGAGTAGGTGGCTTTGCAATCTTCTGGTTTGTAGTAAAGAAAAAGAGCCTAGCAGAGCTTCTTGCAATCTTTAAGAAGGCCCCCAAGGCTCCCAAAGCAAATCCCGATATTCCCACGGGAAACGACGATATAGCCGAATAATTTAACTTAACTTATGCCCCTCGCTAGAGTGCGAGGGGATAACGCTTTATATAGGAGGCAGAACAATGAAAACGAAATCAAGACTTTTCTTAATAGTTTTCTTAATGGCACTAGTAATGCTTGTAGGTGCTTTTGCGGTTGCACCGTTTACCGCAAGTGCTACGGGCTCGGTAAGAGTAGACTTTTGCTTGACGAACGGAGCCTTAGAAAACTACGTGTTCTTTGAAAATGATGCTAGCAAATACTTTATAACCCAAAACACTAAGGCAGACGGTACCCTCACTTCTCTTGAAGAACTTTATCGTACCGATAGCCTTGACCTAGAATTTGACGGTTGGTATACCGAAGAGGGTGATAAGGTTACGTTGGAAACGGTATTTACCGAATACACCATTCTTTACGACCGCTGGAATGATACTACTCTTCAAAGCGAAGATATTATCTCCGCTTTAGAAATAGGTACTCCTTTACTAGAGGTAGGCGAAACTGCCGGCACCTACAATGCAAGCAGTATTACTCTAGTAGACGATAGATTGTCGGTTGAAAGCGTTTCCGTTTACGAGGGCTTGAATGCTTATAGAACGAATAAGCTAGAAAACGGCGACGTACTCGAAGAGGGTAAGTCTTATTCTTTGAGAGTAGAATTACATACCAAAAATGGTGAACTTATCGACGACCAACTATTTAGCCATACTACTGTTAATTATGGCTTGGTTGCAAATATGCTATATTCTCACGATTATAGCGGTATATTTACTACCAAATGGACAAACAGAGAGGATAAAATTCAAGTAATTATCAACTACGATTTTGAAAATTATTACTTTACGTCCGATTTGGTAGATAAAGTAGTAGAAAACGGACAATCTCCGCAGTACACGGTTTACGTTAGCAATAATGCGAACGTTCAAGGTATGGAATTGTTTGTTAAAAACGCAAACGATACTTGGGCAAGTCTTGGCGCGGTTCAAGGACAATTTAATATTCCTGCAAACAACAATATTGTAAAGTACTACCGTGTGGAAGTAACCTATCAAAATGGATTTGTTATTAGTAGTAATACGTTCAAAGTAGATTGGTACGACCCGAACGCACCTAAATTCATTACACAACCGACGGACTATAGCGTGGCGTATGGCACGAACGTCCTTGTTACTTGGGGTTTGAACTGCGACGTATCGGCTATTTATCTTGAAAAATCTAATGGGGAAACATATTCACAATATCAAAATGCAACCCCCACAGGTACAACGATAAACGCATTGGAAAGCGGTACCTATACTTTTAGAGTACACGCAACCAAAGGCGGCGGTGATATTTATTCGGACCCCTTTACAGTTACTTGGCGTGAAGCATTTGAGTTTACCACTCAACCACAAAGTCATACGATTGCAACCGGTGAAGAATACACCATTACTTGGGCAACCAATCAAACACCTTCTGTGTTGCAAGTATACTCAGAACAAGGCGATGGCACGTATGCGCGCTCGTTTAATCTTGCTGAAACGGCGACAAATTACACGTTTAGCGCAGATATGTTTGGTTACGTTAAAAATTACAAGTTATATGCTTCCTATGACGGCGTAGGATACTTTAGCGACGTTTTCACAAGAACGGTTATAGCAGGTGAATTTACGTCTAAACCCGCTGATGAAATAAATGCTATTGTCGGCAAAGATTGTCTTGTAGAGTGGGACTTCAGCCTTGACGTTGAGTATTATGATATTAAAGTATATGAAAGCAACGACTTTGTTCCGTTTGCAACGACGGATATGCCTGAATATAATTTTACCGCAAGCGAGGTTGGAAATAAACAATATTTCATTCAAGCCTATAATGCTAACGACCAGATAATCGGCGAAGATTATTTAATGTTTAGAATCAATTGGACGGAACAGCAAACAGTTTATCTCGTTTCCTTCAACGCTAATGGTGGCGAGGGCACAATGGCAAGCATAGAGCAAAATGCTGGTGCAGAATATACTTTGCCCGATTGTGACTTTACTGCCCCCGAGTATATGGAATTCAAGGCTTGGAGCGTAAACGAGGTTGAAAAACAAGTTGGTGAAACCATAACCATAAATGCAAATACCGTTGTAAAAGCTGTTTGGCAACAACAATTTATCGTAGCATACGCTCCCGGCGAAGGCGGTGGAAGCACCGAATTTGAATACGTAACCACCGGTACAACCGTAACTCTACTACCCCCCACCGATGCTTCTTTGGGCTACGAAGCTCCCGCAGGAAAGAAATTTGCACATTGGAGAGTATGCGAGGGTAATGCACAAGACCCCAATGCAGTAGCTAAGAATGTGGGTGAGGAAATTACCATTACTTACGATACTTATATTATCGCGGTTTGGAATACCATTATCTACTCCGTAGATATCAATGGTATAATTGCTCCCGTTGATGGTGAAATCCACGATATTAGCACTATAACCGTCAATACCGAAGGTATATTAGGCTTTGAAGCAATACAATGGTGCAAGTCATCAAGCAATACTGTTCTAAATCCCGGTGTTGCTTTTGTTGCAGGTCAGGCATATTATCTGAATATTAAGTTTGAGGTTGCAGAGGGATACGTGCTCAATCGTTCTAATAGTCCTTATCATGGGGATATAACGATAAATGCCGAGGCTCCCTATACGAGCATGACATCAATGAATAACTTTTTCTTCCGTCTTATCTATACAGCAGCCAACCTACCGGTTGTTTCATTTGATGCAAACGGCGGTGGCGGTGAGATGACTGCTATTCCAGATGTTAAAGGCGACTATGAACTTCCTACATGCTCTTTTACTGCACCTAAGGACCATTACTTTAAGGCATGGGCTATTGGGGCGGTTGACGGACCCCAAAAGAAGGCTGGTGAAACCATCACCATCAGTAGTGATACAACTCTTTATGCAATTTGGGGTGAATATACTACTATAAACACCGTTAATATTACAGGCATAATTGCTCCCGTTGATGGTGAAATCCACGACATTAGCACTATAACCGTCAATACAGAAGGTATATTGGGCTTTTCCGCAATACAATGGTGCAAGTCATCAAGTAATACTGTTCTAAACCCCGGTGTTGCTTATATTGGTGGTCAGGCATATCATCTGAATATCAAGTTTGCACTTGCAGAGGGGTATAGACTCAATACTCTCTCAAATAGTCCTATTCATGCGGATATAACGATAAATGCCGATGCTCCCTTTGCTAGCATGGAATCAAATAATAACTTTTTCTTCCGTCTTAAATATACGGCAACCAATCCTTCCACCGTATCCTTTGATGCAAATGGTGGCACAGGCTCAATGGCACCCGCAATAGACCAATATGGTCCCTATGAACTACCTTCTTGTGCCTTTACCGCTCCTAGTGAAAAGCAATTTAAGGCTTGGGCAATCGGCTCTTTAGAGGGCGAACAAAAGGCACCCGGCGAGCAAATCACAGTTACCGATGACGTAGTTATCTATGCTATTTGGAAGGATATCCCCGTAGCAACAGGCATAACTGCAAGCTATAACGGTACCATTCTTGCCGGCAATACGTTGGCTATCAATAGTCTAACCGTAAAACTACAATACTCTGATAGTTCCGAAATGCCTTGCGCTGGACTTTGCACCTATTGGTATAATGGAAGCCAAATTCAAAACCCAATTAGCTACGTATTTGGTGAAGAGCTCATAGGCAATTTAACCATAACCGTAAAATACCAAGGCTTTGAAACTACTTTTGACGTTCAAGTTGTTGGTTACGAAATAACCTTTAACGCAAATGGTGGTAGCGGTGTAATGGCAGGGGATGAACGCGTAGGCGAATATACCTTACCTACTTGCACCTTTAGTGCACCGAGTGGCAAACAATTCAAGGGTTGGGCAACCTCTGCGAGTGGTGAAGTTATAGGCGCAACCTATACTTTAACTGCAAACGTTGAGTTCTTTGCAATTTGGGAAGATATTCCCCACACCCACTCCTATGGTAGCGCTTGGGAAAAAGACGCAAATAACCACTGGAACGAGTGTGCTTGTGGCGACAAATCAAACGAAGGCGCACACGTAGACGCAAACACCGATGGCACTTGTGATACCTGCGGATGGGTAGACCCGAACTTTACCCCCGTAGTACCCGGTCCCGGCGAAGGTGAAGGAACTCCCGCACCCACTCCCGACAACACTCCCGAAATAGAAGGTGAAGAGGAAGCAGGACTAAGCGGTGGCGCAATTGCAGGCATTGCAGTAGGCGCAACCGCTGGTGCAGTAGGACTAGGAGCAGGTGGCTTTGCAATCTTCTGGTTTGTAGTAAAGAAAAAGAAATTTGCCGACTTGATTGCATTGTTTAAGAAGAAATAATAGGCATTAAACAATTACCCCTTGCCTTTCGGGGCAAGGGGAAAGCAAACGGAGATAACAATAAGAAAAAATCATGAAATGTCTTAATAACGTTTTTAACGACACATGTAATGGTTATCCGTTTGGGCGCAAAAGAATAAACAAAACACAAAAACGGCGCGGCGAAAACCGTCCGCGCAAAGGAGAATAGTATGACACAAACAAAAAAAGGGTTTTTAGCAGGGCTTATTGTTTTGGCGATGGCGCTTGCCTTGGCGTTCAGCTTTGCGCTCGTGCCAAGCGCCCACGAAAGTGCGTATGCGGATACTTTGCCTGCACTCTCAAACGTGCAACTGGTTGGTGATACCCTCAGTTGGGACGCGTTTACAGGCGCAACCGAGTATCAGGTTCAGATGGTTGGCAATGGCGGAAACGGTTCTCAATACTACACAACCAATTCGGCAGACCTAAGTGCGCTTGCAGCCAACTACCACTTTGAAACTGGCACATACAATTGGTCTGTATATGCAGTGGATGAGCATGACAATCAGATTTCTTTGACGTCAACAAGCAATGCGGGCTATAGCGTTTATCCCGAATATGACTACAACGTCTCGTATGCTCAGTATTCGTATACAAACACACAAGCGAGACTCTCGACGCCTACAGGACTTGAGTGGAATCACACAACTCTTATGTGGGATGGCGTTGATGGGGCATGGACTTATAGCTTGACTGTTTATGAGGCAGTGGGAGACGCCTTCGTGACTCAAGAGAATATTTTCAGCGGAACGAGCTATTCTTGGACAGGCTTTAAAACTGATACGTCCTATTATTTCACAATTAAAGCCAATGCTCCATTTGGCGGAGAGTATTGCAACAGTCTTGTAGCAACGAGTGGCACGCACACTTATGTAAGCGTTGTAGCAGACCTTGGCAGCCACGTGTCTATATCAAACGGTCAACTCAGCATTTCGGACGTTGAAGGGCTTGATAACTGCAGTTATGGTATATGGTCATCCGATCGCACGAGCAAAGAATTCGGCAGTGGTTCCAACGTGGATTTGCCAATAGACCTTTATACCGAATTTGCATCTTTTGAGGTTCCTGACGGCACTTATGATATTAAAATCGAGGTTTACAATCAATACAACGAGCCGCTCGCACCTGTCTATTATTATGACGATTGGGTTTATGACAGTTCACTCGCTCCGCAAGTGCTTACAGGCACCGTGACCGTCACAGGTGATTTGGAATACGGAGAGACCCTCACGGCGACCGTCACAGACACCAACAACACGGGCACTTTGAATTATAGGTGGTATCGCAGTGATCCCCTTGAAGATTGGGTTATTCTTCAAAACGGAACGAGCAACACGTTTACGCTCACCACGCCGTGTATTGGCAAGAGCATACTTGTTATTGTCACAAGTAGCGTAGAATTGAATCAGATTCAGAGCGCAGAAACGGACACCGTTGGTGCAGGTGCTGCTGCGGTGGAAATCATCTCCGTCGGTGGCAATCCTGTGACTGCGGAATTGGGACCGGGTGAGTTTACCAACGGTTCCTTCCCGATGGGACACGTAGGCACACCGTACAGCGCACAACTTGTGGCTGAGGGCGGTTCCGGCAACTACACTTGGGAAGTCATCATCGGCAGTCTTGCTTCGGGCCTTTCACTCAATCCGAGCACAGGTATTGTCAGCGGCACTCCGACAGGCACCGCTACAGGTTCTATCACTATCAAATGTACGGACGCAGACAACACGGAATTTTCTGACAACGTACAGTTGAACTTTGTCGTCTATGAAGACAGTTGGGTTCCAAGCATTGTGACTACAACCGCTGACAACGCGGTCGTCGACCAGAGTTATGGCTTTGATTTGGTCGTGGAAAGCGGCATAAGTGCGTCTGTTGACTGGACTGTTGAGAGCGGCTCTTTGCCGACGGGCTTGTCTCTCGGCAAGAATGGCGCTCGGAACGGGTACCTATATGGAACACCGACGACAAAAGGCACGTATACCTTCACTTTGAAAGCCGCCAACTACGTTGGCTCTGACACACAAGAATACACTATCGTCGTTGACGAACTGTTGACTGTGTCCTATGTCGTGGCTAAATACTACCGCGGTGATGAGATTGCGCTCACGGCAAGTATCGGCAACGAAAACGTAGATTGGTCTATCGGTCACAACACGTCCGCTGCCACCGTCATCTCTTCTTCCGGTGTGCTTACTATCGGCACAGACGAGGCTGCAACCGGTTCTTATATCGTCGTTTATGCAACTTCCAAGACCAACTCAAACAACGTTGGACAAGAGTCGGTTTACTTTACACCAAAGACGGCTTATTCCATCACGGTCACGGGTGGCACGGCAACCGACTCTTTGGCAAATCCGATTGCAAAAGCGGCGGAAGATGAAAACGTTTATATTGTAGCTCCTGAACTCGCGGGCAAAGAGTTCCGTGAATGGACGGTTGAGGCGGGTAGTGCGGATGTGACGCTCGACGGCGAAAACAATTCGAGTACGTTCTTTATTATGCCCGCGGGCAACGTCATTTTGAAAGCCAATTATAATACGATTATCGACAGCGTTTCGGCAACGTTTGATGCCCCAGTCAACGGTCAACATATCGACCAGACTCTCACAACGGGCAGTCCCAATTATACGGCTACCCTCACGAGGGTTTGGCAGGGCGCAGGTTTTAAGTCTTTGACCGAAACGATATACGAAACGGGCAAAGAATATGCTTTCTACGTTCAATTTGCCCCTGCCTCGGGCTACGTTCTTGTCCCTAATAATCAGTTGTCCGTGACTTTGAACGGCAGGGCACTCAACTTCGACGATGACTACATCGGGTCTTACTCCGCTTGGATGATAGCACTCACCGCTGTCTCCGAAGAGATTCCGCACTTTGCAGTTACCGTGACAAACGGTATCGCAAGCGCGTCTCTTGCTCAAGAGAACGACGTCATCACAATCACAGCCAACGCTCCCGCAAGCGGGTTCGTGTTTGACAAGTGGACGACGGAAGACGGCGTTACCTTCGCTTCCGAAACGTCTGCTTCTACAACGTTCGTTATGCCTGCAAAGGCAGTCACGGTGAGCGCAACCTACAAGGCGATTCCGCAATACACCGTCACTTTCGGCGCAGGCGAGGGTACGGGCTCTATGGCAAGCGAACTCGTCAATGAAAACAGTACGTTTGAACTTCCTGCCAATTTGTTCGTTGCTCCTGCAAACAAAGAGTTCAAGGCTTGGTCTGTCGGTGGCGTCGAAAAGAACGTCGGCGACGAAATCACCATAACCGCCGACACCACGGTCACCGCCGTTTGGCAGTTTATCAAAGTCACGGTCTCCTTTGTTGCTGGCGAGGGCACGGGAACGATGGATAGCGTTCAAGTAGACAAAGGCTCTTCCTATACGCTCCCCGTAAACGGCTTTACTGCACCTGACGGCAAGCGCTTTAAGTCTTGGAGCATCGGTGGCAACGCAGTTGCTGTGGGCGCTTCTATCATCATCAACAACGCAACAACAGTCACCGCGGTTTGGGAAGACCTCCCAACTATGCACGCCGTCTCGTTCAACGCAAACGGAGGCACGGGCTCCAAGGCAGCTGAACAGGTCGAACACGGTACCTACTTCACGCTCCCTGCAAATCCCTTTACGGCTCCGACCGGCAAAGTGTTTGCAGGTTGGGCATTCACGGCAAACGGCTCCAAGATTGAAGCAGCAACGATTCAAGTCAACAACAACGTGACGCTCTTCGCTCTTTGGAAAGACGCGGAATCCGCTCCTGGCAATCCTGGCAATCCTGACGAACCTGGCAATCCTGGCAATCCTGACGAACCTGGCAATCCTGGCAATCCTGACCAACCTGGCAATCCCGATACTACTCCCGAAGTAGAAGGTGAAGACGAGGCAGGACTAAGTGGCGGTGCTATCGCAGGCATCGTCATCGGCTCGGTAGCCGGTGCGGCAGCCCTTGGATGTGGCGGTTTTGCAATCTTCTGGTTTGTCGTAAAGAAAAAGAGCCTAGCAGAGCTTCTTGCAATCTTCAAGAAAACTCCCAAAGCAACTCCTAACACAACTCCCGATATTCCCACGGGCAACGACGATATAGCCGAATAATTTAACTTAACTTATGCCCCTTGGTACTGCCAAGGGGCAAAAACTCTTATAAGGAGGTAAAATTATGAATACGAAACTAAAAACGTTTTCAATTTGCATCTTATTAGCGTTTGCAGTTCTTGTTGGAATATTGGCGCTGGATGCTCCTTTAACTGCTCAAGCAGAAACACCAGCAGGCGTTTACGTCGGTGATGTTTATCTTAGCTCCGGCAATTATCTTCCCTCCGGCTCTGAAGTAGCAGTAGATGAAAAGCCCGAGGGTGGATATGCTTACTTTGATAATGCCGGCCTCGTACTAAAAGATTACGTATACGATGATTGGGGCTATGAAGAAAGCCAAAACAACTTCTATTTAGTCTATGCCGATGGCGATTTGAACGTTTATTTGGAGGGCGAAAATAGTCTTTTAGCTTACTCTTCTCCAAATGCCGATTTTACCGGAATTTACGTAGAGAATGGTTCTTTGAACATAAAAGGGCCCGGTAAACTAACGATTGATGCAAGCACGCCTATTTACGTTAACGGTGGCGATATATCTATTGAGGGTGGTCGTCTTAATCTTACCAATCGCGGAAACCACTATGGTATGTTTGCTAATGGTGGTAGCATAAGCATTAGTGGTGGTATTCACTCAATTACCGGTTTCTATGGCGCGGTATATGCTAATGCCGGTACCACTATGAGTGGTGGCTCACTTACCGCAACCGGTGATAATAATGCTATTGACGGTGCTTTTACTATGACCTACGGTAGCTTGCTAGCCATTGCTACGGGTGACGGTGGAACCGCCTTTGGTACGGGTGCAAGCGCTATCATAGATTTTTCTTCTTTAACTAACGCTTCTGCCTTTGGCTATGATAACGTTGAAGGTAATAGTGCCGCGGTTTACGACAATGCGGACAAAGCCTACTACAAGCGCGTATTTGTGAAGCCCACGTTACATAACGTTTGGGTGGGTGGCACACAACTATCCGACACTAATATGTCTACCGAGGTATTCTTCGAGCCTCTTTCACGCACGCTAACCTTGACTGATTATGAGTGCGTTGAAACGTCGGGCTATGCCTATTCCGGAGAAGCTAAGGCACTCGTGTATTCCGAGGATGACCTAAATATTGTTCTTTCCGGCGAAAACACTTTGACTGCAAAGGAAGGGGAAGAGGGCATAAGACTAGCAGATGGACGCCTTCTCACCATTGATACAGCTGAAGGCGAAACAGGCGTACTTAACGTATCAGGCGCCTATGGTATCGGTGCAGTTAGCGAAATCAAGGGTGGCAAAATTATCGTTGCGGGTACCGAAACAGCAATGATTGCATCCCTTGGACAAAGCGCAGCTCCAGACCTTCGTTATTATTACGAAACTCCCTACGTGAGAGTATCTGGAAATGCAAGCGGTTCCGCGTGGACGTTAAATTACGATGCGACCAAGATTGATGAATACAAGTATATTTACTTTGCGGAAGGCGTAATGGTAGAGTACTATGTCGATAATGTTCTAAAGTCAAGCGGAGCAGAGGAAAAAGGCGCGGAGTATCAATTGAAAACCTGTCGTTTTGAAATACCCACGGGATATACCTTTGGTGGTTGGGGACTAGGTTCTGCCGACAGTACCACCGTTTATGGAGAATCCGACTACATAGAACTTACCGAAGACGTTGCCTTCCACGCTGTACTAAAGCAACTGGGAAAGGTATACGTTTATTACCCTTCAAACAGTTCTAATGAGGCAATACTTTACGAACTTACTTATGGTACGCACTCCCTTGATTTTATAGACGATGACTTTACTCCTCCCGAAGGACTGGAAATCAAAGGCTTTACCTTGGGATGGGTTATGGGTGAAAGCGTTACCGAGATAGAGGTTAGCGAATATCCCAAATATCTATATGCAGAGTTGGGAGCAGAAGCAGGCGTTGAGTTTTACGATTTGTACGTGGGCGGTATTGCGGTAACGAATGCGAACAAAGACGATATTTTGGAAGATGGCACGACTGCTTACAATCCTACCACCAATACTCTTACCTTGACTGAAATGGAGCTTGCTGAAGAAGATACCATTTACTGGGGCTATGATGGTTATGCTATTTTTGCTAAAGGTGCACTAAACGTTGTACTTGTAGGGGAAAACGGTATCGTCACAAGTAGCGAAGACGAGGTTTATGGTATCATAGCAAACGAACTTAATATCTCTACTATTGATGATGGTTCTCTATCTATAGAGTCTTATTATGCAATATATGCAGAAATAGTTACCATAAAAAGTGGTGTCTACCATCTAATAAGCAATAATCCAATCACGGGGGATTCCGTAACAATAAACGGTGGCGAAATCGCTATGGAGGAACGCACTGGGGATGAGGGACAGACCGGTATTGACGCAGGGATTCTAACCATCAATGGTGGCGTGATAGATATTAAGTATTTCGATAGTTGCATTTATTCGTATGGAACCATTATAAAAGACGGTACCATTACGATTATTACATATACGGAAGGAATATTTGCCTATGCCGGGCTCATAATTGAAGGCGGAACGATAAATATTTACGGCATGGACGGTAATGGTGGCGCTGGTATTTTTGTAGAAAAAGGTGATATTTCTATTACCGGGGAAGATACAAGTGTAGCAATCTATGGTTTTGAAGTGGGAATTTATCAATCCGAGGAGGATGGTAACGCTGTTACGATAGAAGATGCTACTGTGATAATTGACGACACTCTCCCCATTACTTCCTATATGTTAGCACCACCCCCACCTGTTACTAAGGGTATGATGGTAAATGAATTAACCTTAAATAACGCAAAGTTGGACGTTAGCGCATTGGTTGGTTTGAGGGTGTTCAATGGACTATCTTTTACCGATTCCGAAGTTAATATAACGTCCGTTGCAACGGATTCTATGGATGAGCCCGCAGGTATCCAAGCTGTAGAAGATTCCGTTATTACTAATTCCAAAATAAATATCAATATAGAGGCCGAACTATGTGCTTATTCTGTTGCAATTGAAACTCGTTCATATGGAGCCGGAACTTCTGCTGATTTGACCATAACCAATAGCGATATTACCATTACGGTAACTACCAGTACCTTTGCCGGTGGTATTTGTGCTTTAGGCAATCTCGTTATTGACGGATGTAATGTTGATATTGCGTTAGATTCTAATACAACGATTGCTCTTGGTTGTAACTACGAAGATGAGGACTCTTATATTACTATAAAAGACTCTACGGTTGTTCTTTCATCCACTCGTGGAGGATTGACCGCTGGTAATCTTGAGTTGGATTACAAGAACGATGCTTTCAAGGTTTGGGCATCCGAAAACGCTGACGGAAGTGATATGGCACTCGCTCCCAATATCGAAGTATTTGAATACGCCAATTATTGCTTTGTACACCCCATATATGAAATTATTTTGGATGGTAACAACGATAGTGAAACCGACACTATAACGGAGCAATACGGCACTTATAGGCTCCCCACTTGCACGTTTACTGCTCCCGAAAACAAGGAGTTCTTGGGTTGGGCAGTTGGCACAGTAGAGGCTACTCCCCTCAAGCAAGCAGGTGATGAAATTGAAATTTCTTCCGACCTAACCATTTATGCAATTTGGAAAGTGAAAGACCACGTTCACGCTCTAACTCCCGTTTCCGCAACTCCCGCAACTTGTACGGAAAATGGTAACGTCGCATATTACACTTGTAATTGCGGACAATGGTTTAGCGATAGCGAAGGTAATAACCTAATTTCAGACCACAGCTCGGTAGTAATTCCCGCAACCAACCACAACTACGAAGGCGTAGCTTGGTCAAGCGATGCAAACGAGCACTACAAGGTATGTAAGAATAATAATTGCTCTGAAAAGGGAGAGGTAGCAACCCATACTCCCAATATAGCAAATCCCACCGAAGAGGAAGCAAAGGTATGTACCGTATGCGGGTACGTAATTGCTCCTGCACTAAACCACGTTCACGTTCTAACGCCCGTAGTAGCGAAGGATGCAACTTGTACGGAAAATGGTAACGTTGCATACTATACCTGTACTTGCGGACAATGGTTTAGCGACGAAAACGCAACCAACCTAATTGCTAACCACGATAGTGTAATCGTAGTAGCAAGTGGACACACCGATGCAAACACCGATGGCACTTGTGATACTTGCGGATGGGTAGACCCGAACTTTACTCCCATTGTACCCGGTCCCGGCGGAGGTGAAGGAACTCCCGCACCCACTCCCGACAACACTCCCGAAGTAGAAGGTGAAGAGGAAGCAGGACTAAGCGGTGGTGCAATTGCAGGCATTGCAGTAGGCGCAACCGTTGGCGCAGTAGGACTAGGAGCAGGTGGCTTTGCAATCTTCTGGTTTGTAGTAAAGAAAAAGAGCCTAGCAGAGCTTCTTGCAATCTTCAAGAAAGCTCCCAAAGCAACTCCTAATGGTACTAACGAGAACCTAGGCGGTGGCTCGGGCGATATTACCGAATAGTATATAAGGTTTGGTGTAGGGACCAAAAAAATAACACTCCGTTTGGAGTGTTATTTTTATATCGGTTATTTTCTTAAAACTAGAATATATAAAATGGAGTATACGATTGCCACTCCGTTTATAATAGCAAGCGTGGTGCATAACGTGGAAAATATTGCCGGCAGGAAGGCTATTCCTCCTAATACCGAAGAAAGAGTTATACCGAGGTATATTGTGAATGCAAGGTCGCAAGCAATCGCTATACCGCCGATAATCAATAGAAGTATAAAGAAGAAATCACGTCTCATTACCAATATACCCCCGAATTCTTGATGCTTTCGAAATCTGTTGGTGTGGCACCTTCGTCAGAGCCCTCCGCATAATATCTTCTAACAACCATATTAAAGAAGGGGTCGAGCTCGTAAACGTAATAGTTACCAACGCCAACGTTATATCCTTTATCATTCACGTAGTAGTTGTTGGACCACTCGTATATGGGTGATGCTACCGCTTGACCGCTATAAGCTTGCACTTCGGTAAAACCTATAATTCCACCCGCTATAACAGAGCCTTCCTCGGATGAGGTTATAAAGCTACCTGTGTTAAACGAGTTTTTAACGGAGCCTTTAAGGTAGGCACTTATACCGCCTACAAAGACCGCTTTATTGTCTTTTTGGGTGGTGTTAGCGGTTATATTGCCACTGTTTTGACAGTTGAGTATAATTGCGTTTTCGTGGTTATTTAGTCCAACAGCACCGCCTACGAAGGCTATGCTACCCGACGAGGTTTGGCTATTGACGTTACCCGTGTTTTTAAAGTATGATAACGTTCCGTTGTTAACCGCAAAGCCACCGCTTACGTGATGCTCAAAGGAGTCTTCTTTAGCGGTTGTAATGGTTGCGGATACGTTGCCTGTATTAGTGGTATTCGTTACAGTTCCCTCGTTTACGTAACCAATTCCACCAACGTTCAAAATACCATATTCTAGGGTGCCCGTAATATTAGCACTGTTTAGGCAATTGTCTATCGTGCCGGAGTTTACCGTGGTAACTCCACCAAGTATAATAGCGGTATTTTGTTGGTCTTGGGTGGTAGTAGCCGATATTGCACCGTGGTTGGTAGCAAGGCTTATCTTACCGTAGTTACGCATAGTAATACCGCCAACGTTTGGCGACCAATATAGAGAGGGGGTTGTTTGGGTTAAGGTTGCATAGTTGTTTACCGAGGTAATAGTAGCTTTATCGGCATTCTCAACAGCTATACCGCCAACGTCAACTGTGTTGGAGTTTAGAGTGGAGCCTTCTAGAACGTTCGAGTTTCTAATAGTGGCGCTGTTTTTAGCGACTATTCCGCCAAATACCGCATCTCCGTAATTAGTGGCTTGGTTTTGGTTGCTTCCTTGACTTGCATCGCCCGTTATATCCAAGTTATATTTAACGTTACAGCCATCTATTATACCTCTATTTTCGTATAATAGGGTTCCTAAGAGCGTCTCTTCCGATGCCGAAACTTCGTTTATAACGCCATTAACGTTTACCTTTATTCCACTAAAATTGCCCGTTGAAAGGTAGCTTACCAGTGCGCCTTCCGATTTAGCGGTTAGGTTTATATCGGGGAAAGAAAACTCTACGTTTTCTATTTTACCACTTACCGTTTTAGCAAAATATGCACTATTCAAAGGCATATCGCTAGCGAGGTCGGTAAACACTATTTTGGCGTTAACAATGCTTCCGCTAAATTTATCAATAAAGGCAGAGCTTCTATTTCCGCTAATTGTTATGGTGCGTCCTTGACCGTCAAGGTGTATCTTGAACTCCGTTTTATCCCACTTGGTGGCATCTATAGTTAGGTCGTTTTCTAGGGTGTAGTAGCGGTTTGTTTCATCTAGCGCAAGCTCTAAAAGGTGGGTGGAAAGAATTTTAATAGGGGCGTCGGTAGTGCCATCACCACCTAGAATATGTGGAACTATTTCCATCGAAACAATGGCACCGCTAAGGAAAACTACGCATACTGCTACAATGCAAAGTACCGCTATAAGCTGTGTAAAACTGGGCTTTTTTGAACGAGGAACAATGATAGAATTGCCACTTTTCTTAACTTCCAAATTGTGTGTCAGGCGGTAAATTTTCCTTACTCTATCTAGATTTTCCTTTTGATTTAGATGGGCGCTTACACCTTGCGAGTCGCATAGTATCGCACTCATTTCAATAGGGGTTATAATTTGTCCGTTTAGATATAACCTTAGCGATTTTTTTGCTTTCTTTTTAAAAAGTAAATAGTCCTCGAAATTTTCTTCCACTTGAACGTATTCTTTTATGCTGGAAAGTGCTTTTTCGTACTTTCTTATTACCTTATAAGAGGAATACAAGTATGCTAGTGAAAGGATGGGGAAACGTCCAAACGATAGGGAAGCACTCTCCTTGTCTACAAGGAGTTTTTCGAGCGTTTTTACGTCGTTATTTATGGTGGCAAGGCGTATTAGCTCCCATTTATCTTGCGCGCTCTTAGTATACGAGGCGTTTTTGTCCGTTACCAAACGATTATCCATTATTTCTTGATTTTTACCTTCCTTTCGCTTGCCCATTTATCAAGGATGTCGTATAGGTATGCTTCGTTAACGTCGTCTTTTTCTATGATTTTACGTAGCAGTTGATTGGTTTCTTTATAGGTGGCGGTTAATTGCTCGATAGAGGTCTTTTCTTGTGAAATTCTATTGAGCATAGCTTCGCTACCACTCTTAACAGCATTTATTTTTGCATTGGAATCGGCTACCTTTTCCGCAACGTCCTTGTTGATAAACTCGTTCATACGTCTAACGTTATCGTCATAGTTTTCAAGGGTGCGTTGTAGCTCTTTAACGTTGTAGCTCTTACGCTTTTCATCAAGGATGCTCTCTAGCTTGCCAAGTTGAGTTTCCGCCTTGCTTTCAAGGGAAGAAATATTTTCAAGTTTATCGGCAACCTTTTCGACGGTATTCAATAGCTTGGTAATATCCTCGGTATATTTGCTACTCATTTTCATAAACCTATCTATTTGGCTAGCAAGGTCGGTTGCCTTTTCGGCTTGTCCCGATAGCGTGCGATATATCTTTTCAAGGTTAGTTTTAGCATCACCGCTAAAGGCTTGGTTTAGCCTATCGATGTCTCCTTGTAAACCGGAATAGGTTGTTATAAAATCGTTAAGATTACTTTGTATGGGTGTGAGCAAATCACGATATCCCTTGAAAGTTTCAATCAGCATTTTTACTTCGTTATTATCCATTACCTTTTCTCCTTTAATGCTTTAAGCTGAGAGCCAAGTGTTTTTTGTTTTTCTTTTAGGTCGTTTAAATCACGTTTTAACGTATCGATTATCAGTTTTTTTGCAACGTCGTTGCCATCTAGCTCGGTATAAAATCTTACTATATCGTAGTCGAGCGCACCGCCATCGTTTTTTAGAGATGCTTCCATAAACTCAATAAGCTTTAGGTCGCCGGAAAGACGGAAGGTTTCTTTTGCATCCTCGTATAAACCCTTTTCCCAATATCTGATTCCCGCTTCTCGGTAGTTACCATAGCGAACGTATTTTTCGTTTATCTCTATGCGGTCGAGTGAGGCCTTGCGCTTTAGTTCGTCGTCAAGGTTGAGTGCCGTGATGCGTGCGTTCTCGTATTGACCAAGAGAAATAAACTTGGATATTCTGCTTAGGAGCTCCTCTTCTTCAACCTCTTTGATAGATAAGATGCTATCAAGATTACGTATAGCATCTTTAACGTTTAACAAAGTGAATTGATTGCGGAAAAAGTTGTTAAAAGAGGGCACTCTTCGTTCTTCGTAGACGTATACGTTGGATTTTGCGCGCGACACCGCGACGTAGAAAAGGTTAAAGTAATAACGATAAACGCTATTCTCGTCTGCGGTCTTTCGGTTAACCGTAATGCGGTCTAGGGTTTCCCATTTGTCATAGTTTGCCGAAAGTACGTTATATAAAATTACCGTATCTCGTTCAAGACCTTTTATTTCGGAAACGGTCAAAATTTCGCGGTTACCCAAAATTTTGCGCATAGCAACTTTTTCGCGTAGGGAGGGAACGATTAGGGTAAAATCCCCATATTTTTTGGCTTTGAGTTCTTCAATAAAGCCTCTTCCTTCTACCATAACCGCTTGTGTTTTTAGGTCGGTATCCACGCTCACACCCTTTAGTACAAAGTTGTGCGTACCAAATTTTTGAACGTTTATTTTACCAAGCTCCTCTATGATTTCGGTAATTTTTTTGGTATTACGATAGTTATTCTGTAGCTCTTTTACGTCGGTTAAATCTTCTTGATACATCAACCTCTTCAAGTAGGAAAAACTAAAGTAAGAGGGGTTTATCATTTGTAGAGCATCACCTACAGCAAAAAGCTTTCTGGTAATTTCGCTCATCAAGTGCAAGTTGATTTCCGTCATATCTTGCACCTCGTCCAGCACGATTAAAGAATAGGTGGGGAGCTTGTTTAGGTTCTTTAGTAGAGCGCGACTTATAATATTATTGTCGGTATAACCGCGCTTTTCCATATATATTTTGTAATCACGCGCAAGGCGATAGATAACCTCACATTCGGTGCGCGTAAAAGAGTTCGCACGCTTATCCATATATTCTTCGAGCGTGAGCATATCTTTAACAGCGCTATGCGGTTCATAGGAGCCATAAATAGCACCGTATATTTCCTTATATATGACTTCGCCCGAAAGATTTTTTAGCTTTTGAACCTGTCCTTGCACAAAGTTTTCCTTCAAATAGGTTCTGGTAAACAGCTCCTCGCCCGAAGGCGTGGCTGTTCCGCCGAGATACTTTTTATAAAGGTCCTCTATTAGATAATAGTCGACTTTTTCTAAAAGATATTTGTGTAGCACCTTTAGCTTTTCCAAAAGCTTAGCTTCTTCATCGACCTCAAGATATATGCCAAGACGATTTTCGATAGCGGTTTTTTTATCACCGATATAGGTAACCGATTTTTCTTCCATTGATTTTATGAGAGCGCCTACGGTATCGTTGAAGGCGTTGACCTTGGCTTGAGTATCAATAAGCAAACCACGAGAAAAGGTAGAATACATAAGTCTACCGCGATACTCTCTACAGCCGGCAAAAATAATTTTATCGATACAAACGTTGGTTTTGCCACTGCCCGCAACACCTTGAACGAGCATATTTTTGTCCTCGGTTTCCACTATTTCCTTTTGCTTTTTGGATAGCATAGGGAAGCTCGCCTTATCGGTGCCTGCTACGCGATATATCTTTTTATAGTCGCTTTCTTTAACGTTAGAATGGGCTACGCTAAGCACACCCTCAAAGTTTTTTAGAGTTTCCAAGTAGTACAAAAACCTACCATCGTTATATAAAATTTCTTCCTCGGTCGTATGGTATGCGGTGAAAATCAAGTCGTTTTTCTTTAGAAAATCGTGCTCTAAAAATGCACCGAGCGTAAAGTAAAAATCGTGTTTACCATATAGGCTTAGCTTGAACTCCTTGCCAACCTTTTGCAACTCCTTAGTAAAAGGCATAAGGCTTTCGGCAAGCTTAGAAAGGAATAAATCGTGGGAACGTATTTTACGCACGCTCAAATCACACCTTTCCGTTTTGTATACAGAGGTGTGGGCGGAAAGCACCGTCGTGCGCGTGGATATTGTGATTTTTTTATTATACGCACCCATTGTTTTTGTTTTCCTTTATCAGCAATGGAGAGATTATTTCGTCAAGGTTGACACCCGTTGATGCCCTAAAAGGTATAGATAAATTCAACCTTAAATCACATAGTGTTTCTTTGTCGAAATCGTACAAACGTATTCTTTCGGTGCGTGATTTTTGGTAGGCGGATAGACGTTCTTTTTTTAGTAAACCTTGTTCTTTTGCTTTGTAGTAATCGTAAAGTCTAGAGCGCAAAACAAGGTGGGCACGGTTGCGGTTTTGCAGTTGAGAACGCTCTTCTTTACAAACTACAACTATACCGCTTGGTATATGCGTTAGCCTAACGGCTGTTGCAACCTTGTTTATATTTTGACCGCCGGCACCGGAAGAATGGAAGATATCGGTTTTCAAATCTTTATCGGAGATAATCACACTTACGTCATCCATAATTGGAGTAACGGAAACCCAAACATTGGAGTTCCCAATTTTACCGCCTGTGCTATGATGAGTTCCGGTTTCGCCTTTTAGCCTAAAATATGCACCTGCTCCGTCTATAGTTAGGGATATAAATTTATCCTCCCATTCGCATATGGAGAGTTTGTATCCTTTTTGTTTTGCATAGCTAGAGTATAGCCTAAAAAGCTCGTGGAGAAAGGGTAGACTTTGGGGGTTTTCGGCACGTAATTCTATTATCGCACCGCGTTTATCTTGTTCGTTTTTTGGCAGCAGTTCTTGGGTAAGACAGGTGTACAAAGCGTTTGTTTCTTCTTGGTCGCCTAGCTCGATTGCTATCTTGAGAGCCTCACCGAGGATATAGCTTTCTTCAAGGGAGTTTTTTTCATCGGCATATCTCAAATACAAACGATTGTCGGCAATAATTTCGGGACTTTCAAGATATTCCACAAGTTGCTCGTATCTTGTGGAAATCGGTTGATATCTATTAAGAAGTCCTTCTATTTTTTTATCCATATTGTTATTATATCAAAAATAGATAATTAAATAAAGTATTTTATATATTTAATTACGCGCGCAATTATATCTTGATAATTTCTTTCTTAGGTGTTATAATTAAACCAACTCGAAATTTGGAGGCTACTATGAGTTCAGTATGGGGTTCTAACCTAAAACTCTCTCTCTTTGGCGAAGCGCACGGACAAATGGTCGGTGGCACTTTGCATAATTTCCCGGCAGGCGTTACAGTCAATTTGGATAGAATAAAGCTTGGTCTAAAATTGCGTCAAGGTTCCAATAACTTTACCGCAGCGCGTAAAGACGAAGATAGACCTACTATTATATCGGGCGTTACCAACGGTGTAACCAATGGCGCTCCCATTACCGTGGTTTTCTATAACAAGGACGTTGACGTTGTCGATTATAAGAAAGAGATTCCTCGTCCCAGCCACGCCGATTACGTATCTAACGTGCGTTATAATAATCACGCCGATACCTTTGGCGGTGGACACGGTTCGGGTAGAAGTACTCTCCCCATAGTTTTCTTTGGTATGCTTTGCGCGGACTATCTAGAAAAGATGAACGTCAAGGTTGTATCCCATATTAAATGCATAGGCGAAATCTATGACGAAAAATTTGGCAACGAATTTCCCCAAGAACTAATCGATAGATTGAACTCTGCGCCTCTAGCTACCATTAGTACCGAAGCTAGAAAGCAAATGGTTTCCTTGCTTATGACCATAGGCGCAACGGGAAATAGTGTGGGCGGAGCAGTAGAAACCGCGGTTGTAGGATTGCCCGCAGGCTATGGTTCTCCAATGTTCGACGGACTAGAATGTAAGATAGGTTCCTTCCTATTCTCTATTCCCGCAGTAAAGAGCGTAAGCTTTGGCTATGGTGCAAGGTTTGCACACGCACTTGGCTCCGACGTAGCGGATAGCTTTGTTTTAAAAGATGGCAAGATAGAAACGGATAACAACTTTAATGGTGGTCTAAATGGTGGTATCAGTAACGGTATGCCCATTATAGTTAGTTGCTCTTTTAAGCCCACTCCCAGCATAAAGCAACCCTTCAAAACGCTAAACTTTGAAACCAACAAGGTTGTAAACCTAGAAGTAAAAGGCGAACACGTAACCTGCCTTGCACCCCGCGGTGCAATAATAGTAAGTAGTGCGGTGGCTATATGCGTGCTAGATAGCGTGCTAGAAGGGAAAGGCTATTTTGAGCTAAATTCAGTAGCTGAGGATACGGAAAACGAGTAATATGAAGACGGTTTTAGTTACGGGAGGTTCGTCGGGTATAGGCGAACAATTGGTAAGAGAATTGGTTGAGATAGGCTACCGCGTATACTTTACCTATTATACGGGAAAGGAGCGCGCGGAGAAAATTGCTCGTGAAACGGGAGCAATTCCAAAGTATCTAAATTTGCTTGATAGGGACTCTATAGACGCCTTAGCAAACGAAGTAAAGAACGTTGATATTTTGGTTAACAATGCAGGTAGGGCGGAAATAAATCTATTTACTCTAGTGAGTGAAAACGACTATGACGATATGATGGGTGTAAACCTAAAAGGCGCATTCTTGCTAACCCAAAAAATCGTACCCAATATGATTTCCAAAAAGTGGGGACGTATAGTAAACGTATCCTCTATGTGGGGTATTACCGGTGGCTCGTGTGAAGTACATTATTCTGCTTCCAAAGCGGGTATGATAGGCTTTACCAAAGCCCTTGCAAAGGAGCTTGGACTTTCGGGCATAACTGTTAACTGCGTTGCACCGGGACTAATAGAAACTCCTATGAGCGATATTCTAGACGACGAAACCAAGCACTCATTCGTTAGTGAAGAATTGGTAATCCCCAGAATTGGTAATCCCCACGACGTAACCCACGCTATAAAATATTTTATTAGTGAAGATGCCTCTTACGTAACGGGACAAGTGCTAGCGGTTGACGGAGGTTACACGGTATAATGTATCGCCTGTTGTTTGTTTGCCACGGTAATATTTGTCGTTCTCCTATGGCGGAATTTATAATGAAAGACTTGGTGGAGAAAAACAAGGTAGCCCATTTATTCCATATTGAGTCCTGTGCTTGCCACACGGATGCTCTTGGATGCAGGCCACATCGCGGAACTAGGGAGAAGTTAAAAGAGGTTGGTATTTCTACCGAAGGTAAGGTTGCTAGGTTGGTTTGCTACGATGACTATGAAAATTTTGATTATATCGTAGCGATGGATAGGTACAACGTATACGACCTTGAGTATAAATTCCGTGGCGACCCTATGGGCAAAGTTAAAAGGCTTTTGGAATATGCCTCTATTTCGCGGGACGTTGCGGACCCTTGGTATACGGGAAATTTTGACGACACCTACGACGATTGTATAATAGGGTGTAAAGCATTGTTTAATCATATTATGAATAATAAATAGAGGAACTGGTTCCTCTATTTTTTTATAATTTAAGGTTAAGACCGCTATTGAAATTCGCGCGCATATGTGTTAATATAATCATAATAGATTATTTAAAGGAGAGGGAGATGTCTGTTTTCTCAAAAGCCAAAGACAAAGTCAAATCGCTTGCTGTAAACGGTTACGGATTTGTTAAGGCACATTGGAGTACTCCGCTTGAGGGGGAGTATCTGAGCATCAAGGAGTTTTTATCATACTGCTTTGGTAATATGGGTATTAGTGCTTTTACCTTTTTAGCAGGTGAAACCATTGCTTTTACAGCGGGATATTTTTGTGGTTCCATAATGGGAATATCCCTTATGGACTTTTCTATTATTTCGATAATTGCTCTTATTGTCAAGTATGCGACCATATATATGGAACCGCTCACAATGACTGTTTTCGAAAACTTGGGAAAGGTTGATAAACAAACAGCTAAAAAGTGTATAATTGCATATTCGGTTACCATAATCCTAGGTATAGGATGCTATTGTATACCTTCTACGACTTGGGGGATGGACGTAAAGATTATAAAAGGACTGCCCCAAATAGTTGGTAATATTCTTATAATCAGCGGTGTTGGTAACTTTGTAAACTGGTTTATTCGTTCCAAGCTTTGCAGAAAATTTGGTAGGTATAAACCATTTATGATGATGTATGGAATACCGATAGCTATTATAACCAGCTTGATACCATTTGTTCCACCGACGCTCGAGTACACCACAAAGCTTGTGCTTTTACACGCGCTGTTTACGTTGCGTTCTCGCTTTACTGCACTATATAGTGATAACTCGCTTGCAATAGTAGCTGTTATTACGCCCAATTCTGTAGAACGTCAAAAGGTATATTCGATAGGTGGAATAGCTATTGGCTTGCTTCGTTCCATTTTTAGAATTATCTTCCCAATGATGATAGTGTTCACGGGTGGATATCTCGATATTCGTTCATATCAAATATTCATTCCCGTGCTTTCTGCAATAAGCTGTGCAGCGGGCTTCTTATTCGTTCAAGTACAAGAGAGAATTGCCGAAAACTACGAAACCAAGCCAAAGGTCAAATTTGGAACAGCGGCAAAGAAACTGCTCAAAAACAAATTCTTCTGGATAATAAATATTTGTGCTATCTTCGAGGGCTGGAACGGATACGCCGACGGCGTTATGAACTACTTCCTAATTTACAATCTACGTTTAGAGTGGATAAGTGGTATCGTAGGAATAGTTGGTATAACATCGGTAATAGGCAACCTTGCTACTCCCACGTTAATTAGAAGGTTTGAAAAACGCACCATTCTATTGTTGGTTCGTTCGGTATGGATAGTTGTTACAGCTGGATATTTGCTTGCAATAAAGTTTGATAGCGTAGCACTCCTTATACTCTTCGTATTTATAAGAAGTGCCCTTACAGCGTGCTCAAATGGCATTTCTAGGAGCCTAAACGCCGATATACTCGACTATCACCAATGGAAGACGGGAGAACGTGCCGACAATATGGTTACGATATTCGGTTGGTTTACAACACCTATGACGACGACCATAGGACTAATTATTCCTATGTTCCTAGAAAAGGTCGGCTTCACTTCCGACTGGGACGTAATGTTCGATAGTGGTATCTTCCAAAACGTAACTACGATATACGTTATCGTATCGGTAGTAGCGCTAACCGGCTCGACTTTACCTTATATATTCTATAACCTAACCCGAGCTCAACACGAAAAATGCGTTAAGGAAATTCGCGAACGTGTAGAGGCAGAAAGGTTGGCACTTGATGCCGAACAAGGTCAACTTGCTATGGCTGTTGCAGGAGCTGAGGACAACGTTGAAATAGCAATCGAGGAGGTAAACAGTGATGAAGAGTAGAACCAAAAAACTAACTGCGATAATATGTATTTTGGTTTTAGCGGTAGCATTTTCGGTAATGCTAGCGGGCTGTAACCAAACCTGGGAGAACAATATAGAATATAAAGTGGAAGATAATGGAGAGATAACTATCGTTGGCTATACCGATAGTACGCTAATTCACGAAATCACCATTCCCGATGAAATAGATGGTAAGCCTGTAACCAAAGTAGGCGCACAAGGGGTTGTTAACGCGGAAAACCTATACACTATCTATATAGGTAAAAACGTTCGCGAGATAGATACTTGGGGCTTTACCAATCTTCAAGGGCTTGGTGCAGACGAGTATGGTAAGAATGGAAAGGGGTTCGTAGTTGACCCCGAAAATCCCTATTTTACCTCGGTTGACGGAGTACTTTTCAACAAGGATATGACCGAGCTTTTATTCTATCCCATACGAAAGGGAGCCGATATCGATAACAAAATGAACGTGGAAAGTTATGCAACCTACGTTATCCCCGAAGGCGTCAAGACAATTCGCGGAAAGGCATTCTATCATTGTTATTATCTCCGTGAAGTAACCTTGCCCTCTACTTTGGAAACGATAGGGGAAATGGCATTCTTCAAATGTAGCGAAATGGCTTCTCCCGTTCTTCCCGAAGGACTAAAATCAATTGGCAAAGATGCCTTTAGTTATTGCACCCGCACCACCGATGGTTCCATTAAAGGATTTACCACCATCAATATTCCTTCAACCGTTCAAACAATCGGCGACTATGCCTTCTACAATTGTCGCGCCATAACCACCATCAATATCTATGGTAAAAGTGCTACCGACGTAGAAGCTCTTCAAGAAAACGGAACCTTTGGTACCAAATGGTATCCGACCGATAATGGACGTAAAATGAAGACTTATACTATTAACTACCTATAAAATTTTACCGACCTTATATTTTGGCGACCTATTTAGGAAAGCGCAATTTCTTCTCGGTCATTTACGCGAAGTAAACTCCCGTCGAAGAAAATACCCATTCCGTCATATCTCATCCAAACTATAAGGTCGGGCATCGAATAAGCATAGTAATATTTTGGCGACCTATATACGAAAACCCGCTATTTCAAAAATAAAAACGCACCTTATTTGGTGCGTTTTTTAATACCAATCGACAATTCCAATTAAATAATCAGCTGATACGTTAAAATATTCTGCGATTTTCTTTAAATCGTCAATGCAAGGCTCTTGAACGTCGTTTTCCCATTTCGAAAGACTTGCTTGAGAGGTCGAGATAATTTTAGCAAATTGCTGTTGGCTTATTCCCTTGCTAATTCTTAAGTCTTTTAATCTTTCACCAAAAATCTTACTCATATTTACACGATACTACAATTATTCGAAAAAAGAATTGACAATTCGAAAATCGAATATTATAATTTGATTATATACTTTTTTAGGAGGAATTAAATATGGCTAAAATAGGTCAATATGCAAAAGCTGCTAAAAGCGCACTGCCTCATTTACAAGGATGGGGAAAGGCAGGGTTAACCGATAATGGTATTAAACAAATCAAAAAAGAACTTGATAAACCTGCTAGAACAATGATTTCATACGCTACAAGTATGATGTTGTTATCTAAAATGGGATTGGGTCCCTTATCGTTAATTTTAAATGTTGTTGGTTTGGTGGTTGCTGGTATAATGGGGTATCTATCTTTTGGAGTAGAGAATAGCAATGCCGTTAGTTTGGTTATTTTTGTAATCTTTGCAGGGATATACGTAGTTACAAGCCTTTCGTTGTTTGGTTTAATTAAACTATATGATGGCGCTGAAAAAATGGATGAAAAGTTTGGACTATCCATTATAGGAATGGAAATGCCTGGTTCAATTACTACAATAATTTTATTAGCTAGAATTTCAACTGCCCCATTCTATATTTTAAGACTTGTTTACGATTTATTGGTTTCCATAATTAAGATTGCTTTTAATAGCGGTGATTCAGCAAATAGAACAATTAATAGAGGCAAGGTAACTTGTACCGTAATGCTTCCTAATGGAGTCAATGGTGATTTTGATGCACTTATTGATGAAGAAAGTTATTATGCAACTTCTAATTTCTTTAATAGAGCAATGGAATCATTTGAAGATGCAACTAGAGAAAGCACTACAAATGTTTTAAGGGATAAGAAAATCGAATTAGAAAACAGCAAAAAGACTATTGAGGATGCATATATGGACGATAGTGTATCGAAAGAGGAGTATAGTGCAATGGTAATCAAACATAATGATTTGGTTAATGAATATAATCAAAGCATTGACAATCTTGGCAGAAAAGATAAAATGGAACATATTACAAAGACAATGAAATAATTGTCAAAAATAATTAGATACATAAAAAACACCCCATCTAGGGGTGTTTTTGTATTGTATAAGCAGTTTCTATTTACGTGAAATTAGGTCGGCAACGTATAATCCGTTAGCACCGGCTTGGGCTAGGCCACGAGTTATGCCTGCGCCATCACCAATAGTATAGATGTTGTCGCGTATTCTAAAGTCGTTGTTTTGGAACTTGGGCTTTATGGAATAGAACTTTGCTTCTACACCATAAAGGAGTGTGTCGTAGTTGGCTGTGCCGGGAGCAATTTTATCAAGCGCATAGATAGTTTCTATAATGTTATCTAGTTGGCGCTTGGGAATACATAGTGATAGGTCGCCTGCGACCGCGTTAAGAGAGGGACGTACACGAGATTGTTTTAAGCGGTGGTCGTTGGTACGACGGTTGTTTACCAAATCTCCAAAACGTTGAACGATAACGCCACCACCGGCTATCATATTTGCTAGCTTACAGATATGCTTTGCATATGCGATAGGCTCGTTAAAGGGTTGGGTAAAACGAGTGGTGGAAAGTATAGAGAAGTTGGAGTTCTTGGTTTTGAGCGCGGGGTCAGCGTTAGCGTGTCCGTTAACGGTTAGAATACCCTCGTTATTTTCTATAACTACTTCGCCACCGGAGTTAAAACAGAAGGTACGTGTGCAGTCTCCGTGGTCTTTGGTGCGGTAGAAGATTTTAGGCTCGTAAATCTTTTCGGAAATGCCTTCCCAAATAATTCTTGGGAGCTCTACTCTAACGCCCAAGTCAACTTGGTTGTTTATAACCTCGATACCATTGTTTCGGCACCATTTTCCAAACCATTCGGAACCGCTTCTGCCAATAGCGATAATCAAATCGCTATATCCTATAACGTCGCCTTTGTCGGTGGTAACATAGTTTTCGGCAATGTTTACGTCTACCACAGCGGTTTCGGTTATAACGGTAACGTGCTTTTCTAGGTAATCCATTAGGGCACTCATAACTCTATAGTTACCATCGGTACCGAGGTGCTTGACGGTAGCTTGGAGCAAATAGAGGTCGTGCTTTAGGCATTCTAGCTTGATTTCGTCGCTAGGTGAATAGGTCTTTTCGGTTGCGCCGAATTCGTCTAGAATATCGGATACTTGGTTTATATAATCTATAGTTTGCTTTTCGCCGATGTAGTCTTGTAGCCAACCACCATATTCGGTCGTAATGTTGAACTTACCATCACTAAACGCACCGGCTCCGCCGATACCTTCCATAATGGCGCATTGCTTACATTTGATACAGCTATCGGTAACGTGGGTTGCAACGGGGCACTTACGTTTTGAAAGAGCTCTACCGCGGTCGATAACACAAACTGATTTTTCGGGACATTCTTTAGTGAGTCTATGTGCGGCCATTAGTCCGCCAATACCTCCACCAACTATTACAACGTCGTAATTCATATTGGTCTCCTTATTTTTTTCATTCTAAACTATTATAACACAAAAGGGATATTGTGTAAACAAAGAAAAGGTGTTATAATTTTTTTAAAGGAGAAATTTATGTTTGTTTGCAAAGACGGAAAATTTTATCTTAACGGAGAGGAGTATAAGCTATACTCCGGAGCCATACATTATTTTCGCGTGCTTCCGGAATATTGGGAAGATAGGTTGAAAAAGTTAAAGGCAATGGGGCTAAATACCGTTGAAACCTACGTTGCTTGGAACGTGCACGAAAAGCGCGAAGGCGAATTTGTTTTTAACGGAAGATACGACCTAAAGAAGTTTATAGAATCTGCTTCTAAGCTTGGCTTATACGTTATAGTAAGACCCGGTCCGTATATTTGTGCGGAGTGGGATTTTGGCGGTTTCCCCGCTTGGCTTCTTAAGTACGAGGATATAAGACTGCGTTCCAACGAGCCAAAATATATGTTTTACGTCAAGCGTTATTTGGAGCATTTGTTTGATGAAATCCGTGATTTGCAAATCAGTCGTGGTGGCAACGTTATTGCTATGCAGGTGGAAAACGAGTATGGCAGTTATGGTAGGGATAAAGAATATCTAGAGGCGCTCAAAAATATTTACCGCGACAATGGTATAGATTGTTTGTTATTTACTTCCGACGGGGAGAGTCGAACCAATTTATCGGGCGGGTCCCTCCAAAACGAACTTATGGTTGCAAATTTTGGTTCTCATCCACTCAAAAAATTTGCCGATTTAAAAGAGCTTCAGCCGAACAAGCCTCTTGTATGCGGTGAGTTTTGGTGCGGTTGGTTTACAAACTATGGTGGCTCGTATAATGCAGGTTCAAGTGCAACGCAAGTAGCTTCCTATCTTAAAGAGTTTATAAAAATGGACGCGGGCTTCAATTTTTATATGTTTCACGGCGGTACCAACTTTGGGTTTAGTGCAGGAGCAAACTGCTACGGAAGATACACTCCGGATATAACCTCATACGACTATGGTGCGCCTCTTACAGAGTGGGGTGAGTATACCGAAAAATATCATCTCTCCCGCGAGGTTCTTCATAAGGCACAAGGTCTACCTATGGAGGAGTTGCCACCTTCGCCCGTTACAAAGGTCTATGATAACGTTAAATTAACCGAAGTTGCCGAGCTAAAAGATTGTATCGACGATTTTTGTGTTAAACGTGATAGTCATTTGATTTATCATATGGAGCACTATGGACAAAATCAAGGGTATATTCTATACTCAACCGAGTTTAGTGGCAACTATGCCGATACAACGCTAACGCTTAGCGAAGTTCACGATATAGCCTACGTATACGTTAACGGAGAGCTAAGAGGTAGGTTCAACCGCCTTGACGTCGATTATTATAAAGGTGGAAGCGATACCTATAAAATACCTTTGAAAGCTTTTAATGGTACCATTAGGATAGATATCCTTGTGGAGGCGATGGGCAGAGTAAATTATGGCGATAAGCTCTATGATAGAAAGGGCGTGGGCGAAGTTAAAATTGCCGACCAAAGAATTTATGATTGGACGGTTCGCAGTATGGAAATGGAAAGTGCACCTAGCATAAACTTTAGTTCAAAAGAGAACGCAAAAGAGAATATTTCTTATCCGGCTTTCTTCAGGGGTAACTTTACAGCGAAGGAAAAAGGGGATACCTTTATAGACCTAAAAGGTTTTACCAAAGGGTGCGTATTTATAAACGGTTTTAACTTGGGTAGATATTGGAATATAGGTCCGGAGCGTACTCTATATATACCTTCGCCTCTATTAAGAGAGGAAAACGAAATAGTGATTTTCGAGCAAGAACGCGCGTATCAAAACGAAGTTTCGTTTACCAAAAATCCGATTTATGGTTCCTATTTGCCGAGTAAAAGTAATTCAAACAAACTTCTTAAATGGTTTAAGAAAAGATAGGTTTAAACTAGAAAGGTAAAAATAACGATTCTAAAAATATAGTGTAACCTTACTTTTACGAGGGAGAAAAAGTGTAGCTTTTTACTCCCTTTTTTAATACTTTTTTAATTAAAAAAAGAGGGGGAAATTATTGACTTACGCGCGCACATATATTATAATGATTTCAAAAGAGAATAAACTCTCTCTTTTTTATCGCGGGGTGGTTTATGCAATATCAAAAAGAAGACGTAAGAAAAAGAATCGTTGATGCTGCAAAAACAGAGTTTTTGCGCGTAGGATATTACCGCGCAAGTATGCTTCAAATCAGTAACCGCGCCCGTGTCCCCATAGGAAATTTATATCGTTATTTTGCCTCCAAGGAAGCTCTATACGACGCTATAGTCGGCACCGCTAAAGAACGTATTTTGGAAACGGTCAAAGGTGGTCTTAGTACGAGTGTTGCCAGCGAGGAAATTTCTCCCAAAGACGTAAGAACAAAAATGGATAAAGTGTCGGATAATTTCTTGGAGTTAGCAAGGGATTATCAAAAGGAAATGATACTTCTTTTGCAAAAGAGCAGTGGCTCGGCACACGATGGTTTTATCGAGGAAGTTATAGGATACGTTAAAACTCTCCTAAACGACCGAGTGAAAAACGCTAGTGGCACGCCCAACGAATTTTTGTTTGACTTGATAGCAGACAACGTAACACGCGGAGCCTTTCGTATTATGATAGAAAGACCTCTTGAGGAGCAACACGAAGAACTCACAAGACTGCTTACTTTCTATTTTGCCAACATTGACGATAGACTGATTTAGATATAGGTAACAGGGGAATAAATGAAATCTTTTGCACGCTTCGTAGTTAATAATAGGTTGTGGATAGTCATAGTATTTGCAGTCCTTTTGATAGCATCTATCGTTGGTATGATGTTTGTTGAGGTAAACTATAACGACTCGGGTTATTTGCCCGATGATAATAAGGTTGCCCAAGGTCTAGATGCTATGTATGGTGAATTTGGAGAGGGCGGTAACGCAACCGTTATGCTTTCCGAAACCACTATAGAAAAGGCGGTTGAATTCAAACAAAAAATGGAGGCAGTCAGTGGCGTTGCCGACGTTATTTGGATAGATGATATTTTCCTTTCCGACGAAATATGGGTTATAAAAAAGGCGCAAGAAAGTGCCGAGATTTCTCGCGGTAAAGCGGTTTATTTTGTTATGCATATGGTAGATAAAATATCCGGCAACGTGTTAACCGACGGAGAAAAAGCACTGATTTCATCGGGCAATTTTAGCGACCCCGCGCTTATTAGCGTGCTCGAAAAGCTTAGTGATGGATTGACCCCTTCCGATAAATCCTCGTTCTCTATATTTATGCTTAGGCTAGGCAATGCGATAATGGACCCCAATTGTCCTTTTGCAGGTACGGGCGGTGGATTCGATATGGGTATGCTTGAGCAATTCAAGCCCAGCCTCGAAATGTTCTATTATAACGATGCTAAGCGCGGTGAATATGCACTTTTCCAAGTAGCTTTTACAAATAGCGACTATGACACCAAAACTATGGATGCAATAGATGCTATAAAAGATATAGAAGGTTACAAAATTTCTATAGTTGGTAATGCGGCAACTACCTATAATAGTATCCAACTTGTTAGCAAGGAAACTATGATTTCCACTATAGTTGCGGCAATTATCATTATCGCAATACTTCTTTTAACTACGACTTCTTATTTGGAACCAATAGCAATTCTAATTCCAATTGGCGTTAGCGTGCTTATGAATATGGGTACCAACTGGATTACCCCTTATCTTACCGGCGCGGATGGAGTATCGTATATTACCCAAAGCGTTTCTGCGGTACTACAGCTTGCCTTAACGATGGACTACTGCGTAACGTTGCTACACCGCTTTAAAGAAGAAAAGAAAAAGGGACTAAAGTCCAACGAGGCTATGGTAGAAGCTTTGGGCTCTAGTCTAAAAGCGATAGGTAGCGCTTCGTTGACGACGGTTGCATCGTTCGTTGCCCTTATGTTTATGCAATTTAAGCTAGGTATGGATATGGGCTTCGTACTAATGAAGGGTACCGTATTATCTATACTATGCGTTATTTTCTTGATGCCTGCTGTCATTCTTTATATGGAGAAATTGCTTGATAAGACCGAGCATAAGACTTTCAATTTGAGCTTTAGAAAGTTCAGTAAGGGCTTGGTTAAATCGCGTTTCTACGTTCCATTTATAATAATTGCAATCATCGTACCTTGTATTTTCCTACAAAGCCAAAACTTTTTCGTATATGGCCCCGAAGCAAGTATGGGCGGTACGGAAAGTGAAATTGCGCAAGATAGAGAGGATATGGAAATCGTATTCGGCAAGCAAAATCAACTTATTATGCTTCTACCTATCGAGTATTATAGAAGTGGTGTCGAACTCGAAATCACCAAGGAGCTTGCCGAGGTTGAGGGCGTGTCGGTTGTTCAAAGCTATTCTGCATTTGCAGAGCAAGGCGTTCAAGGTATGATGCCCGAAAAGTTTATCAAGCAGTTCCTAGCAAAGGGAGAAGCGGATAGCCAATATACTCGCGTGGTAATGTTCCTAGATGCCGAAGAAGAGGGCGATGCAACCACCGCACTCGTGCAAGAGATAAATGCTATTGCCGATAAATATATGGAAGAAAACCAAGAGTTAGGTCAAGGCTACGTTCTAGGTATTTCTTCCGCCACTTTGACTATAAAGGAAGTGGTAAATAGCGACTATGATATCATAAGTTACGTTTCAATAGGACTAGTTGCCCTCATACTACTCATAACCTTCAAGAGTGCAATACTTCCCGTAATATTGGTAGTAGTAATACAAGGCTCCGTTTACGTCAATATGGCGGTACCATATATCACGGGACTAATACAAGGAGCACCTCAACCCATAGTTTTCATAGGATATATGCTTATTAGCTCGATACTACTAGGCGCTACCGTCGACTACGCAATACTCCTTACCGATAGATATATGGAAAACCGTAAGGTAATGGGTAAATATGATGCTATTAGACAAGCGCTTGCCGATAGCTCGCGTACTTTGATAACCTCGGCTGGCATTTTGACGGGTGCAGGGGCAGCGGTACAATTTGTATCAACCCTTCCCGCAACCAAGGTAATAGGTGCTGCCATTATGCGCGGTGGTATACTTGCCTTCCTATTGGTTATTATTCTACTCCCGCAATTACTAATTCTTCTCGATAAGGTTATTAGGGTAACTACTATAGGTGGCAAAAAGAATATGGTATCTTCCAAGACTATCTTGTATGCACCGGAAATCGAAGAAGCATCGGTTATCCAACAACCCAAAGATTCCGTACCTTTCTGGAAACGTCGTAAGAGATATACCGAAATGACTTCGACAGAGCGTGAAGATGCTATACTAGAAAACATATTGGAATCTATCGATAATCCTGACTTTGACCCCAACTACGAAGACTTCCACGATTGGGACGAAGATGATAAATAGTTTTAGAGCAACAAAAAAAGCCTTGTGAAAGCCGAGTCCCTACAAGGGATTCGGCAACTAAATAAATCCTTACGGATTTGTGATATTCGTCTAATGACGAGTGAGATTGCCTTACGGCAGTTATATTCGCCTTACGGCGAGTTAAGGATTTATTTAATATAACTTTGGCGATAGCCAAAATATAACGCAAGAATTATCTTGCATATCACTTTTAGCCACACGGCTAAAAATATAACTTTTTTATTTTAAGATTTTGTGGATAAAGAAAAGCCCACCATATTTCGCCTTAAAGCGAAGTATAGTGGGCTACACTTTTGTATTAAATTAAAATTCCCTTATAGGAACGCCATAAACAAGGCTTTTTCTTTGTTTTTTCTTTTAAGCTTTGACTGCTTTCTTGGGTTTTGCAAAGGATTTGGTTGCGTTTGCAATATTGGTAATGTGGTCGGCTATACGCTCTACGTCGTTTGCAAGGCTGATATAAAGGGCGCCGGTTTCGGGGTTACATACACCCTCGTTTAGACGTTCTATATGCTTTTCACCCATAAGAACTTTCATATCGTCGGTAATTTGTTCAAAGGTGTATAGGGTGGGTATAAGTTCGGGGCTTTCTTCGTCGTAAATCTTGTATGCCAAATCGAATAGGTTGTCAATGGCTTCACGGAGCTTTGCAATTTCTTCTAGACTATCTTCGGAGAAAGAAAGGTTATCTTCCTTCAAGCGCTCTGCGTATTCGAATATGTTTTCGGAGTAGTCGCCTATGCGTTCAAGGTCGGTTACGGTATGGTGTGCGGTGCCTAGAAGTTGGTTATCAAGCTCGTTTATGTCCATTTGGTTAACCTTAACTAGATATTTGGTTATCTCTTTATGTAAATAGTTAAGTTTATTTTCGGTTAATTGTAGCTCTTCTTTTTTGGATACGTCAACCTTGGTAATAGCGTCTAGAGCTAGGTCAAGGTTTTGTTTTGCAAGGTTATACATATTGAGAATTTCTCTCTTTATATTCGCAACTGCAAGAGGGGGAGAGGTAAGGACTTGCTCGTTTAGATAGTATAAACGCGGTACGTTGTCGTCCTCCTTTCCTTTCTTTTCGGGAACGATAAGGGTGGCTAGCTTTACTAGTGGCTTAATAAAGGGAAGAAGTACTATGGTGGTCGCTACGTTGAACATAGTGTGTAGCATAGCTATTTGCATTTGAGCAGTATCGAACCAATTCATTAGTAGGTTTGCGTACTTTGCAAAGATATCGGTAATCATAAACAATACGCTACCGAGCAAATTGAATAGTAGGTGTACTATTGCAACGCGTTTGGCATTGGTCGTAGTACCTATTGAACAAATAAGTCCCGTTATGCAAGTTCCTATATTGGAGCCGATAATAACGTACATTGCTTGGGGAAAGGTTATAATGCCCGCGGCACTCATCGTTATAACCAAACCGGTCATTGCGCTAGAGCTTTGTATAATGCCTGTAATAATTGCGCCGAGAACGACTAGTAATACGGGGTTGGTTACGCTTTGGAGTGCGTTGACTATTATGGGTGCTTCCTTGAAGCTTTCCATACTATCACCCATAACTTGCAAGCCAACGAATATCATACCTAGACCGCAAACTATGGAACCTATCTTTTTAAACAAATCCTTTTTTGCAAATAGAAGCATAAAGGCGCCTATACCAGCACAAGCTGCAAAGATAACGGTAAGTTGAACGTCTTTGATACCGCCAAAACCAAGAGCAACTATTTGTGCGGTTATAGTAGTACCTACGTTTGCGCCAAAAATAACGCTGGTCGCTTGTGGTAGAGTCATAAGTCCTGCATTAACAAAACCAATCAACATAACGGTAACCGCGCTAGAGCTTTGGATAACCGCGGTAGTCGCTGCACCAATACCAACACCGACGAAACGTGATTTATCGATAACGCTAAACATTTGCTTTATGCGATTACCGGCAACAGCTTCTAGATTGTCGCCTAGAATTTTCATACCAAAAATAAATACGCCAAGACCGGAAAGTGCTGCTAGAACTGCGTAGAAGATATCAAGACCTGTCATTTCGTTTTATCCTTTTTGTGAATTTATATTTGCGGTTGGACTCACATTTAGAGCCACAAACTCCACCATTACTATTATAACTTGAACTTTGTCAATAGTCAATATGGATAATTATGGCTAAGAAAGAAAGATTTAGAAAAATATTGCTTATTGACACGCACGCGCGCGGTATGATATAATTACAAATAGTGGATAATCCGTAGGTGGGCGCTGATTATTTTATTTTGATTAGAAAAATAAGCTAACGAAAAGTGTGAGTAAAACATCCTACTAGTACGCGTACTAGAAAATTTAATAGAATATATATTATACCAAGGAGAATAAAAAATGGCAGAACTAAAAGGTATCTTTTACTATGGTCAAACAGCAAAGGGACATTTCAATTTCCACTTGAAAGCTCCTAACAGAGAAACTATCGGTGTTTGTGAAGGCGCTTATGCAGACCTTTCAAGTTGCAAAAAGGGTATTGCATCCGTACAAAAATTCGCACCTCAAGTAGTGGATAAAATCGAAGACCTCACCCTTAAAAAACCTATGGAACCTCTAAAGTTCCCCAAAGCAGAAGTTTACCAAGACAAGCAAGGCAAATATCGTTTCCGCATTTATGCAAACAATGGTAATTTGGTTTGCATCAGCGAGTCCGGTTACGCAAGCAAAGAAAGTGCAAAAGCAGGTATTGCTTCCGTAGCAAAGTGGGCACCTAGCGCAGACGTTATGAGCGAAAAAGATTATTTGGAGTTTACCAAGAAAAAATAGTGGCAAATCTTATAGTGGCAAAGGAATATCTGGATAACGGATATTCCGTTTGCTTTTGTAAAGATGACAGTATATTATGTTCAAGGGATAAGGGTATAGCCTTTATCGCCTTTTTTGCGCGTGATAAAAGGGATTTTAGTGGATATAGCGTAGCGGATAGAATTGTTGGTAAGGCGGCGGCATATATCTATACCATACTAAACGTAAAGGCAGTGTATGGCAAGGTTATGACGGAAGAAGCATTTGGAATACTAACGGAGTATGGCATTGAGGCTAGCTACGAAACCAAGGTAGCGCAAATTATAAATAGGGCGGGCGACGGAATATGCCCTATGGAAAAGGCGGTCAAAGATATTGACGAAAAGCACCTTGCACTTGAAGCGGTACTAAATAAAATCGAGTTGTTAAGAAAGGGGAAGATTGATTAACTAATCTTATTGGAGGCATTATGAAAATCGTTAAATTGATAAACGAAAATTGGTCTTTTACTAAAGAAGGTAAAACCGAAGTGGTAAGTGTTCCCCATTGTTGGAATGCTATAGACGGTCAAAACCAACCCAATTATTATCGTGGTAATTGTTCCTACGTTAAAGAGTTGGAAGGCTTGAGTGGAACTTCTATAATTCGTATAGAAGGTGCTAACTCCGTTTCCTCGGTGTATGCAAACGGAACGCTAGTTGCAAGCCATCGCGGTGGATATTCTGCATATTCTGCAAACGTTACCGACTACGTAGTTGACGGCAAATGCGAAATAAGAATTGACGTGGATAATAGCGATTTCGACGACGTATATCCTTCAACCGCAGACTTCACTTTCTATGGTGGATTGTATCGTAACGTTACCTTGTTTACTAGCGTTGGAGAAGGTTATTTCGACGTTGTAAACTATGGTGGAAGCGGTGTTAAAGTTACTCCCGTTTTACAGGATGGAAAGTGGCAAGTTAGCCTTCTTGGTACCATCTTTGGCAAGGGCGATAATATCGAGTATACTATAAGCGATAAAGAAGGAAAGGTGGTTGCAACCCTTTCTGCAAGACCTTATGAAGAAGCTACTGCTATAATCGATAATCCTATACTTTGGGATACCAAAAATCCTCACTTGTATACCGTCAACGCAAAATTATTGCTCGATGGCGAAGTTATAGACGAAAGCACGACTCGCTTTGGTTTAAGGGAAATCGTATTTGATAGCGAACGTGGCTGTATCCTTAACGGAACTCCTATTAAGCTAAAGGGTGTATCCCGCCATCAAGATAGAGAAAACCTGGGTAACGCTCTTACTTATGAACATATCAAGGAAGATATCGAACTTATAAAAGAGGTAGGTTCAAATTCCATTCGTCTAGCACACTATCAACAAAACCAAATTATCTATGATTTAGCGGATGAAAACGGTATTTTGGTATGGGCGGAAATCCCCGTTATTTCTCGTTGGGCTCAAAAGAAGCTTGAGAATGCAAAATCACAATTAGTAGAACTAATCAGTCAAAACTATAATCACCCCTCCATTTTCTGCTGGGGCGTTCAAAATGAAATCACCATTGGTGGCGGTGGTGGAGCAAGTAAAAAATGCGTTAAGGGTGTTAAAGAGCTTAACGACCTAGCAAAATCTATGGATGCAACTCGTCCTACCACTTGCGCCCAAGTTATGATGGCATCAAAGACCGACCCTCTAAATAGCGTTACCGATATTTTAGGATTTAACATTTATTATGGTTGGTACGTTCAAAGATACGTTGATATCGATGCTTGGCTAGACGATTTCCACGCACAAAATCCTACCCTAAAGCTTTGTCTATCCGAGTATGGTGCCGAAGCAGTTCTTCGTTATTGGTCCTCGAACCCGTCGCAAGGCGACTATGGCGAGCAATATCAAGCAATACTACACGCTCACTATGCTAATGCAATTATGTCGCGTGATTGGATGTGGGGCGGATACGTATGGAATATGTTCGACTTTGGTTCCGCTATCCGTAACGAAGGCGGAGTTTCCGGTAAGAACAACAAAGGACTTGTTACCTTCGATAGAAAGACCCGCAAAGACTCCTTCTATGCCTATAAAGCATATTGGTGTGATGAAAAATTCGTTCACGTTGGTGGTGAAAGATACGTGCAACGTGCTATAGGTAAATCTAGAGTAGACGTATTTAGCAATTGCGAAGAGGTTGAGCTATTCGTAAACGGAACCTCTTACGGAGTAAAACAAGGTAAACTTACCACCTACGAAGTAGATATCGTTAGCGGTGAAAACGAAATCAAGGCTGTTGCAGGGGATTGCACTCACGTTATAGTTGTTCAAGGCGTAGAGGAAGAACCCTCATCCTATAAATGCAATCAAGCAGGCAACTTGGTACGCAACTGGTTTGCTGCAGACGATGCAACAACCTCTGCTGATTGCCTATCAGTAAACGATAAAGTAGGTGTTGTGTTAAAGAGCAAAGACGTTCAAGCAATGCTAGGCTCCAAGATACCTATGTGGGTAGCAAAAATAGCTTCTCCCTTCAAAGTCAAGACCCTTCTCAAGTTAGCCCGCATATCACCCGAAATGGTAGGGATTGTGAATAATTTCTTGCAAACCATCAAAAAGTAAAAACACGTTATTTTAGCGCTATACTTCACAAAACAAGAGCCTCCCTCGGTCGTTTACCTTTAGTAAAGTCCCGTCGGTAGGCTCTTTTGTTTTGCCTTGTCTAGCATCTAAACTAACGCGTTTTTAAGAGGCACCACAATACTTTTAGAACAATGAACCACGCATTTTAGCGCTATCCATTGAAAAAGTAAAAAGCCGTCAGGGCGCAGTACCTTTAGTACAGCAACCCCTCGGCTTTTTTCTTTTCCTTCGCCTAGCATCTAAACTAACGCGTTTTTAAGAGGCACCACAATACTTTTAGAACAATGAACCACGCATTTTAGCGCTATCCATTGAAAAAGTAAAAAGCAGTCAGAGCGCAGTACCTTTAGTACAGCAACCCCTCGGCTTTTTTCTTTTCCTTCGCCTAGCATCTAAACTAACGCGTTTTTAAGAGGCACCACAATGCTTTTAGAACAATGCACCGCGCATTTTAGCGCTATACTGCAAAAATAAAGAGTCCTATCAGGCGCAGTACTACAAGTACAGCAACCCCTTGGGACTCTTCCTTTATCTTATCTAGCATCTAAAGTAACGTGTTTATCAAGGTGTTTATATACAAATGAGAAAGTTAATGTTCCTCTTTATTCATAGCAATCGATACCTAAAATGTAATCTGATTTAACGTCTAATACTTTGCAAAGCTTTGCAAAAGTATCAAGTGCCGGGAAGATATCTAGTTTCATGTATTTAGAAACTGTTTGCGGAGAAACATTAATATCTTTAGCTATTTTTTTTTGTGGAATACCTGAGTTTTTAATTGCTTCACGCAGTCTAATTTGAATATTTTTTAATTCCATGTTGTCAACTTCCTTTTATATTATATAAAAGTAGTGTCGCATATTATACGATTTTTGTCTTGACAATCGTATATTAGGTGATTTATAATTGTGTTATCAAATAGGATTGGAGGATTATATGAAAAAGATTTTTAATTTTTTAATTGTATTAATGTTTGTAATAATTTTAGGTTTATGTGTTTATGGTTGCGGTAGCAATAATTATGATGATGAACAAACCAAGCTTGAAGAAAAATTAGAAAAAAATATTGATATAAATATTAATGTTGATGGTAGTATTAATACATTTATGGTTACCGAGGGGCAAATAGCCAACGTAACTTCTTTTACTAAACCCGGTTATTATCTAAAGGGCGTTTTTGATAAAAATGAAGGAGGTGTAAAGTATTTTGATTCCAATGGAGAATCCACTACTGTATGGCAAAAAACCTATCCTACTACTTTATATGCACAATGGGGAGAATTGAGCGAATTATCAAAGACTCTAGCTACAAAGTTTTCAGAAGAAGCTAGTTATTATACATGGTCAGTTAATCTTGCATGGGCTCTTCCAAGTGATTTTGTAAATGCTGTAAAAGGAAATTTAGCTGAGAACATAGTGGTTACACTTAGCTTTAGACTTAAAGAAGGAAGCAGTACTATATTTAGCACAAATGACAAAACAACTCATATAATGTTAAAATCAACAACGGGTGATGATGCAGAAACCTTTGGAACAAAAACAGCGCAGTCATATACTAACAATTATACAGATTATCAATTAGAGTGGTATGTTCCTGCAAGGTGCGCTAAAGATGGACGAATAATAATAGAATTCAATAGAGGTAACAGCTTCAATGAAACTTATATTCGTGATGCAGTGGTAACGGTTGGATTTGAGGTAAATCATGAATAAAAGACATATTATATTTTTGGTTATAATCTTAACAATTTTAGTTGTTGGTTTAGTCGGATGTAACGATGATGATAGCATATATTATCAAAGAGAATATTGGGTTGGTACATATACTTTTGAAAAAGAGGTTACTTTTCTAAGTACGAATAATAAAATAATTTTTGATAAAGAAAATACAATTAAAGTATATATTGAGTTACGAGACGATGGTTCATATAGATTGTTAGAAAAAGTAAACGATAAAGACCTTTTAGTTACTTTAGTAGATAATACTGGAACATGGGAATTAGTTAGAGAGCCTTCGGCGGGGTATTGTATATATATGTATACAGGTTTTAATTACATAAACAAAATATATATATCAAAGGACGGAAATCTAACCTTTGCAGGAGATTCCTATTTCCATGAAGATAAATGCGGAATAGATATTATACAAAGATAGGGGGAAAGATATGGCATTAATTAGTTGTCCAGAATGCAAAAAACAAATTTCAAATATGGCGAAAGCTTGTCCACATTGTGGCTTCCCACTCCTTAATGAGCAAGGAAACAAAATTACAATAAAAAATAATACAGGCGAAAATATATTGTTTGAAACAAGTAGCAATCGTTGGAGAATAGAGCGTGGTCAAACAATGAGTGTAAATTTTACACAAGGCGGATGTTTTACATTTTTCTATAGTTATGAGGTTACCTATAAAATTCATGATAGGGATGTCGGAGATATAGAAACTAGAAATTATTATACTTGCAGTAAAAGTGCGAATTTTATAACAGGTAAAAATTATTATGTAACTGTTGATGCAGATAAAACTTTTAGAACTGTTTATCATAGCAATGGTGGATTTTTTGGTAGGGAGAAGCCAGTAGATAAATCAGGTAGAGATAAAATGATTCTAGAAATAAAGACAGTAAGATAGACGTTTAATATAAAAAAGATATATACAACGAAAAATAAATGAAGAAAATGCTTGATAAAAATAGCTCCGAAAGGAGCTATTTTTTACATATATTAAAAATTATTTCGGCATATGCCTTAACTCGAAGAAGAGCATAATTGCTGCAGAGATAAAGGCGATAAGGTCGGATATCGGGGCTGCGAACATTACACCCTCTACACCCATAAAGATAGGTAATACTATTAGTAGGGGGAGTAGGAATATTACTTGTTTTATTAGGGAAAGAATGGCGCCTTTTACCGCTTTTCCTATTGCTTGGAAGAAGGTCGTCGAGGCAATTTGTACGCCGTTTAAGAAAGTGAAGAATAGAAATACTCGTAGATATTTTGTGCCAAATTCAAAGTATAGTTCGCTACCCTCTCCAAATAGTGAAATTAGTGGGCGAGGTGCAAACATAAAGAGTGCAAAAGCAAACAACGAGAATATGAACGAGGAAATTATCGCAAGCTTTAACGTATCACGCACGCGCTTATAATTTTTAGCACCATAGTTATATCCAAATATTGGTTGCGCGCCTTGTATAATGCCTATTATAACCGCTAAAAATATTAGGGATATCTTGGAAACTATGCCGGCAATAGCAATAGGGATATCGCTACCATATATAGAATCAGCACCATATTTTTTGAGCATATTGTTGGAAACAATTTGTATTACCATTGTGCTTATTTGGAAAATAAAAGAAGACATTCCCACCGTAGCTATAATTTTTGCAATGCTAAATTTGGGTATAAAGTCTTTTATTTTTACACGCACGTTCTTAAACCATATAAAATATAACGCACACATTGTGGCAGCAACAATTTGACTTATAAGTGTTGCCCAAGCGGCACCTGCCATACCCCAATCGCAAACGAAAATAAATATGGGGTCTAGTATGGTGTTGAGTATTGCGCCCGTTAGCACCGAAAGCATACTATAAATGGGTGAACCATCAGCACGAATTATAGGGTTAAAACCTGTGGAAAAAAGCAAGAATGGGATACCAAAAGAGGTAATTCTAGTATACTCAACAGCATAATCAATGGTTAGCTCCGTTGCTCCAAAAAGGTATAACAAATCTTTTAGGAATACGTTGGTTATAACCATTATTACTAGTCCGCTAGCAATCAGAAGGGTGCTTGCCGTACCAACTATCATCTTTGCTTTTTCGGGATTTTTTCTGCCTATTTCTAGGTTGAAATTGGCGGATGCTCCAAGTCCAACCATAAGACCTATTGCCATACAAATGGTGGTAAGAGGGAAGGCTACCGACGTTGCTGCGTTGCCGAGGTATCCTACTCCGTGTCCGATAAAGATTTGGTCGACGATGTTATAAAGAGAGTTGACTAAGTTTGCTATAATTGCGGGTATAGCAAGGGCAAGGAGTAGCTTGGGTATGGATTTTGTACCCATCATATTTGATTTTTCGTTGACGTTTTCTTGGACTAATACTTCTTCGCTCATACGTTTCTCTTTCGTTTTCGTTCAAGGTATTTTAGCACAATCAAGTTTTAAACTCAAACGTTATTTATATGTTTTAAGTATTCAAATACTTAATTTGTCAAAATGGCTATTGATTATGGTTTTAAGTAGTGTTATAATGTAAAAAAGGTAGGCGTAAATATGAAAATAATCGACTTATTAACGGAAGACAAACTTACTATTTCTTTCGAGGTGTTCCCTCCTAAGACGGAAACTAGCTTTGAATCGGTTAAACTTGCAACCGAGGAAATAGCTACGCTTCATCCTGCTTTTATGAGCGTAACTTATGGCGCCGGAGGAGGAACAAGCAAATATACTCTTGACATTGCAAAGGATATCAAGAACAATTTTGGAGTACCTTCTCTCGCTCACCTCACTTGCGTTTCTTCGGATAGAGCTACCGTTAAAGAGCGCATTAAGGAGATAAAAGAAGCGGGAATTACCAATATTATGGCATTGCGTGGCGATATCCCAAAAGAGCTTGAAAATGCCGACCGTACCCATTGGGACTATCACTACGCGACCGACCTCATTACGGAGATAAAGGAAAGTGGCGGAGATTTTTGTATTGGTGGCGCTTGTTATCCCGAAGTGCACCCCGAAAGTCGTTCACGTAAAGAGGATATCCTCAATTTGAAGAGGAAGGTTGACGCGGGCTGTGATTTTCTCACCACCCAAATGTTTTTTGATAACAACATTCTTTATAATTTCTTATATAAGATACGCGAAGCGGGAATTGACGCTCCCGTTATGCCCGGTATTATGCCCATTACTAATGCCAACCAAGTTGAGCGTGCTATAAAGCTTTCCGGCTCCTTTATGCCCACCCGCTTTAAGTCCCTTGTTGATAAGTTTGGCTATAATCCTAAGGCAATGATGCAAGCGGGTATCGCCTATGCCACCGACCAAATCATAGACTTGTTTGCAAACGGTATCAAAAACGTGCACGTCTATTCTATGAATAAGCCGGAGGTCGCTAGAAAAATTATGGATAACCTAAAGGATATTTTAGGATAATATGGCGGTATCTTTAGTAAAAAGCTTTTTAGAGCCACCCATCGATGTTTTAGAAATACTAAGGTATGCGGGACAAAAGGAGAAAACGAGCGAGCTCGACGGCATTATAACGGAGTGCCTAGAAGAAGCAAAACCCTATTTAACCTATAAGGTTTGTTACGCCTATTTACCTTGCGAGGTAAATGGAGTAGAGGTTATGCTTGGAGAAAAAAAACTATCTTCGATTTCGTTAAGTAAAAATCTTGCCGGTTGTGAGCAAGCGGTAATATTTTCTTCGACGATAGGTATTGGTATTGATAGATTGATTGAAAAATATAAGGCTATAGCTCCATTAAAATCACTAATTATGCACGCCATAGGAGTGGAGCGTATAGAGAGCTTGGCTAATAGTTTTTGTGCCTATATAAAGAAAGAATTGGCGCTTGAAGGCAAAAAAATCAGACCACGTTTTAGTGCGGGATATGGTGATTTCAAGGTGGAAAATCAAAAGCTGTTTTTTGAGTATCTAGAAAGCACCAAGCTACTAGGACTAACGTTAAACGACAGCTACTTAATGTCGCCTTCGAAATCGGTTACCGCTATTGTCGGCATATATGATTGCGAGGGAAAAGAGCAAGCACAGGGTTGCAAAGCTTGTGTTTTGAAAGATTGTGAGTACAGGAGATAAAATGGATATTCGTAACTATCTAAAAAACAATTTGCTATATCTCGATGGTGGAATGGGAACGCTTTTGCAAGCGAAAGGTTTAAAAGCTGGGGAACTACCCGAAAGATGGAACCTTACCCATCCCGAAATAATCACCGAGATACATAAGAATTACTACGATGCAGGTAGCAACGTTGTTTCTACCAATACTTTTGGCGCAAATATTTTAAAATTCGACGAAGCTGAACTTGAAGAAATCATAAGGTGTGCAGTAGTAAACGCAAAACGTGCTAGAAATGAAAGCAAGTCCAACCAACCCAAATGGATAGCCCTAGATATAGGACCTACGGGGAAGATGCTTGCACCTTATGGCGAACTCCAATTTGAAAGTGCAGTTGAGGTGTTTAAAAGGACCGTCGAGCTTGGCGTAAAGTATGGCGTCGACCTTGTAATTATAGAAACTATCAGCGATGCTTACGAAACGAAAGCGGCACTTCTTGCAACCAAAGAGGTAACCTCTCTTCCCGTGCTTGTATCCAATGCGTATGGGGAAAACGGTACTCTTATGACGGGAGCTTCTCCTAAAAGTATGGTTGCGCTCATAGAGGGAATGGGCGCAGACGCACTTGGTGTAAATTGTTCGTTCGGTCCAAGTATTCTTGCTCCAATATGCCGAGAGTATCTAAAATATGCAAGTATTCCCGTTTTATTAAAACCCAATGCAGGGCTACCTAAAGTTATAAATGGGGATACTAAATACGATATAAGCGCCAATCAATTTGCTTTGGAATGCAAAGCTCTTGTTGAGGAAGGGGTGCGCGTGGTCGGTGGCTGTTGCGGTACGACTCCTAGTTATATAGAAGAGTTAACTACCCTAACTAGTGGACTAAAAGCAAAGGATATCGTTCCTAAAAACCATACCCTAATTTCCTCGTATGCTAAGGCTGTGGAAATTGGTAACAACCAAGTAACCTTGATAGGTGAAAGAATAAATCCAACAGGCAAAAAGTTACTTCGCGAAGCTCTCAAGAACGGAGATTACGATTACGTTTTAAAAGAGGGAGTACAACAAGAGGAAAGGGGAGCGCACGTTCTTGACGTCAACGTCGGCATACCCGAAATTGACGAAAAGGAAGTTTTGACGCGTGTTGTGAAGGAGCTCCAAGCAGTCATACCACTCCCTTTACAAATTGATACATCTAATCCCATTGCTATGGAAAGTGCTCTTCGCGTATATAACGGCAAGGCTCTTGTTAACTCAGTCAATGGTAAAGAAGAAAGTATGAGTGCAGTCTTCCCACTTGTAAAAAAATATGGTGGTGTTGTCGTTGCGCTAACGTTGGATGAAAATGGTATTCCGCAAACCGCTGAGGAGAGGGTTAAGATTGCTTACAAAATCATTGAGCGCGCAAAAGAGTATGGTATCGATAAAAAAGATATCATTGTCGACCCTCTTGCTCTAACCATTAGTGCCGATAAGAGTGCAGGAGTAGAAACCTTAAAAGCAATCGAAATGCTAACTGCGAAGGGAATAAAAACCTCGCTTGGAGTATCCAACGTCTCATTCGGCTTGCCTATGCGCGACTACGTAAACTCTACCTTTTTCGCTCTTGCTATGGAGAAAGGACTTAGTGCAGGTATTATAAATCCCAACTCAGTGGAAATGCTAAAAGCTTATTATACTTTTAGCGCACTAAGAGGGAGGGACGAAAACTTTGATAAATATATATCGTTCGTGCAAAACCTATCGAACGTAGCAACAACGGTGGTTGCACCCCAAAAAGGCGTAAACGAAGCTTTGGATGGTGGCACTCCTTTGATGCACGCAATCATAAAGGGGCTCAAAGAGAGCGCAAGCGAAGAAGTTGATAGATTGCTAAAAGAAAGAACTCCGCTGGAAATAATAAACGGAGAAATAATACCCGCTCTTGATATCGTCGGTAATGCCTACGAAAGGGGTGGCGTATATCTTCCGGGCTTGTTGCTTAGCGCCGACACCAGCAAGGTAGCATTTGAGAAAATCAAGAGTGTAGTACCACAAGGTGGTGCCGATAAAGGGATATTCGTTATTGCTACCGTCAAAGGTGATATTCACGATATAGGCAAGAACATCGTCAAACTGCTACTTGAAAACTATGGCTTCAAAGTAATCGATTTGGGCAAAGACGTTCCACCCGAAAGCATTGTTAAAGCGGTAAAAGAGCATCACGCTCCGCTATGTGGCCTAAGTGCCCTTATGACTACGACGGTGCCTAGTATGGAAGAAACCATAAAGCAACTCCGCAAGGAAGCTCCGTGGTGTAAAATAGTGGTTGGCGGTGCTGTTATGACTAAAGAATATGCCAGTAAGATAGGTGCAGATAGATATTGCAAGGATGCAATGGAAACGGTAAGATACGCCGAGGAAATAACAAAATAAAACTTAATACAGGGTGCGAGTTGCGTTTAGCAGAGAGTAGGGGAAGCGCGTTGAAATTACGCCACAACGTTCATTACGGTATAGTCCGATAACCTGCCCGCCCGTAGAAGCGAAATATCTTGGTTACGAAGAAAAAGCGCGGAGTATATTACTCCCTCTTTTGCGTACCATAGGTGCGCAATTTTTATATAAAGGAGAGAAGTTATGAAAAGAATGGTTAAAACCTTTTTAGTAGTTTTGATGCTAGTTTTAGCGATAGGGTTATGCGCCTGTACTCGAAATGGCGACGAGGTGGTCGTTAAGGTGGAGCGCGCCTATAAAATGGAGAGTGGGGATACGCTCGAAGACTATATGGACTATCTGGAAGATAAGGGAAAGATAGAGTATGAGGAAGAAGATGGAATGATAGTTTCCATTAACGGAAAGAAAAACACCCTTAACTCCTATTGGATGATTTATACCGATGATGAAAATTATTCCAATTCCGCTTGGGGTACCTACGAATATAAAGGCAAGGAGCTTGGGTCTGCAACGTTAGGTGCAACCGCACTTCCGTTAAACGAACAAGCAACCTACGTGTTTGTCTACCAAACCTTCTAGTATGCAAGTTAGTAAAACCAGACAAATAGCAATAATGGGTGTGTACGTCGCTCTTTTGATAGGGGGACAGCTTGCTCTATCTATGATAAGCGGTGTGGAAATTGTTACCGTACTGCTTGCAGGCTTTGCCTATTATTTTGGTATAAAAAAAGGACTCGTTGTTGCGAGTGCCTTTTCTATTTTGCGTTGCTTTTTGTTTGGTTTTTTCCCTAACGTTATTATTTTATATTTGATTTATTATAATCTTTTCGTTGTGGTATTCGGCGCTTTAGGGTTACTATTCAAGGGAGAAACGACACCCAAAAATCACGTTATTATAGTTGTGGTTGCTCTTGTGTTAACTGCGCTCTTTACAGCTCTCGATAACCTTATCACCCCGCTTTACTATGGTATGAATAGGGAGGCTTTCGCAGGATACGCGCTAACTTCGTTGTATGCGCTTGTCCCACAGTTACTATGCACCTTTATAACGGTATCACTTTTGTTTAGACCGCTTATTAAAGTGCTAAAAATTGCGGTTAGGATATAGTTAGCTACACTCTATAAGTATTTTGTCGCTAACGAGTGCTATCAGCTCTCCGTTAGTTGGCTTATCTCCACGTGAGAAAATTTTTATTCCGTAAATGTTGTTTATATTTTCTATTTTACCACGCGACCAAGCAACCTCTATGGCGTGTCTAATGGCGCGCTCAACTTTACTTGGACTAGTGTTAAATCTTTTCGCAACCGCGGGATATAACATCTTGGTTATGTTGTTTATCATACTTGGGTCGGTTACCGCTTGCTTGACTGCTTCGCGTAGGAATTGGTAGCCCTTGATGTGTGGTGGAATACCTGCGGATATAAATATATTTGCAAGTCTTTCGTCTAGCAGTTTTTCTTTGGAAGTAGCAATTTCTATGGTTTCACGTCTTTCTATAGGTAGACGAAGAATTTTACTAGCAATATCGGGTGCGGGCTCTTTGGTGGTAAAGGTTATATGGGCGTACTCTTCATAGTTGCGTTTGTCTAAGGTTATGATTGCAACAATGGGACGAGAGGGTAGTGCTTTCAAAAAATCTATAAAGCGCAACACTTTTTCATCTTGATTTTCGCTATAGATTAGTACCGATTGTACAATTAGCTTTTCGAGAAGAAGCTCGCCTTCTTGTACGTCGTTTGCCGAAGCGCTAAAGGTAAACTCATATGGCCTACAAGACTTCAATTTGAGTAAAAGTTCCTCGGGTATGCCTATGGATAGGCAAGAAAGTTTTAACATAAAAAGATACCTCCTAAATGGTGCGTGATAATTAACAAAACTGCTAGTTTTGTGAGTGATGGGAACTATTTATTTATCGTTTGTTTATTGGAGCCTCGTAATAAAACGACGTTTTTTCTTATGATAATGGCATTATATCAATATTTATAATTTTTTGCAATAATATATCGAAATCTTTTAATAATATTTTACAAAAATATTGTCGAAATTTGTACAAAAATCGCGCAAGGGTAAATTTGGCGGTTTTAGTGGTCGAAAATTGCGGGATTTGGGACAATGCATATTGACGATATTTTAATATTGTTATAAAATAATAATATGAGAACTTTCGATATCATAAAGCGAAAAAGAGATGGCCTCGAGCTCGGGAAAGAAGAGATAGATTTTATCATTTCGGGAGCAGTATCGGGTACCATTCCCGACTATCAAATCACAGCCTTTTTGATGGCGGTATATTTCAAGGGTATGAGCGCACGCGAGGTACGCGACCTCACCTTTGCGATAAGAGATAGCGGTGTTCACCCCGATTTTAGTAAAGTTGAGGGGCTTCGCGTTGATAAACATTCCACGGGCGGAGTGGGTGATAAAACCTCTCTGGTCGTATGTCCCATTGTTGCCTCACTTGGACTTAAGGTTGCAAAAATGAGTGGGCGCGGGCTAGGTCATACAGGTGGCACAATCGATAAACTGCTTTCCATTCCCGGCTTTAACGTCGACCTAAACGAGGAAGATTTTATAGAAATAGTTAATCGAACGGGTATAGCCATCGTGGGACAAAGTAAGGGGCTAGCACCCGCAGACAAGGTGCTATATGCTTTGCGCGACGTAACCGCTACCATTGATAGCTTGCCTCTTATCGTTAGCTCCATAATGGGTAAAAAGCTATGTGCTGACGACGACGTTATAGTGTTAGACGTAAAGTGCGGAAGCGGAGCTTTTATGAAGAATATAGAGCAAGCGGAAGAGCTTGCAACCGCAATGGTGCAAATAGGGCAAAGTGCCGGTAAAAAGGTACGCGCTTTGATTACCAATATGGAAGTCCCGCTAGGGCAAACCATAGGTAACGCGCTAGAGGTTAAAGAGGCTATCGACACACTAAAAGGCAACGGACCTAGGGACTTTGAAGAAATATGCTTGGTTCTTGCAAGTCATATTTTAGAGCTTGCGGGTAAAGGTAGTTACGAAAGCTGTTACGATATGGCAAAGGAAAGCATATCTAGCGGAAAAGCGCTCGATAAGTTTAGAGAAATGATAGTCGCCCAAGGTGGAAAAGCGGAAGTTATAGATAACTTTAACCTGTTCCCCCAAGCGCAGTATTGCTATGAGGTGCGTGCTGATAAGAGTGGATACGTCGAAAAAATCGATAGCGAGGCATACGGACTTGCAAGTTTAACCTTAGGCGCCGGAAGAAACGTTCAAGAAGACGAAATAGATTATTCAGCAGGCATAGTGATACACAAGAAGAGCGGTGATAAGATAGAGCAAAACGATGTGATTGCTTCGTTATATACCTCTAACGAAAGCGCACTTTCCAGAGCGGAGAGCATCGTTAAAAATGCTACCATTATAGGCGAAAAACAAATAAACCAGCCTTTAGTATTAAAGGTAATAGGATAGGATATATGGATATTAAAGAAATACTTTCAAAATGCGACCATACCATACTTTCACAAACCGCGACTTGGCTAGACGTCAAGGGAATTTGCGACGATGGTATAACCTATAAAACAGCTTCCGTTTGTATACCCCCTTCGTACGTTAAGAGGGCGAAAGAATACGTGGGCGATAACCTTAAAATATGTACGGTTATAGGCTTTCCTAACGGATATAACACGACGGAGTGCAAGGTCTTCGAAACGCTGGACGCGGTAAAAAATGGTGCCGACGAAATCGATATGGTAATAAATATAGGCGAGCTTAAAGCGGGCAATACCGAGTACGTTCTTAATGAAATAAAGGCGATAAAAGAAGCTTGCGGAGGGGCACTTTTAAAGGTTATTATAGAAACCTGCCTACTTACCAATGATGAAAAGGTTACAATGTGCCGTTTGGTAACAGAGGCAGGTGCCGAGTATATAAAGACTTCGACCGGTTTTTCTAAAGGCGGTGCAACGCGCGAAGATATCAAGCTTTTTAGCGAGAATATCGGTTCTAACGTCAAAATGAAGGCGGCGGGCGGAATTAGTAGCATAGAAGATGCCGAAGACTTTATAAAGTTAGGAGCAAGTAGACTTGGTACTAGTCGAATAGTTAAAATTGTAAAAGGAAAATAGGGGGATAATATGATACCTACACCACATATAACTGCAAAAGAAGGCGATTTTGCAAAGACCGTGCTTATGCCCGGCGACCCTAAACGCGCAAAATTCATAGCCGAGAATTTTCTAGAAGATGCTGTTTTGGTTAACGACGTGAGAGGAGTTAACGGTTATACGGGATATTATAAAGGTAAACGAGTATCGGTAATGGCATCTGGTATGGGACAACCAAGTATAGGGATATACTCATACGAGCTATACCAGTTTTACGGAGTGGAAAATATTATTCGCGTAGGCAGTTGCGGTGCATTTCATCCCGATTTGCACGCACGCGACATAATAATAGCTATGGGTGCTTGTACTAATGGTAATTATGCTTCGCAATATAGATTACCCGGTACCTTTGCGCCCATTGCCGATTATTCTTTGGTGGAAAAAGCGGTAAATGCGTGCAAAGCACGTAAGGTTAACTTTAAGGTGGGCAATATACTTTCCAGCGACACCTTTTACGACGATGCCAATTCGGGAATGGAATGGGCAAAAATGGGCGTTCTAGGGGTAGAAATGGAATCCGCTGCATTGTATTGTAACGCCTCAAGATTAGGTAAAAAGGCGCTTTGTATATGTACCGTTAGTGATTCGTTCATATATCCCGAAGAAAACACGACTGCAGAAGAAAGACAAAACTCATTTACTACAATGATGGAAATTGCTTTGGAGATAGCCGAGTAATGAAGAGGATATTCCTTATCGTTCTTGATAGTTTAGGCATAGGAGCACTACCCGACGCGGTAGCTTTTGGTGATGCCGATGCCAATACTTTCAAGGCGGTAAGCAGTCATCCAAAATGTGATATACCCACCTTAACCGCGCTGGGAATAGGAAATATAGACGGAGTAGTGGGATATAGGGTAGAGAGCCCCAAGGCTAGCTATGCTAGAATGGGAGAGCTCAGCTTAGGAAAAGATACTACCATAGGACATTGGGAAATGGCAGGGCTAGTTTCTTCGAGTCCACTGCCCACCTACCCCAATGGCTTTCCTAAAGAAATAATAGAGGAATTCGAAGCTAGAACGGGAAGAAAGGTGATTTGCAACAAACCATATTCCGGGACCGAGGTTATAAAGGACTATGGTAAAGAACACCTAGAAAGTGGCGCGTTGATAGTATATACTTCCGCAGACTCGGTTTTCCAAATAGCTGCGCACGAAGACAAAGTTGACGTTGAAGAACTATATAGATATTGCGAAATTGCTCGCAAAATAATGGTAGGTGAGCACGGAGTAGGCAGAATTATTGCTAGACCGTTTAGTGGTAGCTATCCCTTTACGCGCACGGCAAATAGACACGATTTTTCTCTAGAACCGCCTAGAGATACTATGTTGGATTTGTTAAAAAAGGCAGGGCTTGAGGTAATATCGGTTGGTAAAATAGTAGATATTTTTAGCGGTAAGGGTATAACTAAAAGTTATCGTACAGGCTCTAACGACGAGGGTATGCGCGTAGCTATACAATTACTAGACGAGGCGTTTGAAGGACTATGCTTTGTTAATTTGGTAGACTTTGATATGAAGTTTGGGCACCGAAACGATGTTTTAGGTTATGCAAACGCATTGTCGGAGTGCGACAAGGCACTTGGCGAGTTTATACTAAAAATGAAGGAAGACGACCTGCTTATTATAACCGCAGACCACGGTTGCGACCCTCTAACGCCTTCTACCGACCACTCGCGTGAATACGTTCCTATGCTTATATTCGGTTCGTCCGTAAAGGAGGGCGTAAACCTCTCTACCAGAGCTAGCTTTAGTGATATTTCTGCAACGGTACTAGAGTACTTTGGCGTAGATAAAGAAAAAACCAACGGAATAAGCTTTTGGAATAAAGTTAAAAAATAAAGGTGTAACGAATGAAAAAGTTTTACGAAAAAAATGAAATTTGGTTTGCGGTTATTTGGATAATCGTATACGTTGTAGGCGCTTCGCTTGCCGATACTTTTTCTAGTATGATTGGTATAGAAAAGGTGATTACTCTACCCTTCCTATTCGCGCTTTCCGCATTTTTCGTAATATGGATAGTAAAGAACAATTTGAAGGATAAATATGGACTTTGTAAGCCTATAGGCGATATAAAGAATTATCTATTTTATCTACCCTTGCTAGTGCTTATATCGGTAAACTTTTGGATGGGAGCAAGGCTAAACTATTCGCCCCTTGAGAGCGTGCTATTTGCTCTTAGTATGGTGCTAGTAGGCTTTGTAGAGGAAATTATATTTAGAGGATTACTCTTTAAAGCTATTGCAAAAGAAAACGTCAAGGTTGCAATCATAGTAAGTAGCGTTACCTTTGGTATAGGACATATTATCAACCTTATATCGAGCGGTGGTGAAAATATACTTTCCCATCTATTGCAGGTATTCTATGCAATGGCAGTAGGTTTCTTGTTCGTCGTTATGTTCTATCGTGGCAAATCACTTGTTGCTTGCATAGTAACCCATAGCTTGGTGAACGCTGGCTCCACATTCCAAAACGCGGTAATGCCCGCTTACGTGGAAATTATACAAGCAGTAGTCATTATAGTCGTTGCGGTAGTTTATGCGGTAGTGTTATGGCGCACCTTACCAAAGCAAGAGGATAACCTAGTGGAAAACAAATAAAAGAAAAGAGCCGAAAGGCTCTTTTTTAATCGTCTATCATTATGCTTATTATTTCTTTATCGGTTTCTTTCATTCCCACGTATGCTAGTCGTGATATGGACTTTATGGTTGCTTCTACACCTTGTTTTACAATACCGTCGCCCGCGTAGAATTGACAGTCGTGATAGTACATATCCATACCTAGTAGACCGCTTTCAACTGCAAGAGCTATTTTAGCGGCACAGCTTGCTTTTGCTCCGTCGCATATTATGCCACTAGAAGAAGCGAGTGCATTTACGAGGGTATGTGCAATGGCTTCGAACTTACCACCGCGTAGATAAACTATACCGCAAGCGGCAGCCGCACCCGCCGAAATAACTCCACAATAAGCGGAGAGGGTGCCAATGCCCGTTTTAAGGTGTATTGTTATAAGGTTCGATAAAGTGAGCGCACGTATGAGAACGTCGCGTTCTATGCCCAAATGCGAGGCGTAAACGATAACGGGAATGGAAGTGGTCATACCTTGATTACCCGAACCGCTATTTATAATAACGGGAAGTTCGCAACCATTCATTCTGGCATCGGAGCCTGCGGCGGCATAGGCTTTTGCGCGAACTTTAACGTTCTTGGGGTCGCCGGAAAGATATACCTTGCCTATGTTTGCGCCATAGTCGTTTTTGAGGCCTTCTTCGGCGATAGCCATATTGCAATCGATTTGTCTTTCGATAACCTCTCTAACGTCATCTAGGTCAACGCTATCGGCGAATTCTATTATGCTTTCTATGGAAAGCAAACTTCTATCCGCTTGTTTTTTTGGTAGTGCTTTGTCGTTTTCGATTAGCACTTTATCGTCTAGCTTTAGTAACGCGATATTTGTATGGTCGCCGACAAGCTTTATGTAAGCGACGTGGTTATCGGAATATAAGCTAACTGCAATTTCAAAAATTTCGTCGGAGCAAGAGCGTTTAACTTCGATAGGGAAGCTTTTCAAAAAGTTAGCAACGATGGGAGCTTCGTCCTCTTTGATTTCGGAAAGAACGGAAAGTTCCTTTTCGTGTTTACCAAGAGATATGCCGGCGGCGAGAGCTGCTTCGATACCTTTTAGTCCACAAGTATTGGGAACGGTAACGCTTTTTACGTTTTTGACGATATTGCCACTAACTTCTATTAGAGCGCGTTTTGCTTGCTCTCCGGTGGTATCTAGAACGGACTTTACCTTAGCACCGGCATAAGCGATGGCAGCGGGTTCGGTGCAGCCCATAGCGGGGACAAGTTCTTCCTTTAGTATTTGTAAAAATAGATTATATTTTATTTTATCCATATTTTAGCCCTTTTAGAGTTATGATTTATTATATCATTTATAGGCTAAAAAATCAATGGTGAATAGGCATAAAAAACTAGTAAAAAAAGTTGTAAAAAAAGGGGTTAATCGGTTGCATTTTTTTGGGTAATTTGGTATAACTTATTAAAGCCAAAGGTTATTACCAAAAACTTTATGTTACCCACCTTTTTTTTTAGTCCTTACCCCTCCGGTGATTTCCTTTGGCCCCCTTTAAAAAATATAGCCCCGCTAGAATTTAGCGGGGCTTTTTCGTGTTATCTTTAACTACTTGCTAATAAGCGAAATTTTTAATCTCTTGTATAACGTCTTTCATAAAGGAATGGAAGATTTTTGCATCTTCGTCGTTACCGCGAATACCTACGGAGAAGGTGATTTCGTTTTGGAAAGTGGTAAGAGCAAGTTGCATATATGGTTTATATTTAACTGCGCCGGAGTAGAATGCGTCTACCAAAGTTAAACCACTAAAGCCAAACTCCATGGGGTTAATTATGCCTATATTGGACATTCCTATATAAGGATTGGTATAACCTATTCTAATGGCGATTTCGGAAATACAATGGGGGAACACGGTATAAGCAAGCTTTAGTAGGGGGAGAGAGTATAAACCGGTGAACTTGTCCTCTTTTGCGCCCTTTAGAGCCTCTTGAACTTTTACTACGGTATCAGCCATAGTTTCGCCAACGTCGGGTGATATGGTGCAAGGCATAAAGCCTATCATATTGGTTAGTCCAAGTGATTTACCGCCGGTATATCGACGTAGGTCGTACATACAAGGCACGGTTATGGTGTCGGTGGTGCCAACGTATCTATATAGAGTACGGAAGTATGCTGCAAGAAGAACGTCGTTTATGGTTGCGCCCATAGCCTTACCTTTGTTTTTCATTGCTAAAAAGTCGTCGCGACACATTTTTTCGCGTACAAGTCTACATTTTTCGCTACCATCGTCTTTTGCGAAGGGGAAGGTAACCTTATTTTCTACGGTAGATATATTTTTATACAAGCCTTTAGCGATTTTTTGGTCTTCGGGAGAAAGCTCGTAGTAAACTTGGTCGGCGTTTCGGGTACCCTTTTTGATATCGGGAGCGAGTACGCCACTCTCCATATATTTATTATAGGTTTCTACCACTTTCATATTGAGGTAACGCATATCGGAACCATCAAAGCACATATGGTTTACGACGGTTGCAAGAATATCCTTGCCACCGGAACGGATGATTTGAGCACGCATTTGTACCTTTCCGTTTGCTGGAACGGTATATCCCATAAAGTCGTCGAGTTCTTTTTCGGGGTCGTCGGTTTCCACAACGCGGAAGAAGTCGTCGGCACTAAAATTTTTATTAAGCACCCAGTAGGGCTTTATAAAATTATTGTGGTAGGTGCTGTGTAGAACGGGAATTTCGTTTATTACAGCTTCGTAAACTTTGGCAAGAACCTTTTCGTTTATCATACCATCGTAGTAGTAGGCTGCGTGCATAGTGCGGTTGTAGTAGGCGCGGAAAAGATATTGCATCTTATCCCACATTTCTGCTTTGTAAATTTTTCGTGTGTTCGTCATAGTTAGTACTCCGTTAGAGTGTTTTATACAAAGTTAAAGGGGAACTTGCGTTCCCCTTGGATGTCAATTTCGGAACGCGGAACTATGCTCTTTTCCTAAATAGGAATACCATTACGGAGCCTAGCATAATTAGTGCGGCTACGCCAATGATAATTAGTAGCAAGTAGTTGTTGCTTTCCTCTGCTATGAATGCGAAGCTTGATAGGCTATCGACTTCTATCGTTACGTAGCCATCGTTAACGTCCACGTCAACGAGGTTGTAAACACCGTCTTCTTGAACCATAACCTTAACCGATTTTTCCTCTTGTAGAGCATTGGGAACCTTGATGGTTACCGTGGTCTTACCGGGAACTACTTCGGTAGAAGATTGGTCGCTGGTAGCGGTTAGGGTGAATGCACGAACTATCTTTTGGTTGGACTTTAGTTCGGCTTGGATATCCTCGAAGTCAGCGGGCAGTCTGCTCATTGATACCGACATAGTGGGGTCGAAGCCATCTGCGCTTTCGAGCTTGATATCGATACCGTTTGCTTCGGATTGGATGAAGGGACGGTTGATGGTGATATATACGGTAACCGAGTCGGGAGCGTAGTAGTTTTCGGTTTCGGGAGCGCTTAGAACTACCACGTACTTACCTGCGTTCTTGAAGAAGTTGTGGACTTCTTCGAGGTCGATAGTATAGGTGATTTCGGCACCAGAGGAGCAAGTAGCGGATATTTCTCTAGCAATACCATCTTCAACGAAGCTTATGTATTGACTTTCAACGGTGATAACTGCCTTGAACTTCTTGATGGTGTAGGTACCGTTTATGAAGGTTACGGAGTAGTTAGTGTTATTATGAGAACCGCTTATTTCATAGGTGCCCATTTCGCTACCGCTTTCTCTTACGAGAGTTACTTGTAGGTCGTCGTTGCCAATCAAATTACCCTTTGTGATGGAGTAGGTCAACTCGGCGTCTTCTTCACCATATTCGCTTTCGGCGTTATTGATAGTAACGGTGATTTCTCTTGCGGTGATTTCGTATACAACGCCCTCTACGAAGGTGATTTCGTAGTTCTTGTGGTATAGAGTACCTTGGGTGATAGCATAGGTGCCAACGTCGGTACCGAGTTCGCAACCAAGTTCGCCTTCAAGAACGTCTCCGTTAACGAGGTTGTCATCGTCATAGGTGAGAGCTAGAGGAGCTTCGCCATAAGCAACGGACTTAGCTTGAGGAGTAATGGTTACAGGACGAGGAGTGATGGTATAGATAGCACCTTCGGAATCAAGGCTAATGTTGTAGTTGGGGTTCATTTCGGGTAGTTCACCGAGGGTGATACCATAGGTACCTACGTCGTAGCCGGTTGCAGATAGTGAACCGTGGAGTTCGTCTCCGTCAACTAGGGAAGTGCCTTCGATGAATACGTACTCGATATCTGCCATCTTGTCGCCATAAACTTGACTTGCACTAGATACCTTAATCTTCAAATCGCGCTTGGTGATGGTGTAACGGATATCGCCACTCAAGTATTGGATTTGATAGTTCCTATTTCTGCCTTCCTCGTTATTCAAGGTACCTTGGGGGATTTCCCATTCGCCTATAGTCTTATTGGTAGGTTCGCCTAAGCTTCCTTCTAGAGGATAGCCGGCAAATACCATACCGCTTTGGATAGTATAATCAAAGGGTAGAATTTCTTCACCATATTCGTAGGAAACAGCAACGGGGGAGATGATTATAGTTGCGGGCTTGATTTCAAAGGTTGCCGGAACGTAGGTCATTTCGTAGTTACTATTGCTTGCGTTATCAAAGCCTACTGCAGTTATGGTGTACTTACCAACGTTGACGAGGTCTAATTCACCGTCAGCTACGATAGTGAGCGAACCAACGGGAACTTCGTCGTTAGCCATACCGGTTACGGTGTACTCTAGAGCAAGAAGGTCGATGGGGGTTCCGTCGAAGGTCTTGGTATTAGCAATAGCTTTAACGGTAGCGATACGCTTGGTGATAACGAACTTGCCTACTAGAGCGGTATCTTCTATGGTAACAACGTGGTTGGTGCTATCGATTACGTAGCTTTCGATGTCGTAGGTATTTGCATTATTGTTAGAAGCATCGGTACGGGTATAGGTAATTACTACGGGGTTACCATGGTCGTCGGTTACGGTTTCTTCCCAAGTGGAAAGAATGGTACCATATCCAATCGACTTAGCGGTGGGAACAACGTTAATATGTCTTGCAGTAATTTCATATACGTCGAGGTTGGTGCCTTCTTCGAATACTAGTTCGTAGTTGGTGTTGTCGATAGATATAGAGGTTAGGTCGTATTTACCTACGTCTTCACCCTCTTCACGAATCATAGTAGCAATTACTTCGTCGCCGTAAGCGGTGGTAATCTTGAACGAGAAGTTGGAATCATCTTCGTCGTCGTAAACTTTGGTTAGGTCGCTTGCTTCAAGCATATCTACGGGGTTAATGGTACCCAAGTTTCTGGGTTTAACGGTAACGGTAACAACCGCTTTGGTGCCCTGGAAGTTATCGTTTGCTTGAGCAGTGATTTCTACGGTGTAGGTGCCTGCGTTCTTGAAGGTTCTACCTGTTTTACCATTTACACGATAGGTTACGTTAACAGCCTTATCGTGAACGCCGTTTTCGTTGATATCAACGAATACTTCGCCTTCGTCGTAAACACCGTTTCCGTTTTCGTCAACGTATTCTTCGTCTCCACCTACTACGAGATAGGAATCAACGGTTTGTTCGGTTCCATCGTATTCTAGGTCTAGTCTATAGTTTCCGTCTACGTCGGCATAGGTTGCGTCGTTGAATCCCAATACTGCTTGACCACGGTTGATGCTGAAGGGGTGTTTGCTATCAACGAATACGCGCTTACCATATTCGGCACTATAAGCGAATTGACTAAAGGTATAGTAGCTATTGTTTACGCAAATATTATTATCTTCGAGAACGAATACGAAGTTATACTTACCAACGGTTTCGCCCTTTACGCGAGTCAAAGTGAAATCAATATCATATCCGCTAACGATACCGCCTGAAACTTCGTATTGGAATACGGGGTCAGCTTCGGTGTAGCCCTTCTTTTGACCGTCTAGAGCTTGGAAGGTTAGGGGACGAGCGGTAATGGTATAGGTACCTTCGGTAAAGATAACGTGATAGTTGGGGTTCTCTACGTCGTTTACGGAACCTTGTCTAATTACGTAATTGCCGGGGGTGATGCCTTCGTCGCGAACGGGTGTTCCTTTAAGAGTTTCGCCGGAAACCAGACCTTGTGTAGCAGTAGCGGAAAGAGTCTTAGGTTCGTCGCCGAAAACTTGTGCGTTTCTACCGGTTATGGAGTTTGCGGTAACCTTGACTTCACGACGAGTGATATAGTACTTGATGCCCTTACTATCAAGAGATACTTGGTAGTTGGGGTTATAGCCAGATTTACCACTATCGTTTAGCGTGCCTATCAAGATTTCGTAACCTTCTTCGGTAACGTCTTTACCGGGTGCTCTGGTTAGGGCACCGCCTAACGTATCGTTACCGATAAGACCGGGCTCGTTTTCATCGAACTTATATACGCTAGTATAGTTTATCTTGGTGTCGGCATTGCTACCATATACTGCGGAAATCTTGTCTTGACCTTCCGGGATAACAGGGGTAACGACTATGTTACGTTTTTCGATATTATAGTAATATAGACCGTCGCCGGAGTCGGGGTTGGTAGCAAGAGTAAAGAAGTAGTTCTTATTGTTGGTCTTATCTAACTTGTTAAAGTTACCGATATTTATAGCGTATGCGCCATAAGAGATACCGGCATCTCTTGCAAGCTTACTTTCGGCGTCAACAGCGAATCCATCTACTAGGTCGGCAGGATTGATATAGTAATCTATACCGCTTTCCATTTGACCGTCGTAAATCTTTCTAAGGTTATTGGTAACGCCATCGTTTCTCAAAGAGGGAACTTGAACGGTAACGTCTTTCTTATTGATAACGAATACACCGGTTTCTAGTTCAACCTTGTAGTTGGTAACTCCGTTATGCATCTTGGCTTCGAATGAACCAATAGCGATATCGTATTCACCGGCGGGTAGATAGTGCGTGCTCAAATAGAGGTTCTTTCTTTCGTGGTAATCGGCATTGCTTTCGCCATCGTTTTGGGGAAGTACGGAGCTGATATCGATAGAAAGTGAACCGCTAAATTCTGCATCATCACCAGTTAATAGGTGGCTCAAATCGATGCCCTTACGTTTATTAACAATGGTAAATGCAAGGTTGGTTTGACCTTCGTTAATACCAAAAGTGATAAGGTTACCAAAGGTATCGCTTTGTCCTGCAACGGGGGTAACGGTTGCGATTAGTTCTTCGATAATGAACTTGTTTTCACCATTTACCTTTAGCTTGTAGTTACTATTAGCACTGCTTGCCATTTGAGCATCTGCGACGATATTGTATTTACCTACGTCTTCGGGAGAGCCTTCTATCATAACGCCACCAACTATTTGTGCGCTAGAGGGGGATACCGCGAATCTCAAGGTACTATTATCGGGTAGGGGGTCGCCTACGCTGATGGTTACCTCGTAGGGGGTTATTGTTACGTCTAGTTGCTTAATGGTATAGTAAACGGGATTGGGGCTAAAGGTGATTGCATAGTTGGAGTTAGCGCCATTATCGTTATTAAGAGTACCTTGTTGAATTTGGTAGGTGTTAACGTCTGCTCCATCTTGGCGAGTTAGAGCACCGGTTAGGGGGTAACCGGAAACCAATGCGCTACCTGTTAGACCGCTAGCGTTTAGGCTTAGGGTGTAAGAGAAGGTATCGTTTTTAGCAATACCTACACCATCGTAGGTCTTACCTTGGTCGGCGTTGGGGGTAATCAAGATGGGACGAGGAACAATGGTGAACGTACCACGTTTTGCAGTCATAACGTAGTTCTTGTTAGCACCGTTTATACCGGTCTTGATATACAAGTCGTAAGAGCCTACTTGTGCGTTAGTGAGGTCGGTGTTTAAAAGCTCTTGGGATAGACCGGGGTTGGTACGGATTATTAGTAGGGTAAACAATTCGCTAACCTTGATATCTTTATCTCTAAGAGCGATACCCGATTTATCGTTACCGCTTATTGCAGTAGCAGTGAAAGCGGTTTGACTAATGGTGATTGGTTCGCCGAAGTAATGGTTAGTTACGTCAACGGGCTTTATTTCCACAGGTCTACGATTGATATGGAAATAGTTTTCGTTAAACGAAATGTTGTAGTTAGTGGTGTTAAATACACTGGTACCGATGGTGCCTAGGTTGCTGGTAAAGCTAGAAGCATCTTCGCCGACAGCGGTACCTATACCATTACGAGAGAGGGCACCTTCTATCAAAGCTTTGGTAACGTTAGAGTTGCTACCGGAAGAAATGGAGTAGTCGATATAGGGGTCTTCTTCGCCATAAATCTTGCTTGTTTCTACAGCTTTGATGGTTATTGCGTGCTTAGAGATGGTGTATTTTGCACCGATATAGGTGATATTGTAGTTGTCGTTAACGATGGTTACGTTACCGTTTGCATCGGTATTGGTTATATCGTAGGAACCAACCATACAAATGGTTTTACCGTCTGCAAGGCTAGCTCCGGGCAATGCGTATACCATATTAACTATTTCGCAGTTTAGAGTACCGAAAGTATCTCCGCTAATAAGACCGGTGTGGTTTAGAGAGTCGTACGCGGAATAGCTCATAGAGGTGTTGTTGAACTTGATATCTGCACCAAACTCTAATTTTTGTTCGGAAGCGGTAATTTCGATATCACGACGATTTACCGTTAGGGTTAAAACGTTGGTAGCGGGTATTGCGTAGTTCCAAGTATTAGCGGGGGTGAATTGGATGGTCTTGTCACCGCTATCTGAAACGTAGGGACGATTGGGTACGACTGCGTTGCTGGATATACTTGTTACGTAAGCCCAAGAACCATAAACGGGAATAGCTTCGCCGATGCTATCATACGCACCGTTAAGGTTGCGGTCTACGAATTCTTCGCCTTCGTCGTAGGTTCCGTTTGCGTTAGCATCAACAAAAGTTTCCGCATTGGCGTATTCTAGGTTGATGATGGTATTGGCTACGATATCACCGGTTGCACCATCTTCTGCATCGTATTTACCGGTTGAGAGCGTTTGACCATAAATGATATTGATATCGTTTACGCCATCGATATATACGCTTGCTTGCTTAATGGTAAAGATAGTGTAGGTTGAACCGGTATAGTTACCGGTACCGGTTATAACTACGCGGTGTTCGTTTACAGCGTTATCTCCGTCGTAAATGCCGTTTCCGTTATCGTCGACAAAACTTTCACCTTCGTCGTAGATTCCGTTTGCGTTTGCATCAACGAAGGCTTCGCCGGCACTTCTGTTGGTAAAGTCGCCCACGTAACTGTATGAGAAATCTACGCCTACTACTAGTACGCGACTTACGTTCTTAGTAATATCGGTTGCATCGATTAAAGTCTTATCGGTTATGGTAGTGGTAGGAACGTATCTGCTACCGGAGTAATAAACGCTGGGTATAGCATCAACTACCGAGCCACTAATATCTTTACGTTGGATAGCAACTTTATTAGCATCACTGATTTCTAGGAAACCATTGGAATCTTCGTTTAGATGATAGTTCTTGTGCGTATTATCGTCGCTGGTAATAGAAATATCCCTTGCAGTAGTCAAAACGTCGATAGATGCTTGCGAGGTACTATAAGTAACGGTTGCAGTTATCTTTATCTTACCTACGTCGCCTTCATATTCGTCGGAAACCCAAGAGAAAGCATTGTTGTAACAAATATTATTACCATCGAATACTTTACCATCGGTAACGAGGGTTAGATTTAGTAATCTGGTTGTAATGGCTATAAAGGAACCGTCGGCATAGTTTGCATCGCTATAAGCCGCGCCTCTATAGTCGTCGGTAGTGGTTTTGGTTAGATGGTAGTTATCTAGAACGGTATTGGGCTTAACGCTGGGGTCGGTTGCACTACCCAATGCGATAGCTACGCCCGTAGCGGATATGTATTTAGCTTCTTTCAAATAACGTCCGTCGCTAGGAGCTTTCTTACCATTATAATAGTTTGCACTAGCAGAGTTAAAGGTTGCTACTGCATCGGTGCACTTGGGGTATAGGTTATCTGCAATACCGCTGGCATTGGTTTGGATAGGGGAGCTTCCGTCGTCCCATCTACCGTTACCATTGGCATCGGTAAAGGTTTCGCCATTATCGTATTGACCGTTGCTATTAGCGTCTACGTATGCTTCGGCAGGCGCCCAGCCATAGGTTACGGTAGCGGTGGTATTGCCATCGTAAACCTTGTTTACGTGTGAAAGGATAGCTATAGTTACGTCTTTTTGTGCTATAGCACAACCTTCTTGATATACTTTGATAGCTTGGTTTACGTATGCGGTAGCGTTATTGTTATTTGCAATACCACGAACGTAGTAGTTTCTATAGTCGGTGCCCGAAAGGAATAGGTCGCAAGAGGTTACGGTTTTACCTTCGCCAGCGTCTATGTTAGCAAAGGTGCCGAGGAATGATTGCAAAATGCTACCCACGTTATTGGTGCCGGAAACGGTTTCGTTAGATTTGGTCTTATAGTAGGTATTGCTACCCGCTTTATCGGTAGAGAATCCAATATCGTCGCCGGTAACGTAGCCGGTCATTATTATACCTGCGAAATATGCGGTGTCGTGTGCATCGTAAACCTTACCCTTTAGGTTGGTTGTAATCTTAGTATTATTTATGTAATAACCGTTAAGACTGCTTATTGCTTTGGTTCCGTCGTAACATTGTCCGTAGCCGGCAGAGGCGATTACAAGTTCTTTAGGTGCTATCGTACCCTTTATTTCGTCGGCAGAGTTTTGGAAGATATAACTCTTTGCTAGGTCTGCGTTAAGAGTTGACGCGGCATTAGGAATGGTTGCGGATATGCTTGCAGTTGCGTTAACGGTGATTTTTTTATTGGTAGCAACGGTCTTATCGTTAAATACAAAGTCTTGACCGCTTGCGATATTTATTGTAGTAAAGGTTAGCCCGTTGTTGCTGTAATCGGCGGTAATAACCGGGTTGGTTGCACTTTCGGAACCAAGTACCCAGTCAGTTTGGTTAACTTGCCACAATAGTTTGTTACCATCGTATACCTTGGAGTTTTCTGCTCCATTGGGTGCGTTGGCGGGGAAAGTGGGCTTTGCATATACGTTTATTGCATTTATAGTAACGTCGAATTCGGCGGTACCGATTACCGAGCCACTATAAGTCAAGGTTACGGTTGCAATATATTTACCCGCATAAGTAGGTGCTGTTGTAGTTAGGTTGTATTTGTTGTTTGCTAGCGTTGTTCCGCTAAATTCTATCTTTCCTCCATACCCTGACGGCACCGCTAACGTTAGTTCAATCGGTTGCCCGTCGTAATTGAAGGTGTACGCTCTTGTGCCGGAAGCACTTGCTGTTCCGTTATTTAGGACAAGCGGGGCGATTTCTGCAAATTGAGCCTCCCAAGTGAAAGTGTTTGCAGTGGGGCGTTTGTCCATAGTTTTGGTTTGACGCCATTTATTATCAACGTATGAGCCTACTCCAAGGGTACCGCTAGCACCACCACCGGTGCCTTTCCAACCGGTAAAGTAGTAGTAGTCGTTTGCACTTGCGTATAGATAATAAGATTGAGAACCATATCTATTGTTCAAAGTCTTGCTGGAGCCCGAGGAGGTTGAGCTTGTGGTAACGTATGCTACACCCGCGCTATCGTTGTTAACGGTTGCGGTAATAACGGACTTATAGTACCAAACGGTTTTAGAAGTACTATTACCTACGTCGTCTTTAGCGGTTATAACGTATCTGCCTTCATTGGGAAGAGTCAAGGTTTTGGAACCGGTTCTAGAAGTTGCCGAGCCTGCCGACCAGTCTAGACCGGTAGAGGTGCTACTAACGCCTGCCAAGTTGTAGTAGGTAACGGATATGCTACCTAAACCTGCCCCCGCATCCGTAACGGTAACTTGGTTGCCGGTTTGCCAATATTCGGTTGCACTACTATCACCGGTGGCTAGTGAGGTTGCGCTGGTGGGGTTTATTGACGGCGCGGTTCCGTCGGAAGTTCTAACAAGAAGCGTGCAGTGTGCTCTACCGTCGTTACCAGCCGCGTTACCACCTGCGTGGCAGTATACCCAACAAACGTAGGTCGTAGTGTTGGTAGGGGTGGTTTTATAAGTGCCATCGAAAGTACCGTTATAGCTGCCATTGTTTGAAACGTCGCCGGTGTGTGCAGCGGTAGGCTTTGTATCTACGCTAGCTTTTTCGGGGTCGCCTTCTTGGTGCATTTCAACGTCAAGACGCGGTGCGTGTTGAACTACACCACCTTGAATGGAACGAGAAAGAGCGGTACCGCTGGTGATACTAACGTCAACGCTGGAGCTGTTGCTTGCAGCCCACCACTTAGCGTCCGCGGTCGTCGTAGCAACACGATAAACCGAACCGAAAGCCGAAATCGACGCGGCTTCTGCGGTGATGGAATTCATCTCGTCAAAGTCAAGCATCTTGTAGACGGGGCTATCTTCGTCTAGCTGGGTAGCCATATTGCTTACGTAGGCGTTAACCGATGTTTGGCACAAGGTAAATACCAAAGTAAGCATAAGGAAAAGCACTAGGATAACCGAGAGCTTGCTTGCATTTTTAACTATATTCTTCTTCATAGACGCCACCTTCCTTTTTTCTGGGGTGCTATTTTTTAGCGATTTTATTGGGAGCTTACGCACGTATACGTACAAACGCGCTCCTATGCGTGTGATATAAATATATGCAAATTATATCGTGCGCTCCCACGCGCGTCAAGATAATTACGCGCATATTTTACTTTAATTATACTGCGCAGGCGCGCGATAACAATATTTTTTATCTTTGAGCTCGCTACGAACTTGCAAATTTTTATATTTCTCTATTGACAAAACGAGTAGGGTTTTTTACAATGGATTTAGTTAAATTCAAGGAGAACCGATATGTCTCAACCATTAGTTTTAGACGGAAGAATAGTAGCCAAGGCTGTCGAAAGCGATTTGCAACAAAGAGTTAAAGTGCTAGTAGAAAAAACCGGCGTAACTCCCGTGCTGGCAACCATCATAGTGGGCAGTAATCCCGCTTCTCAAACCTACGTTAAAATGAAAGGTAACGCTTGCTTGCGCGTGGGTATCGAACCTCGTAAAATAGAGCTTCCCGAAGAAACCACAACGGAAGAGCTTCTTGCAGTAATAGAAGAGCTTAACCAAGACGAAAGGGTTTCCGGCATACTTTTGCAACATCCTGTGCCCAGACAAATAGACGAGCAAAAGTGCTTCAACTCTATAGCGCTAGACAAGGATACCGATGGCGTAAATACCGCATCTTTCGGTTCGGTAACTATGGGTGGAAATGGGTTCAAGTGCGCTACCCCATACTCGATTATGACGATACTAAAATACTATAACGTTGAGCTTAGCGGTAAACACGCGGTAGTAATAGGCAGAAGTCCCATTCTCGGTAAGCCCGTATCTATGCTTCTTCTAAATGAAAACGCAACGGTAACCATATGCCATTCTCGCACCAAAAACCTTCCTGAAATAGTGAAGACTGCAGATATCGTAGTCGCTTGCGTAGGCAAGGCAAAGTTTGTTCAAAAGGAGTGGTTAAAAGAGGGTGTCGTTTTGGTCGACGCAGGATATAACGCAGGCAACGTCGGTGATATCGACCTAGAAAACTGCGCCGAAATATCGAGCGCTTATACCCCCGTTCCCGGTGGTGTTGGACCTTGTACGATAGCTATGTTAATGAGCCAAACCGTCGAAAGTGCGGAAAGAAAATATTTGGATATTTAGGTACTATAAAACGCTATTTAGGTTACCTAAAACCACTATTTGAGAAATAATTTTGCAAGATAAAAATTCGATAAAAAGGGATAATATTCTTTTTAAAATCGACTTGTAGTAAAAGAACTTTTATCGCCACCAATAGGTGGCGTTATTTTTTATAGGTTAAAATTTAAACAAATTACTTTACATATTAAAATCGTTAGTATATAATAATAAAAAATTAAATACACATACACGCGAGGTACTTATGAGAGGATTGTTGACACTAAGGGATTTATCATCCCCGGAAATAATGGATATCATAGAACTTGCTATTCGTTTTAAGAAAGGTTGGACACTCAACTTCCCGGGGAAGAAGATGGTCAACCTTTTTTATGAGAATTCCACTCGTACCCAATATAGCTTCCAAGTAGCTATGATAAATTTGGGTATTACTCCACTTTCGGTTAACCTAGCAACCTCTAGTGTGCAAAAGGGCGAAACCCTTTACGATACCGTTAGAACTTTCGAAGCTCTTGGTGTCGATGGTGTTGTTATTCGCCATACGCAGGACGAGTATTATAGGGAACTTGAGGGTATCAAGGTCCCTATTTTTAATGGCGGAGACGGTAAGTCCGACCATCCCACCCAAACCTTGCTCGACTTGATGACTATATACGAAGAGTTCGGTAGATTCGAGGGCTTAAAGATTGCTCTAGTAGGCGACATAGCTCACTCCCGCGTTGCTCACGGTAACGCCGAGGTTATGCGCAGACTTGGTATGAAAGTTTATATATCCGGTCCCAAAGAATTTGCTTCCGATAATACCGCAGAATATATCGACCTTGATAAAGCGGTGGAAACTTGCGATATCATAAATCTTCTCCGCGTTCAATTCGAAAGACACGAAGAATCTATGAAAATCACCAAGGAAGAATACCACGAGAAATATGGTATGACGGTGGAACGCGTTGCTAAGATGAAGAATCGTGGCATCATAATGCACCCGGCACCCATCAACCGCGGTATAGAAATTGCTTCCGAAGTCGCCGAGTGCGATAAGAGTCGCATCTATAAACAAATGGAAAACGGCGTATACGTTAGAATGGCGGTTATTACCCTCGCGCTACAAGGAAAACTTTAATGATATTAAAAAATGGTCTTATCTTAATAGACGACGAGCTTTGTAAACGTGATATCGCGATAGACGATAAAGGCGTTATTACCGCTATCGAGCCTTGTCTGGAAAACGATTGCTACGTTGACGTATCGGGACTATGGGTTATGCCATCCGCTGTCGACGTTCACGTTCATTTGCGTGAGCCCGGTTACGAATATAAAGAAAGGGTATTTACCGGCACTAAAGCTGCGGCAAAAGGTGGTGTAGGTACCATAATGCCTATGCCAAACCTAAATCCTTGCCCCGATTCGGTTGAAAATTTAAAGGTGCAGACCGATATCATAGAGCGCGATGCAGAGGTAAAATGCTATCCTTTCTGCTCGGTTACGATAGGGGAAATGGGTAAGGAAATGAGCGATTTGGAAAATCTTGCTCCCTTGGTAAAAGCTTTTACCGACGATGGCAAGGGCGTAAATAATCTCGAAATTCTAGAACGCGCAATGGTTATTGCAAAAAACAATAACAAAGTTATTGCTTCCCACGCAGAGGCGGAAAACTTGGGTACTTCGCGCGAAGCGGAAATCGTTGCGGTAGACCGCGAAACCGATATGGCAAAGAGAATAGGAGTAAAGTATCATTTTTGCCACATTTCCACCAAAGAAGCATACGAAAAGGTACGTCAAGCAAAAAAAGAGGGTTACGACGTAACCGTTGAAGCTTGTCCTCACCATTTGTTACTTTGCGACGAGGATATAAAAGATGGTAACACCAAAATGAACCCGCCCCTTCGTCCCCGTGCCGATATGGAAGCAACGATAGAGGCGCTTCTCGACGGTACTATCGATATGCTGGCAACCGACCACGCACCCCACGCAAAAAGCGAAAAGGGGGAATATGCAAAGAGTCTAAACGGTATCATTGGGTTAGAAACCTTTTTGCCCAGCATATATACCCACTTTGTAAAAACGGGAAAGATAAGCCACGCAAGGTTTATCGAGCTTGTTTCGACTGCTCCCGCAAGAAGATTCGACTTACCCGTTCCCGCGCTTAAAGTAGGGGAAAAGGCAAATCTATGCGCGCTCGATATTGCAAACTCGCACGTATATACCGAGGATGAAATTCTATCCTTGTCGAAAAACTCACCCTTTATAGGCTACGAGTTCTACGGATTCAACAAGTTGACTTTGGTCGACGGAAAGATAAAATACATACAACTCAATTTGGAGGCGTAAATGAATAAACGAATGTTGGTGCTTGAAAATGGCAAATGCTTTTTCGGCGAGGGCTTCGGTGCAAACGAAACTCGCATTGCCGAATTGGTCTTTAACACTTCTATGGTAGGCTATCAAGAGATAATATCCGACCCCGCTTACCGTAACTGTATGCTCGTTATGAGCTATCCGCTAATAGGTAACTATGGACTTACCGACGACGACTTTGAGTCCAAGGCAGTTCACGTTAGCGGTATGATAGTTAGGGAATATAACGACTCTCCCTCGAACTATCGCTTCACCCGTACTCTAGCCGAGGTTTTGCGTGATAACGGTGCTCCCGGAATACAAGGCGTAGATACCCGCGAAATCGTTAGAATCATACGTAACGAAGGCAGTATGCGTGCTATGATTACCGATGCCGATAGAGAGGTTGAAGAATGCTTAAAGGAAATCAAAGCATATAGTTTGGTATCCCACGCGGTCAAAGAAGTATCTTCTAAGAGCGTGTGGTATGCACGTACGCGCAATCCCCAATTCACCGTTGGTATAATCGATTGTGGCGTTAGAAGCACTATGATAAGAAAGTTTAAAAACAATGGCTGTAACGCGGTAGTATTCCCCTATGACGCAACCAAGGAAGAAATACTAAAGCATCGTCCTAACGGTCTATTTATCTCCGATGGCCCCGATGCTCCCCAAGCTGTAGCGGAAATCCAAGAGCTTGTAAAAGAGTTTAAAGGCAAGCTACCCATTATGGGAATAGGTCTTGGCGCACATCTGATTGCATACGCATACGGCGCAAAGATAAGCAAAATGAAGTTTGGACATAACGGAGCAAATCAACCCGTTAAAAATCTTTTGAACAACGAAATAGAAATCACATCTCAAAACCACATTCACGTTATAGATAAAGATTCTCTTGAAGGAACCGAGCTAACCCTCACCCACGTAAACCTAATCGACGGTACTTGCGAGGGCGTAATTGATGAAAAGAACGGTGTTATTGCTATGCAATATCATCCCTCGGAAGACGGTGCAGGATATCTCTTTGAAAACTTTATCAACTTTATGAAGAAATTTGGAGGACGCAAAAATGCCAAAGAGAACAGATATTAAGAAAATTATGATGATAGGCTCCGGTCCTATCGTTATAGGACAAGCCGCAGAGTTCGACTACGCAGGCACCCAAGCTTGCTTGGCTCTCAAAGAAGAAGGCTACGAGGTTATTCTCGTAAACTCTAACCCCGCTACCATAATGACCGACCATACTATGGCAGACAAGGTCTATATGGAGCCCCTAGACTTAGAGCACGTTGCAAAGATTATCCGCCACGAGCGTCCCGACGGTTTGCTTTGCTCTATAGGTGGTCAAACAGGTCTAAACCTAGGTATGCAACTTTCCACCAAAGGTATTCTCGACGAATGTCAAGTAGAGCTACTAGGAACTTCCTACGAAGCTATCGCAAAAGCAGAGGACCGTCAATTATTCAAAGATTTATGTATCGAAATTGGCGAGCCCGTTCTACAATCGGAAACCGCTAACACCGTTGATGAATGCGTTAGAATTGCAGAAGAAATCGGTTATCCCATCATCGTTCGTCCCGCGTTTACTCTAGGCGGAACGGGTGGCGGATTTGCCGATAACGAAGAAGAACTTCGCGAGCTATCCAAGAATGCTCTTAAGCTTTCTCCCGTTACCCAAGTTCTTATCGAGAAGTCCATAAAGGGCTACAAGGAAATTGAGTTCGAGGTTATGCGTGATAAATCGGGAACAGCAATCGCTATTTGCTGTATGGAAAACGTTGACCCCGTTGGTATCCACACCGGTGATAGTATAGTTGTAGCGCCTTCACAAACTCTAACTTTAAAAGAGTACAATATGCTAAAGGGCGCAGCTCTAAACATAATCAAAGCTCTAAAGATAGAGGGTGGATGTAACGTTCAATTCGCACTTGACCCCTATAGCTTCGAGTACTTTGTAATCGAGGTTAACCCCCGCGTTTCTCGTTCTTCGGCACTCGCAAGTAAGGCAAGTGGATTCCCAATTGCTAGAGTTAGTGCAAAAATCGCTTGTGGTCTAACCCTTGACGAAATCGATATTGGTTGCGGTAAAGCATCATTCGAGCCCAGCCTTGACTACATCGTAGCAAAGGTTCCTCGTTTCCCCTTTGATAAGTTTACAAAGGCAAACCGCGTACTCAACACCCAAATGAAAGCAACGGGCGAAGTTATGAGCATTGGTAGAACCTTTGAAGAGGCAATCCTAAAGGCTGTTCGTTCTCTCGAAACGGGACTTGACCACCTCGAAATCAAGGCTCTAAAGGAACTTTCAACTCACGACCTTATCGACCTAATTATCAAAAACACCGACGAACGCATATACGCTCTTGCAGAAGCTATCCGTCGCGACGTTAAGATAGATTATCTATACGACCTAACCCAAATCGACCGCTTCTTCCTAGAAAAGATTCAAAACATAACCAATATGGAGAAGGTTATCGCTTCTGCAAAGGGCGATATCGAAATCCTAAAAGTTGCTAAGAAGATGGGCTTTAGCGACGCTTATATCGGCGAAGCTTGGGGTATGAGCGAAAGAGAAATGTACGAACTACGTAAGGCAAACGCCATCTATCCCGTTTACAAGATGATAGATACTTGCGCAGCAGAGTTCGAGTCCTACATTCCCTATATGTATTCAACCTACGAATCCGAAAACGAATCTATACGTTCCGACCGCAAAAAGGTTATCGTTATGGGTTCGGGCCCCATTAGAATTGGTCAAGGTATCGAGTTCGACTACTCCACCGTTCACGCAATTTGGGCTATCCGTGAAGCGGGTTACGAGGCAATAATTATAAATAATAACCCCGAAACCGTTTCTACCGACTATACCATTTCCGATAAACTTTACTTCGAGCCTCTAACCTTCGAAGACGTTATGAATATTATCGACTTCGAAAAACCAGAAGGCGTTATAGTTGCTCTGGGTGGTCAAACCGCTATCAACCTAGCCGAAGACCTCGACAAGGCAGGTGTTAAGATTTTGGGTAGCTCCGCAGAATCCATTGCGGCAGCAGAGGACCGCGACCTATTCAACGCAGCTCTCAACCGCTTGGGTATTCCTATGCCCGAAGGTAGAAGCGTATTTAACATCAAAGACGGTATCAAGGCAGCCGAAGAAATCGGTTATCCCGTTCTCGTTCGTCCCTCCTTCGTTTTGGGCGGAAGAATGATGCATATCGTTTACGATAGAAGCCAACTTGAGCCCATTCTTGCCGAAGCAGTTAAAATCAACAAGAAACACCCCGTTCTTATCGACAAGTATATTCTAGGGCAAGAATGTGAAGTCGACGCTGTTTGCGACGGTACCGAAGTATTTATTCCCGGTATTATGGAGCATATCGAAAGAGCCGGCGTTCACAGTGGCGATAGTATGAGCGTATATCCTTGCTATTCACTTTCTGATAAAGTACAAGAAACTATCATCGATTATACCAACCGCATCGGTATCGGTCTGGACGTTAAAGGACCTTTCAATATTCAATTCGTAGTAGACAACAAAGATAAGGTTTATATAATCGAGGTTAACCCCCGTTCAAGTCGTACCGTTCCCTTCCTTGCTAAGACCACAGGCGCGCCTATTGCCGATATCGCAACCAAGGTTATGCTCGGCGTAAGCCTAAAGGAACAAGGTTATCAAGGCGTATTCCCCAAGAAGGAAAGATGGTTTGTTAAGACTCCTACCTTCTCATATAGCAAGCTTACCGGACTAGACGCAGTACTAAGTCCCGAAATGAAGTCGACCGGAGAAGCTATCGGTTACGATAAAACGCTTACTCGCGCGCTATATAAATCTCTAAAAGCAAGTGGTCTCCGCGTTGCAAACTATGGTACCATATTAGCAACCATAGCAAATGCCCAAAAGGAACAAGCTTTGCCTTTAATCAAACGCTTCTACGATATGGGATTTAATATTGAAGCAACCGAAGGTACCGCTCAATTCCTAAAAGATAATGGTATACGTACTAGAGTTCGCAAAAAGATTTCACAAGGCAGTGAAGAAATTTTGGATAGCTTAAGAAAGGGATACGTAACCTACGTTGTAAATACCATTACCGAAGGTACCGCAGGTCAAGCGGACGGACACGTTATAAGAAGATGCGCTATCGATAACAACGTTCCCGTATTCACCTCCCTTGATACCGTAAGAGTACTTCTTGACGTTCTAGAAGAAAACACTATGGGAGTATCCACTATATGATTCTAAAAGAGTTAACGGTTACCAGTAATAGAAAACTTGCCGACGGCATATACGAGATGCGCTTTAGTGGTGCATCTCACGTGCGCCCCGGCAGTTTTGTGGAAGTTACTGTTCCGGGTTTTTACCTCAATCGTCCTTTTGGTGTAGGCAATTATGAAAATGGTGAAATCACCATTTTTTATAAAGTAGTAGGTCAAGGTACCGATAAAATGACCGAAATACAAGTGGGCGAAAAGCTAAAAGTTATTTACGAGCTTGGCAATGGCTTCGATATGGAAAAGGCAACCAAGCCTTTGCTAGTTAGCGGTGGAATTGGTATCGCCCCTATATACTACCTTGCAAAAGCTTTCGCAAATAAAGGTATTCGTCCCGTTGTAGTAACCGGTTTTAGAAATGCCGGCGAAGTCGTTCTAGAAAAAGAACTAGCAGAAATAGCCGACCTTTACGTAGCCACCGACGATGGTTCAAAGGGATTCCACGGTAACCCCGTTGCTTGTGTAAAAGCACTTGACAAAGAGTGGGATTACTACTATTCTTGCGGACCTATGGTAATGATGCACTTTTTAAAAATGTACTCTGATAAAGGGGAACTATCTTTGGAAGCAAGGATGGGTTGTGGCTTTGGCGCTTGTATGGGATGCAGTATCAAAACGGTATCCGGCTACAAAAGAGTATGTAAAGAAGGCCCTGTGTTTGATGCAAAGGAGGTTGAGTTATGAGCTCCATAAATAAAGTTTTAGATACCCAAATAGAACTTTTTGGTGTCAAGCTAGATAACCCAATTATCCCTGCAAGCGGAACTTTCGGCTTTGGATACGAGTTTAGCGAGTACTACGATATCAACGTTCTTGGCTCCATTTCTTTAAAGGGAACCACTCTTGAAAAAAGATATGGCAATCCTTTACCTCGTATTGCAGAGTGTCCCGCAGGACTCATCAACGCAATAGGACTACAAAATCCCGGCGTAGACGCAGTTATCAACGAAGAGATACCAAGACTAAGTAAAGTATATTCCAAGCCCGTTATAGCCAACGTAGGCGGACATAGCTTTAACGAGTACACTCATACGGTAGCCAAGTTTAACGATTGCGACAAGGTGTTTGCGGTAGAGTTAAATATAAGTTGTCCCAACGTTAAGGGTGGCGGTATGGCTTTTGGTACCAATCCCGAAACGGTAGAAACCTTAGTTAGGGAAATCAAGAAGGTATCCACCAAACCTATTATCGTAAAATTGAGTCCCAACGTTACCGACGTAACCCTGCTTGCTAAAGCCGCCGAAAATGGTGGAGCAGATGGTTTAAGCTTGATAAACACTTTGGTCGGTATGCGTATAGACCTTAGAACCGCAAAACCCATTATTTCCGTTAAGAGTGGCGGTTATAGTGGTCCCGGAGTATTCCCTGTTGCTGTGAATATGGTTTATAAAGTTAGGGAAAAAACCTCGTTGCCCATCATAGGTATGGGTGGTATAAGCAGTGCTAGCGACGTTATAGAAATGATGTACGCCGGTGCAAATGCCGTTATGGTTGGTTCACTCAATCTCGTAAATCCCTATGGCTGTAAGGAAATCATAGAAGACTTACCCATAGAAATGCAAAAATTAGGAATAAATAAATTAACTGATATAATTGGGAGGGCACACAATGTGTAAAGACGTTATTATTGCTTGTGATTTTTCATCAAAAGAAGAACTTTATGCTTTCTTGGAAAAGCTAGGCGACCAAAAACCCTATCTTAAAGTAGGTATGGAACTCTATTATAAAGAGGGCGCACCTATGGTTAGAGAACTCAAAGCTAAGGGCTTTAAAATCTTCCTTGACCTTAAGCTACACGATATCCCCAACACCGTTTATAAGGCAATGAGAAACCTCGGCGAGCTTGGTGTAGACATCACCAACGTTCACGCATCCGGCGGTATCAAGATGATGGCTGCAGCTCTAAAAGGTCTACGTGAAGGCGCAGGCGACGGAGCAATGCCCAAACTAATAGCCGTTACCCAACTAACCTCAACCGATGCTGAAACGCTAAAGAACGAGCTTTTAATAGGCGAAACTTTGGAAAATACCGTTAAGCATTATGCTCTTAACGCAAAAGCGGCAGGTCTTGACGGCGTGGTATGTTCTCCTCTTGAAGCATCCATTATCAAGGAACTTGGACTTATGAGCGTAACTCCCGGTATCCGTCTTGCAGGCGACTCCGTTGACGACCAAAAGAGAGTTACCACTCCCGCTAAAGCCAGAGAAATGGGTAGCACCTATATCGTTGTAGGTCGTTCCATTACCGCAGCGGAAGACCCCAGAGAAGCATATATCAAATGTACTAAAGAATTCAAAGGAGAATAATTTATGGATAAACAAGCACTTGCAACTTCCGTTGCCGAAGCATTACTTTCTATCAAAGCAGTTTTCTTGCGTCCTAGCGAACCCTTTACTTGGGCAAGTGGCATAAAGAGTCCCATATATTGCGACAACCGTTTAACTCTTTCCGTACCCGCAATCAGAAAGATTATCGAAAATGGTATCGCTAGCGTTATCAAGGAAGAATATCCCGAAGTCGAAGTAGTAATGGGTACTTCTACTGCAGGTATTCCTCACGCAGCAATTGTTTCCGAAATTCTAAATCTCCCTATGGGATACGTTCGTGGCGGTAACAAAGAGCACGGTAGAGGCAACCGCATCGAAGGTGCCGACCCAAATGGCAAAAAGGTTGTTGTTGTAGAAGACCTTATCTCCACCGGCGGTAGCGCTATCGAAGTAGTTAATGCACTCCGTGAAGCTGGTGCTGACGTTCTAGGTATCGTATCCATATTTACCTACGAAATGAAGAAGGGCATCGAAAGACTAAAGGAAGCAAACGTTAATAACACCTCACTTTCTTGCTTTACCACTCTTTCAAAGGTCGCTCTTGCACAAGGATATATCACCGAAAAGGAATATCGTATGGTTTCCGCTTTCCAAGCAAATCCCCAAGACCCCACTTGGATTGACGTAGAATAATAAGTTGTATAACAATTCAAAAGAGCCCTTAAAGGGCTCTTTTTTGTATGTATTCAATAAATTTAACACTATTTTTTGATGTTTAACTCTTTAATAAAAGCTTCTATTCTATCGAGTGCCACCTTGATTTTATCTAGTGAATAGGCATAGGAAATACGTACGTGGTATTTTCCGCTTTCGCCAAATGCGTTGCCGGGGACAACCGCTACCTTGTGCGATAAAAGTAGCTTTTCTGCAAATTCTTCGCCGGTCATACCCGTTTTAGCTACACTTGGGAAGGCGTAGAAAGCGCCCTTAGGCTCAAAACAATCAAGTCCCATCTCGTTAAGGCGTTTAACGAGATAAACGCGACGTTCGTTGTATTGTCTACACATATCCTCAACCTCTTGGAATCCGTTCTTAAAGCTCAAATCAAGGGCTGCGGTTGCCGCATATTGTGATGCTGTTGGCGCACACATTATAACGTATTGGTGTATTTTTCTTATAACCTCAACAAGCTCTTTGGGAGCGCATAGGTAACCAATTCTCCAACCGGTCATAGCAAAAATCTTGGAAAAACCACTTATAAGAACGGTGCGTTCGCGCATACCGTCGATGTTAGCAATGGATACGTGGGTAGTGTTGCCATAGGTGAGTTCTCCGTAAACCTCATCGCTCACAACGATAATATTGTGCTTTATGATAATAGGAGCGATAGCTTCTAGATATTCTCTTTCCATAATTGCGCCGGTAGGGTTATTGGGGTAGGGGAGAACTAGCACTTTGGTTTTATCGGTTATAGCTTCTTCAAGTTCTTTTGCGGTGAGTTTAAACTCGTTTTCCGCTTTGCAATTTATGGGCTTTGGTATAGCGTGGCAAAGCTCTACGCAAGGAGCATAGGAAACGTAAGAGGGTGCGGGGATAAGAACTTCATCACCGGGGTCTAGTAACGCACGGAAAGTAACGTCGATTGCTTCTGAGGCACCTACGGTAACCAAAGTTTCATCTTCGGGAGCATAAAGTGGACCTCCGAGCATATGAACGTATCTACAAATATTTTTTCTTAACGCAAATAATCCGTCGTTTGAAGTGTATTGGGTTTTACCTTCTTTGATGCTAGCGATACCGGCATCACTAAAAGAAGCGGCGGTAATAAAATCGGGCTCACCGATACCAAGAGAGACGCAGTCCTCCATATCGGCGGCAATATCAAAGAACTTCCTTATGCCGGAAGGTTCGATTGATTGTGCTTTTTTGCTAATAACTTTCGTGTAATCCATATTAGGCCTCAATTATTTGTTCATACAATTATACATAACGGGAAGGTAAAATGCAAGTATACGCGCGCTAAAAAGTAAATGCGCGCGTAAAATATAGCTATTAAACCGCATAGTGTACTAGTGTACTTTATTTAAAAATGAGTTTTTTCTTAACTTTGCAACCATTAGGAAATGCCGAATTTCCCAATTTGGCAGAAAAAGGAAGCTCAACAATATCTAAGGCTGTGCCATCAAATCCAAAGGAGTGGACTGCTTTTAAACCTTTACCGAAGGTAACGTCTCTCAAGTTTTTACAGCCTGAAAAAGCGCTTAGGTCTACTACTTGAACGTCTTTTAGGTCGACACTCAAAATATGCGAGTTGGCATAGAAAGAAGAATAATCTATTTTGATGCAATTAATAGGCGGTGTAAATGTTTTATCTTCCTTTTGAGGGGGATATAGGATAAGAGAAAGCTTGTTATTCTCTATCTTTTCATATAAAACTCCGTCAATTACGCAATAATAGGGGTTGCTTTCATCTATATAGATGCTTTTTAGTTTTGGGCAGAATGCGATGCAACTAAACTTGAACTTTTCTAGATTCTTGGGAAGAACTACCTCTTCAAGATTGGGACACTCGCATAGCTCTTTGTTTTCAAGGGAGGTTATTCCGTCGGCTAGTACTACCTTTTTAACGTATTCGTTTTTCCACAAAAAGTATTTGTCTATGCTCTTTACCTGTCTTGGTACGTAGACTTCCTTTGCGCCCTTTAATGCGAGTGTTCCATCTTCGTAGAGTTCTGCATATTTAGGCTCGCTGTCCGTTATGTATTTGATTGGGGTCGGCTTGGCGCTCTCTTTGGGCTTTGACTGCGTGGTAGACACGACCTTGGTTTTTCTAGAAGAAGTAATGCTTTCAACTAGCATATCGAAGTATTCGTCGTTAGTTAATTTCTTTTGTGTTTGAGGATTTGTTGACTTTACAATCTTTGGTGTTTGAGGTACCTTTGTTTCAACTTTAGTAACCGAAAAATCGTTTTTAATAGATTGTCGGGGTTCTTGAATTATTTGTTGATTTGGTAGCGCTTGACTGCTTTTTACACTTGAAACAATGCTATCTTTTAGCGAGCTGATATCAATATTGGAAAAATCCATTTCGTAATCAAAATGGGATAAAAAGTTATCACGAGATACAACGTTAGCGACTACGGAGTGATATTCAAAGAAGGTGTTTTTTATACAAGAGGTACCATCGTTATAGGGACTTTCGTAAATATATGCACCGTGTTGCGTTTTGTGGGTTGCAACTATATAATAATCGCCTTCGCCCACCTGTAAATCTACCACGATGGAATCTTTAGCAATTTGCGTGCCTTTTAAGCCAGCGCCCGACTTTTCACGTGGGTTATAATTGTATGCGCACATATCGATTTTTACAGTATGGCTACCGCTAGAAATATTTAGGCAGGTAACCATATGTTTTATCGTTGTAACTGCACCACCATCGACTTGGATAGTAACGACGTTGTAGAAATACTCGCGAGCGTTATAGGGCTTTCTAAACCAACGTTCATCGCCGAAATCTTGATAGTCGCCAACTTTTTGGTATTTAGGTAAAATTATTCTTGCCCCTTCGTGAAAGACGGGCATAACGCATCTTTCAAAAGGTGTCTTTTTGTATTCGTTTATTTGATTATTATGTTTATAATAGGGCTTATAAACGTTTTCAAACAAAGGTAAAAAGTATAATTTTGCCATAAATAAAATCCCCGATATTTTTATTGTTGATATTATATCATATAAAATGGAATAAGAAGTAACAATTTTAAAAGAATAATAAAAGTGTGTTGTTGACTCAAGTGTGAGTATATGGCGGGACCGCGAAAGGATGTCTTGCTCGTTTTATCTATATAAATAAAGCATAGAATCACATAAAATAGAGTAGTTTTAGTACGTATACAAGTGCAAAGCACTTGCTTTCGCTAGGTTTGGCAAAGCCAAACTAATGCACCCAGCTTGCTAAAGCAAGCGAGTACATTGTCCGCAATAGTTTGATTAAAGAAAAAACACGCATATCCAATGCGTGCGAGGATACGTGCGTTCGTGGCGGGACCGCGAAAGGATGTCTTGCTCGTTCTATCTATATAAATAAAGTATATAAGCACATAAAATAGTGTGGTTTTAGTACGTATACAAGTGCAAAGCACTTGCTTTCGCCAGGTTTGGCAAAGCCAAACTAATGCACCCAGCTTGCTAAAGCAAGCGAGTACATTGTCCGCAATAGTTTGATTAAAGAAAAAACACGCATATACAATGCGTGTTTTTTCTTTAATGGAGCTAATGACGGGACTTGAACCCGTGACCTCGTCCTTACCAAGGACGCGCTCTACCTGCTGAGCTACATCAGCACTCCAAGCGGGTCGCTTTCTTAGTGCATTACCTATTATATTGATTGTTTTTGGACTTGTCAATTAAATTTACCTCATTTTGTTTTACAAATTTATTTTTTTATGCAATAATACAAAAGTACATAATATATGAGAGGTAATTATGTCTATAATGCTAAATGAATTCTTGGCTGCACCCGAAGTTGTTAAGTCGGTTGCAAATGCAAATAAAAAGGTGATTGCAGAAATCGCTAGGGAATTCAAAGAACGTGGAATTACTAATATCGCAACAGTCGCGAGAGGTACCAGTGATAGTGCTGCTACCTATTTTAAGTATATCGTGGAGGCTATAGGAGAAATTGTAGTTGCCAAGCTCTCACCTTCTATTACTACTGTATACGGCTCGAAGGTTAACCTAAAGAGCACCATGGTTATAGCCATTTCTCAAAGTGGTATGTCTACCGACTCGGTTATGGTACTACAATCTGCTAAAGAAACGGGCGCTCTTACCGTTGCTGTAACAAACAACCCCGAAAGCGACCTTGCAAAAGTAGCCGATTATCATATCGATTTACAAGCGGGTGTAGAACAAAGCGTATATGCTACCAAGACCTATCTTGCAGAAATGGTTGCAATGTTTATGCTTTCTAACGCACTCAGCTCGGTTACCGCTAAAATGAACGTAATGGAACTACCCCAAATTTTACGTGCGTTTATAGATGAGAATACCGATTTACTAAAAGCCTTTGCTGAGGAAACCAAAGATTGCATCAACGGTGTAGTATTGACTCGTGGTTTGTTGCAAAGTGTAGCGAGCGAGCTTTCCTTGAAGATTATGGATACTTGTCGTACAATGTCCAATTATTTCTCCACCTCGGAGTTTTTGCACGGACCTATATCTATCGTAGAGGAAGGAACCAAAGTAATTTTGCTTGCTCCCGATAGCGAATTTACCGACGAGTTTATTTCTATTACAACCCGACTAAGTTTGCTTGGAGCCGAGGTAATTGCTTTTACCGATATTCCCGAAGTAGCACGCATTGCATCCAAGTCCTTCACAATGCCTTCGTATAGAGGAATGACTCTTCCTTTCGTATATGCTCTAGCAAGCGAGCTCTACGTTGTTTACGTAGCGGAAGCAAAGGGAATCAACGTGGATTGTCCCCGCAATCGCAAGAAAATCACCATCACGAAATAGTTGCTAAGTTAATAAAAAGCACTCACTTGTGTGAGTGCTTTTTTGTTGTTTGAATATTTTGGAATGGGTTTAAAATATATGCAATATGGTATCCTAAGATACAAATTAAGCCTTTAAATAATAACCGGCTGCTTCGTCGACAACAACTATAACGTTTTCGTGTAGTTGTAAAACGGATGCGGGACAATCGGGAGAAATGGGACCGTAAACCATATCTCTTACAGCTTCGGCTTTGTTAGCTCCGCTTGCAAGAAGTAGTATTTGTTTAGCTTCCATAATATCTTGTAAACCCATAGTTACAGCGTGGGTAGGAACCTTGTTGATATCGCCTTCGAAGAAGCGGGCGTTATCTAGGCGAGTCTTTTCTTTTAGCTCTACCAAGTGTGTGGTTGAACCAAATGGAGTGCCGGGCTCGTTAAAGCCAATGTGTCCGTTTGCACCAATTCCCAAAATTTGGATATCAATGGGGTGGGCTTTTATAAAATCGGTATATTCTTTGCAAGCTTCTTCAACGTTTTCGGCAAGACCATTGGGAACGTGGGTGTTGGCTTTATCAATATCAACGTGGTTAAATAGGTTGGTGTTCATAAAGCTACGATAGCTTTCGGGATGTTCTACGGGAAGACCTACGTATTCGTCTAGGTTTATGGAAACCATATTTTTATAGCTTACTTCACCTGCGTTATAGTCTGCTATCATTTCTTTGTATAGACCGATAGGGGTGCTACCGGTTGCAAGACCTAAAACGGCGTTCTCGTTATTTTTTACTACGTTTTTTACAAATGAGTATGCCATTTTGCTCATTTCATTATAATCTTTAGCGTGTTTTAGAACTATCATAATAACTCCTTATAACTCCTTGACAAGTTTAATATACGTTGTTAAGGCGTATTTTAACACAAAAACCCTATATTTGCAAGAGATAAGGCTAATTGAGAGTTTTTTTATAGGATATTTTCGACAAAAATTGCATTTTACAGCTTTTGGTGATGAAAGACTATTTTTTATTCTTGACACTATATATATTATATGTTAATATTTAAATATATATTATATAAATAAAGTGCGCGTGCGCGCGCACGTACATAGGAGAATATATGTTAGAAATAAGTCATCTTTACAAAAAGTATATGAATAGTGAACGCTTTTCCGTTGAAGATTTGAATTTATCGTTAAAGCCCGGCGAAATCTTTGGCTTTTTGGGACAAAACGGTGCAGGTAAATCAACGACCATCAAGTGTTTGACCGGCATATACCCTTTTAACTCTGGTTCTATTACCATTTGCGGACACGATATTCAAAAGGACCCCATCAATGCTAAACTAAATATGGGTTACGTTCCGGATAACCACTCGGTATACGAAAAGCTTACCGGTAGAGAATATGTTAACTATACCGCCGACCTTTATAAAGTTTCCAAGCGCGACCGTAACGAAAGATTTGAAAAATACGTTAATCAATTTAAGCTTATGAAAGCAGTTGATAACCAAATAAAATCTTATTCACACGGTATGAAGCAAAAAATTTGTATCATTGCCGCATTGATTCACAATCCTAAGCTATGGGTATTGGACGAACCTATGATGGGTCTTGACCACCAATCGATGGTAGAAATTCTAAAGAGAATGGACGACCATTGTGCAGAAGGAAACACCGTATTCTTTAGTTCCCACAACCTAGACTTGGTATCCAAAATTTGTGATAGAGTTGCGATAATCAAGGATGGTCGTCTACAAACCGTTATAGATTTGCACGTTAAGGGCAACAAAGAAACTCTCGAAACCACCTTCTGCAAAATTACTGCTACCGAGCAAGATATCATTAACGAAGCAAGTACTCTTTCAAGAAATATCGTTTTACACGATTAGTAAAGTATCAAGGATAAAGATATGAATATTAAAACCCTACTTAAATTAGAGTTAAAAAATAGAATGAAAGGTAACTCGCAGAGTAAATATTCTTGGTTAAAGAGTATTTTTACCGTTGTGTTAGTGGCTGTTGCAGTATACGGACTCTATCTTGTTGCCGAAATATTCTTCGAAATGTTTGATAAAGCGGGTATAGCTTATGAAGCTCTCGTAATTTTATATACCGTTTTCTTCTTGTTTATGTGCTTTATCGGCACTTCGTCTACTATAAAAGTTCTGTATTATAAAGGCGACAACGAAATTCTTATGCGTTATCCCGTATCGGGAACCGAGGTTTTCGTAAGCAAAACCTTATTCCTTATAATCACGCAATTTGCTGTTACCGCAGTTATAATCACGCCTTTCCTATTTGGATATGCTAAAACTATGGAGCTTGGCGAGGAATTTTATAAAATGATACCCGTATCGGTATTGTTTATGATGTTTATACCCTTCCTACTAAGCAACATTCTAGCGATACCGATTATGCACGTAACAAATAGAATACGTAACAAATTCGGCTTGATTATAGTTGGTCTTGCCATACTCGTAACCTTGATGTTTGCGGTATATATGTTACTATTCAACAAAATGGTAACGTTTATGAACGACTCGGAATTCTCGGTATTCAGCGACGGATTCGTACAAATAATCAAGGACGTTGCAACCTATTTGATACCTACAAAGTATTTTGCCGACGTTCTGATAGGACACGAACTATATATTGCATATCCGGTTTTGATAGGCATTACGGGTATAAGTTTGGTGGGAACCATTTTGGTCATTGCTAAACTATATCCCAAAACGCTACTAAATAATATAGAAGTTGAAGGCTCTGCCTTCAAACACAAGACCAAAAATCGTCGTCGTCCTATATTCGTTGCACTATTGCATAAGGAATTCTTGCAAGTATTCCGTTCGGTAAACTACTCGTTCCAATATTTCGTGCTAGCTTGTGCAATGCCCGTAATGGTATATTTTTGCAATAATATCACTATGCAATTGGGCAAAGACCAAATCGGTGAACAGATTGCACTTGGTATGACGTTATTGGTAATGCTAATTTTTGCTACCGTTATCACCTCGTTTAGTGCAACTTCGGTTAGTCGTGAGGGCGATAATTTTTACCATACGAAAGTAGCTCCCGTTTCCATAACCAAACAACTTTTCGTAAAGTTCTTTATGTATTTGCTTGTTTCCGTAATAGCAAACGGTATATGCGTAGGCGTTCTTATTTTCACTAAGCAAGTAATGGTAGGAGTAGGCTTATGGCTATTCGTTATAGTAGAAGCACTATCCATTGGACTAACGCTAACTTCTATGCGTTTTGATATAAAACGTCCTTACTTTAACCTTTCCGGTGAAGGTGAAGTAGTCAATAATAACGCATCAACTACTCTAAGCGTAGCGCTTGGCTTTATTGTTGCAATAGTAGAGGGCGTACTTTGTATGTTCTTGTCCTATCTTGCACACGACGGATTTATCGTACCCGGCACCGAGTATATTTTGACCGAGAAAATGATGTATTTGGTATGTAGTGGGTTCGCTATAATCTTCTTGGTTTGCTCAATTTTCAACTATTGTTTCAAATTGCGCAAAACTTACGATAAAATTGCAAAATAGTATACCCTAAATATTATGTTTAGGATACCGGCGAAAGGTGTTTCGTCGGGTAAAAAATCAAAAAAGTGGGAAAATAATAAATGAAAAAGTTTCTGATAGGCGTAATTTTCATAATACCGATAGTTGTAGTCGTCGCACTTTCAGCGACGGGTGCTATTATTAGCCTTACGACGCCTGTAAATCCTGCCGAAATGGTTATTAAGAATAGTGATAACGTTGAAATCGACAGGAATACTATAATTAAAGTCGACTCTAGGAACTACGACGAGTTCATAATTATCGACGTTTTGCCTAATATAGCGCAAGATAAGGCGATAGAGTATGAACGAGTGGAAGAAGCGGGGCAAGGCGAAATCGAGCTTGAGCAAATAGGCGCTACCAATCGCTACTCGATAATTCCTAAAAAGATAGGCGTAACAAAGCTGGAAATTCGTGCAAAGGCTAACGTCAACGTATATAGGGAAGTAACCTTCTACGTTTCCTCCGATAGTATCGAAACTATGACCATATACGATGGAAATGGTCAAGAGGTGGGCGAATTCCGTGAGCTTAGTGGTAGCGAAAGATTTTACGTTGATATAAACCCCTTCGATGCGGTACGCGATAACAATATTCAATGGGATTCTTCGAACACTACGGTATGTAGCGTTAGTCAAAACGGATTTGTAGAAATAAAAGGACGTGGACTTGCAAGAATCAAGGTTACCGCTGTAGATAAAGATGGTAACACCGTTAGTGATTACGTAGATATCGATACGACTAAAGCTATCGTTAAGCAAGAAAAGGTGTACGTATCCGCTATGGTTGACGAGGCTTGGGTGATGAGCAACGTTGTTCTTGATGCCGAAGCTAGCGTGGTTAACAATCTCGACGGAACCTTTACCGTAATAAGCGAAGCGGGCGAAACAACGATAACCATCGTTATTGCCGAACCCGACCAATGGGATATAGTCGATTTACCCGAAATAATGTATCTACGAAACGGCGGATATGAGGTAAACGCTAAAAACCTTATCACCGGAGAAGAGCTGGAAGATTTAACCATAGAGTGCGTAACAAGCGATTTAATCGAGTACGAAAGCACTTTAAATCAACTAATTCCGTTAAAGACGGGTAACGCGACGGTAAAAGTAGGCTACAATGGTGAAGTTAAAGAAAGGGTTATTACCATAAAAGACAATCCCGTTGCTTTCGAACTTGACCTTGGTAGCGGTGAGCAAAAACTTGGAATACAACTAAATCGTACTTGGGGCTTGTATTGGCTTGACGAAAATAACACTCTTACAACCGAGTTCCGTTTTGGCCTTGCCGATAAATCCAATACCTTCGACGTCGAATGGAGTGTGAACGATGGTAACTTTGCCGATATTACTCGCGTTCCCGATAGTCAAGATATCGTTATAAACTTCAAAGAGGCTTCGAAAGGAAATGCAGTAATCGTAACCGCAACGTTAAAGATAAATAACTTTTTGCAACACAGAGTAAAACGTAGTTTTACTTTCAATATAAAGGAGCAAAAGAACTCTATTAACGTTTATACCTTCGAGCAAGCAAAATGGGTTAGAGATTTCCGTTTCTATAACATAGTGCTTCAAAACGATATAGTTGCAACCGAAAGAATCGAGGACCTAACCGCTAGCGTATATGGCAATGGGTTCAAATGGGATGGTACCGCTATTACTAATATGGACTTGGATGATGGTGCCATAGAATACGACTTTGAAGAACTAGTAAGCGTATCGCGTAGAGCCGAGCATAAAGCTAACTACGAACTATTCCTTCAAGAGCAAAATAACGAAATCAACTTTGAAGATATGATTATGTTTAACGCAAAAACTCTTGAAGAATCACAATTCCGTGGTTCGGGCATAAAATCTACTTCCCTTTGGCACGAAACCAGAGCGGTGTTTAACGATTATCCCGAAGATATACCGGTAAACTTCCGTTATCTACAAGTTTATAACACGCACCGCGGAATAGAAATCGGCTATCACTATAACGTACTTGTAGAGGGTTGCATACTTGGCGATAATGCGGAAGATAGCGTATTCGCCTATTTCTATAACGAAAATGATAGAAGATTCCCGGAAAAGGGTAACAATATAACCTTCCGCAACAACGTATTCAAGATATCTAAAGGACCTAGCGTAATGCTGGCAAGCGTACCCATTGATTTTGGCATCAATTCCAAAGTAAACTGCGCGCCTAACCTAAAGTTCGAAGGGTTTAACGATTTTTATAATTGGCAAACCAAAGAAGAATTCTACAATAGCGTGGCAAGCTTGATTGGTAATTACGTAAATATGTTCGTTGACGACGGAACCAGCCTAGGTGGTGCGATAAACAATATACTTATGCCCATTCTATCCGACGTTTTAGACGACGTATCAAAAGGCGATGCGGTACAAGATTTGTATTATAACTATGCGGGCGACCAATACGTATCATTTGGTGCTATGGGACTAGGCGCATTGTTCTATTTCGATTCTAGCAAAGTAACCATCGAATCGGAGGGCCTTATGCTTACCGACTTACCCTTCCGTGATAGTCAAGGTAAACCCGTAGGTCAAATGGAATACTTGGAAGAACTTATGAAATCGATACACGACACTTTAAATTTGAAGGATGCCGATACGTTATGTAATCCATCCGTTATTGTTTGTACCGATTTTGCTAGCGGAGACCCCGAAATCCAACCGGGCGACCCTATACCAAATAGTAGAGAATTATATAGTAAACTAAGGGGAAATTAGTGAAATATACTCAAGGTAGGAAATAATGAAAAAATTTCTTGTAGGAGTCATTTTTTTAATACCGATAGTAGTTGTTATAGCATTATCCGCAACGGGCGCGATAATCTCTTTAACTACGCCCGTTAACCCAACGGATATGATAATTAAAGATAGCGATAATGTTGAACTTGATAAAAATGCTGTTATCAAAATAGACTCTAAAAACTTTGAAGAGTTTATAATTATCGACGTTTTACCCGCTATTACCCAAGACAAAGCCATCAATTACGAGATAATTGAAGAAGCAGGGGAGGGCGAAGTAGAGCTTGAACGTAGCGGTGAATCCAACCGCTATTATGTCATACCCAAGAAAATAGGCGTTTGTAAGCTAGAAATTCGCGCAAAAGCCAATATCAACGTATATAGAGAACTCACCTTCTACGTAACCAGCGATTCCATAGAAACCATAGAAATATACGACGAAAATGGTAATTTTGTTGAAACTAACGTCGAGTTACTAACGGGCGGTAGCTATTTCGTAGATATCCATCCTGTAGACGCGCTTCGCAATAACGACGTTCAATGGTCTTCTTCAAATACCTCGGTTGCGGAAATTAGCGTTAACGGAGAGCTAAAGGTCGTTGGCAAAGGACTTGCCAGAATTAAAGCAAGTGCAGTAGATAAAGATGGTAATACCGTGAGTGATTATTTTGACGTAGATACTTCGGATGCGATAGTTTCTAGTACCAAATTATATACTACCGCTCCCGAAATCACTCCAGAGTATCTAGAGGAAAACTATGCCCTTGACGAAGAAGTGGAAGTAGCGGTAATAGAAGAAAATTTCTATTCGTTTACATTGGGTAGTAACTCTATTAAAGTTGAAGTCGTAAGCGTAGATGCAAATACGTTTGGCTTTATAGAACTAGCGGATACTATGTATACTCGTAACGGAGGATATTTCCCAATAGTAGGCAATATAGCTGACGGAACCATCTACGAAGAGGGCGTAACTATTGCCATTTCTAACGAAGAGGTGCTGGAAAGAGAGCCTGTAACGGGTATGCTTATACCTCTAGAAGCCGGTAGCACTATGGTTAGCGCAACATATAACGGAGTAACCATAGAAAAAGAGGTTGTCGTTAGAGAAAATCCTATTGCTTTCGAGCTTGAACTAGGTTCCGCCGACCAAAAGCTGGGAATACAGTTGACTCGTACTTGGGGTAGATTTTGGCTAGACGAAAATGGTAATAGAATAAACACTTTCCAATATGGTCTTTCCGATAAATCCAATAAGTTTGACGTCGAGTGGTCTGTAAACGACGAAAATTTGGTAAATATCACCGGAGTAGAAAACTCACAAGATATCATTATTGAGTTTAAAGAAGAAAGCAAGGGACAATCGGTAACCCTAACCGCTACCCTAAAAGTCAACGCAATGTTGCAACAAAGAGTAAAACGTAGTTTTACCTTTAATATTCGCGAAAGAGATGCTATCAACGTATACGACTGGGATGAGTTCAATAGGGTAGTGGAGCTTAATCATAACGATATCGTACTTCAAAACGATATGTATCCCAACCGTACCGCAGGTCTTAGAAGCGACCTTTATGGCAATGGATTCAAGATAGACGCATCCTCCCTTCCCGTTGTTAATCCCGGCTCGTTTAGGAATTGGATTATTGATGCTCATAGCAGTGGCGGTGGACACTGGGAATACCAAGAAAATAGAACGGGTAAGATTGTAGTAGAAGAAGTCGTAGGTATAGGTTCACCTCTATACGAGGGTTCCAATAGCGTACTAGGATTTATCAATTTCTATTGGTATTATTGTCCTATTGAAGTAAGATTTTGTCAGCTTTCCGGCTTTAACGAAGGCTTAGCTTTACGTAATGCTTTATCAGCCAAAGTAGAGGGTTGTATTTTTGGAGAGAATAACGTTAACGGTATTAGCATCCAACACGAACCCAATAGAGCGGAAGATGCTTCGTTTACCTTTAAGAATAATATCTTTAAGCAACAAGGCGGTGCCGCTATACAAATGGTAAGTAGCTGGTTCGACCCGAGAATTATGGATACCTATTTTAAAGTAGACTATACTTTCGAAGGCTTTATGGACGTTTATAATTGGAAACAACGTGATGAATTCAAGGATATATTTGCTAATGCTTTAATGGGACTGGTTGGTACCGACGTACTTTCCGGTTCTCTAAGAGATATCTTGATAAAAACGGTTTCCGACGTTGTCGACTCCTTTATTCGTGGTAAAGAGTACGATGGTTTGTTCTATAAATATGGCGGTAACGAGTACGCTAGCTTAGCGTTCTTGGGCTTAGGTTTGATTGCAAAAGTAGACAATAATCGCATCTATACCAATACCAATTCGCCAATGAGAACCTTTGATATACCGCTTGAAGATGAAAATGGAAAGCCAAAGGGACAGCTAGCCGACGTTGTTAACCTTATGGGTTTGGTTCTAAATACCGATAAGCCCGTACATATAACCAACGCTTGTGCTCTTTCTTGTACCGACTACGTAGACTATGAACCCGAAATAAAGCCCGGCGACCCTGTTCCCAATAGTAAAGAGCTATTTGCAAAACTCGTAGGTACCCTAGAAAGCTAGATAAAGCATAAAATAGACTATTGACATTTGTTTTCTATCGTGCAATAATAAAAATTACCTTAAAGGTAAACATAAAGAAAGGAGAAGAATTATGGCACAACCAGCAACCCCCGGATGCATCAAAGGATGTATCATCGTTCCCATTATAACGATTCTCGTTCTAGTAATCGTAGTAGTAGGCGGAGCTTTTATTGTTCTAAATATGACGCCTGCCGATTTAGGTATTGCCGACGTAGAGCTATTTGAAGGTGAAACCTTTGAAACTTTGGGACTAGCAAACGTTAAGTTCAAGGAAATTCCCAATTTTATCAAGGATTTAACGAACGTTGACGAAAGCAAAATCGTAACCAATACCTACACCGAAGAGGATAAAACCTCCGCAAACGACAATATTTCCGGCAGTAACATCAAAAAGAAAGAGGATAATACTATCGATTATTCTTCGATTGCAACCGATAAAATCATTTATCCCACCAAGCAAAACGTTGAGTACAACGATACCACCCTTGCTTACATATTCAACCAAATGTTGGCAGATGGTGCAGAAAGTAGCGACGATGCAGTAGAATTCCTAAAAGAGTTTAACGCTAATATCAACGAAGTTACCATCGCGCCAAGTGAAAATGGTTACTCACTTCGTATCGTTGCTTCCATTAGCCTTCAAAGCATCACCGACGAGGTTAAGTCGGCTCTCAAAGAAGTTGGCATAGACGGACTAATTTCCTTGCCCGAAAAGGTATTCTTAGTAAGCTATAGCGATATGGAAATCAATGCTGAAGGCACTCTCGTAACCACCTCTAAGTCCTTGAAGATTAACGATAGCGACAACCCCATTTCTCAAGCAATAATGAAAGTTCTTGCTAAGAAAGCAAACGAAACCGCTCAAGAAGAAGGTCAACAAGTCGATACTTCCTCTAACGCTGTAAACGACGAGATAGGCAAAGCATTCGTTTCTATCGTATCCAACCTCGGCAAGCCCGTTGAGCTAAAAGAGGGCGCAATCGTAGTAGAAACCTATACCGAATAATGAAAAAAATAGGTTTATTAGTAGCAATGGAAAAGGAAGCCCAAGGAATAATCCAAGGGCTTTCAAACGTGTTTACAGAGCAATATAAGGGTAAAACCTTTACCATAGGTAAAATAGGGGATAAAGAGGTTGTTCTTGCTCTAGCGGGAATAGGCAAAGTTAACGCCACCTACGCAACAACCCTTATGATAGAACGTTACTCGGTAGATTGCATTATAAATACCGGTATTGCAGGGGGAGTGGGTAAGCTTAAGCCACTAACCGCGCTATCGGTTTCAAGCGTATGTCAACACGATAGCAATACCACAGCGCTCGGCGACCCTATAGGGCTTATAAGCGGTCTAAATAAAGTTTATTTTGATTGCGACGAGGAAATAGTCGAAGTGATTAAAAAGGCGGCGGGAGAGGCTCAAGTGGGGCGTGTAGCTACGGGCGACAAATTCGTTGCAAGCAACATTGAGTCCAAGCTCATTTCTCAAATATTCAACGCCGTTGCTTGCGATATGGAGTGCGGAGCTTGTGCTCAAGTGTGCTACATAGCGGGCGTAAGATTTGGCGCTTTAAAGGTTATCAGCGACTCTGCGGGCGACGATTCTCCTATGGCATACGAAGAATTGGCATATCGTGCTTGCGAAATAAATGCAAGGACCTTACTAAAAGCGGTTACGATGCTCTAATATATTCAAACTTAATTTATGCGCGCTATCTAGTGATAGCGCGTTTTTTTAACAAAGTTTAGTTCCTTTAGCATATATTATTGCTATAGAGGAGCGCTATGTATTTTGGCACCGACGGAATTAGAGCAAAACAAGACTTTTTTACCGACGAATTTTTAGAAAGATTTGCTTCCGCTTTGTTTTATAAGCTAGGTAAAGGTAAAGTTTGCGTGGGCAGGGATACTCGCGTTAGTGGAGAGCGTATAGTAGAAAAACTAAGCGTTTATCTTTTGCAGTATGGCATAAATATATTTGACTGTGGCATATTGCCCACACCCGCGTTGGCTTATTTGACAAAAAAGAATGGTTGCGATTTGGGGATAATGATATCCGCTAGTCATAACCCGCCCGAATATAACGGAATAAAGCTTTTTTCGGGCTGTGGAGCCAAATTGAGCAAAGCGTGGGAAAATGCTTTGGAAGAAGAACTTTTGCGCCCTGCTGCCCCTAAAAAGGCGCGAGAGGGCAAAATTTGTAGCGTTTGTAGCGTTGAATATGAAAAATATGTAACCGATATTTTTAACGAAAGGCTAGTAGGCACCCGCGTGTTGTTAGACGCTTGTTACGGAGCGACCGCATTGATTGCAAAAAGAATTTTCGAAGCCCTAGGTTGCAGAGTAACTACAATCAACGACGAATATATCGGTCAAAGGATAAACGTAAATTGCGGTGCCACATGTTTGGAGCAGTTGACAAAATGCGAAAAAGAGGGCGAATACGATATTGTCTTTGCCTATGATGGTGATGGGGATAGAGTGATTTGCATAAAAAACGGTAGGGTGCTTAACGGGGACCATATTGCTTATGCCTATGCGAACTATATGGATTTAAAAGGTCAATTATCGCCCAGAGTAGTGGTAGGCACGTTAAATTCGAATTTGGGGCTGGAAAAAGCACTCGACAACAAAGAGATAAAACTCGTTCGCGCTATGGTGGGGGATAGGAACGTCTACGAAGCGATGAAAAATTGCGGTGCAAAGGTGGGCGGAGAAAGTAGCGGACACGTTATTTTCGATGGCTACGGAGATACGGGCGACGGAATTTTAACTTCTCTTATCGTTTGCCTTATGGATAAAGAAAGGGGTATTCTAAATCTAATCGATATGGTAGATTATCCCCTAGAGGAATGCTTTATACTAGCTAGTGAAAGGGATAAAAAGGTTTTCGAACAATCGCAAGCGATAAAAGAAAAAATATCGAGAATGGAAAAAGAGGGCGTAAGAGCGGTGGTAAGAGCAAGTGGCACCGAACCTAAAATTCGCATACTCGTAGAAGCCGAGCAATACGAAACAGCGAGAGAAAAGGCAAACGAAATCAAAGAATTTATAAGTTCGATAATATTTGATAAAAGCGAAAAAGAGCATACTAAAAATAGCAATTTAGGTATCCAAAGTGCGATATTTAAGAAAGCGAACTACGATTTATTGATAAAAGAAGGCGTAAGTATACTTGCTCCCGACCTCACCTTTATAGAAGAGGGCGTTAGCGTGGGCAGGGGTAGCGTTATATATCCTTTTAACGTTATACGCGGTAATACTCGAATAGGTAAGAACGTTACGATATATTCTTACTGCGACATAACCGACACTATAATAGGCGACGGGGTTGACGTTCGTTCGAGTTATACCATTCAAGCGGTAATAGGCGAGCAGTCCACCGTGGGGCCCTTTGCCACGTTACGTAAAGGTGCGATAATCGGCAAGGGTTGCAGAATAGGCGATTACGTAGAAGTGAAGAACTCGGTGCTGGGCGACGGGGTAAAGTCGGCGCATTTAAGCTATATCGGTGATGCTAGTATAGGTGCTAGAACAAACGTGGGATGCGGTACCGTTTTTGCCAACTATAATGGTAAAATAAAGCGCAAAACCGAGGTAGGCGAAGGGGTGTTTATAGGATGCAATTCCAACCTTATTGCTCCTCTAAAAATAGGGGATAACTCGTACATTGCGGGTGGCTCTACCATTACCGAAGATATAGAGAGCAACAAATTCGTTATAGCGCGCACCTCTCAAAAGACGACGGAAAAACGATAAATTTTCCTTTTTATAGCGCACACGCGCTCTCGCATAATAAAATTTTAGTAAAATATCGCGTACGTTACTTGCGTGCGCGCCTTTTATTATATATAATAATGCCATATATCGACGTAACTCCATGGAGACCGGATTATGGCAAAATTAAGAGTAACAGGTAAACGTTTTTCCCTTAACGGGATGTTAGGCATCACTTTGATAGCCGTTTTAGTCGTAGCAGTCGTATCGTTAGTTGCAGCTGCGGTAATTCTTCCTAAATATGCGGAAGTTACAGACCACGAAACACCGTCGGTCGTTGCTATCGTTGCGCCCGATAACGGGCTTATTTCGATAGGGGCAGACCCTTCGCAAGTTTTCGTTACCGTCAAGTATAGCGACGGTTCTTCTCAACAAGTAGCGCTTTCCGAGCTTGTAGTTACCGGTCTCGACACAAGTACCGAGGGCACTCTTGATGGAGTCGTTTTAGATTACGGTGGCTTTAAACAAACGGTTTCCTTTAACGTTGTTCCTACGGAGTTACAAATAGAATACGTTGCATCTACCGGTGGTAGAATTGATGGTGATGCTATACAAAGTATCACTGCCGGCGCAGATGCTACTCGCGTTGAAGCTATAGCCGACGAAGGCTACTATTTTGCTGGTTGGAGTGATGGCGACGTCAATGCAAGTCGTTTGGATAAACAGGTTTCCAAGAGTATGCGTCTTATCGCTAAGTTCGAAAAATTGCGTTATACCGTCGTATTCTATTATCCCGACGGCACTACCGCAAGAGAAGAAATAGTTGCTTATAACGAAGCACCTCTCCGCGTACCTCGTCCCGACGAGCATAATATGGAAATGTATGGATATCGTTTTATCGGTTGGGACGTGGATTATACCCATATTACCAAAGATACCAACATTTACCCAATGTTCGAAAAGTATTCGGCTGACTTCCATATCGAGTACACCATCGACGGAGAAGGTAACGTACTAGGCACCTCCGACGCATTGGAATACTACGAGAACGATGAGCTTGCAACGGTTCGCGTTAAGCCCACCGGCGCAAGTCAAGACTATACCTTTACGGGTTGGTCGGTTTACGACGTGGATTTGCAAGCTTGGATAAGCCTCGAGCCCGAAATGAACGGTGGTAAACTCGTTAGAGTAGGGGTTAACCACGCTATAGAATTTTTATCTACGCGCACGGGCACGTCTAACGAACATATTTTGAGCTTTACTCCCGACGAAAACGTCGATGATATTTACGTAAAGGCTCATTTCGTATACAACAGCAGTACCATCACCTTTACCAATATGAATAACGAAGCTCGCGCTCCGTTGACTATCGATTATAAAACTCCTATCGGCAACCTATTCGACGTAGAAGACCTAACCTATCTATCGACTCTCGGTTACTCCTTTAAAGGTTGGTATGCAAATGGTGGCGAAGTTAAAGAAAACGGTGCACCCGTACTCGTAACCAACGACACCAAGTTTACCCAACCCACCGAGCTTGTAGCATATTGGGAAAAGGAAATCTTTACCGCAGTATTCCTCAAGGGCGATAACCAAAGCATATCCTTTACCGACCCCTCGCAAGGTTACGTTGAAAACTTCGACGGACAAACGGGTGTAAACGGTAGAGTTGTTACCGCATACTTCCAAGACAATCTTGCAGGTGCGGTTAGTGGAGCATTCCCCGAAGAAATTCCCGTTAAAGAAAACTATACCTTCAAGGGCTGGTATTTGGCAGATGCCGATAGACTACCCACCTCTAAGGTAGTAGATAAAACCTTCAAACTCGAAAAGCCCGTTGTTTACATAGTTCCCGTATTTGAAGAAAATACCAAAGCCCTTACCGTTTCCATAAAGGGTTCGGGTTCTATTTATACTCTAATCGATGCCGGCAACGGTCTATATAATGAAAGAAGTATATCCAACAGAATCGATATGCCCGTTACCAAGAACTACAACGTACGTATTCGTCCTAGCGAAGGATACGCGCTTTCCGCAGTTACCGTAAACGGAACCAGAACTACAGGTACCGACCTTGCGGGCGTAGACGGATATTACGATATCACTATCGAATCAATAATAAGTACCGATTATCTAATCACCGCCGAGTTTACTCTAACCGAGTTTAACGTTTCTATCACCAATGGTACAGGTGTTACGAATAACGGTACTATCACCTATGGACTACTAGGCACTAAGGATACCCAAGAGTCCAAGCAAGAAAACGTTATCACCGCTGTAAACTATGGTTCGGGATTGTCTATTGAAATCAACCCCGATAATGGTTCCGATAATAGTAAGAAATATTATATTTCTTCGGTATCTCTAAACGGTATCAACCTAGAAGTTCCCGCGGAATCCATTTACTATAACTTGGTAATCGAAAATATAACCGAAAACCAAAACGTAGTTATTACCTATCGTGAATTCCGTTATCGCGTAACTTTGCCCGAAGAGAGTGACGAAGGCAGTATGGTTGCGCTAGCAGGTACGATTGAATATGCAAGAGGGGACACTCCCGAATTTATTATCCAAGCAAAAGAGGGATACTATATCCGTAGAGTTACCGCTAACGGTACCATAATTGACCCCTATATTTCAGCAAAGGGCTACACCGTTCTTTCACTAGAGGTAAACGGAGCTGACTACGACGGAAGCTCTAACGATTATAGAGTTACCGAAATGGAACTTATGATTGGCTTTGAAGAAGGCACTACCAAACACGGTATCGAAAAAGACGTCGTATTCGTTGTAGAATATGCAAAACTCTATTATAACGTAACCACATCTTACGAAGGTATTGGTACGGTAGCATCACCCTTTACCGCAACCTATGGTTCATCATACCAAGTAAAAGCAGAAACCTCTAGCGGATACTACGTATACTCACATATCGTTAATGGTGTAGAGTATACCTACGACGACGTTCAAACCGCACGTGAGTTTAATATCGAAAGTATCAATAGGGACTACGATATCAAGTTCGTATTCAAGAGAACCACCTATTTCGTACGCTTCGTTGATGAAAACGGATATGCTTCCGTAACCTTTGGCGAACAAACCATAAATCTAGTAAAAGGCGAGGGTTATACCTTTAGTGATATAGAGCACGCAACTACCGCTTATTTCGATATCAACACGAAAGAAGGCTACTATATAAATAAGATTGCAATAAGCTCTAACGCAGGTGATAGCTACGACGAGGTTACCAACTTCCTAGCAAGAAGCCACGTTGTAACTCTAAGCAACGTTAAAGCAAGTTATACCATCGAAATTGATTGCTTGCCCATCAATATGGATTATAAGGTATATTTGATTAACAAAGCTACCAACGAAGTATTCATCAATAGTACGATTGTTAGTGGTAATAGCTATTCCTCTAACGTAGCTTTCGGCGGAGAAATCAACGTTAACGTTACTCCCGACTACGGTTACGTTTTGGAACTTGATAACGTTACCATCAAGAATAAAGACTTGAGAGATACCTATTACTATCTACCTCTAGAAAGCGAATATGAAGAAGTCGAAAGTAACGGATATTACTCGATACTAACCTCTACCGACTTGTTGGGTAACGAAGTATTGACGTTATTCGTTTACGACGTAAAAACCATCGTTGACATTTATATCTACTTTGAAGAAGACGATGAAGATGCTTCTAGTAACGTACTAAATTACACCACCGAAGGAAATGGTTCTCTTGTTGCAACCAAGAAAGACGGAACCGCAATCGCTTCCGGAAGCACCCTAGAGAATAATACCGAAGTAAAATTCGAGTTAAATCCCCAAGTAGGCAATACCTTGAAAGCCCTTATCATAAACGGACAAGAAGTGGTCGTTGCCGATAGAATTTATACTCTCACCGTTAGAGAAGACCTAGACGTATGCGCTGTATTTGACGAAACTCATTATATCGTTACCATTCAAGGTGATACTCCCAACGGCATTATTGCAACCGACAAGAGCTTGATACCTGCAGGAACCTCCTTCAATTTGAGATTAACTCCCGTAGACGGTTACTACGTTCGCGATTGCTCCATTACAGTTGAAGGTTCCAGCATAATCTATCAACCCTTCTCCGGCGATACCGCGCCCGGAGTCAAGGACTATGAGTTCAAGGGCGAAAACGTAACCGGTAACGTTACTATTACCGCTCAATTTGCGCCTATCAAGTATTCGTTGGTATACACTCACACCGCTAACGGTTCTTTGAGTGGCGTAGGTACCACGGGCGACTTGGAAGTTTACTATGGCGAAACCAAGAGCATCGATATTAACGCAAACGATGGTTACTATATTAGTGATATCATCCTTAACGGAGAATCCATATCGGTAAAGACCTTGCTAGGTACTCCCATTGCAACGGGTGAATACGTTTCCGGTAAATTGCAAATAGACGTTTCCGGCGACGTATCTTTGGACGTTGTATTCTCGCCGATGGTTTATACCATTACCATTAACGAGTCCCTTGGCGGAACTACCCTAGTTAAGAAAGATAACAGCGCTTATCTACCCGCAAACGAAATCAAGCTTGGAGCAGGCGACGACGTTTCTATCAAGATGCAAGCCGAAGAGGGATATCATATTGCTTCTTTGGAAGTTCCCGGTAGAGAAATAGACGATTGGAAGCAAGGTAACGTATCTGCTAACGACCTTAACCAAATTTTCTATAATCTTGGAACAGTAAATGGTAACATTACCGTTATTGTCAAGTATGCAATCAACGAATATCAAATCAAGGTTAACGCAACCAACGCTAGCCCCAACTTTAGTGCTATAGACGTTGATAGCAGTACCTTTGGCGTAATTACCGTTAATGGTTCAGCTCCCGACGACGATAAATATTACACTCACGGTAGCAACGTCAAGTTCGTAGTTACCCCCAGAACCGCACGTGGATATTATATTGCTAAGTTCGAGCTACAATATATTGGCGACGACGGAAAACTAAAGAGTGAAATTATAAACTCTATAAACGAAAACGGTGGCTCATATATTCTAAGAGGCATTTCTAGAAATATTCTTGCTGTTAACGTAGAGTTCAAGAGACGTACTTATTCCTATTCACAAAGCTTGACTATCGAAAGTGAAGGCGCTCCTTGGCTATCTAACGGAAGCTTGGTTGCAACCTTCAAGAATCCTTACTCTACCGCTCCCGTAGTTCTGGAAAATGGAATGTACGAGTATGGTTTGAGCTATACGATAAGTGCAATTCCCGGCGATGGATATAAGCTACTACCCGAAGAGAAAGACGAGAATGGTAACGTAATTCTTTCCAGCGGTGGCTTCAAGTTCAATGGCGAAAGCAGACTCTCATCGGTAAGAAACAACCTCTACGTAGGTACAGTAACTTCCGATATGGACTTCGACGTAGTATACGTAATCGAAACCTATACCGTAGATATGATTGCAAGTAGTGGTGGTAGTTATGCTATATACGATATAGATAACACTCTACTATGGATGCCCGGTATAACCATTCTAGACGAAGCTCCCGAAGATTGGGATATCGAAAACCAAGGATATTGGACTTTGAAGGAGCGTCAAACTCTCTCCGGCACAATTTGGGCAACGGAAAATGGTTTGAAAGTTACTTATGGTACAGAGCTAATATTCTCTGCAACTCCCGATACGAGCATTGGACATAGAATAACCACATTTAGAATAAATAACGTAAACCGCACCATACAAAACGAAGATGCGTTGATGCGCGTAACCAACGTTATTACCAAAGATACTCTATGCGAAATTCTGTTTACCGTACATACCTATACTATTAAGGTAAACACCTTTACCGGTGGCTTGGCACAACTTTCCACCTCTACCGTTGAATGGAACAATAGCTTGACCATCAAGCTACTAATCAACCGCGGTTACGTTATGAGTAGCGTTACCGTAAACGGTGAAGACAAGAGTGCTATTGCATACGCTCTTGAAGAATATGGTATTTATACCGAAGCCCACGTACATAACGATTGGGATATCGTAATTACTCTAGCCAACAAAGAGTATGATATTACCTTTAGTGGCGACTATGCTACAACCTACGAGGTTATGCAAAACGGCGAAGTAGCAAAGAGAATTAGTGCAGTTAGTGGCGTTATCATTAACGAAAACGTTATTGGTAAGAATATGCGCTCCTACTACACCAACGAAGCCGATTGCTTCTCCGACGATGGCAGACTTCTCAATAGGGCTGTATTTGCAGACAAACTAACACTCGTTCTAACCGCTCCTAACGGATATAGAATTACATCTGTATTCATTACTATGGATAACGATGGTGGCGTAGTATCCAACCTTGTACTTGGCGAAAGCGGACTAGATGCCGACGATGGTAGTGGTAGACGTACCTTCACCATACCTAGTATGACGGGTAACGTTGTTATCAACGTAACCTATGCTATCAAGCAATATACCGTTGAATACCTAATGGCAAGCGGTGGTCAATACGAATCTACCGGTATCACTCTGGTAAGCCACCACGAGTTGTTTACAATAAACTTGATTTCTAATGCAGGCTTCTATCTATCCAGCCTGAATATTAACGGAAGAAATATTCCTACCGTTTACACTAAGGATGGTATGCGTTATCAATACACCACTACCACCAAGGTATCTAACGTAGATAAGCTACTTGAAATCGACGATACTTTGGTAAATGGCGAAAACAAGATAACCATTCTACCCACATATGAAAAGCAAAAGTTCAACGTAATATTCTTTGTTAACAACCAACAAATCACCAATTTGTATCAAGACGATACGTTGGGACTAACGCTAACAAATAACGAGCTCGTCTATGATGAGGCAATCCCCTCAACCATTATGCACGACCTCAGAGACGGATACTCCATTACCAATATTGCATTCTACAATATGCCCAAGGCAAACCAACTAGCAACCTACTATAACTTTATGCTAGAAGGTACCGCCGACCGCAACTATAACTTGTTTACTCCCAAGGCGGAAAGTCTTGCTGTTAAACTTGACGAAGCAATTATTTCTATGATGGATTTCCATTCGTCCTCTAGAAACGTAGTTCGTATTTACTACACCACCGCTATCGACGAGTACGATGCAAATACAAGTATGTATTTGGTACAAGGCGTAACCGAAAACGGTAGGGCAGTAAATAAGGGTAATGCAATAGAAAGCAGCGCAGTTCCCACCGTTGCAGGTAAGAAAGCATTTACTCTAAAAGCAACCTTCGACGATAATAAAGACGTTGTAAGACACGAGTATGGTACCGAAGCAACCATAACCGTAAATATTCCTTCAACCAGCATAAACAGCTATTCCTTCCAAGGATTCCAAGAGTACAAGAACGGTGTTTGGTCCTACGTAACCCACGACCCCGAAAACAGCGGAATAACCTTGCAATCCAACGGACAAGTATTGCGCTATACAATGACCTCAACACGTACTTTCAGAGCGGTATTCTTCCGTGTTTACGAAATAACGGTAGAAGTTCACCCCGAATACAAGTACTACGAAGGCTCGTTTGCAAACAACGACCCCTCTAGAATGAGATATCGTCAATACGCAAGCTTGACTGCTACTGCAACCTACTCACAAAACTCCGATACCGGCGTAATTATGCCCAACATAGTAGGCATTTCCGAAACGCTCAACGATACCGATGGCGTAAACGATGCAAGCTATACCTATAGAGTTTTGAGTGGCGCACGTTTGGTTCTCCGTGGTAGTGATAGCATTAACGTGAATGCAACTAGAGGTTACAGCTACTCCGTAATCACCTATGAAAACGGAAAGAAAGTACAACGCGACGATGGTTATAATGCAGGCGTTGAAACCCTAGAAGATAGATTGGTTTACGCATACTTTAATAACGTTATGTACGTAAGCTTCGCTATGGAAACCGTTGGTTCAACCGTAAATAGCGAAGGTGGTACGGTAACCTATGCTAAAGATGGCGCGGCAGTAGGTAGCTTGTCTAACAACTCGCTAACTATGAATCCCAACCAAACCTTGACTATCACAATAGTTCCCAAGGCGAACTATAGATTTGATAGCATAATGGAATTGTTACCTCTAGCAACTCCCGATGCACAAGGCTTTAGACAATATAGCAACACCTATAGTCCTTTGAGCTCCACAGCAGATGGTAGCATTCAAATAACCTACTACAAGCCCAATATGGAAGTTATAGAGGACCTATCAGAGTATGATGGTAGAATAGGTACCGTAATAGTTACCATAAACAACTTGTGCGAAAACTCCATATTCAAGATTAGATTCTGGAAGCAAATTGAGGTTAGAAGTAGCGTAAGCATCATAACCGACGAAGCTGACGAGAACTTCAGGTTGGGTTATGAAGTCAAGTTGAATGAAGATGTATCCTCTAAAGACGGATTGTACGATTATAACTCCAACCTATTCTACGACATTCAATTTGGTCTATACGAGCCCATCTTCTCCGGCTTCTCCAGATACTATCAATTCGTAGGATACTTTGTAAATGGTATCAACTCGTACACGCAACTAGTACAAAACTATCCCTCCACCTACGAAGGAAGCTTCGTACTAAACGACCTAGATAACCTATCTAATGGTGTAAACATCATAGAAAAGACCACGATTAACGCCGGTGTTGCAACGACGACCTTCTACGTAGAAATCGTTGCAAGGTTTATCCCCGTTTATAACGTCGTTGTCGAAAACGAATACCTTGATAACGGTGATTATTTGAACCCCGGTCAAATAACCGCGTCGGCTATTATGTACGACGAAGCATTGACTCAATACTTTACTTCTTCGTCGAACGTGGAACCCAAACTTGGTCAAAACGTATCCTATAACACCGATATGTCCTTCCAAATGCTTGGTAAGATTAACACCATAGATACCTCTAATAAGAACTCTGCCGATTCTAAATATAATACTTGGAACGACAACACTATAACCCTACATTGGGCTGGTGGCGAAGGTGCTTCCGATAGCTTTAGCTTTATTGCTTGGCAGTACTACGCATTCAATAAGGAAACTAGCACGTTCGAGTGGAGAAACATTCCTTACGTTGACCCCAACTCACAAACCAACCTAGTAACCAAGGGAACCTACACCTTCCCCATATCTTGCTTGTTTAGTACAACCTATCCCGCATTCGTAAGCAATACCGGTTCACTTGCAGAAGCAGGCTTCTACTACAATGCGTCGGTATACGATTATAATGGTAATTACACCTCCTTCAATACGATTAGCGCAATTAGAATAAGACCGCTATTCCAAAAGGTCGAAAACTTAACGCTAGTTAAATCTACCGCGTTGCACGACGAAACCATCTTCCTAGATGGTCAAGGCGATGCTGACCCCAAGATTAACAGCACCTCTCGTTCAAATGGTTACTTCAATTACTACACCGTTCAAACCATACTTCCCTCATCGGGCAGTAACTATCAATTTGCCGGTTGGTATATTACCGAAAATGGTAACGGAGGATATCAAGCTCTTGATAAACAAGCAACTGCAGAAGATTACGACAAGGTTGTTGAAGAAGACGGAACCACCTATTACTTGAAGACCGTAGAAATCCAAGACGTAAATGGTAATGGAACGGGCAATTATATCTCATATAGCTATAACCCCATTACCCAACAAGCCAACGTTCTAATGGATGCTTCCTTCAAGATATATGCGCGCTACATACGTGTATATAATATAGATATAATGGTTTCCAACGTATCGGGATTTGCAAAAGTACTTACCGATGCAATGCCCACCTTGAATTACTACAAGTGGGTTGACGGAGATTGGCAATTACAAGCCGAGCTTTCCGGCAATAGAATGATTAACATCACCGATGCTCGCGTTGGTAGCAAGATTAAGTTCACCTTGTCAACCAACTTCTCAGGTGATATAAACGATACCACCCGCTTCAACCCGATGTTCGATAGATTTAGTGGTATAACCTCGGTTAACGAGAACAACGTTAACGTTTGGGATGGTGGCAGAGCTCCCGACTCAACAAACTCTAACGTACCTAGCTTTGCTGAGTTGAACGGATATATACTCGGTGGTACTGCAAGCGATATGAGTGCTTACAATAGTGCTATTACGGGTATGGAAATCATAATTACCGCAAACGACCAAAAGACCATCAACGTAAACTTTGAGTCCTATGGTTCATTGATACTACACAACGTATACGTAGGCTCTTCAATCAAGTTACCTAACGAGTTGGGCGAAATACTTTATAACGATAATACCGACTCGGTTGAACTCGCTTCCGATGCAAGCGGTAACGACGCATACTTTGTAAAGGATGGCGGAAAGGGCGACTATTATAACGGTGGTATAGTTGATGGTATTATTGCCATTAACAATATTCCTATCCTAGCTTCTCGTAGCTTCGATGGTAAGGTAAGCGGAGATTATGCAACTCGCTTGATAGACAACTCCAACGTTCTAGATAGCGATAACATTAGTATCGGTGTAAACTTTGATGGTTCCAAGATAACCAAGAAGATACAACACGTTGCTTACTATGGCGAGGCAAGCTGGGAAGAATACGAATACGTGGACGGTACTTTGACTGCTGTACCTTATAGTGCGGTAAGCAAATACGACTATCCCTTTGCAGATGGCGATAGCGTATCCGAAGCAGGCGATGGTTCCGCTTCTAAGCCCTTCAAGGTTGCTAACGTAGACCATTTGCGTAACATCGATAATATCTACAAGGGCAATAATGGTACCTTCATTTATGGTCAAGAGGGCTCTACTACTTTACGTATACATTTCGAACAAGTAGCAGATATCAACTTGAACGAAACCAATAACGCATTGACTGCACCCTTGTGCTCTGCGTTCTATGGTAATAACGGAACTTATCATACCAACGGATTTAACGGTATCTACGATGGTAAGAACTATAGTCTATACAACCTACAATTCGAATTACGTAACTCCAATATTACCGAGAACGTAGGTATCTTTAGTAAGATTTACCGCGGTGGCGTTGTAAAGAACGTTGCTCTAGGTAGAGCTTCTATAAGCAGTAATGCAGTTAACGTTGGTGCTATTGCCGGTAACGTATTCGGCGGTACTATCGAAAACGTATACTATAAGGAAGTAGGTTCGCAAAGTATCAGCAATGGTATTAGCGGTTCCAACTTCGTAGGCGGTCTTGTTGGCGTTATAGCCGGTGAAAGCGAATCCGAAGGCGTAATTAAAAACTCCAGCATAGCAAACTTCAATATTTCCGCATCGGTTGGTGGTAGTTATCTAGGACTTGGTAGCGACTACACCGGCGGTGCAGGTGGTATCGTTGGCTCAATAGGTAACTATGGTAGCGTTCAAAATAGCAATGGTGGCTATACCGTTAAGAACTTGACCATTTCTAGTGGTACCACTATGGGCTCCAATGGTATGGGTGCAGGTGGTATTGCAGGTACCGTTCAAGCATATTCCAACAAGGCTGGACATACTGCAATTAAGGACGTTATCGTTATAGATACCCGTCTATCGAACGAAAACCATAAGGTTGCAATAGGTGGTATCGTTGGTGCTGTAGGTGCTAATAGAATAATCGAAAATGCCGATTATAGTATTTCTAGTTCCGATATGACCATTCGTTCGTATAGCGCCCCCGCAGGCTTTACCGAACCCACTTCGGGAGCAGATGGTAACTACCTATCCTATGGCGGTGGCGGTATCGCCGGATATAATAACGGAACGATAAACAATTCCGACGTAACGACTGCAGTAGGCTATACCTTGAGTTTAACCGGCTCTATGGTTGGTGGCGCAGTTGGTGTAAACCTCGGTACAGTATATAATTCGAGAGTAACTGCCAAGATGTACACCTCTCGTCAAATGAACAATGCTTACGAAGGCGGTACTTATGGTGGTATAATCGGTTACAATATGGGCAAGTTGATTGCAAGTACCATAACCGGTTCTAAGAGTGCAACCGACGATTATAACCAAGAAACCGCTGCATACGAAGTAGTAACTAATGGTAACAGCGTATACGTTCCCACTGCAGGTAAGAATGGCTTGATGCACGGAGATGCCGGCGCAGATACCGCAACTATTTACGTAGGTGGTGTAGTAGGTTATAACATCGGTAGCGTAGAAAGCGTAACCAACAATGCTAAGATAATGGTAAATAGAAGGTCGAACGATACTATGACTAATAGTTCATACGTTGGTGCAATATGTGGCTTTAGCACAAACGATAACGTATCATCTTCGGGTAGCGCAATCGTTAAGTTCTTCCACTATATTTGGGTAGACCAAGCAACCGACGTGATGAATACGATGTACACCTACGTGGGTAACCTAAAGGGTAACGCTATTGCGCAAGGCGGTGCTACAATGGGAAGCCTAAATGCGACGGTAGAATATATCGGTGGCGGTATCATTTATAATCCCGCAAGTATCGAGGCAGGCTTCACTTGGGGCTTTGAAGGAACGGGATACTTGTCTGGTGCTGCAAACGTATATCTATACAATGCAAACACCGCCTCTGCAAGTTCCTATGCACCCGATTGGAACGTAAGCGGTACAATCGAAGCGGGCAAGGGAAGCGGAAAGATATATGCAGAAGATTGTAAGGAAGTTGGTGGCGGAATAGAAACGCTATGGAAGTCCACCTGGAACTACGAAGGAGCGCTCCGTTACGTAGCAGTTACCGCCGTAGCTAAACCTTAGAAACACAATTCAAAAAATGCGGAAGGCGATAAGCCTTCCGTTTTTTTTACTTTAATAAAAAAGTTTAGTAATACTAAACAAAAATAAGTTTAATAAAATTAAACAAAATGATTGACAGTATTAAGCATTGTTGTTATCATTTATTTATAATGCGCATAAGTGTGTATAAAAGGGAGAAAAATATGGAAATTGGAGCAAAAATAAAGTCAATCAGATTGCGTAGAGGCCTAACCCAAGAGGAACTTGCAATGAGGGCGGAGCTTACCAAAGGATATATTAGCCAACTAGAAAACGATTTGGCTTCTCCTTCTATTGCTACGCTTATCGATATATTGAACGTTTTGGGAGTTACCTTGCAAGCCTTTTTCGCAGAAGAAAAGGAAGAGCAACTAGTATTTGGCAAAAGCGATTTCTTTCTTTCTCAAAACGGAACGGGTAGCGCAACTTGGCTGATTCCCAATTCGCAAAAGAACGATATGGAACCCATTCTTCTCGTTTTACCGGAAAATGGTGAATCGGACGTAAGATATCCTTTCGAGGGAGAGGAGTTCGGCTACGTTTTAGAGGGCAAGATTTCCATAGAGGCAGATGGTAAAAACCATACCGCAAAGCGCGGAGAGGCATTTTATATAGACGGAGCGCACGAGCATAAGATAGTTAATATCGGCACGCGCGAAGCAAAAATAATTTGGGTAACCACACCGAGCAACTTTTAGGAGTAAAAATGAGCAAACAAACAAAAGAAGTAACACAATCAAAAGACGTAATAATCGAGTTAAAGAACGTTCAAAAGGATTATGATGGTAAGCCTGCTGTAAAGAACGTCAGTTTTTCCGTTAAGCGCGGAGAGTTCGTTACCTTTTTGGGGCCTTCGGGTTGTGGTAAATCTACCACTCTACGTATGATAGCCGGTTTCGAGAAACCCACTAGTGGTATGGTGCTTTTTAATGGTAAGGATATTACCGAAACGCCTCCTCATCTTCGCCCCGTAAATACCGTTTTCCAAAAGTATGCTTTGTTCCCCCATTTGAACGTATTCAATAACATTGCTTTTGGACTCAAGAATAAAAAGATACCCACAGGTGAAACCTTCAAGGATAGGAAGGGTAATCTATACGAAAAGCTAAGAAAACTAACCAAACAAGAAATAAAGGATAAAGTAGACTACGCGCTCAAACTTGTTGACCTAGAAGACTATGGCCATCGTAACGTTAACAGCCTCTCAGGCGGTCAACAACAACGTGTGGCTATTGCTCGCGCACTTGTTAACGAACCCGAAGTTTTGCTCCTTGACGAGCCTCTGGGCGCGCTAGACCTCAAGATGAGAAAGGATATGCAAATAGAGCTTATGAGTATGCATAAGAAGCTAGGCATCACCTTTGTTTACGTTACCCACGACCAAGAGGAAGCTCTTACTATGAGTGATACCATAGTCGTTATGCGTGATGGTGTTATCCAACAAATAGCAACCCCTCAAAAGATATACGACGAACCTGCAAACGCTTTCGTTGCAGACTTTATTGGCGAATCCAATATCTTTAGCGGTATTATGAGGAAGGATTGTGTCGTTGAGTTCTTCGACAAAGAGTTCGAATGCGTTGACAAGGGCTTCAAGAAAGACGAGCCCATCGACGTCATCATTCGTCCCGAAGACATATACGTTTTACCCGCCGACAACCAAGCGGTTATGATGGTAGGTAAGGTAGATAGCTGTGTATTCAAGGGCGACCACTATCAAATAGTTGCACTCGTAGAGGGTAAAGAAGAAACCAACGAGCTTCTAATCCACGACAATACCGAAGTTAAAGTAGGGGATGAAATAGGTATATTCGTTAAGCCTTTCGACCTACATATTATGCACAAGGCTCGCATCATAAACGAAATCGAAACCGAGATGTGGGACGAGGGCGTAGTTGAAATATGCGGTGGTAAATTCCCCTGTAATTCAACCTTGCCCAGCGGTACTCCGGTTAAAGTATCCATTGACTTCGACGACGTTATCGTTCACGACGATGAAGAAGACGGTATCATTGGCGGTGAGGTAGTATCTTCCATTTATAAGGGAAGCTATTATCAATGTATAATCCGCGCCGATAACTATTATAACTTCTTTGTTGATACCGACGACGACTGGCTAAAGGGCGATAGAGTAGGACTTTCGGTTGCACCCGATAAGATTATAATAGAACAAATAGAAAAGAAGGATGAAGAATAATGAAATTCAAAGACTTACCTAAAAAAGCAATAGATAAGGTTAAGAATTTCCGCCTTACTCGTAGGGTGTTTGCTTATCCTTATGTATTGTTCCTACTAATATTCGTAGTAACTCCGCTGGTAATAGTGCTTGTTAACGCATTCTTACAAGATGGACAAATCACTTTCCAAAACTTTATCGACCTCGCAACCGATGGCTCTAGCCTAAGGGTGCTTGGAACGTCGGTAGTCGTTGGTATAGTAACCACCTTGATATGTCTATTACTAGGTTATCCCGTTGCTTATATTCTAGCAAGATGGAAGAGCGGTAGTATTATAGTAATGCTATTCATATTACCTATGTGGGTAAACTTCCTAATTCGTACCTATGCACTGCAAACTATATTCGAAAATATAGGCGTAACGTTAGGTATGGGAACGGTAATATTCGGTATGGTATATAACTTTATACCCTTTATGATAATGCCTCTACATACCACGATAAGCAACATAGATAAGAGTTTTAAAGAAGCTTCGCAAGACTTGGGTGCCAGCCCCGTTCAAACCTTCTTTAAAACAACTTTACCTCTCTCGTTGCCCGGAATAATAAGCGGTATTACTATGGTGTTTATTCCTACGATTAGCGCATTTGCTATATCACAGCTACTTTCCAACAATAGTATTATACTATTTGGCGACAGCATAAATTTGAAGTTCGAAAACAAGCTTTACGGAGTAGGCTCGGTAATGAGCTTGATAATGCTTGCCCTTGTTTTGATTTCTAACTTCTTTATGAACAAAATAAATAAAGGGGAGGCTGCGAAGAATTTATGGTAAGAAAAATTGCGGAAAAAGGCTATATCTTCTTGATGTTGGGCATATTATATGCACCCATTTTGATGATTATAATCTACTCCTTTTCAAACACCAATAACTTTACCTTCCCCGAAGGATTTACCTTTGAAGCCTATAACCAGCTATTTACCAATGCGCCTAAAAAGCTTTGGGATAGTATGTTGAATACTATTATAATAGCGGTGGTTTCAAGCGTGCTTTCTACCTTGATAGGCTCTATAAGTGCGGTTGGTATCTATTACCTAAAACCCCGCGCTCGTAGGATAGTAGAAAACGTAAACCAACTTCCCATTATCAATAGCGAAATAGTAATGGCGGTTTCCCTAATGTTGTTTTTTGCGACGTTTGGGTTCCCACAAGGCTACTTTAGGTTGATAATAGGACACGTTTCGTTCTGTACGCCTTACGTTATATTGTCGGTTATGCCTCGTTTGATGCAAATGGACCCCAATATCTATGAAGCTGCATTGGACTTGGGAGCAAGCCCCATAAAAGCACTATTCAAGGTTATTATTCCAACAATACTTCCCGGTGTTATAAGTGGTTTTGCTATGGCGTTTACCATTTCGCTAGACGACTTTATCATCACCCAATTAACCAAGGGCGCATCTACGGGCATAGATACTCTTTCAACCTATCTATATAGCTCGCTACGTAACGCAAGCGGACTTAAACCCTTTTGGCTACCCGTATTTAGCATCATTATCGTACTAGTAGTTTTCGTAGTATTGTTTTCCAATTTGCGTTCCTATAAAAAAGATGGCAAGAAGGAGGTAAAGTAATGAAGAAGATATTACCTTTTTGCTTAGTCGTTTTACTCGTTGTTGGAGTGATATTTAGCGGTATAGCTGGTTGCTCTTTTGCAGAGGAGCCCGACGAAACCTTGGTTATATACAATTGGGGCGATTATATCGACGAGGATATAGAGGAAGAATTCGAGGAGTACTATGAAAGCGTAACAGGTAAGAAGCTAGACATAGTTTACTCCACCTTTGAAACCAACGAAATTATGCTTACTACGGTAGAGAAAGGGGAAGAAATCATAGACTTGGTTTGTCCTTCCGAATATGCAATACAAAAGCTTATGGAGGGCGGTCATCTACAAAAAATAGATAGCTCCAAGATATCCACTTTTACAAACGTAGATAGCGCAATTTATGATAAAGTTGCCGAAGTATTCACGGGAATAAACGTGCCCGGCATAGGCGCAAGCGAAAGTATGGTCGATTACTTTGTTCCGTATATGTGGGGAACGCTGGGTATATTGTACAATGCCGACGTTGTAACCGAGGAAGATTTGGCTACCGGATACGGCGTACTATGGAATGCCGGTAACAACCCGGAACTAGAGGGAAAAATCCTAATGAAGGACTCCATTCGCGATAGCTACGTTGCTGCAGTTATGCGACTAAAGGAACTTGGAAGACTACCTTCGGGATACGAAAATATACCTGTTCAAACTTTAATCAATACCGTTGACGATACATTGATGCAAGCGGTAGAACAAATATTGATAGAGCAAAGCGATGCACTAAAAGGCTACGAAGTGGACTTTGGTAAGGCACAAATGACTTCCAACAGAGCCTACGTTGACCTCGCGTGGTCGGGCGATGCGTTATGGGCAATGGAGGATGGTGAGAACCTAGATTACTTTGTTCCCGAAATAGGCGGTAACATTTGGTTTGATGGTTGGGCTCTCTTGAAGAATGCGCAAAACGTAAAAGCTGCATATATGTTTATAGATTATCTTTGCAGACCGGAAATCGCAATTCGTAACGCAATGGCAATAGGATACACTTCGGCCCTAGATAAAACCGCAATGATGGCAAGCGAAGACGTTTTGGCTATAGTAGAGGAAAACGAGTACGACGTAGAAGAATATTTTAACGACGAGCTTCGTTATCCCGATATTGCTAGTGCCACAACTCTTGGCGTTATGAAAGATTTTGGAGAAAGAAATTCCGCTACTATTGAAATGTGGGAAAGAGTAAAGAGCTCCAAGCAAGATAATATGTGGATACTATGGGTATCTATCGCAGTAGTAGGTGGAGTAGGAATAGCATTCGGCGTATACTATCTATTAACGCACCGCGCCAATGCATATAGACGACTTATAAAGACTGCGGAAGAATTGGCGGAGGAAGAAAACGCTTAACGCAAACAAAAAATAAAAAGGAGACGTTGGTCTCCTTTTTTTGTGCTATAAATCTATTGTAAACAATTCGTTTGGGGTTATATCAAGTAAGTTGCAAAGCTCTAGTATTTGCATATAGTTTAATTCAAACACTCCGTTTTCAAAACGACTATATTGTTGTTGCGTCATTTTGAGCTTTTCCGCAACTTCACGTTGGGTTAGTCCTTTGAACTTTCTTGCTTGTTTTAAATTGTTTCCTACTATTTTAGCAATATCCATAAATGGAATATATCATAAAGTGATGTAAATATCTTGACATACATCACTAAATGATGTAAAATTATGTAATAAAAGGAGGTGTATTATGTATTGTAAAACTTGTGGTCAAAAAATAAGAAAAGATGCGGTTATTTGTCCGCATTGTGGTTGTCAAACCGGGTACAAAAAAGAGGGGACATCTAAAAAAGGAATAGGTTTCCTATTAGGCTTCTTTTTAGGTATCATAGGACTAATTATAGGCATTTGTATGTATGAATCGGATAGCACGGAAAGAAAAACTTTCATAAAAGGCTGGCTTATTGCTTTCATTATAGGAATGGTTCTTTCAGTTATATCGGTTATCGTATATTTTGCTGCACTTGGTAGTATAGTCGGTTCGAGCTTTGCTATGTTGTTAGTTTAAAATAAAGTTTATATCGTATCGCATTCCCCTTCTTCGTATAGAAGGGGTTTTTTGTAGTTGAAAATTGCATATTGCAATTTGCGTGCGCGCGTTGTATAATATAATAAATAGTGTGTGCTATGAATCTTACGAAGAAGGAGATTAAAATGAAAGCATCAAATATCATTAGATACATATTCGGTAATGGATTTGATATCAATCTTTTTAAACTAGCAAACAAGTGTTATACAAAAGTTGGAACTTTGAGCGCGCAATATTCCCCCTCCAAAGAGCCTGTAGAGTTTGAAGAAAGAGAGGAGCTATCGTATCGTACTATCAATCTTGGTCAAACGTGGTCTAACAAATGCTACGATTGCGCTTGGTTCCATTTCAAGGGCGCTATCCCCGAAAGAGCCGAGGGTAAAAAGGTGGGCGTATTGCTTTCCGTGGGTGCCGAAGGTTGTATCTATACTCCGGAAGGCACTCCTAAGCGCGGTATTACCGGGCTAATGGCTGTTATCGAGTTCTCTCAACCTGCTCGCGGTAAAAAACTATATGAATTAACCGATTGCGCAAAGGGTGGCGAGGTTATCGATTTGTGGATGGACTGTGGTAACAACCATCCTCTAGGCGAAATAGACAAGGTCGCAAAATTCAAGCAAGCCGACGTTGTTATCATCAACGAATATGTTAAGAGCGTATATTACGATGCATTGGCATTGGTCTTCCAAGCAACCGACGATTATTGTCAAAAAGAAAAGCGCGCATCTATCAAAAAGGCGCTTCGTAAGGGGTTGAATCTTGCGGCAAAGGGCAATCTAGAGGAAGCAGAAAAGGTATTCAAGGCAGAGTACGAAGTGGGCGAAGAATCTCCCTTTACCGTATACGCAACGGGACACGCACACTTGGATTTAGCTTGGCTATGGCCCATTCGTGAAACCAAGAGAAAGGCAGCGCGTACCTTTGCAAGTCAATTGCGTAATATGGAACGTTATCCCGAATATATATTCGGTGCAAGCCAAGCACAACAATTTGAATGGATAGAAAGACGCTACCCCGAACTCTTTAAAGAGCTTCAAGATGCTGTTAAACGCGGTCAACTGGAGGTTCAAGGTGGAATGTGGGTAGAGTGCGATACCAACGTTACTTCCGGTGAATCATTAATACGTCAAAACCTATATGGTAAAAAATATTGGTTGGAAAAATTTGGCAAGGAAATGCGTATGTGTTGGTTGCCCGACGTATTCGGCTTTAGTGGAAACCTACCTCAAATACTAAAGAAATGTGGTATGGACTATTTCGAAACCATCAAGCTTTCTTGGAACGAGCATAACAAGTTCCCGCATCGTGCATTCGTATGGGAAGGCATAGACGATAGCGAAGTCGTTGTACATATGCCTCCGGATGAAACCTATAACTCGGAAGCAACCGCTTGGAGTTTGAATAACGCTATCAAGAATTTCCCCGAAAAGGACAAGGTAAAGAACTTTGGATTGCTTTATGGCGTAGGCGATGGTGGCGGTGGCCCCGGTGAAGGACATATCGAAATGCTCAAGCGCGAACAAAATATGAAGGGACTACCCAAGGTCAAGTTTAGCTATGCAATCGACTATTTCGATAAACTAAACGAGCAAAAAGACGAGCTTGTTAGACACAAGGGCGAACTATATTTGGAAAAGCATCAAGGAACCTACACAACCCAATCAAAGAACAAATTGGGTAACCGTAAGATAGAGTTTATGCTCCACAACGTAGAATTTCTTGCAACAGTTGCTTCTCTTAAAGGTTACGAGTATCCCAAGGAAAAGCTAGATGAAATTTGGAAAGAAGTGCTACTTTACCAATTCCACGACATCATTCCCGGTAGCTCCATTAACCGCGTTTACGTAGAGTCCCAAGCACGCTATGAAGAAATGCTACACGAGCTTGCTACTATCCGCGACGAGATTTTAAGTTTCCTAGCACCCAAGGCAGAAATGCCAAGAGCTATCAACTATACCTCCTATCCCGCAAAAGGTCTAGAGTGCTACAAGGATAAGTGGTACGTAGTAGACGTTCCCGCATATGGTAGTGCAGAGCTAACTCCATACGTCGCGCCCGAACGTTCTCCCTTTAAGCATACCGAAGATACCATCGAAAACGACGTTTACGTTGTAAAATTCGACGAAGCCGGTAACATTAGAAGCTTGTACGAAAAGGCAACGGAAAAAGAGCACGTTGGCACCTATCTTAACAAGCTAAACGTATATAACGATAAACGTTTACACTACAATGCTTGGGATATCGATATTAACTACACCAAGCAATCTCCCGCAGAGTTCAAGCTGATTGACAAGCACGTTAGCGTAAGCGATGGTCAAATAGTTCGTGAAAACGTATACAAATATGGCAAGTCCAAGATATTCCAAAAGGTTATCCTAAGACTTGGATGCCCCTTGATTGACTTTGAAACCATAGTTGATTGGAACGAAACTCACAAGATGCTTCGTGCCGAGTTCCGTCCCAGAGTATTTGCCGACCAAGTAACTTGTGATATTCAAATGGGTAATTTGAAGCGTTCTACCAAGAACGAAACCAAAGTCGAAAAAGCTCAATTTGAAATTTGTGCTCACAAGTGGGTTGACGTATCCGAAAATGGCGAAGGCTTTGCGATTTTGACGGGCGGTAAATATGGTTGGAGAGTTAAAGAAGGACTAATGAGTCTAAATCTACTCCGTTCACCCGTTTATCCCGACCCCAAAGCAGACCGCGGTACTCATACTATTCGTTACGCAATTTATCCCCACACAGGTGATTATAACGAGGCAAACGTTCAAGCAGTATCATATCGCTACAACAACGGTTTGTTTATAACCGATAGAGAATTCGACCTAGCATCGTTGTTTACCTCTAGCGATAAGCACGTTGTAATCGAAACCGTTAAGAGGGCGGAAGATGGTAACGGAATAGTAGTCCGTGCTTATGAAGACAGCGGTGAAAAACGCGTTGCTACCATTACGACGACCCTTGAAGGTGGAGTATATGAAACCAACCTTATAGAAGAGATTATAGGCGAAGCAAGCTTAGAGCAAATAACCTTTAAGCCATTCGAAATAAAGACTTTCTTGATAAAATAAAATCTAAAAATAAAAGGACGTTTGGGCTGGTTTTACCAGCCCAAAGTTATCTTATATGGGATACGAAGAAAAAGAAGTAAAAGCAAACGTCGTGTACAAAGGAAAAATTCTAACCCTTCGCGTTGACGATATTTTAACTCCCGATGGTAAAAATGCAAAACGCGAATATGTTGAGCATAGGGGTGGAGCAGGCATTTTAGCCATAGATAAAGAGGGATACGTTTACCTTGTAAAGCAGTATCGCTATGCCTATCGAGAAGAACTTTTAGAAATCCCTGCAGGCAAGCTGGAAGAGGGTGAGCCTGCTATAACGACCGCTATGCGCGAGCTAGAAGAAGAAACGGGACTAAAAGGCAAAATAGAAGAATTTGGGTTACTATATCCCACTCCGGGGTACACCAATGAACCGCTTTATATTTTTATAGCAACCGATTTGGAGGCAAGTGAACAACACCTTGACGAGGGTGAATTCCTAGACGTTGTTCGTTTGCCATTTATAGAGGCATACGATATGGTTATCAGCGGTAAAATCAAGGATGGCAAGACTTGTTTTGCCATACTAAAATACTACGCGCTTAGCTTGGAAAATAAAAAGCAATAGCTTTTTAATCTTGTCATTGCGTAGACGCGTGTATATAAAAATTAGTTGACATAGTTTAAATTTGTGATAATATATCAGTTAGAAGGTTAAACTTATCGAGGAGATATATGAGGCTTATAATCGTAGGCGCAGGAAAAATTGGCGCAACGTTAGTAGAAAAATTGTCTAAAGAAAATCACGATATCGTTATCGTAGATAAAGATGCTAAAATCGTAGAGCAAATCGTAAATCGCTACGACGTTATGGGCGTATGCGGTGGCGGTGCGGATAGAATGATTTTAGAAGAGGCGATGGTAGAGAACGCTGATTTCGTTATTGCTTGTACTTCTAGAGACGAGCTCAACATTCTTTGCTGTATGCTAGCTAAAAAGATGGGTGCCGCCCATACTATTGCTCGTGTTAGAGACCCCGAGTATTTTATGGAAATGGAATATATGAAAGGGGAGCTTGACCTAGATATGTGGTTCAATCCTGAGCTACGTACTGCACAAGAAATTGCCGAGATACTTTCCTTCCCAAGTGCTATAAACGTGGAAACTTTTGCCGATGGTGCCGCTGTCATGGTAGAGGTCAAAATCAAGAAGGATAACCCTATGATAGGCAAATCGGTTATGGACATTAACCGAGAATTCAAGTTGAAGGCATTGTTTAGCGCGGTTATAAGAGATAATAAGGTTTATATCCCTCGTGGTGATTTTATTGTTCTAGAGGGCGACGTTATCCATTTGACTGCAAGCGAAAGGGGTATTACCGATTTTTCCAAGAAAACCCAAACCTTCCGCAGACGTGCTCGTTCGGTGTTTATTGTTGGCGGTGGTAAGATAGCATACTATCTTGCAAAGGAACTCATTGCCCGCAAGGTTATCGTTAAGATTATAGAAAAGGACGAAGCTCGTTGCGAGTGGTTGAGCGAAGAATTGCCCGAAGCAACCATTTTACACGGGGATGGAACCGACCACGAAGTGCTTGATGAAGAGGGCATCGATAAATGCAACGCGGTAGTTACTCTCACTGGAATGGACGAGGAAAACGTTATAGTTTCTTTATATGCTTTGCGCAAGAAGGTAGCTAAGGTTATTACCAAAGTAGACCGTTCCACGATAGGACAAATGGTAAGCCATTTAGGGCTTGATTCCGTACTAAGTCCTCGTACCATTATAGCTTCCTCGGTTGTAAGATTCGTTAGAGAAATTGCGTCCGAAGGCAAGGCGCGTATAAATCAGTTATATAAGATACACGATAAAGTGGAAGCATTGGAGTTTCCCGTTACCGCATCGTTTGGTTACAAAGGAATACCGCTTAAAGAGCTCAATATTAAGAAGAACTACCTCGTAAACGGTATAGTTAGGGATAGAGAATTTATTATTCCAACCGGCGACACCGTCTTTATGGAAGGCGATAAAGTACTAGTCGTTACTACCGAGAAGAACGTTAACGACCTTGAATATATAATTAGATAATTATGAACTATAAAGTTATTGTGAACGTATTGGGAAGGATACTTTTGCTAGAAGCAATATTAATGTGCTTTCCTATAATAATAGACTTGATTTACGGGGAAAGTAATTGGCATTATTTCTTGATACCGATGGGGTGTTTGCTTGCAATTAGTATCCCTATAATTGTGTTATTGAAACCTAAAGATATGAATATGTACGCAAGAGAAGGTTTTGTAATAACTGCTCTTGCTTGGGTAATAGTTTCGATAGTAGGTGCTGTTCCTTTTTGTATTAGTGGACAAATTCCTAGTTTTATAGATGCCTTTTTTGAGTCTGTTTCTGGTTTTACTACAACCGGTGCTAGTATATTGCAAGACGTAGAAGCGTTGTCCCACTCTATGTTGTTTTGGCGTTCATTTAGCCATTGGATTGGAGGTATGGGAATATTAGTTTTTGTGCTTGCTTTAATTCCTAACCAAGAGGGCGGAAGCATGCATATTTTACGAGCCGAGTCAACTGGTCCGAATGTAGGTAAAATAGTTTCGAAAATGAAATTTACCGCACGAATTCTATATGCTATATATGCGGTGCTTACCCTTGCTTGCTTTATTTTTCTAGTTGCAGGCAAAATGCCCGTTTTTGATGCAATTTGTCATGCAGTTGGTACTGCTGGTACTGGTGGATTTGGTATTTATAATAGTTCGATTGGTTATTATAATAGTACCTATTTTGAAATGGTCATAGCGGTATTTATGTTTTTGTTTGGAATAAACTTTAACGTATATTACTTAATTTTAATAGGTAAGTTTGCAGAAGTAGTAAAAATGGAGGAATTACGTACCTATTTCATTATAGTAATATTAACGACCATTATGATTGCGTTGAATATTATGCATTTGTACGATGGGTTTGGCGAATCTTTAAGATATTCTTTTTTCCAAGTCGCAACAATTATTTCTACAACGGGATACTCTACGACCAATTTTGATGCATGGCCCACTTTTGCCAAAATTGTATTGTTTATTTTGATGATTATTGGTTCCTCAGCTGGCTCAACCGCAGGTGGATTTAAGATTTCACGCATGTTGATACTTTCAAAATCTTCTATAACCGATATGCGCAAAATGCTACATCCTCGCCAAGTTATTAAGACTAAATTAGATGGCGATATATTGAGTGAAGATACCATTAGAAATACAAAAATCTATCTAGTTGCGTACGTAGGGATTATAGTTGTTTCGCTACTACTTATTTCTATTGAAGGATATGGTGGTTTTGAGACTAATTTATCAGCAGTTATTGCTTGCTTTAATAATATAGGTCCTGGTTTTGAATTGGTTGGTCCTATTTGTAATTATAGCGGTTATAGTGCTTTTAGTAAAATTGTACTATCTTTGGATATGCTTGCAGGAAGGTTGGAAATTTTCCCAATGCTTTTATTGTTTACTCCCACTACTTGGCGTAAAAATTAGTATCAATTTTGATTTATATTGCATAAAAAAGCGGTGCCATAGCCGAGTCCCCACAAGGGATTCGGCAACTAAATAAATCCTTACGGATTTGTTAGATTTGCTAACGCAAGTGATATTGCTACGCAGTTATATTTGCCTAACGGCAAGTTAAGGATTTATTTAATATAACTTTGGCAAGAGCCAAAATACCACGCCAACGGCATATCACTTTTAGCCACAAGGCTAAAAATATAACTTATATAAAATTAACTTTTGTGGATAAGAAAAGCACACTACATTTCACTTTTAGTGAAGTATAGTGTGCTACACTGTTATTATGGATAAAAATCCCTTATAGGGAACGCCTTAAAGCACCGCTTTTATTTTTGATTATCTTTTATTCCTCTAGGCTATCGACAAATTTGGAGGGAATTAGCATATTTTGTAGCTTGGTCATCAAGTTGTTGAATTGCACTGCATAAGAGTCGCCTGCACCTACTATTGCAATGCAACCGCGAGTTGCCGCTTCAACGAACTCGTATCTACCGGAAAGAACTGCTAGGCATCCATCGGGGTTGGTAAAATCGAACAAAACGAAGGGACGTTTTCTTTCGTATTCACCGCGACCGCCTTTGGTCTTACCTGCTTTTACGCGAAGATATGCAGCGATAGGGGGATATATTTCTTTACCATCTTTATCGTAGGTTGCACCCACTTTGAATTGGTATATTCTATCCGTTTGCTTTGCGGTCCATTCTACCAAAGGCTCCCAACCGAATTTGGTTGCTTTGCTCATAGCGGTAGTAATCATATATAGCGACATTTTGACTTTTAGATATTGCTCCCACGGGTCTTTGTCGCTAGGATTGTTGCTAGGCATCATTTTGGTAAGGGTTAGCATCAAGAATAGGAAGGGCAAGGTTGCCTTCTTCGTGATATTCTTAATTAAAGGCATTACTATTCCTAGCATTTCGAGAGGGGTGTTGCCTTTAAAAACGCCAAGCAAACTCTTTATAGACTTGAATTCGAAGTTTATATATTCAACTCCTTCAAGTCTACCGTCGTATTCCCCTTGATAAACCTTGAAGCGCTTGTATTCTTTTACCTTTTCGGGCTCTTCCGCTTCGGCTTTGAGTTTAGCGTTAAGCTCTTCCACTTTGCTTTCCGTTAAGAAAACGATATGGCAAGCTAGGGGATTTTCGTCGTCGTGTGCTTTGAAGCCTACGACAGCGTTAATATTTTCGAACTTCTTTACTTGCTTTGGGTCTTCGGTTAGCGGAATTTTCATTACGGGGAATGCCGCGGTAAAATATAACTTTGCAGCAAGAACGTCGTTCTTATTAGCTATATTACTCATAGTCCTCTCCTTATTAGTCTTCGTCGTCCCAATCTTCGTCGGCTTCTATTTCTTTACCGAGAAGTTCCTTTACCGTTTCGGCTATGCCGGTAGAGTCTAGCTTATATCTAGCATACAAATCTTCGGGATATCCTATTACGCCATATTCGTCGGGAATACCCAACTTGGTGAATGCACATCCTTTACCCGACTCTGCTATAACAGCGGCAACAGCGTCGCCTAGACCGCCAACGATATTGTGCTCTTCAACGGTAAGAATACGTCTTGTTTCTACAACCGCTTTCATTATAGCTTCTTTATCGATGGGCTTTAGGGTATGCATATTTAGAACTCTAACGCTAATGCCCTCCGCTTCAAGGTCGCGTGCGGCTTCTCTTGCTTGCAAGGTGGGAATACCACAGGTAATAACGGTTATATCGCTACCATCCTTTAGCATCATAGCCTTGCCGATTTCAAAGTCGAAGTCTTCGTTATCGTGCATTGGGGGTTCAAAACCTCTACCTACGCGCATATAGAAAGGACCGTCAACGTTTATGCAAGCGCGAACAGCTTTTGCCGTTTCAAAACCATCGGCGGGGATAACTACCGTCATATTGGGGATAGCGCGCATAATAGCATAGTCCTCTATACAATGGTGAGTGGTACCTGCGGGACCAAAGCTCAAACCACCGTGAGTAGCTATAACTTTTACGGGTAGATTTTGGTATGCTATATCCGTTCTTATTTGTTCGCCACCACGCATACAAGCAAAGATTGCAAAGGTGGAAGCAAAGGGGATAAGTCCGGTTTTTGCAAGACCTGCCGCAACACCGAATAGGTTTTGCTCTGCGATACCTACGTTAAATAATCTTTCGGGGAATCTATCGCCAAAGTTACCTATGTTGGTGGATTTCGCAAGGTCTGCAGTAACGCCGACTATTTTGTCGTTGGTTTCGCCTAGTTCGGCTAAAACTTTACCATATATTTCTTTTGACGTCATTTTATTGGCGTCATAGGTTGTCCAAGTAGTGCCTTCTGCCATAATTTACCTCCTTATAGACTTTCGATATCTGCGATAGCTTCTTTATATAGGTCGGAGTTCATAGAACCATAGTGCCACGGAACTTTACCTTGGAAGCGCTTTACACCATATCCCTTTTCGGTGTTGGATATGATTGCAACCGGTTTTCCTTCGTGTGCCCAAGCTTCGCTTAGCGCTCTATCAACGTCTTGCATATCGTTACCATTGCATACTATAACGTGCCATCCGAAAGCTTCGTATTTTTTATCGATGGGGTCAATACCCATAACTTGCTCGGTGGGACCGTCAATCATAAGCTTGTTGCGGTCTACGATAGCAATAAGGTTTTGGAGCTTATAGTGTGCGCCCGCCATTGCCGCTTCCCAAACAGAGCCTTCGTTTTGCTCACCATCGCCCATTAGAACAACGACTTTAGAAGTGGTATTACCTTGGTATCTTAGTCCAAGCGCCATACCTACACCCATAGGTAGTCCGTGTCCAAGTGAACCGGTAGAGGCATCACAACCACGTATTTTTCTGCTATCGGGGTGCATTCCGTAAGCCGATTCGTAGTGGTTAAAATGCTCCAATGATTCCATAGGAACAAAGCCTGCCATTGCAAGAGCGGGAACGTATGCCAAAGCACAATGTCCTTTGGAAAGGATAAATCTATCCCTTTCGAACATATCGGGGTTGTCTTTGTCTACGTTTAGATATTTGAAATATAATGCGGCGATAAAATCCGCTGCGCTCAAAGAACCGCCTACGTGGCCTGAACCAGCGTAGTTAGCGGTTTTGATGATGTTAAGACGTAACTCTTTAGCTTTCGCTTTGAGTTCGTCAACCGTAACGTTTCTTGGCATATAAATTCTCCTTATATATAGCTTATACTAAAAGTATAAAACATATTTTATCGGTAGTCAATATGCAATTTTTTCGCCATATAAAATAACGTTGAAAGTTTTTAGAAGGTATGCTAAAATAAAAGTATGAAAGGAATTATATTGATAAACGCATTTAGTGGTATAGGCGAGCATCAAGCAACAAGAATGCAACGTGAGTTCGCTTTACTTGGACTAGAAGTTCCCGTCGTTCGCGGTAGGGTGGGAGAAGTGCCCTATGACGAAGACTTTTGCGTGTTCCTTGATAAAGATTTATATACTGCAAAAGCGCTTGAAAATAGCGGTGTAAAGCTATTCAATTCCAGCGAGGCTATTGCAGTATGCGACGATAAAATGCTTACCTCTTTAGCTCTTGATGGAGTTGTCAAGCAACCGGAAACTATACCTTGCTCGTTTTGTTATTCCAATACGGAGGTAAGCGAAAGCGAGCTTGCTTATATAGAAAAAAAGCTGGGCTATCCTTTGGTTCTAAAGCTCAACAAACAATCGAGAGGGGAGGGTGTTTTCTTGGTTAAAGGTCGCTCTGAACTCAAAGAGCTTATTACCAAATTTAGGGACATACCACACCTTTATCAAAAATTTATTTCTTTTTCTTCCGGTAGAGATACCCGCGTTATAGTAGTGGGACACAAGGTGCTTTGTGCTATGGAAAGAGTGAACGAAAAAGACTTTCGTTCCAACGTTGAGCAAGGCGGTGTAGGGCGTTATGTAGAGCCTTGTGAACAAATGCAAAATATAGCGGTTAAGGTATCCAAAGCATTGAATTTGGAATACTGTGGAATAGATTTTCTTGTTGATGCCGATGGCGAAATATATGTGGTTGAAGTCAACTCTAACGCGTTTTTTAAAGGGATAGAAAAGGCTTCCGGCGTAAACGTAGCAGGGGCTTATGCAAAGCGTATTTTAGAGGTATTGGGCTAAAACTTTTTCGATAAAAATTTCATAATATTCGCTCTTCTAAAAATTTGTACTTGATTTAATTATACGCGTGTGTTATAATACTCGCGTATATAGTATTTTAGGAGTGCGTATGCGTAATTTAAGGCTAATTTTAATAACGAGTATTCTAGTGCTGGCAATAGTCTGCTCTTTGGCAGGTTGCTTATCTAACCAAGCGGGGGCATCTCCCGCTCTTAACGATGGAACGGAGGAGTTGCAATATACCTATAACATCCATTTCGCTTCCGAAACCGCACAACCCGAATGGGAAAGAGAGTATAGTAAAGATAGCCTTAACCTTACTACGCTCGAAACGCCTGACGCAAGCTACAATCCTAACTATAATTTTGCAGGTTGGTATTTTACCACAGAGTTCGTGGGTTCTCCCGTTGAACGTATGGAAATGGACGAATTTTTCGCTCTTGTAGAAGAGTATGGCGAATACAATGCGCAAACCAATACTATGCACGTTTATCTACACGCAAAGTGGATACAAAAAGACGTTAAAAAGATTTCAACTGCCGAAGAGTTGGCTACTATAAACGACGACTTGACCGCTAGTTACGTATTGATATCCGATATCGATTTATCTTCGTTTAACCACTATGAATATGCAGACGAGCATACTCTAGACCCCGACGAATACGATACCGAAGCGGAAATGCAAGAAGAAGCCGACAAACTAAAAGTAATGTACGAAAACAGCTGGGTACCTATTGCAGGCGGTGTCGGTGAAGAATTTAGTGGTACCTTTGATGGTAATGGTTACGAAATTACAGGTATGGAAATTATAGTTACCGACCACGATGCAGACCCCGAATTTAACTACGTACCCGTGGGACTATTTGGTAAAGTAACCGGTACGGTTAAGAACGTAACGCTAGTAGACTACAAAATCCAAATGGATGGCGACGCTTCTCGTTTCTACGTAGGCGGTGTAGTAGGTTGGAACTCCTTCCACGAATACGATGATGGAACTCGCATTTACGGAGTGGTCGAGAATTGTTCTTCAAGCGGTAATATCATTAACCTCGAAATAGAGTACACTGGCAATATGTGGGATAGCTTATTCGGTTCCTATGCAGAGCCCACTTCTCAAGTATATTATGGCGGTGTCATAGGATTTTTGGAAGAAGCTAGAGCAACTAAGCTTTCCAGCAATGGTAGAATTACTTCCGAATCCAACGCCGACGAGGTTTATCTAGGCGGTGTAGTAGGCTACAATAATAAAGGTGTTCTCACTTCTTCAAACGCAAACGTATACGTACGCGGTAGATACGCGGGCGGTTTGGTTGGCTATAACAATGGTAGCATTTCCACAAGCTATGCACTCGGCGACGTTGAAGGCTCCCTTTCATACCCCGCTATAGCAGGTGGTTTGGTTGCGTATAACTTTATCGAAGGCACCATAAATCGTTGCTATTCCGAAGGTAAAGCAAGCGCTAGAACCGCAGGCGGTCTAGTGGGCGTTAACGTATTCGATTATGCAACCGCATCGGGCGGAACCATCAAGAATGCGTATGCACTCGGCGACGTATATGCGAGCGAATATGCGGGCGGACTAGTAGGTAGAGCTAATGCAGACCTTCCCATTTTTGGTAGACAAGATTTCCATCCCAGCATATTTGACGATGGTCAAGAATACAACGCACAAAGTGCAATCAACGTATTCGCTATAGTAGAAAACTGCTTGGCTTATGGTAACGTAGAAGCAAACGCTACCGAAACCGAGTTTAAAGACGATAAAGGTAACGTAGTAAATGCTAGCGTATACTACTCGGTATTTGCCGGTTCATTGTTCGGTCAATCTTACGAGCAACTTGTTAAAGGATGCATAGCATTTGGTAACGTAGAAGCAATTTCCAATAGACCTAAGAATGCCGAATCGACCGATAAGTTCACCCATAATACCGCATTTGCAGGTAACTTTGCAGGACAAACCACCAATAGTGTTTTGGGCGCTGACTATCGTACCGTATATGCAATCGAAGGTATGACGGTAAAGAGAAACGGAGAGTCTTTTGATGGTAGCTATATCGTAGAGGTTATAGACCCCGAAACCAGCGAAAGCACTTTTGAAACCAGAACCTATCCCAATACGACCAGAACCCAAACCTACGAGCAACTAAAGGACGCAAGCTTCTATCGTCAAACATTGGGCTTCGACCAAAACCTTTGGAATTTGACTAATATTGATATCGAAAACGGATTCTATCCCACGTTAATAGGCGTATAATGTATAAGTTTAAGGCAACTGTAAAAATAAACGAAAAGGACTATATGGCTTGCTCTAGTTATTATCTACGCAAGTACGTAGGCATAAAAGAACTCATTTTGGTTATTGCGCTAATAGTGGGTGCTTTCGTAATGTATTTTGCCTTTAATCAAATCATCGTTGCCATTCTGGCGGGAATAACCTTGCTCCTTATGGCTGGGGCGGTGCTTGTATATCTATTCGTATCCAAAAAGAACTACGTCGAGGAATACAAAAAGAGAAATACCGTTACTTGGGATTTCGCTTTCCACGAAGATGGTTTTGATATCACTATAAACGAGCAAGGCGGAGAGGATGCCTATACCGAAAAGCGTTCCTACGACCAAGTAGAAAAGGTAGCTCTCAAGAAAGATAGAGTTTATATCTATGCGGGGGCGGCATCGATGTACTATATCAAGTACGATAGTATGACGGAAGGGAACTTTATAGAGTTTTGCGAATTCGCAAAAAGCAAGATAGACCCTTATAAGTTCAAGATGAAGGACAAAAGAAGAAAAAATAAACAATTTCCCTATGGAAGGTAAAAAATATGCTAGAACACAAACAATTACAAGAAATTTCAGCAAGAATTAAAGATTTAAGAGAGTTTTCCGACTATACGGTAGAAACTTTTGCCGACAAGCTAGGTATGACTGCGGGCGAATATGCCGAATATGAAAATGCAGAACGCGATATTCCTATCGGCATACTTTATAATATAGCGGGTGTTCTTGAAATAGACCCTAGCGTAATTTTATTCGGCAAGGGCGCAACCAAACACGATGCAACCGTTGTTTATTCGGGCAAGGGTACTAGTATCGAAAGATATCCCGGATATGAATTCGTATCTCTAAACGCCGATTTTATCAATCCTGAGCTAGAACCTATGATTGTAACCCTAAAAGAGGGCGTAACTCCCGAACTCGTTAGACATAGCGGACAAGAACTCAACTACGTTCTCAAAGGTAAACTACTCTTGATGCTAGGCGATAAAGAGTACTATTTGAGAGCAGGCGACAGCATATACTTTAATGCTACCCTTCCTCACGCACAAGTTCCTATGGGCGGAGAAGCAGAATTTTTAACCGTAATCCAAAAATAAGAAGATATAAGGAGATAGATTATGAACAGAGGTGAATTCGTTTTTAAAGTAATCGATATATTATTCCATCCCTTCCAAAACTACATAAACAAGGAAGGAGTAAAGTGTGTTAAGGATATTTCTTATAACGACGAATACGAGGCTTGTAAAGGCGACGTATACTTCAAAGAAGGCGCAACCGAGCCTATGCCCGTAATTTTGAACGTACACGGCGGCGGTTTTGTTAAGGGCGATAAAAAGCACCGCAAGAGTATAGCTCATCTATATGCAGACAGAGGATGGTTCGTTTGGAACATAAACTATCGTCTATCTCCCGAATACGCATTCCCTGCACTTCCTTATGACGTAATCACCGCGCTAAACTATCTAGAAACCCTAAAGGAAACCTATAACCTTAATCTTGATAAAGTAGTTATCACCGGCGATTCCGCAGGCGCATACGCTGCTACTTATTGCGTAGCGGCAGCCTACGACGACGAATTGACCGCAAAAGTAGGTCTACCTACCGCTAAGATTAAGCCCGCAGGTTTGGTAAGTTTCTGTGGTATTTACGACCTAGTTTCTTCTTTGAAGCTAAAGATACCTTTTGGTATGGTAAGATGTATTGCGGAGGGTTATACCCACTTTAGTTTTAACGAAGATTATTCCAACAAGGAAGAATACCAATACTTTAACGAAATCAGTCCTTCTACTTTCGTTAACGAAAAGTGGCCTGCTTGCGTAATTACTCTTTCCGAAAAAGATATGTTCTGCAAGGGACAAGGGGAATTTCTTTGTGAAAACATCAGGAAGGCAGGAGTTCCTCTAGTAGAAAAGCATTCTACTAAGCTAATTGATAACCACTGCTATCATTTTAACTTCTGGACCAAGACCTCCAAAGATACGATGCAAGCAGTTTATGATTATTTAGATGAACTTTACGCAAAATAGAATGAAAATTGTTTGACAAAAGTCAACGATAAATATATAATAACTATCGTTGACTGAATTTGCGGCTTTAGCTCAATTGGATAGAGCGTCGGTCTACGGAACCGAAGGTTAGGGATTCGAGCTCCTTAAGCCGCGCCAAAAGAAAAGGACGTACCAATCGTACGTCCTTTTCTTTTGCTCGGCTTAACGGAGTAGCGCATACCTCGCGCTTTAGCGCGTGGGATGCGCTAGTTTGCGAAGGCAAACCTGACGAGTAAAACGAAAAGGTATACAAGCACAAAACTTATTTATAGCCTCGTAGTACGTATACTAGTAAAGCAAATGTGAGGGGCTTTTTACCTCTTATAATTATAATAGCTCAAAATAGTTTTTGTGTGAGTCAAGTACTCCTTCCTTCTTTAACTTGCCAATTTCTACCGATAGCCCACTGCGGTCAACCTCTAGATAATCGGCTAGACTTTGCCTATCAAAGGGAATGGTAAAGCGATTACTATTCGCCTTTTTTGATTGATGGTTTAAATAGGTGAGCAATTTTTCCCTCGTAGTGCGCTTAGAGGTAACGTCGATTTTTTGATGGAATGCAATATTTTTGATAGCTAATTCTTTCATAAGATTGTAAATCAACTGTTGGTGGAAACCACAGCAGTTTGTACAAGTGTGCAAAATATGACGACTATCTATAAACATAACCTCGCAAGGCTCGTTTGCTATTACCGATATGGGTAAAATACTATTATCGTTGCAAGCAAAGGCTTCTGCAAAGGAGTTGCCCGCCTCAACAGTAGAAAGTATACTTCTATTACCAAAATAATCTATTTGTATAATTTGTGCGGTGCCGGAAAGTAGTATACCTATATATCTAGCAGGCTTCCCTTCTGCGAAAATAGTGTACTTTTTATCGAAATTATCTATTTTTGCACCTAAACAATTTAGCATAATAGTAAGGTCTTTTTCTTCGATACCATTAAACAAGGAACACTTTTTAAGAACATCAAAATATTTTTTCAAAAATATCTCCTTTTGTTGAAAATTCAACATACTTCTTGTTAATAATATACTATAATTTAATCACAAAATCAAGGAGAAAAAATAATGAGATTAGCATTTTTCGATACAAAACCTTACGATAAAGCATCATTCAATAAATATGCCGAAGGTAAGGATATAACTATAAAATACTTTGAAACCAAGCTAAACGAGGATACAGTTGACCTTGCTAGCGGATACGATGCGGTTTGCGTATTTGTAAACGATATCGTAAATGCAAAGGTTATCGACCGTTTGGTAGAGCTGGGAGTAGGAGTGGTAGCACTTCGCTCGGCGGGTTTCAATAACGTTGATATGAAATATGCCTATGGCAAAATTCACGTACTTCGCGTTCCTGCCTATTCACCTTATGCGGTTGCCGAGCACGCAATGGCATTGTTACTTACTTCGGTTAGAAGAATCCACAAAGCATATATTCGCACTCGTGATTTCAACTTTAGTTTGCAAGGAATGACAGGCTTTGATTTGCACGGAAAGACGATAGGGGTTGTTGGAACGGGCAGAATAGGTAGAGTATTTATCAATATATGTCTTGGCTTTGGTATGAAAGTTCTTGCTTATGATAAGTATCCGGCAAATGGACTTGCCGACGGCGATAGGGTAAGATACACCGACCTTGACGAGCTAATGGAAAAGAGTGATATCATATCGTTGCATTGCCCGCTAACCGAGGATACCTACCATTTGATTGATGAAAAATCGCTGGAAAAGTGTAAAAAAGGGGTAATTATACTAAACACCTCTCGCGGTGCGTTAGTTGATGCGGAAGCATTACTCAATGCAATAAAGTCAAGAAAGGTTGGGGCTGCTTGCCTAGACGTTTACGAGGAAGAGTCCGATTTCTTCTTCGAGGACTACTCGGGGCACATTTTAGACGACGATATTCTAGCTAGGTTGATATCAATGCCTAACGTAATCGTAAGTTCACACCAAGCGTTCTTGACGGAAGAAGCACTGATGAACATAGCGGAAACAACTATAAGTAATATTTTAGGCTTTTTCGCAAACGGAGAATGTCCTAACGAGCTTTGCTATCGATGTGGAAATACCGAAGATTGCAAAACTGGAAAATGCTTTTAAGGAGAGTACCTATGATAAGAAAGATAATTAGAATAGATGAAGAAAAATGTAACGGATGTGGAGCTTGTGCAAATGCTTGCCACGAGGGAGCTATCGAAATGGTAAATGGTAAAGCAAAGCTAACCAAAGAGCACTATTGTGATGGTTTGGGTGATTGTCTACCCGCGTGTCCTACGGGCGCAATAACCTTTGAAGAACGCGAAGCCCCTGCCTACGATGAAAAGGCTGTATTGGAAGCAAAAGCCAAAACTCAAGGAAATAATATGCAACGTAGTCCTTGTCAAGGGGGTTGCCCCGGTGTAGCTATAAAGAGTATGGTTAGAAATATCGCTCCTTCTCCTTCCCCAAGAGGACAAAACCTATCTAGCCAACTTATGCAATGGCCTTGCCAAATTAAGCTTGTTCCCGTAAACGCACCATACTTTGAAGATGCCAATCTTTTAATAGCAGCCGATTGTACTGCCTATGCCTATGGCAATTTCCATAATGAGTTTATGAGAAACCATATAACGCTAATTGGTTGCCCAAAACTTGATATGGTAGATTATGCAGAAAAGCTAACCGCAATACTAAAAAATAACGATATAAAGAGTGTAAAGGTTGTTAGAATGGAAGTTCCTTGCTGTGGCGGAATAGAGAATGCTGTCAAGAATGCGCTTAGGCAAAGCGGTAAGTTTATACCCTGGCAAATAATTACCATTTCTACAGATGGAAAAATATTGGATTAGAGTATAGATAAAAAAAATATAATATGGTATAATCATTGTATAACAATAAGGGAGTATCAATATGAAAATCACAAACGATATAAAGTATATTGGAGTAAACGACCACAATATCGATTTGTTCGAAGGTCAATACGTTGTGCCTAACGGTATGTCTTATAACTCTTATGCTATTATGGATGAAAAGATTGCCATAATGGATACCGTGGACCAAAACTTTACCCACGAATGGTTAGACAATATCCAAAACGTATTGGGAAAAAGGAAGCCCGATTATCTAATCGTACAACATATGGAGCCCGACCACTCCGCCAACGTAGTTAATTTTATGAAGGTTTATCCCAACGCTACCATAGTTTCATCACAAAGAGCATTCCAAATGATGAAAAACTTTTTTGGTACCGATTTTGCAGATAGACGTATCGTTGTAGGTGAAGGCTCTACTCTATCCCTCGGTAAACATAATTTAACCTTCGTAACAGCTCCAATGGTACATTGGCCCGAAGTTATCGTAACCTATGATTCAACCGATAAAGTATTGTTTTCCGCAGATGGCTTTGGTAAGTTTGGCGCTCTTGACGTGGATGAAGATTGGGCTTGCGAGGCAAGGCGCTATTATATCGGTATAGTAGGAAAATATGGCGTTCAAGTTCAACATCTACTTAAAAAGGCATCCACTCTCGATATAGAAATTATTTGTCCTTTGCACGGACCGGTACTCAACGAAAATTTGGGATATTACTTGAATCTATATAATATTTGGTCTAGCTATCAACCGGAAGAAGAGGGTATCGTTATAGCCTATACCTCAGTTTATGGCAATACCAAAAAGGCAGTTATGCTTCTTGAAGAAAAGCTCAAAGCTAACGGTTGTCCCAAAGTAGTAGTTAACGACCTTGCGAGATGCGATATGGCAGAAGCTGTGGAAGATGCCTTCCGTTATAGTAAAATAGTGCTAGCCACCACGACCTATAATGCGGAAATATTCCCCTTTATGCGCGAGTTTATCAACCACCTTACCGAGCGTAATTTTAGCAATAGAACGGTAGCATTTATAGAAAATGGTAGCTGGGCACCTATGGCCACTAAGGTTATGAAAGGTATGCTTGAAAGAAGTAAGAACTTGAATTATGCCGAGAATACCGTAAAAATCATTTCGGCGCTCAACGAAGAAAGCACCGCTCAAGTGGAAGCCCTTGCCAACGAGCTATGCAAAGAGTATTTGGCTAGTCGCGACGAAACCGCGAATAAGAATGATATGAGCGCGTTGTTCAATATAGGATATGGCTTATACGTCGTAACCTCTAACGATGGTAAAAAGGATAACGGACTGATTGTAAACACGGTTACCCAACTTACCAATACTCCAAATAGAGTAGCAGTTACCATATGCAAGGAAAACTATTCTCACCATATAATAAAGCAAACGGGCAAGATGAACGTTAATTGTCTAACCGTAGACGCGCCCTTCCAAGTGTTCGAAAAGTTTGGATTTACCTCTGGTAGAAACGAGGATAAATTCAAGGACTGCACTCCCAACCGCTCCGATAACGGACTAATATTCTTGCCGAGGCATATTAACTCGTTTATGTCGCTTAAGGTAGACAAATACGTTGATATGGATACCCACGGTATGTTTATTTGCTCTATTACCGAAGCTCGTGTGCTTTCCGATAAGGAAACTATGACCTATACTTATTATCAAAATAACGTTAAGCCCAAGCCCGAAACCGATGGTAAGAAAGGGTACGTATGTAACGTATGCGGATACGTGTACGAAGGCGAACGTTTGCCCGATGATATTGTTTGTCCCTTGTGCAAGCACGGTGCAGCCGATTTTGTAAAAATCCAATAGGAAATAAATTTTTAATATAAGGAGAATAAAAAAATGAAATACGTATGTGATGTTTGTGGTTACGTTTACGACGAAGAATTAGGCGACGTAGATAATGGTATCGAAGCAGGAACCAAATGGGAAGACGTGCCCGAAGATTTTGTTTGTCCTCTTTGTGGCGTTGGTAAAGACGAGTTTAGTGCGGAATAACTTGTATAAAAAAGGCTTGGTATTTCTACCAAGCCTTTTTTATTGTCATTTACTTATGCGTTCAATATTTCGTTTGCGAGTTCGTTTATTTTATCGGCATTCTTTTTCTTTACGGAATTGAGTATTTTTTTATAAATAGGATAGGTTATAAGGCACATTGCAATACCTACTATGCCGATAACGATGCCAACTGCCATCATATCGAAAAGAACTTTCATAGCAAGACACATTCCAAAACCAAGAACCAATGCGGATACACTGCCGAAAAGGTATGCGAATACGTTTGCGGGACGTTTTATTTTTCTATCTAGTTTTTTTAGTTCGTCAACTCTGTTGGGTTTCTTTTCTTCGTAGGATGCGGTAATTTTTTTAACGGTTTCTCTGTAATTCATTTTTATATCTCCTTGTGTGGTTGTTTTTAAAGTGGGGTGGGCGCCCCGGAGGTAAGCCCACCAAAAAAGGGAAGAGAATTTATCCCTTGTGGGATACTATTTCTTTGCGTTAGCGATGCGTTCTTCGGCTTTAGCAATGCGGTTGTTGGCTTCTTGGATTTGGGCGTCTCTTTCAGCTTGCATCTTTTCTTGGCGAGCTTTTGGGGTCATTTTTGCTTCTTCCCATTGTGCCTTGCTTTCTGCTTTTACGGCTTGTAGATTGGCTTTATCGACTTCGTGTTGTGCCTTTGCGTTTTCTTTCATATCTTTGAACGCTTTCTTGAAAAAATTCAACATAGTTTTATTCTCCTTTGCTTTGTTTTTTTGTTGATTAGTGGTAAACGTGCTATCTATCGTTTACGGGTATATTATATGAGTGGAATGTTTTTGAAAAAATAAAAGTTTGTAAATGATTTGTAAAGATTTGTTAAAGTTTTGAAAAAATGCGACCTATTAGGTCGCATTCGTAGTAGTGATATTTATTTTCCCGATTTTATTTCAAGTAGTTCGGTGGAAAGCTTTATGATTTCCGCTCCATACTTTTTCTTGCCAATTTTAAGTAGGAGGTTGTGTATTGGATAGGCTAGCGCCATTGGTAATATACCAATCAAACTTACCAATATTCCAAATGCTAATATATTCCATTCTAGTATCATAGAGAGTCCGGTGCCGAATATTAAGAGGCCTACAATTCCTAATGAAATAGAGCAAGCCATAGCGGTATTGTTTACTTTACCATCTAGCTTTCTGAGCCTTTCCAGTTTCGTGTCGGCTTTTACTTTTTTGGGTTCGTAATTTTGTTTTATGCTTAAGATTTCCTTGCGTTCAGCTTCGCTAGGAGCTACGTAAACGTATTCGAATTTATTGTTTTTAGTCATTTGTAAGGTCCTTTTCATTGAGTGTATTGTTTGTATCGTTTTCTTCCATTTTATTCAAGTGTTTTATCTTTATAGAAGATTTTATTATCATTGTAATGCCCATTATGGCTGTTACAGCGCATACTCCCGCGCCTGTTATCGCGTTGAATAACGCAGAATTTGTACCATCACCAAATGAGTGTAGCAGAGAGGTCTGCAACGAAAGTATGGTTACTAGCGCCGCAGCAAAGCCAACGTTTCTAAGAACGTGTACGGTTAGGTCTTCGCTACGCTTTCTTGAACGCACTATTTGTACTATAGATGCGATTACTTTATAGAAAGCTACCGCGGCGAATCCGAACACAGTCCAACCCCAACGAACGAAAGCAGAACCATTTGCTACCATATCGAGAATAACGAATGAAAGAGCAATAGGTAGTATAAGTAGCAGTATTCCGTTTAGACGATATAAACGCAATTCTATTTGTTTATCACTCATTTTTTCGTAACCTTGCGGGCGCTCCGTCTTAATCAGTGCGTTTTTACCGTGGTATAAAACAATAGTTCCACGCATTATGGTAAGGGTTAAGTAGTATGCGGAAAGAGAACCATACCATACCGATTTCGATACTATACCGATTACTGCGTTAAACACAACGTAACCGAGATTTATAATAAAGTTTATGGTTGCGAATACTATAGTGCGTAGGTCATACTGCGCAAATAATCTATCTATAAAAGCATTTTTACGCAATTTAGATTGTACTTTTACGTTTATAGAAGGCGCTAACTTAACTATACTATATATGCTTGCAGTTAGTGATAGCCCAGCAACAGCGAAGCAAAAATACGAAAGTGTACTAAGCCACCACGAAGACGAATCCATAGTTACAAGCACTATCGATAGGACGATGAAGATTATAGTAAAAGGATATAATAGGGCAAGATGCCAACCTTTTATTTCCCATTTAAAATTCTTTTTATCCATTTTTACTTACCAACTCTATAGTGAAAGTTGTTCCTTTCCCAAGCTCACTTTGTACCATTATTTTTCCACCGAGAACGTCTATTACCTTTTTTACAAGAGGAAGCCCAAGACCGTTGCCTTCTTGTGAGTGAGATGTGTCGCCTTGATAGAATTTATCAAATATGCGGGCGCCGTCTTCTTTGGATATTCCGCAACCGGTATCGCTAACCGCAACTAACGCGCCACCGCTAATGGGAGTAACGGATATGCCGATAGTGCCACCGTTTTCGGTAAACTTTATTGCGTTTGATATAAGGTTGTTGAATACTAGTTCCAAATAGGTTTTGTTGGAAACTATAGTAACGTCTTCAATTTGAACGTCGAGGAAAAGCTCCTTTGTTTCTATGATTTCTTCAAAACCAAGTATACTTTTTTCTAGTACGCCGGTAAGACAAAATCTTTCGTAGTTTTTGGTAATTTCTTGATTTTCTAGTTTGTTCAGCTTCAAGATGTTAGTAACTAGATTATTTAGCCTTCGGGTAGCCTCTTCTGCGGTTTTTGCGTACCCAATTCGTTCATCTTCGGTAATATCCTTTGACTGCATAAGGGTAACGCAGTTTTGAATGATTGCTATGGGAGTCTTTATTTCGTGGCTAACGTTAGAAATAAAATCACTCTTTAAAATTTCCGATTTACCAAGTTCTCTTGCGACCACGTTGACGTTTTCCATTATTAGGTCGTAGTCGTTATATTTACCATAGGTATGGTCGGTATCTAGCCTTATGCTAAAATCACCCTCGGCTAGTCTTTCGGTTGCATCAAGTATTTTGTTAACCGGGTTTTGTATGGTTATCTTACGTCTTAGATAGTCGAATATGGTGCAAGTGGCGGAAAGTAAAATTACTACTGCTATCATTACTAGTGCAATTACCGTTTGATTGCCATTGCTTTCGCGGTTTATGGCAACGAAAACTGCAATGGCAATGGTTATTATTACCATTATAGTTATGCAAAATATAAGGTATCCTAGGAAAGAATATAATTTTTTGTTCTTATTGTGTCCACTCATTTTATTATTGCTTTATATCCAAGTCCGTGTACGGTAAGTATTTCAAAAGAAGTACATTCAGCTGTTTTTTCTCTTATTTTTGCTATATATACGTCGACAGTCCTGCTGGTCGCAGAGCTATCGTAATCCCAAAACTCCTCCATTAGTGCCGAGCGAGTAAAGGTTTTCTTGGGGTAAGATAGGAACTTGAATAATATATCGAATTCTCTTGCAGTAAGCGATATTTCTTTACCATCTATAGTTGCAGTGCGCTCGTCGGTATTCATTATAAAATTACCTACTTCCAAAACTTTGTCGCTTTCTATTTTTGCTCTTCGCAAAATAGCGGTAATTTTCATCATAAGAATATCTATATCAAAGGGTTTAGTGATATAATCGTCAACGCCAATTTTGTATCCGTATAATTTGGAGGGCTTGTCGTCCTTGGCACTCATAAAAATAATAGGAGTAGTTTTATCGGTAAGACGTATGCTTTCCGCAAGCTCAAAACCATCCATTTGTGGCATCATAATATCGCTTATAATCATAGAATAACGACTACCTTCAAGCGCTTCTAAAGCCTCTACACCGTTAAAGCAACTTTTAACCTCGTATCCGTTATCACGAAGATAGCTAGATACAAGTTTATTCATAGTTTTATCGTCTTCGACTACTAGTATTTTTACCATAATTCACTTTCCCTTTTAGTTTGGTACAAGTATAAAACGCAGTTGTTAAAGTTTTGTTAACCATATAAGTATAACACAAAATTTATTTAAAAATATCGATTTATGCGTGTGCGCGCGCATAAAACATTATCTGATTATTGCAAAATAGTGTCATCGTATGAGAAAAAGTACAAAAAACCCAAGAAAACGTGGCACAAAAAAATAATTAAAAAAAATTTAAAAAAGTATAAAAAATTTGTTGACACCCAAATTCTTTTGGTATATTATATAAAGGCTGTCCGCGATGGGCAGTTTAAATGTACCTTGAAAATTGAACAGACAGTAAGAAGCGAGAATAAAGTGTTAAAAACACTAAACACACAGAGTCATCGAGAGATGACGGTTAATTTTTTTGAGAATTAAATGCTTCAAAATTTTACGCTAGTAAAAGAGA
>JAFQOO010000008.1 GCA_017403145.1 Clostridia bacterium
CGAAAGCTTATATTAATACGTTCTAACACAAACTGATTTTTTTCCTCGTTTGCGCAGTATAACGCAGCAAAGTCGTTCCACACTCCGCGTTCCGTGCTTAAAGAGTATCTAATTTAGCGCTATACTTCACTAAATAAAGAGTCCCTGCAGGGCGCGGTACAATAGTACAGCAACCCTTTGGGGCTCTCTTTATTACGATATTATCATTATTCAAGCAAATCTAAAAAAATAAATTTTTATATTGCTTTTTATTATAGATGTGATATAATAGTATCACAAACAAGGGCATAGCCCTATAAAAAATAGGAGGCAAAATTATATGAAAAAAGCATTATCTATTATTGCTGTTCTCGCACTAGTATCCGTTCTAGCAGTTGCTTTAGTTGCTTGTGTTCCCAGCGACCCCGAAAAAGCAGTTGCTAACCTTGAAGAAGCCGGCTATATCACCAGCTACGTTAAAGCAAGTGATGGTGCAGGTGTACAATTAGGACTTGAAGCTGCATTCGGCGAAGGATGCATCGGTCACGTAAGTGGAAGATACGTTAACATTTCAACCGGTGGCTCAACCGCAGAAGTTGTCAATATAGTTTACTTCAGTAGCACCGATGCTGCAAAGGCATACTATGAAGAACTAAAGGCTGACTTTGAAAAATCTGAAGAAGACAAAGAAGACTACAAAATCGGCAAGAGCGGTAAAGTTGTTTATGCTGGTACCGAAGCAGGCGTTAAAGCAGCTGGCTAAAATTAACTAAATAAAAGAAAAGAGACTCGAAAGAGTCTCTTTTTTGATTTAGTTTGATAATTGTAGCTTTTCAACAATCACCTTTCTTTCTTGCGAAAGTAAAATATCCAATAATTCAACATCGGTAATACAATTTAGTTTTTTATTATATAAACTTAAAACCGAATTCATAGCGTTTGTATTTCTTTCATGAATAATAGGTGCAGCAAATACCCCTATAACTTTATCTCCATCAAACAATCTTATATGGTCAGGCACTGATGCTAGTTCTGCAGAAAACTGCTGCGATTTTGATTTAATAGTAGTTAACTCTAAAATAAATGTTATTTCGTCTATTTTAAAGACAATATCTGGGGTTCCTGTTTTCCCACCTGGGGCCGGTACAGGCAAACCAAATTTTCCTATCTTACCATTCCAAAAAACATCATCTATAACATTTTTACTTTTAAGAATTGATAATAATTTAAAGAATAAGTATTCATAATGAGCGCCTCTTAAATTTTTATCTTGAAGTTTATCTATCTTAAAACACTTATTAAGTGCCTGTAGTTTTTTTAACATTATAGAGTCAAAGTTTTGTGAAGTCGAATGCTCTATAATTCTTTTTGCTAGTTCTTCAACAGTTGGTTCGATTTGATGATTATCTGTTATTTTATTGTTTCTTAACTCAATTGACTTTTGTTTGTAATTAAAAATAAATTCTTTTGAAAATATGGTTTTCCCTGTTTCACAACTTGAGCATATGACTCGATATTCTACATTATCAAATACAGGGATTGTAATTTGACTTTTGTCTTCTATCATATCAATATGAATTGATTTATTTGAATCTCTTATTTCTATTAAACAATCTTCGTTAAGATGGTTTTTAAATATTATCTCAAATGGCGGTTTTGTATGCTTTTCATTCCCGATATATTCTATCCATAATTCTAAATCATTTTTAAAATCAAATGTTTCTATATTTTTATTTTCATCTAATATTTTATCAACCAATTCGGAATATTCTTCTTTAATTCTAATTGCAGTAATTTTTGTATCGCGGTTTTTTGGTGTGATTTTTATCAACTCAACAATACCTGTTGTTAAACAAAGTCCCTCATAATATGCTGAAGAAGGTGCTTGAACCAAAGAAATGTTCCCTAGATGTGTGTTTTTAAATTTATTTATTAATGCCTTTCTTTCAGCAATTGTTAATTTCCTAAAATTAATTATTTCTTGTATTCTTAAATCTATTTCAGATTCGTCCTTTGTCCTAAAAAGAAAATAAGCAATTTCTTCTCTATCTAAATAATCAAGTGCTTTCATTAGTTTTAGTGTTAATCTAAACGGAAAAACAAAAATATTCTCACAATCTTTTAAAATTAAGGGGTTTGTAATCTGAAGTTTGGACATTTGTTGTAGCACTATTTCCGATTCTTTAATAATATTGTCTTTATCTAAAATCAAATTAGGGATTTTTACTAGATTTGGTTTGTGATAACTTAACAATTTTTCTCCAATAGGTGTTATGCAAATAGTATTAGGAGTCGTTTTTGTATTAATATATACAAAACCCAAATATTGTGGCAATGATGCAGTAAGAGTTCGAATTGATTGAGGAGAAACATTCTTACCATCTTTTGTTGCACCCCATTTTTTTAAATTTACACCTAAATTATTTTGCTTTTGTGGATTCCAAGAAGTCTTATTATAATTTCTCTCCATTATTCCATCTATTAAACATATAGTTTGATGTAAACTTCCCCTTTTAGGGATTAACCAAAACTCCTTTGACCTATTTTTTTGTGCCATTTTTTTTCTCCTTATTTAAAATTAAAACATAATCATATATTACTTGTCCACCTCTATTTTTTCTAGGTATTCTAATGTATGGGTTTTTTATTTTATATCTAAAAACTCCTTCGTATGAAAAGCCTATATTTTCCGCAAGTTCTTTTAAAACTTTCCAGCTTTCAATTTCAACTTTTCTTATTGTGCTGTTTCCAATTACGATAACATATTTACTATTTTCTTTTAAAGAAGAATAGACTCTTTGTAAATTTGTCAACATGTCTTCGAAAAATTTTTTTACGATACAAGCTCGTTTTTTATCTTTTTGAATTATTTGGTTAAAATAATCTTTTAATAAATCACTGCAAGCTAAAATTGACAAGTTATCTAATTCATATTGAAGTTTTATACTTTCTGTACCAACGTATCGTTTTTTTGTCTCTTTTAAAGTTTCTTCCGTACTCGTTTCTAACCATAAATTCTCTAATCGCATAGTCCTAACATAATCAAATGCATTAATATATGGAGGAGAAGTAACTGCTAAATCAATTAGTTTGTTTATAGAAAAAGATAACGCATCACCATCAATTATATCTACATATTGATTTATATCTAATTTTGAAAAGTTGCATATTTCTTTAAAATATCTTTTGTATGTAGACGAAAACTCATCTATGGCAAGATTGACTTTTTTCTTTATCTTTGTTGAAACATAAGGTTTTGGAGATACATCATCCGCATTCGATGTTTTTTTTACAATAGATACGAAACAAGTAAGAAAAAAGTTTTTTATATTTGATTTTTCTATATTACCAATGTAATGTAATATTTTCCCTAATTGAATCTTGTTTGTTTCATTATACCAATGGTCAATATTGTTGATTTTTGGAATTATCAGCGAGCTTTTATCGCTATTAACACACTTGATTATATTATTAAAATGTTGTTCTGTTTCTGCTAATTCAGAAGTGGTTAATCTTGTAGTTTTTGTTTTTATTAATAATTTTGCAACTTGGTCAATTTCTGTCCCTAACCCGATTCTATCATTTAATATACTTTCTACTAATGTTGTTCCACTTCCTGCGAACGGGTCGAACACAATATCTCCCGGTTTAGAGAAATTTAATATTGCCCATTTCGGAATTTCCGGGATAAATTTACAAGGATATTTAAAATAAGAATGAGTATATTTATTCGGGTTTGATTGATTTATAATAAATGTTTTTCCATTTACTTCTGTTGGTAAATTTTCAACCTCATATTCTATATTTTCTTTAAACATATAATACTTTCCCTCAAATAATTCTTATAACTGATAGTTTTTTTATATTGTTGAGAACTAGTAATAATATATCTCCCTACATTTATTTCATCTACTTCAAAACCCACATTTTTTGCAAATTTGGCAAGTAATAAATCTGTAGGAAATACAATATTCCCATAAGATGAGTTTCCAACAACTATGCAACAAAAACCATTGTTTTCTAATGCTTCATAACACTGCTTAATCACATTGAACATATCGCTAAAGTATAATTGAAGCATTGTTGGTATTTTTTTATCCCATAAAAAATTTGTGTTTATTAGTTTTAATAAATACTCTATTTCACCAATTGTAATAAAATTATCAAGATTCGATAAATCACTTGTCAAATTAGACCTTAATGAGGATTTTTTTAATTGTTTTAAATCAGAATAATTTTTAATAAATTCACCAAACCATAATTCTAGTTTATATATTTCAGTATAGTCAAAACAATTTGCGTATGGTGGAGAAAATATACAACCACATATACTATTCGGCGTTATTTTTTTATATATCTCCAAACATGATGAATTATAAATTGTGTTATTGCTAACACAATTTTTCTTTAATAAATCTTGATATATTTGTTCATATTCAATTTTTAATAACTCTTGAATATTGTTTAATGATAAGACTTGTGGTTTCTTATAATTTTTTATTTTTAAACCATTTCCTGCCTTCTTGTAATTAGAAACCTTTTCTAATATAGAAAGCCAACCAAGTTTAAGTAGATTAGAAACTTTTTGATTAGTTTTACATTGTTTTATGTAAGACCATAATCCCATATAATAAGCTTCTATCTCTTTGGAAAATACTCTGTCGCTAAAAGATAATTCTGGCAAATTATAAGAAAAATCTGATGTATCTATTTTCAATAATTTATTAAATAAATCATTAAATATCTCAACGTCTTTTTTTGTGTAATTTTCTAATTTACAAGAAGCCAAGAAATAAGAAAATGGATTAACTTCAAAGCCGCACCCTTCTAATCCTAATTGATTCGCCGCTATTAGAGTGCTACCACTACCCATAAAGGGGTCCATAATTATTCCATTTTTATTTTGATTATATTTGTTTATTAACCCTTTTACCATTTCAATCGAAAAACCTTCTTTGTATCTAAACCAACGTTGAAATGATGTGTCAAGGTCATTAGAAAAGTTCATAGAGCTAGAATAGGTTGCCCTTTCATTACTAGGATAATTAACATTAAATTCAGACTCTAAAGATTTGTAGAATTCAAGTAGAGGGTTTTCTTGTATTATCGACATAATTTACCCTCCTTTTTTAATTTCACAACATCATTAAGGCCGCAACCAAGCGTTTTGGATGTTTCTAATAAAACATCCAAACTTACTTGTTCTATTTCGCTTAATTTTGCAAATGTTTTTATTGCATAATCTGCCCTTAATTTAAAATCTCTTTTTGTCATTTTTTAAGTTCAATCTTAAAAATAATTTTTACTTATATTTTTCTTATTTTCTAGTAATTACTTTACGTATCGCGCCAACTACGTCTTCAACGTCCATATTGAAAACCTTGCGTAGATAGGGAACTTTGCCTACTTCGCCAAACTTTTCTTTTACACCGATAGATTCTAGCGGTACGGGATAGTTTTCGCATAGAACTTCGCATACAGCACTACGAAGAGCCCCCATTACGTTATGGTTTTCGGCAGTAACTACCGCACCCGTCTTCTTAGCGGAAGCGATAATGGTTTCACTATCAATGGGCTTTACGGTATGACAACATACTACTTCTACACTGATACCCTCTTTTGCGAGTTCATCGGCTGCAAGAAGTGCGGTTTCAACCATAATACCACTTGCAACTACGGTACAATCGGTACCTTCGCGCATAATTCTTGCTTTTAGAATATTTACCTCGTCGCTTTCTTTGGTAAGAAGAGCAGGACTCTTGCGGTGCATTCTTATATAGCAAGGATATGGATAATCGTGTATTTGAGGAAGTGCCTTATAGAACTCCATAGTATCGGTGGGTTCGTATATCAAAATATTGGGTATAGAACGAAGCATACCGATATCTTCAAGTGCCATATGGGTACCACCGTTAAGCTCCGCGGAAATACCGGGGTCGGTTCCAATTATTTTAACGTTTTGACCAGCGTAACAAATAGAAATCATAATTTGGTCCGCTGAACGACGGGTTGCAAAGGGTGCAAAAGATGATACGTAAGGCTTGAATCCATAGGAAGAAAGACCTGCTGCCATACTAGTCATATTAGCTTCGGCAATACCTACGTCGAAGCACTTATCGGGAAATTCCTTGTAGAGAACGTTTGTTCCTGCACATTTGGCAAGGTCAGCGTCTAGCATAACGCAATTGGGGTCGTTAGCTAGTACGTTGCGCATATGGTCTACTAGAACCTCTTTCATCAAAGTATTTTTAGTAATTTCCATATTATTCCCCCCTGATTTCCTTGATAGCTTGAGCGCGTTGCTCGGCGTTTACGCTCATAGAGTGAGAGCCAACGAGAGCCTTTTCGCAATAGCTTACACCCTTACCCTTAACGGTATTCATAATTATCATTTTGGGTTGGCCTTTATATGCCTTTGCTTGGGTAATAGCGTTATCGATTGCATCGATATCGTTACCATCTATAACCCAAACTTTCCAACCGAAAGCTTCCCATTTTTTATCTAAAGGTTCAAGGTCGTTGATGTTAGCGGTAAAATCGTCTAGTTGCATTTTGTTATAATCGGTAAATGCAATAAGATTGTCTAGCTTGGAATGACCTGCATACATTGCGGCTTCCCAAATTTGACCTTCTTGGCTTTCACCATCACCTATTATTGCATAAATAGTAGCACCATCCTTTCTTAAACGAGAACCTAGTGCACAACCAACAGCACAGCTGAAGCCTTGACCAAGAGAACCTGCAGTCATATCGACGCCGGGGGTCTTGTTCATATCGCAGTGGCTGGGTAAAGTAGTTCCGCCTTGATTAAGAGTTTCGAGTACGCTCTTATCAAAATATCCGAACTCTGCAAGAACTGCATAAATGGCAGGACCTGCGTGTCCCTTAGAACATACTAGCCTATCTCTACCCTCCATTTTGGGGTTATTGGCATCATGCTTAAGATGTTTACCATATAGAACTGCTAAAAGGTCTGCTATGGAAAGACAACCGCCTATGTGTCCTACTCCAAGCGAGCCTATGCAGTTAACGATATTTTCTCTAACGTTACGTGCTGTAATAGCGAGATTCAAATCACTCATCACAAACTCCTTAAAAAAATGGTATATATATTATATACGCGCGTGCGCGAGAAAGTCAAGGGTTAAAGGTCAAGAACGAAAGTAACCGAACCGAATTTTTGGCTATATACCTTGAACCCGTATTTCTTATAAAAGTTGACTCCCTTGACGTTTCCTGCTCCGCAAACTAGATATACGCCCTTGACTCCATTTTCTCTCAAATAGTTAGTTAGGGTATCCATAAGCTTGGTTCCAAGCCCCATTCTTTGCCCTTCCGGTAAAATATCAATATGTAGATGCGCGGGATATTTTTTCTTAACGTTACGACACAACCACTCGTTTACAAGGTGAAAAAAGTATCTAACGGGGCTTGCTTTACGCAAAATAGGTGCATATTTTTCTTTAAACACCCTTTCGTATTTTTCGCATTCAGGCGCGCAAATAACGTATCCGATAGCTTCGTCCAGCTCGTTTACTGCAACAAAGCACGAAGACGGGTCTTCGTTTATATAGTAATCGCAGTAGGTTGCGTATAAAGCTATTTTGCCTTTATCGGTATCGAATCCCGAAGAGGTTTCGTAGCATATTTTGTGCATTCTTTCAAAGTCTTTGGGTTGATATGCTCTAATTTGCATAGTCTTCTCCCTTCTTTTTCTAAAGAAAATAAAAGAGTGGCAAAAATGCCACTCTTTTATTTTGTGTTTGAATTATTCTTCAACGATAGCGCCTACGGGGCAAGCATCGGTACATGCGCCACAGCCGAGACAAACATCTTGATTGATTTCATAAACGCCGTCTTTTTCTTCGATTGCGCCAACGGGACAAGTACCTGCACAAGCGCCACAGCCTGCACATTCATCTTTGTTAATAACGTATGCCATAATAGTTCTCCTTAATATAAATGTATTTAGTACTAATATATTATCACTCGCGCGCGATAATGTCAATACTTAAATCTTATTCTTCGTCCTCTTTTTCCTCTACTTCAGTGGCGGAACCTTTTGCCTTTATCTTGGATATAGGGTATCTTTTCACCGTATACCCTCCGTCTTCCATAGCCATTTTAACCTTGACTTCTTCACGTAGTGCATCGTTTTCCATTACTACTGCCTCACCATCGGGAGTAATAACGGTAGAATGTTCTTTGGGCATTTTTTTGCTCATTTCTTGGTAATATGCGTTTTCATATCTTAAACAGCACATAAGTTTACCGCAACATCCGTTGATTTTGGTGGGGTTAAGAGATAATCCTTGATACTTTGCCATCTTCATAGATACCTTTTCGTAGTCTTGCAAGAAGGTAATACAACAACAAGGTCTACCACATTGTGCCAGCGCGCCACGAAGTTTTATGTCCTCTCTTTCGTAAATTTGACGTAACTCGATACGATTGTGGAATAATCCAGCCAAATCCCTAACCAACTCACGGAAATCAATACGGGTTTCAGCAGTAAAATATATTATTATTTTTGCTCTATCAAAGGTGTATTCGGCATCAACTATCTTCATAGGAAGATTGTGAGCGTTTACCTTTGCAACGGTTTCTTTTATGATTTTTTCCCTATCTGCTAGGTTCTTTTCGTTTTGCTCTTCGTCTTTTTGGGTCGCTTTACGTAAAATAGGCTTGAGAGGAGCTACGATTTCGTCGTCGCTTACTTCTTTTATTCCTTGCACTACCTTACCAAATTCTACTCCCCTAGCGGTTTCCAAAACAACACTGTCGCCCTCGACGAGTTCGATATCTTTAGGGTCGAAATAATAGGTTTTTTGATTGGTTTTAAACTTGATTCCAACTACTATTGCCATTTATATTTTGCCTCCAATATTTTGAAAAGTACTCTTTCCGCAACCGATACGTTCGATATATAGGAATCTAGCATAGCTTCACCACGATTTACCTCTAATATTGCCATTGCCACCGATGCCGTGGTGTAACCTTCCGATATTTTAGCAATATCATAGTCGCGGTTACGGGTAATATAGGGAATTTTGGCTCCGCTAACTTTTACCGCCACGTCGCGAAGGATAATTTCAAAGAACTCCAGCGTGCGCCTAATGTTATCCTTAGAAAATAGCGGTTTATTTATATACTCTACTACCATAGTAGATTTTTTACAATTTTTAAGCACTTCGAAACATTCGCTGTACTGATTATAATAGTTTTCGTCTTGAACGAATGCATAAGCCTTCTCGAATGAACCGCCCGAAAGTGCAGAGGCGATTTCAGCTTGGGCACGTGGATATCCCTCTCCAACAAGTGCATTATGGATATCTTCGGCGGTAAAAGTAGGCAGATAATTTAGCTTTGCCCTACTCTTTATGGTTTGCAATATTCCATAGGTGCTCTTTGCAAATAGTGCGATTATAACGTCTTTTGGGGGCTCCTCGAAAACCTTGAGTAGTTTGTTTTGCACCGCCGGAGTAAGACGTTCGGCATTATCGATAAAATATATCTTTTTACCCGCGCCTCCCGAGCTATTTTCGGAATGCTTGTCGCTAGCCTCCCAGCTTGATTTATAACTTTCTTCTATAAGAGCTTCCGCCTCTCTAACGTTCATTTTGCCATCGAAATTATAATAATGAACACCCAAATGACAATCATTATATATCTTGTCGCAAGTATCACACTCTCCGCAACCGCCCCTACTACATAGAACGGTAGAAGCAAATAGTCGCATATATTCCCTTCTTGCAAGGGCATCCTCGCCAAGAAATAGATATGCGTGCGATATCTTATCGGCACTCATATCCTTGCGAAAATCTTTATATGCTTTACTATTTTGCAGGAGTTCTCCTAACATACGATACCCTTTTTCTTTATCTCGTTTACGATTGCTTCGTGCGTGGCGTTCTTGTCCTCGCTTGGCACTATAGCAACTATTCTATGAGGCTCGCGCTTGCACATTTCTTTGAATCCTTTGTAGCAAAGTGCGTGGAATTCGTTAGATTCCCCTTCCATTCTATCGTTTAAAATAACCGTTCCCCTTTGTTTACGCCAGCTGTGGGCAGGGTCCATATCTATAAAAATGGTTAAGTCGGGCATACAATTATCTCGAGCATAGGAGTTTATATCATAAACCCTATCGATACCAAGATTTCTAGCCACTCCTTGATATGCAAGAGAACTGTCTATATAGCGGTCGCAAATAACAACCTTTCCTTCCTCTAACGCGGGCTTGATAAGGTTATTTATATGCTCGTTACGAGCAACTGCAAAAAGCTCCGCTTCGATAATGGGAGAAACGGATAGTTTTTTATCAAGTAGAATTTCTCTTATTCTTTCGGCAACGGGAGTGCCACCGGGCTCGCGTGTAAATAACGCGTCGATACCCTCTCTTTCAAAAAAATCTTTTAGTAGCCTTAGTTGGGTAGATTTGCCTACTCCTTCACAGCCTTCTACTGTTATAAATTTGCCTTTCATACTTTATCCTAACGCGCTTTCTACCTTATAGGTAGCGCTAATTTTTTCCACCTATTATTTTAACACAAGAACGTCCCCATTTTCAAGACCGAAAAGGGAACTCTTATTCTTAATTAAAAAGTCTATTTTTTCTTTGGTTATTTTTTCTCCGCACGATATAACGGGAACCCCGGGCGGGTATAAACCGACCTCAACGTAAGAAACCTTCCCTTCCGCCTCTTCGAGTGGTATTTCCTTACATTCTCCATTAAGAATGAGTTCAACGTACTCTTCTCCCTCGGGTACCTTTATCTCTTCATAGTTACCATTGTAACTACATTCGCTAAGAGCATCGTATAGAGTGTCCAAATAAATATAATTGTAGGGAGTAACGATAAACACCAATTTGCTACCATAAACCATTTCGGGATATATGCCTTTAGCTTCAAGCTCGTTAGCAATATTATCTCCGCTTACGCCCACCTCTATAACAAGTCTTGTGATATCGGCAGTATCAACCACTTTGAAAGGAGTATAATTACACTTCGACTTGAACAACCCTATCTCTTCTACCACTTTATCGTAAAGGTACTCTCCCCTTTCGCTATACTCTTTAACACCACTTTCTATAGAAAGCATAACGGGATAGTTTGGCGAGGTTGTATGTATCTCTCTAAAAGCGCAAAGTATCTCTTTTTTATAGGTATCGGTATAGCATAAGCTAGCGCCACCCGTGATGGTCGGCATAACTTTATGTTGAGAATGGATAACCAAATCTGCGTATTTAGTTGCTGATTGTGGCAATTTTGAGCTAAAAGCAAAGTGTGCTCCGTGGGAAGCATCTACTACCAAAATAACACCTAGCTTATCGCAAATAGCACGCATTTCGTCTAGTTGTAGTACTTCACCAAAATAGTTAGGCGAGGTACACACTAGTACCTTCGCACCACTTTTTACAAGCGCTTCTTCTATATCTTTTCCGCGATATAAAATGGCTTCTAGGTTGTTTATACGCAGTGCATTATAAACCGATTTATGGATAGCACCATAGAGCATAAACTTACCTCTGCCCCTTAATGCGCGTATTACTACGTGTATAAGGGTGGTTGCGCCGGCGGTAGAATATAGTACGTTTTCTACTCCATAGGCTTTTGCAACCTCTTGCTCGCTCTCTAGTATTATTCCCTTTGCATCGAGCAGGTTGTCGCTATAAGAAAGTTCGGTTACGTCAAGTCTACTATCTATAACGATACCCCCGTTGTGTGCGGGGGTATGAAAAGACAGATGTGTTTTCTTATCGTTTAAGCTCTCTAAAAGTGGACTACGCATATTATGCCTTGATGGGCTTCATAGTGGGGAACAAGAGAACGTCGCGGATAGATGCGGAATCGGTAAATAGCATAATTGCTCTATCAATACCAATACCCATACCGCCCGTGGGAGGTAGACCATACTCAAGTGCGGTTACAAAGTCGTCGTCCATCATTTGAGCTTCGTCGTCGCCCTTTTCACGTTCTTTAACTTGGTCTTCAAAACGTTTACGTTGGTCGATGGGGTCGTTCAATTCGCTAAACGCATTACCCATTTCGAATGAATTCATAAAGAACTCGAAACGTTCGGTTAATCTCTTATCGCTTGCTTTGCGTTTTGCAAGGGGAGATACTTCTACAGGATAATCCAATACGAAGGTGGGTTGAACAAGCTTGCATTCAAGAAGTTCGTCGAATACTTGGTAAAGAAGTTTACCCCAAGTGGTATCCTTTTCTACTTCTACACCAAGAGCCTTTGCCTTTTCAATAAGGGTAGGCATATCTTCGGTATTAAAGTCAAGACCTAGTTCTTCTTTAACAAGGTCAACCATAGTTACCTTTCTCCAGCTTCCGCCTAGTTCGATAACCTTACCTTGATAGTTAAGAGTGGTAGTACCAAGAACCTTTTCTGCTACGTATTTAAATAGACCTTCAGCAATTTCCATCATACCATAGTAATCGGTATATGCTTCGTAAAGCTCGATAGTGGTAAATTCGGGGTTGTGCTTGGTATCCATACCCTCGTTACGGAATAGTCTACCCATCTCGTATACCTTGTCAAATCCGCCAACGATAAGTCTCTTTAGGTAAAGCTCGGGAGCTATACGTAGATACATATCTAGGTCGAGAGTATTGTGGTGGGTTACGAAGGGACGTGCATTTGCACCACTAGGAATGGTGTTAAGAATGGGAGTATCAACTTCGATATATCCCCTATTGTTCAAATACTCGCGGATAGCGGTAATTATTTGACTACGTTTAATAAAGGTATCTTTAACTTCGGGGTTAACAATAAGGTCAACGTAGCGTTGACGATAACGAGTATCTTGGTCCTTTAGTCCGTGATATTTTTCGGGCAAGGGCAACAAAGACTTTGATAGCAAAGTGTATTTGGTTGCCTTGACGGAAATTTCACCTTTATGCGTGGTGAATACTTCGCCTACCAAACCGATAATATCGCCTATATCCAACTTTTTAAAGTTTGCGTAAGCTTCTTCGCCAAGAGCATCGATACGTACGTATGCTTGTATTCTATCGGTTCCGTCTTGAATATGAATAAAGCTTGCTTTACCCATAACGCGCTTGGACATAATACGTCCGGCAAGAGAAACTTCTTTGCCTTCGTAGTCGGCGTATGAACCAAAAATATCTTTAGCAGTTGCACTAACTTCATACTTAACTTGTTCGTATGGGTCGTTTCCTTGTGCGCGTAGGTCTTCTAATTTTTGATGACGTACTGCTATGATTTCGTTGATGTCTTGTACTTCAGCAACTTGTTGAACGTTGTTGTTTTTTTGTTGTTCCATAGTGATTCCTTATTTGCTTATGTTGAGTATTTTTAGAGTTATTAGGTTACCACCGGGTACTTTGAAAGATACGGTATCTCCTTTTTTCTTGCCCATAAGAGCGGCGCCTAGAGGAGATTCGTCGCTTATAATGTTATGTGCGGTATCAACTTCGATGCGGTTTAGAATTTGGTAAGTTTCTGCATCTTCTAGGTCATCGCCATCGTATAGTACCTTGACTACGTTGCCAAGAGCTACTACCTTGGTGCCTAGTAGACTTACGTCGATAGGATATGCTTGAGAAAGAATTTCTTCGGTGTTGTAAATTTCGATTTCAAGCTTTTCTTGTGCATCCTTTGCTGCAGTATACTCTGCATTTTCGCTCAAATCGCCAAATTCTTTAGCGGTTTTGAGAGCCATTGCTACTTCCGCTTTACCGGTAGTTTTTAGATATTGAAGCTTTGCGGTAAGTTCGTCAAACTTCTTTTGGGTTAGCGGTATTGTTTTTTCCATAGTTACCTCCATAGTCCATTTTTCAGACAGTGCACTAAATTATATATTATATAATTAATTAAGTCAATATATTTTTTCTCTTTTTTCCTTATTTATTACCTATTTTTATAGCTAATTTTGCTTTATCCAAACCAAGCACCAAAGGCGTGCCTAGCACCCATACTGCACCTGCTTGGGTAAGAGCTATCATTCCCATATTGATAAAATATCCAAGGTCCGTACCCGTGATATACCATATTAAAGGCAATACCAAAGCATTGACCACTATGGGAGGAATACCACCTATGAGGCATTTTAGCCAAAGCTTTTTATCCTTTAAACCTTTACCTATATAATAGGTAGCAACCGCGCTAATAAGAGTTGCTAACGTGCCGAATACCATATCGTACCAAGCATATGGAGAAAATACGTTTGCAAGCAAGCATCCTATGGTAACGCCTATCGTTGCTTCGGGAAAAATGATGGGGAGTAAGGTGAGGGCTTCCCCTACTCTAAATTGAAGAGGCCCATAGGAAATAGCAGGAACAAAGAAGGTTAGCACAAAATATAGTGCCGCTTCTACTGCTATTCTTACAAAAAATATGGTGCCTTTTCTTTTCATTTTACAATATATATGCGCGTAGTTAGTAGCTACGCGCCTTCCTTTAACAATCAATTTGCGGAGCAAACTGCTCCGCAAACCTCATCTTTAGTATGTAGTAATCGCTATTATGCGAGTTTACTTAACGAATTCATAAAGGTAGTTTCGGCTTCGGGAATGATAATAATTTCCTTTTCCTTGGAGTACTCAACGATAGGAGCTGCACTTTGCTTGTCGCTCTTATCTATGCTTACTACCTTCACGTTTATGGTATCACCTGCAAGTAGTTCAACCATTACTTCGTTGTATGCCTTTGCGATAGCGAAGGGGAGAAGTACGCTTTCTTCTTTAGTAAGCTTATCTACTCTTGCCTTGCCCTTGCCGGCTACCATAAGAACTAGTTTGCCTTCTGCATTTTCTTCTACGTAGTAGCGGTTCTTACTTGCTAACTTAACGATAGCGTTTACTCTTGCTACGATTAGACTTGCTAAATCGCTTGCGATAAGTGCGCCTTCTTTGATTGCCTTGTTTAGGTCGTCGATACCCTTAATCTTACCTTGTATGAAAGCAAGAGATTTGTTGGAATTGATAAGTTCTGCATAACGATATTCCATATCTGCTAGTACCGCTTGGCTGTTGCTTAAGCTTAGTACTGCTTCCACTTCTTGGTTACGTAGGTTTTCGAGTAGAGCAACGTTTGCTTCATAGTTTTCGTAGTAACCAATGTGTGCGTTGATAGAATCGCCAAGAGTCTTTATTTCGTCGCGGGTTACAGCTACGTCTTCGTCATAATCGAATATGAGTTGCTTTGCGCTTTCAAGTTGGTCTTCACCCATAATGATTGCGCCGAGGTCAGCTTCCGTCTTGATACCGATTTCGTCAAATCTCTTTTCGTATTCGGAATATAAATCTGCAACGGTATCTTGTGCACTTTCGAGACTTGCTACGCGAGCAATAATGGTTTCACGGAGTGCATCGCGTTCAGCTTCCATATCACCTACTACCTTCTTGAGTCCTTGAATACGTTGCTTTGCGCGTTCTTTTACACTTTCCGCCTTGTCTATTTCTACGCAAATTGCAGAGAGGAAATCACTATAAGACTTGGTAACTACTTCGCTATAAGTAAGTTCAAGGTCGCCGTCTTCAAGAATGATGGTTCTTGCGGTAAGAGCTTCTAGACGAGCGCTTACTTCGTCAAGGTTTGCCTTTACTTCTTTTCTTTCTGCTTCTACGTTTTCGAGCTCAGCTTCTACCTTTTCGTATTCGCCTTCGGTTACTTGTAGCTCTTGCAAGCAGGTGATAGCATCCTTGTCTTTGTAGTATACGTTCAAGGCATCGTAGCTAACTTTGGTTTCAACTAGCAAGTTTTCGATTTCGGAAAGAATTTCCAATTCTTTGGGTAGGGAAACACTGTCAATATCCTTGATTTGCTCAACGATTAGATTGTTAGCTTCTTGTATCTTTTGGAGTTCAGCCTTCTTCTTGTTATAGTAATCAACCTTTTGGATGAGTGCGTTGGAATCTTCAACAGCCTTGCGAGCAAGAGCAAATAGTTCGCTTATGGAGGATACTTTATACTCTGCAAGTACGCCCTTTATTGCATTTTCGTGCTCAGCCTTGGTAGCGATAAGGTTATCTAGATATTGGCTGGAAACAGCGGTTGCTGCTTGATATTGACCGATAGTTGACTCTGCAGCCATAAGTGCATCGTCATCCTTTTTGATTTCGCCTTCAACTGCCTTGATTTGGTCGTCAAGAGCCTTGGTATCACGTAAAGGAAGGTCCTTCTTCTGTGCAACGAATCCGTCGCAAACGGGACAGCGAGAACCATAGGATATATCGTTAGAGATATCTCTCAAACGGTTAAAGCTCATATATTCCATTAGCTTTTCGTTCAAAAGGTCTAGTTTTTCTTGTAGCTTTGCACGATGTGCAACTACTTCCGCTCTACGCTTGGATAGATTGTTGTACTTTTCACCATATCCGTCTGCAGCTGCCTTTACGGAAGCAATCTTCTTTTCTACTGCATCGAGGGATACTTCGTGGTCGGATACGAAGAGGTGCTTGGTATATATGGTTTGCTTATATAGTGCGTCTTGGTTCAAAGTATCTTGAACGCTACCATTAGCTCCCTTCAATTCTTTTTCGAGCTTGGTAACTTCGCTATTTAGTTTCTTTGCTTTGTCTGCATATTCAACGTTCTTTTCGTATAGGTCTGCTCTTCTCTTTTCGAGTGCTTCAACACGGTCTTGACTTTCTTTTAAAGAGGTTTCCAATTGAACGACGTTACCTTGTAAAACGGCACCGTCTTGAACAGCTTTCTTGTATTCTGCGCTTTCGCGAATGCCTAACTTTCTTTCGAATAAATCTTGTGCATTCTTGGAAAGTGCTTCGTAGCTAGCGGTTAGGTCTTTTTTCTTTGCAGTTAGCTCTTCGATTTCGGAAGCGGTTTCTGCATAGTAAGACTCGATGGTTTCCTTAATCTTAACGTTCTTGGGATTTACGGAACCTTCCTTGATGATTTCGCGCATCTTTGCGTTAAGTTCGCTTGAGCGTAGAGCTGCTTCGGTATATTCGCCACTGAGGAGCTTTTCGCTATCCTTACCTTCGGCAATCTTTGCTTCAAGAGCATCGAGCTCTTGGGTTTGCTCAATTATGCTTGCTTCGGTTTCTTGTAAACCGCGCATAGTTTCTTGATATTTGTGGAATACTTGTGCAATTTCGTTTGCTTGCTCGCTTCTTGCTGCTTTGTCTGCGAGAGCTGCCATATCTTCTTGTCTAGCCAACAAAGCTTCCATTTTTGCGTTAGCTTCGTTATAGCTATCAAGTTCTTCACGATATTTTTCTGCATTCAATATTTCAACGTTAACTTCTTCTATTTGGTTACGGAGTGCATCAAGAGAAAGTTTTTCGTTATCAACTTTTAGTTGTTGTTCTTTTATCTCGTCGCGGGTAACAACTTCGATACTATCAACGTAGGTTAAAAGTTCGTCTTCATCAGCCTTTAGCTCGTTGTACTTGCCGATAACCTTTTGAGAGGTTGCAAGAGAAGCGATTTGCTCTGCTACGAACGATTCGCGAGCTACTACTACGTCGCCTATAGGTGCGGTATATTCTTCATCAATGAAAAGTAGTTTTAAGAATGCTTCTTTATCCAAACCGATTTTTGCGAGAAGATATGCGTCGATATCTTCCTTACCCTCGCCATAGATAACTCCGTCGTTCAAATCGGAAAGAGCTACCTTTTCTGCTACAGCACCGCTTTCCTCTCTAACCAAAGCACGGGTGAGGTCGTATTCGACGTCGTCAATCATAAATTTGACGTTAACTACTAAGGGTAGTTCGTACTCCGTGGGGTCTACGCTACCGTAGAAAGCAAAGCTTAGAGCCTTTGCCAAAGCATTCTTGTCGGCATCTTGCAAAACAGTGCAGCCTGCTGCTTTGTTGCCGAAGTCGTAGGTTTCTTCACGACCAGTAATTCCTTGAAATACCAAATTGATGAGTTTCATATGCTCCTCCGTAATGTTTATATACTTGTGCCGGATATTTTTTGGCACACTATATGTTGTGTTTTGCAAATTTAAAGTATTTTTTTATACCAAAATTCGCCGAGTTGTGATATATTATTAACCATCACTCAAAAGGGTAAAAGTTCCCCTAGAGCCATAATTATAATAATTATACACTCTAAAATATAATCTTGCAATAGTTAATTTTATATTTTAGGGGAAAATTTTAGGAGAAGTATGGGTTTTTGTAGTTTAGGACGTGATTATATCCGTGAAGGATACACCCAAATCGACAACGTTTTTTTGGCAAAGTACCTTGCCGATGCCGATGCAATAGACGTAAAGGTTTATCTTTACGGTCTTATGCTTGCAAAAGAAGAAAGTGAAAATAGCCTCGATAAAATAGCCTATGCGCTAAGACTAACCGAGGAACGCATCATAAACGCCTATAACTATTGGGAAGATTTGGGGCTCGTAACCATTCGCCAAAATCCCGAATTTCAAGTTATCTACAATTCCGTCAAAATGCCTCTTACCAAGACCGTTCTCTACAATGCTAGAGAGTTTTCCGAGTTCGTTGACGAACTTCGCAGAGTATTCCCGGAAAAGATTTTGAGCGAGCAAGAAATCGTAAAGTACGTAGAAGCTATGAAAACTTATAAAATCGAGTCCAACGCTATGCTACTTATCGCAAGATATTGTCGTGATAAGCGCGGAACAACCAACACCGCTAGCGTTATAGGTTTGGCCTCAAGCTGGGCAAAGCAAGGCTTGACCACTATGGAAAGTGTTAACGACCGCCTCGACGAGCTAGAAAAAGATAGCGAGGATATGCGTTTGCTCTACACCGAACTTGGACTAAAGAGCAAGCCCGCGATTGAAGACCAAGAGCAATTTGCCGAGTGGACCAAAAAAGGCTTCCACCTTGACGCAATCTTGACTGCGGCAAGGATATGCAAGCGCAAAGGGGGTATGAGTCGTCTAACCCGATTGATGGAAGAGTTATATTCTCAAAACGCGCTAACCGCTACCGAAATAAACGCATACCAAAAGGAAAAAGAGGAAATCCGTGCCTTTACCAGCGAAATAATACGTACCATCGGTTCCTATTACGCAACCCTAGATATGCCTATAGAAACCTACGTCAATCCTTGGTTAAAGCTTGGATACGAAAAATCCGCCCTACTCGCCATCGCTAAATTCTGCTTTATGCGTAACGTAAAAACTCTCGATGGTATGCAAGTGGTAGTTGATAAATTCTATAAGTTAGGCATCGTTACCCTCGACGGAGTAAACGCCTACGTATCTCGCCAAGCCAAAATCGACGTGGCTATCAAAGAAGTTTTGGAGCGTGCCGGCGCAGAAGCATTTATTTCTAACCGCGACCGCGACTTTTACCGCACCTTTATCGAGGACTGGAATTTTGAACACGACGTCGTTCTAGTCGTTGCCGAAAACGCTCAAGGTAAGCCCTTCCCAATGAGTTACGTAAACAAGATTTTGCTCGTATTTAAGCAAAATGGTATCTATACCGTTGAAGGAGCAAAAGCGTTCTTCGAGTCCGGCGCAAACGAAAACAAAAAGAGCGGTAAAAAAGATTCAAAAGATATGGTAATGAAACAAGAATACACCCAAGAAGAAATCGCCTCGGTATTCCGCGACGTTAAAGATATCGATATCGATAGTTGGGATATTTAGGGGGGCAAAATATGTCTAAAGCAAAAAAAACAGCCTATTCCGTTTTAGCGGAAAGAAGATTTAACGAAAGAGTGCGCGTAGACGCTCTTTACGACCAATTGCTCCGCGACGAAGAATATCGCGCCTTGCATTGTGAGCGCGTAGATTTGCGTGCTAAAATGTCAAGTTTAGGTTCCCAAAGTGAAAATATTTCTGATATACGCGCACGTTACGATGAAGTAGTTGCTCTAATCGAAAAACGTATGGGTGAGCTTGGTGTAAATAAAGAAGACCTAGAAACCAAATACGTTTGTCCCATCTGCAAGGATACCGGTTACGTAAACGGTGGAGAGTGCAGTTGCTTAAAGCAACTCATATACGCCAGCCTACGCGAAAACTGTGGTTCTCTTCTAACCGACGAGAGTTCTTTTGAAGAGGTAGATTATTCACGTTTTCCTTCTTCCCACATAGACAACTACAAATTATACTATAGCATACTAGCAAAAATAGCCGAAAAATTCCCCCAAAATAACTCGAAAATTTTAGGTGTCTTTGGTCCCGTTGGCGTAGGTAAAACCTATGGAATATCCATCCTTGCCAACAACCTTATGAAAAAAGGCTTTAGCGTGCTATATCTTAACAGCGCGGAAATGAATAGCCTATTCTTAAAATATCACCTTGCCAAAGAGGCGGAAAAGGCGGAAATATGGGCACCGCTAGTAGAATGCGACCTCCTTGTTCTCGACGACCTCGGTGCCGAACCCACTATTACCAACGTTACTGCAAACTATCTAAATTGCATCTTGAATGAAAGAACGGAAAGTACCACTTGCTTCACTTCCAACCTTTCTCCCGACCAACTACGCGACAAATACGGCGACCGCGTATTTAGTAGAATTTCCCATAAAAAAAGGTCGGCTATAATGGTTCTCAAAGGCAAAGATTTGCGACTTAACTAAAAAAACTCTGGTATATTAGGATTTCAAGGGGCTTTCTAGGTCCCTTTTTCACACTTATTTTACCTCGCGCACACGCGATTTTCACTAAATTTAGTAAAAAAATAGTAAATATTATTGACGCGCGCGCGTTTAATTTATATTATAAGTATAAGCAATGCATAGGAGGAAGGAATTATGCCCGCTGAACTAAAATATGATATCACCAAAGCTTGTGGTGTTCTAAGCACCTCTGCAAGAGGCTGGACCAAAGAACTCAACTACGTAAGTTGGAACGACAGAGACCCTCGCCTTGACCTTCGTGAATGGGCTCCCAACCACGATAGAATGGGCAAAGGTATGACCCTAAGCATCGAAGAAGCTAAGGCTCTAAAAGAAATCCTTAACAAGCTCGACATCTAAAGAAATCTTGGGATACTCGTATCCCTCCAATAAATAGATACGCATAACAAGAACTCGCCCGTGCGAGTGTTTGTTATGCGCTTTGTTTATTAAGTAATATTTCAATAAGGAGTGTACTATGGAACGCACGAGATGGTACAAAGACGCGGTTATATACCAAATTTATCCGCGTAGTTTTAAAGACAGCAACGGAGACGGTATCGGTGATATTAGAGGTATTATCGAAAAGCTTGACTACCTAAAAGATTTGGGGATAAACGCAGTTTGGCTATCCCCCTGCTACAAATCCCCTAACGACGATAACGGGTATGATATTTCCAACTACCGCGACATAATGGACGAGTTCGGCACGCTAGACGATTGGAAAGAAATGGTTGCCGGTATGCACGAGCGTGGCATAAAGCTGATAATGGACCTAGTAGTAAACCATACCTCCGACGAGCACGCTTGGTTCCAAGAATCCAAAAAGAGCAAGGATAACCCCTACCGTGATTATTATATTTGGAGAAAGGGTAGAGGTAAGAATGGCAAACGTCCTCCCAACAACTGGACCTCACGTTTCGGCGGTTCGGCTTGGGCATACGATGAAACGACCAAGGAATGGTATTTGCACCTATTTACCAAAAAGCAACCCGACCTAAATTGGGACAATCCTAAAGTTAGAGCGGAAGTTCACGATATGGTAAAATATTGGCTCGACCTCGGCGTAGACGGATTCCGTTGCGACGTTATAACCTATATTAGCAAGGTGGAAGGCCTACCTGACGGAAAATGGAATATCGGTATACGCGGAGACGAACACTTTACTCACGGCCCCAACATTCACCGCTACCTTAACGCACTAAACAAAGAAGTTCTTTCCAACTACGATTGTATGACGGTTGGCGAAGCTAGTGGCGTTACTATCGAGCAAGGTTTACTATATACTGCAGAAGACCGCGACGAGCTAGATACCGTTTTCACCTTTGAGCACGTTAACTGCGACACCATAGCACAGTTGCTACCCAAAAAATTCAACCTTGTACAATTCAAGAAAGTTTTCCGTCGTTGGCAATGGGGTCTATTTGGTAAAGGCTGGAATTCCTTGTACCTTGAAAACCACGACCAACCCCGTTCACTCCCCCGCTTTGTAGGCGATTATGGTGAGTATCGTAAAGAAGCAGCAAAGATGTTAGCGATAGCCTTGCATTTCCACCAAGGAGTACCTTACGTATACCAAGGACAAGAAATTGGTATGACAAACTATCCGTTTAAGAACTTGGACGAATATCAAGACGTACTCGTAGCATACGTTAGAAAAGTGTTTGGCATCTTCGAACCTTTACTAAAAGGAATTGCTCACAAGGTCTTCCTAAAGCGCGCAAGAGACCACGCAAGAACGCCCGTTCAATGGACTAGTGGGGAAAACGCAGGGTTTACTAGCGGTACCCCTTGGATGCCCATCAATCCCAACTACGTAGACATCAACGTAGAAGAAGCTATGGCGGACCCCGATAGTATTTATCATTTCTACAAAAAGCTTATCGCTTATAGAAAGGGTAACGAGATTATTCGCAACGGACTATACAAAACCAACTACACTTCCTCCAAGGATATTTTCTGCTACGAGCGTTGGTACGAAGGCAAGAGATTGTTCGTAATATGCAACTTTAAAAACAAGGAAGTCAAATTCAAAGTACCCGCAAGTTGTGCTTATTCACAATGCACTCTTGAAATGAGCAATTATAAAGATAGTCCCGATACTCTAAAAGATACCACTTTACGTCCTTACGAAAGTATGGTATACTTATTGGTATAATAGGCTAGGAGTTAAATTATGGCTAAAAAACAAAAGTTAACTAAAGAGCAAAAAAAGATGCGCCACGCACAGGCTGTGAGCGGTAACGGAAACAAGGCAAACCCCTATTATCCTACCGATTATAGTTCATATAAACGCAACCCTAAGAAGGATGAAAAACCTATGGTTCAAACCTATCCTTCTCTAACCACAAAGCAATGGGTAGGCACACTTATCGTTCTATTGATACCTATCATAAACATAATTGCTCTTATCGCTTGGGCAAACAAAAAGAACGAAAAAATCAACCCTTCCAAGCGCACTTTTGCTAAAGCATATCTTATCGTATGGGCAATATCTTTAGCTGTAGCTATTGTTCTTGTAGCGGTACTCGTTGTTAGTATGATATTCCTCTTCCCCTTCCCCGCTACCCCCGAAGAAGCGGTATCTATGTTGGAAGAAGCCGGCTACGTAGTAGAAACCATCGAGAAGACGGATTGTGTTGAAGTAATTGCAGTTGGTGAAGATAGCAAAAACGATTACGTAAACGTATATTACTTTGAGAGCGAAGAACTTGCCGAACAATACTACGACACATTAGATGATGCCGATAGTAGCGAAAGATTGATAATCGGTATAGATGGTAGCACCGTTTACGTTGGTACGGAAGAGGCTGTTAGCGCAATAAACGGAACTTGGGTGTTCTAAGAAATCCTTTATCATAAAAGAGAGCCAAAATGGCTCTCTTTTTTTCTTTTAAACTATAAACAAAAAAGTGGATGGGCTTTATTTTTTTCTTGCAACAAAAAAGTCTATTTCATCTTGCCTACTTGGTTCCACAAATCCGATGCCTCCACACTCCACTCGTTATAGGTCGCGGGAGTCTTGGGGAATGCGAGATAATGTGCCTTTAACTTTCCGCCAAGGGTGATACCCTCTATAAGATACTTGATAGTCTTGAAGGATAATCTCTTGGAAATTAGTCCGCCTAAAACGCCTTTGACAATTGCAAAAATATCGGCGAAAGACATCTTTATTTCGGGACCTTCGGCAACTCCGTTGAGGAACTTCTCATTAAAGATAATATCCTTTTCAAAGAAAAGTTCAAACTCGTCGCGAGTAGCATTGACAGCCTTTGTTAGAATAGCGCGAGTAGAAGCAAAATCAGCCCCTTGCTTCTTGTTGTATTCAACGTTGATTTCCCAAAGTGCTTCTTTAGAGGTATCGTTTGCCTTGAGAGCCTTGTCTAACACCTCGGTCGCAATTTCCATTTGTACCATACTGCTCGTTACACCCTCGCCATTATTGGGCTTAGTAAGACAAGCGGCATCTCCGCTAACTATAAAGTTGTTACCTACAAAGCTATAAGGTGGGCGGGTATAGGGAGTGGTTCCGCGCTCTATACGAGTTAGCTCGTAAGGAGGAATTTCGATATCTTGCTCAAATTGTGCATATATCTTTTCGGCATATTCATAGCTATGGCAAGCGCCAATACCTATTATGGCTCCCTCGGGGTCTGCGCAAGGAGCAATCCACGTTTTATAGAAAGGCCATCCGTTCAAAGCAGGTTTCTCGTTGAGGAACTTTACGTAACGCAATATTACGTAGAACTTATCTTCGGGAGTTACCTCGAAGGTTTCTACGCCGTAGCCTTCGGGAAGAGCTCTACGAGGTTGCGATTCTACACCCGAGCAGTCCACTACTACACGAGCAAAAACCTCTTTGTCTTCGGCATACTTAACACCCTTGATAACGCCTTCTTCCATTATGAATTCTTTAAATGGTGCTTCGTATTCTATTTCGGCTCCGGCCTCGATAGCATACTTATTCATAAGCAAGATATACTCCGCCATATGCATTCCTACTATGGTGTCGCGGGTAACTTTGGGGTGGCGATTATAGGGAGATGAAGTTAGGGTTTCATCAAAGCTGAACGCATATTCCGCATCCCCTTCGCCAACAACGGGTAGCCCAAAACGCTCAAATTCGCGTTTTGCTACGTGGAAGATATCGAGTCTTCTACCCAGCTTTTCACGACTCAATTTTTCTATAACTTTAACCTTGTAGCCTTTCTCTGCCATTCTGCGAGCGAACCAAGCTCCGCTTGTAGCTGCTCCTATAACTAGTACGTCGTAAAGGTTATTTTCCATATTGTTCTCCTTTTACAAGTCGTTTCCTGCAAGAACGCCTTCGTAGTTAATATTATATTTGTCTTTGGTCAAACCGCTTCCCTCCGTAATTGCCAAGTAGAATTCGGGAATATACTCTTTAACTGCTTCCTCTATCGCGGTATCGAGAATTTGCATAGCATCACGACTATCAAGCTCCTCTCTATTTCTTATCGCCCTAAAGGGAGTGTGGTTAAAGTTTAGATAGTCTATCTCCTTATACTTGACGGGAGGACGCATTAGCGCGGTAACTTGCATAGTTCCGCCCATCAATCCGTCTTCTATTTTTCTTACAAGAGGATGCCTTATGCCATAGGGGTCGTTTGCGACCATAATAAACAATTTAGTGAGTTCAAAGGATAGGCTAGCTTGCCAAGGCTTGATTTTATATCCGTGCACCTCGTCAACGCAATCCCTAAACATTTTACCTATAGCAATACGGGTACGACGTTTGGAGCGCAAATCTTTATCGGGAAAATATTTGTTAGGATTGGGATATCCCATTCTCTCGGTAACTACGTGCGTGTCGATAGCACTTTCAATAAATCCGTGTGCGTAAGGATGCGCTTTGCCGGGAAGTTCAACGGAAACAAATCCTTCACAAAGCGCGTTAACGTAGGCGTGCAAATTCTTGTCTGCTACGTAGTGGCAAAGCATACCCATAGCATAGCTAAACGCAATGGGGTTATCCTTTTCGCGAAGATATTTTGCAATGGCTTCAAAAGTCTTTTGTTGGTAATTGTGGTGCAATGAATTGGGATATGAACGAGTAGAAAAACCAAGTTCTCTGATTGCATACATAAAGTCGGGGCCCATATTACCAAGAATAAAAGCATCCTTATGCTTGAGTATTCTATCGGCTAGAGCGGGCTCTATCTTTTTTAGCACTTCCTTACCAAACCAAATATGTGTTATTAAATTAGGCATTTTTATTATACTCCTAAAGCGCCCAAAACAATTGTTTGGGCGCTCTTATTTAATGTTATGGGATATTATAGTCCGTATTGCTCTTCGATTTCCTTAATCTTTACGGGACGATTTTCTTTTAGTGAAAGCTTTGCTGCAAGTCCAATTAGAACGGGCTTCAAGCCATCTTCTACGCCAACCTCGGTGGGGGTGTCGTTTTGTACTGCTTGGATAAAGCTATTAACTTCTTGAGTATAAGCACCCATATATCTTTCGAGGAAGAATAGCTTGGGCTTTTCTGCAGTAACACCATCTGCGTTGGAAATAACTGCTAGTGAATCGGTATCGTTGCCGATTGCTACTTGACCTAGACTACCAAAGGCTTCTACTCTTTGGTCGTAACCATAGGTAGCACGACGACAGTTATCTATAACTGCAAGAGCTCCGCTCTTTAACTTTAGAGTGATAATAGCGGTATCGATATCCCCGTCTTCGCCGATAGCAGGGTCTACTAGTACGCCACCGATAGCATAAACTTCTTCTACCTCATCGCCACTCATAAATCTTACCATATCGAAATCGTGAATGGTCATATCTAGGAAGATACCACCGCTTACTTTAATATAGCTTACAGGGGGTGCACCGGGGTCGCGAGAGCAAATCTTAAGAATGTTAAGGTCGCCGATTTTGCCAGCCTTAACAGCTTCGCGTGCAGCCATAAAGTTATGGTCGAAACGACGGTTGAAGCCTACTTGATATTTAACGGAAGACTTCTTTAGAGCTTCCATAACTTCCTTGATTTTGTTAACGTCGTGGTCAATGGGCTTTTCGCAGAAAATGTGCTTACCTGCTTCGATTGCTTCTAAACTTATCTTGGAGTGAGTATCGGTAGAGGAGCAAATAAGAACTATTTCTATATCCTTATCCTCTAGGATTTTATGGTAATCGGTATAGATTTCATTTATACCCATTTCCTTTGCCCAAGCGATGGTTTGCTCGTTCATAAAGGGGTCTGCGATTGCTTTAACGGTAGCATTTTTAACGAATCTCATAACTGATTCTGCGTGAACCTTACCGATTCTTCCTGCACCTATGATACCAATGTTCATCATAATATATTTCTCCTTCAAATTTTAAATGAGTGAATTTTAGTTTAGATTAGCTTTAGATTTTACCTACTTGCTTAATATACTTTCTTGCCTTGATAGCATATTCCAAGGGGTTTGCAATTTGAGGGTCTTGTTCTGCTTCTACTAGCAACCAACCTTCATAATCGGACTTCGCGATAACTTCGAAGATGGGAGCAAAATCGATACTACCATCACCGGGAACGGTAAAGGTGCCCTTTCTAACGCCTTGCAAGAAGGAAAGATGATTTCTCTTAACTTCGGCAACAACGTCGGGGCGAATGTCTTTAAGGTGAACGTGCTTGATTCTACCGATATATTTGCGGAGTACTCTCATATAGTCTTCACCGCAATATGCAAGGTGTCCACTATCGAAAAGTAAACTTACGTAGTTAGCATCTGTTCCTGCCATAAATTTATCGATTTCGGCTTCGGTTTGAATAACGGTTCCCATATGGTGGTGATAGGTAAGGTTAATACCATACTCGGTAAGGGCGATTTCACCAAGACGGTTTACTGCCTTGAACATAAGAGCCCATTCGTCATCGTTCATAACGTATTTCTTTTCGAATACGGGGGTTTCCATTTGACCTTGTATGGAATAGCTTTGTTCGCTTATACCAATAACCTTTGCGCCCATTGCCTTGAGGAACTTACATTTTGCGCGGAACTCGGTTTCTACTTCGTAGAAGGGCTTTGTTAGAATAAAGCTCGAAAACCAGCAGTTAGCAATCTTAAGTTTTCTTAGGTTAAGAGCACGTCTTAGCGTATTGATTTTGGTGGGATATTTGTTGCCTATTTCACATCCTTTATATCCTGCAAGCGCCATTTCGCTTACGCATTGTTCAAAGGTGTTTTCGGCACCGAGGTCGGGCATATCGTCGTTGGTCCAACCGATGGGAGCAATACCAAGTTTGATTTTCTTTTTGTCTAGCATAATTTTACCTCGCAAATGTTAGTTTTAATATCTTTTTACGTGTTCAAGTAGGTCGTCAAGAGCCTCTTGTTGCTTTTGATTTCTTGGGTTATGGGTAACGCCACATTGCCAGAAGCCACCTTCGTAACCATCGGTCATCGTCTTGGGGAGAACCTTGATATCGATTAGAGTGGATACCTTTTGACGTAGTGCGTCTTCTAGCGCTTCTTTTAGTTCTTCTTCCGTCTTAGCGGTATAGGTCTTTAGTCCGTATCCGCTTGCACACTTTGCAAAATCGATGGGAACAAAGGGAGTATCCGCTTTTGCAGAATAACGGAATTCGGTAGCAAGGCTCTTTATACCTTTGCCCATTTGAAGATTGTTGATGCAACCAAATCCACCGTTATCGAATAAAAGAACGTTAATCTTTACTCCCTCTTGCATAGCGGTTACGAGTTCGCTGTGTAGCATCAAGTAGGAGCCATCACCACACATTGCATATACTTCGCGTTGAGGACAAGCAAGCTTGCTTCCAAGCGCGCCTTGAATTTCATAACCCATACAAGAGTAACCATATTCCATATTATAGGTATACAAACTTTCGGTTTCCCACATTCTTTGCATATCGCCGGGAAGAGAGCCCGCAGCACCTACTACTATGGCGTTTTCGGGAATATATTCTCTCACAATGCCAAGTGCGGTAGTTTGAGGAAGGGTTGCCCCCGTTGCCTCGTTGAAGTCCGCCATAGTGGTGGGAGTTAACGCCTTAACTTCGGGAACGAGAGTGTCGGTATACTTGATAGACGTTAGTCTTGCCATTTCCTCTTGCCACCACTTTTGTGCGTTCTTATATTCGTCCACGTATGCACTCTTGTATCCTTCTAGAGAATCGGATATAACTTTCAAAGTAGCTTTAACGTCGCCCGTTGCCATTACAGCGTGCATTTTGGCTCCGTGGAAGGTAGAAGTGTTTATGGTCAATACTTTTGCTTTTTCGTTAAATAGAGTCTTGGAAGCGGTAGTAAAATCGGTAAAACGAGTACCAAGTCCTATGATTAGGTCGGCTTTCATTGCAACTTGGTTAGCGCATCCGTTACCGGTTACACCAAGTCCACCTAGATAATAAGGGGATTTGCAACTAATGGTAGATTTACCTGCTTGGGTTTCGGCAAAAGGAACGTTATAACGAGCAGAGAACTCTTCTATAACCTCGCCTGCTTCACTATATCTTGCCCCACCGCCTACTATTAACAAGGGGTACTTTGCCTCTCTTATAAGGGCTATAGCCTCCTCTATTTCTTCCTTAACCGCTACAGGGCGGGTAATACGACGTACCTTCTTTTCAAACATTCTAGCGGGGAAATCGTAGGTTTCGCCTTGAACGTCTTGGGGCATAGCGATACATACCGCACCGGTATGAGCGGTATCAAGTAGTGCGCGCATTGCATTGTTAAGAGCACTCTCCAATATTTCGGGACGGGTAATTCTATCAAAGTATCTTGTTACTGCCTTATACGCATCATTGGTGGTTACGTTAAGGTCGTAGGGTTGCTCTAATTGTTGAAGTACCGGGTCGGGACGACGAGTAGCATAGGTGTCGCCGGGTAGTAACAATAATGGTATGTTATTTACCGTTGCACAAGCCGCCGCCGTAACCATATTTGCGGCACCCGGTCCAATAGATGATATACAAGGCATAATCTTACGACGGTTATTTTGTTTTGCATAGCTCATTGCTACGTGTGCCATACCTTGCTCGTTTTTGCCTTGATATACCTTCAAGCTATGATTACTCATAGCAAGGGCTTCGCCCATACCTAGAACGCATCCGTGTCCAAATACGGTAAATACGCCTTCAACGAATTTTTCTTCCACTCCGTCGAAAGAAACGTATTGATTATCTAAAAATTTAACGACTGCTTCGCCTACCGTCATTTTAATAGTTTCCATTATTTCTCCTCCAATAACCAAGCGTATTCGGGTAAATCGGTTCTTGTATTATCCCAAGGGTCGCCGGGAAGATGCCTTATCATCCAAGCACAGTACATAGGATATCCGGGGGCAGTTACCTGTGCGTGCGATTTTCCACCGGGGAACATACCTACGGAGCAATCTTTTACGGTATAAGCCTTATCTCCGATAAAGCAAGCGCCAAAGCCCTCCGGACGGTCGAATTTATAGTAATAAACTTCGGGTTGAGGATGATGATGAGGAATATAGCTCCACCATCTGCCTTGACGTGCATAAACTTCGCCGAGAACCATATTGGAATAGGGAGCAACTTTGATATTTATAATATCAACTACGTCGCGAACCGCGGTGTTTTCCCATCTTCCCTCGCAAGATACGAAAGAGGTTATATCCTCCTTACGATATAACTTTGAGGGAAATTCACGTTCATTCTCAGTAGATTGCACCAATATTTCGGAATACTCGTTCGCTTCCACTATTACCTCTACGTCTTTGGATACGTGTAAACAAGTGGGAGCATCGGTAAATACTCCCGAGCGAGTTGCCCTTTCTTCTTTCTCGTCGTAGTAATAGGTAATATCGCCCTTTAGTAGCAATATAGCGGTTTCCATTTGGGGTTCACCCAAAGTTAAACTTTCTCCCTTTTTAAGGTTATAAGCGGTGATGTTCATAAGCATATCTTTCGTGTTATCGTAAACACGGGTAAGAACTTGCTTTCCACCTTTGAATTTGGGATATTTATACATAATTTACTCCTTTAGGTAGCAACTATTATATTTTTATGCTTCGATGGTAATACCTTTTTCTTGACGCATAGCTTCAAGCTCTAGGGTAATCTTATCCTTCTTTTCGCCAACGATATCATAGAAGAAAATCGGGATAGCGCATAGTAACAAGCTTAATCCGGGAACTATGGATACGAGTGCAAACATACCGAATCTTTGTGCTCCGGTCATATCCATAACCGACTTGACTGCTTCTTGAGCAACCGATTGTGCAGGGTCGATGTTAACGATTAGGTACATAATAACGATAAAGGTAGTTGCGAATGCGTTACCAAGCTTGTTAACGAAGGATTGGCAAGCGGCACCGAGTGCGTTATCTCTAAAGCCGGTCTTCCATTCGAGGTAATCGAGGGAGTCGCCTATCATAGCAAACATAGTGATGTTAAGTGCGCCTAGCGGTATGCATTGAATGATAATAAAAGGTATCATCAAGTATACGAGCCAATTTGCAACGGTGAAGATGGAGCAAGCACCAAGCACGGTGGTAACAACGCTTGCTACAAAACCGCCCAAGCAAGATACGATGATGATTTGTTTATAGTTGAATTTCTTATATAGCAAAGGCATTGCCAGCATAGAGCCGAACATACCGATTGCACTACATATTTGGAAAAGGGTGGAAACAGTACCTACCGAACCATTTAGAGCAGCTTGACGAGCAACTGCATCTAGTCCTTCGAGGCTAGGTCCAATATAGAAAGCATAACGTGCTACGTGGATAGCTGCCGCTTGCATCATATATCTACCGCTTGAAAGAACACCGCAAAGAACTACAAGCATAAGAGGCTTACAAGTAAACAATCTCTTTAGAGTACCGGGCTCGTTGGGGTCTTTTTTTGCTTTGGGAGGAATAATAACTCTCTCTTTGGGATAGAAGAAAGCGAGTAGATAAAGTGCAGTACCAAGCAAAGAACATACGAGAGCAATAATCATATATTTTTGCTTTTCTGCTTGTAACGTTGCTCCTTCTGCAAAATAGGGAATCCAGCTAAGAATCATAAATATTGCCATTGGAACAGCACTACCTACACCGTTTACGGTTTTAGCAAAGGAAATGATGCCACCACGCTCTTCGGGGTCGGGAGTCATAACGTTTGGAAGAGCCCAGAAAGGAACGTCCGCTGCAGTATAAAGCATACCCCAAGCGATATATATTACGCCCGCATAAATCATATTTTGAGTAGCATTAAAACCATCTGGAGCATAGAACATTAAAAAAGTTGCAACAGCTATGGGAATAGCAAACCATATAATAAAAGGTTTCATTTTACCCATTCTAGTAGGCTTGGTTTTGTCAACTATAATACCCATCATTGGGTCGTTTATAGCGTCCCATACACGAGCAAGAAGCATAAGTAACATAACAAAAATAAGAGGTAATCCCATTATGTTAATGTAGAAGTCGGAAATGTAGCTCGACATAGTTGAGTACATCATACCTTGACCAAGACCGGCGAGAGCTAGCGCCCAACTTTCCTTACTAGAAACGTATCTTTTGGGTTTGAGTTCAACATTGGTATTTTCCATAGTATTCTCCACAAATTTTTTACGCGCAAGCGCGCTATGTTTTAATTATAATACACACACGCGCAAATGTAAATAGGGAAAATTTTTATTTTGTAAAACTGGAATACGACTTAGTTTAGATGAAAAAAGAGCAAAAAGAAATCCCTCCGATAGGAGTTTACTAAGAGTAAATGACCGAGGAGGGATTTTGTCTTTTGTGAAGTTATTCGCTAAAATGCGCGGTAGTTTGTTCTATCGTTATTGTGGTGCTTCTTAAAACGCGTTAGTTTAGATGCTAGGCGAAGGAAAAGAAAAAGCCGAGGGGTTGCTGTACTACTCGTACTGCGCCCCAAAGGGGTTCTTGTTTTAGTGAGGATAGCGCTAAAATGCGCGGTAGTTTGTTCTATCGTTATTGTGGTGCCTCTTAAAACGCGTTAGTTTAGATGCTAGACAAGGCAAAACAAAAGAGCCTACCGACGGGACTTTACTAAAGGTAAACGACCGAGGGAGGCTCTTGTTTTGTGAAGTATAGCGCTAAAATAACGCGTTTTAATTCTTTTGGGAATGCAACGGCGCCGCAATCCTTCCCCCACGGGAAATAAAGCGCAAGGGGCTTACGGTGGGGATTGCCATAACGGGAGCGCGTCCTAGAAGTCCGCCAAATTCGACTTCGTCGCCTGCTTTTTTACCATAGGCGGGAATAACGCGAACTGCTGTCGTTTTGTTGTTGACAACACCGATAGAAGCTTCGTCCGCGATAAGAGCGGATATTACCTCGGCGGTAGTGTCTCCGGGGATTGCTATCATATCGAGTCCAACGCTACATACTGCGGTCATAGCTTCTAGCTTTTGTATCGATAGAGAGCCACTCCTTACCGCGTTAATCATACCTATATCTTCGCTAACAGGGATAAAAGCGCCACTTAGTCCGCCAACGTGAGATGATGCCATAATACCGCCTTTCTTAACAGCATCGTTAAGAAGAGCTAGGCAAGCGGTAGTTCCACAACCGCCCACTTGCTCAAGACCAATTTCTTCTAGAATATGCGCAACCGAGTCGCCTACCACGGGCGTGGGAGCCAAACTCAGGTCCACTATACCAAAATTGGCGTTCAACATTTCACTCGCCTTTTGGGCAACCAATTGACCAACGCGTGTAACCTTAAATGCGGTTTTCTTGATTGTTTCACAAACGGTATCAAGGTCAGCATCGCCTATTTTTTCTAGAGCAGTTTTAACAACTCCGGGACCGCTGACACCAACGTTTATCACTTTGTCCGCTTCGCCTACTCCGTGGAAAGCTCCCGCCATAAAGGGGTTATCTTCAACCGCGTTTGCAAAGGCTACGAACTTAGCGCAAGCTATACTTTCTCTATCTTTAGTCAGGTATGCCATTTCTTTTATTAGCTTACCGACCTTGCCAACTACGTCCATATTTATACCGGCGCGGGTGGAAGCAACGTTAACGGAAGAACATACTTTATCGGTAGTTGCAAGCGCTTCGGGAATGGTATCTAGAAAAGCCATTTCCTCTTTGGTGGCACCCTTTTGAACTAGTGCAGAGTAACCGCCAATAAAATCTATACCTATTTCTTTTGCAGCCTTATCGAGTGCACGTGCGATTTCCAAATATCCGCCACTAGATGCGCCTATCAAAGATATGGGTGTTACCGACACACGCTTGTTGACGATTGGAATACCATAGGTGCTTGCAATCTTTTCGCCCGTTGCAACCAGAGTGCTTGCATTCCTAACGATTTTTTCGTATACCCTATTTGCTGTTTCCTCTTTAGACGGACTTACGCAGTCCAATAGGTTGAGTCCCATCGTGATAGTACGAACGTCAAGGTGATATTCGCCTATCATTTTTACTGTTTCGATTATTTCTCTTTGATTTATCATAAGGCAATCCTATATGCTGTGCATTGCGTTAAAAATATCCTCGTGGCGAATAGCAATTTCAACGCCTAGTTCCTGTCCGCAATTTTTAAGTTCGGCTCCAATTTCTTCAATGGTCATATTGCTTTCATCGGTGCCTACTGCCATTACCATAGTAAAGGTTCCTTGCAAAATGGTTTGGTTGATATCCTCAATGTTTACTTTGCACTCGGCTAGAGTGGTAGCTACTTTAGCAATGATGCCCACTCTATCTTTGCCCATAACGGTTATGTATGCTTTCATATTTTTCTCCAGATATTTTATTTCGTTAGTTTTAGTCTTCAAGTAGTTTTTTGGTCGCACTCATAAGGGTTGCACTCTTTATCGTTGCACTATCGCGGTCGTTAGCAAATACCAAAACGTATATCTTTAGCTTGGGCTCGGTGCCGGATGGACGTATACATATAAATTGTCCGTCGCTTAGTTCCAAATATACGACGTCAGACTTGGGTAGGGTGATAGCCTCCACCTCGCCAGATGCCTTGGTCTTGGTACCTTTAAGATAATCGCTAACCGAAAGCACTTTCTCGTCGCCGACAGCGGTAATAGTCTTGGTGCGCAAAGCATCCATTACCTTTTTCATATCGCTCATACCTGAAAGTCCTTTATAGGTAATGGAAGTATTTGCCTCACTATAGTAACCAAACTCTTCGAATATTTCTTGTAGTCTAGAATATACTCCACTACCCTTTGACTCTAGATACATCAGCATTTCTGCAAAGGTTACGGAAGCTATAACCGCATCCTTATCACGTGCGTGAGTGCCTATTAGTGAACCATAGCTTTCTTCAAAACCAAATAGATAGGTGTACTCTCCGCTTTCTTCCCACTCCTTTATTTTTTCGCCTATAAACTTAAAACCGGTAAGCACGTTAAATACCGTTACTCCCCTCTTGGTCGCTAGTCGGTCGGCAAGAGTAGAGGTAACGATTGTCTTTACAACAGCTCCGTTAGAAGGTAAAGAACCATCTTCTATTTTCTTGGAAAGTATGTAGTCAAGTAGCAATACTCCTATTTGATTTCCCGTCAAAAGTATAAATTCGCCTTTGTCGTCGCGCACCGCAACTCCTAGTCTATCAGAGTCTGGGTCAGTACCTAAAACTACGTCCGCGCCAATCTTATTGCCAAGCGCAACACCCATACTAAGGGTATCGGCATTTTCGGGATTGGGAACCCTAACTGTAGAAAATTCGGTGTCGGGGTTGGCTTGTTCTTCTACTACAGTAGCGTTGATACCAAGCCTTGAAAACATAGTAGTTACGGGATAGTAGCCCGCTCCGTGAATGGGCGTGTATACAAGCTTTATATCCTTACCGCGCTCCTTTACTATTTCGGGGGAAAGAGAAAGTTTTTGTAGTTCGTTAAAGTATCCTTCGTCCACGCTCTTGCCTACGATAGTAACGTACTCGCTTATCTTTTTACCTTCCTCGCCCTTGGGGAAATCTTCCATTTTTAGAGGAACGTATTTTACACTAAACGGGTCGGCAACTTCTTCAATAAACTTGACTACTTTCTTGGTAGAATCCGGGCTCATTTGAGCACCGTCTGCGCCGTATACCTTATATCCGTTATATTCCTTAGGGTTATGAGATGCGGTTATCATAACGCCCACCTCGGCACCAAGTGCTCTAACCGAATAGGAACACATTGGAACGGGACGAACGTCTTCGAACAAATATCCCTTTATCTTATAATAGGTAAGAACTTCGGCAACGTTTAGTGCAAACTCACGTGAAAATCTTCTAGTGTCGTATGCAATAACAACACCGCGCTCCATAGCCTCTTTGCCAAGTGATATAAGATATTTTGCAACGCCTTCGGTTGCGCGTTTTACCGTATAGGCATTCATACGATAGGTGCCTAGTCCAACTTCGCCACGCATTCCCGCAGTACCAAAAGCAAGGTCTAATGAAAAACGTTCTTTTATCTCGTTATCGTTATCCTTGATAGCATCTAGCTCCGCTCTTTCGAGGGCGCTAACGTTATTGTACCAATGCTCAAAGGTTTTCTTATACATAGATATACTCCTAATTTAATTTGTAATAGTATATCACATACGCGCGCGTATTATCAATAGTAATTTTTCTTATATGAAAATTTTTTACTAAACTTGTTTGGTTTCCTCTTGCGTTTTGCTTCTTACGAGCTTAATGCCACTTTCGGGATTATATACGTCCCGCCTTATGCGAACGCTACTAATCAAGGCTCCGTTAAAATAGGTTTCCTTGTAACACTCCGATATCAAACCATCCTTTGCCTTCTTTATGATTTTGTACTCCTCGTTTTCGGCAAGCTCTCCGCCATCGTCTAGGACTTCCTCGTAGAGTGCGGGTAGCCTCTTAATAATAGTCGTAACGTACTTTATACTCTCCCCGTCGGTTATCGTTTTGAACCCATAAATTTTGAAGGTGAGCTTGCTACCTTTTGTTTGACCTTTTATCGTTATAGGATAAGGAGTGTCATTAAAAAAGCGGAAATCGGTAGCTGAGGATACCATCGCATCCATCGACGGAGGCACGTAACCTACCGGCAAAGAGTGTGGTGAAACGCGCTCTATCTTTAGTCCGGCAAGCAAAACCGCGTTGTATAAAGTTGTGCTCACTTGACAAACTCCACCACCCACTCCTATTGTATATTTCCCATTCAAAATGGTTGGTGATTCTTTATAGCCATTATTCGCGGTGCGCTCTCCCGTTACTCCGTTAAAGCTAAAGACCTCTCCCTCTTTAACAATAGTTCCGTTTATTAGAGCGGTTGCCTTTTTTACGTTATGCGCCCTATTCTCACTCGAAAAGCCAAAGTCGGTAGTATAGCTGGAAAGAAGCTCGCCAATAAAATATTCTCCCTCTGCTATGGCAAGACTTTCTCCATTTCCAACCTTTTCTATAGGGAGAATGCTAAAGCATAAAAAAACTGCTATGGGAATTATAACGAGAATACGTCTAACCATAGCAGTAGTATGTGTAGGTTTAATTTTTTAATAACTCTATCTATTTGTAAATTATTTTAACAAGCCTTTATAAAATCGATACACTCCTCTTTCGAAAGTGCCCTACCGATATAGGCTCCGTGTTCTAACAAAGCGGAAAGTACCTTGGCTCTCTCTATAGGCTTAATTTTATTTTCGATAAGTTGCGCTCCGCCAACGGGCAGTTCCTTTATACTAAACGCAACGTTATTTTTTAGCATCTCGTCGTAGACCTCTTTTATCTTGATAGCAGATGGACTTATACCGGGAAGCTTACCGTGTCCTACGTGGTCAGCCTTTTTGAGTTCAAGAAGGTCTACGAGGATATCGTGATTTTTCAAAATGAAAACTCTTATTATTTCGTCTCCCAATAGACACTTTATGTTAAACATATGGTTTTCTACAAGCTTAACAGCTCTCTCGGTTTCCCTATGAGGATAGAGCAATCTGTTCATAATTACCCTTGTCATACCTGCGCCAATAGGTGCGTGGTCGTGCATTTTTCCATCTTCGCCTACACTGCGCGGTTTACCTATGTCGTGCAGTAAAGCGACTAAGCGAAGGTGTGGTGGAATTACTCTAACCGTTTCTAAAATATGCTTGTAAACGTCGAAAATATGAAAGTTCGGATTTTGTTTTACGCCTATTCCCTCTAGCAACTCGGGCACGACGTGTTCCATCAAACCAAGCTCGACTAAAAGTTCAATCCCTCTAATATGGGCACCTTCAATTCCATTTACGGTATCCGCAATTAAGATTTTATTGAATTCCTCACGAATTCTTTCGATTGCTATTTCCTTTAGAGTATAGGCTCTTTCTTTGACGGCAAGATAGGTGTTTTTTTCTATGGCATAGCCAAGTGCCGACGAAAATCTTACCAAGCGAAGCATACGTAAAGCGTCTTCTTCTATCACGTCACGAGGTTCTCGAGTGGTACGAAGGAGTTTTCTTTCAACGTCTTTTATCCCACCAAGCGGGTCGACGTATTCGCCCTTCAAAATATCATAGTAAATAGCGTTTACCGTAAAGTCGCGCCTAAGAGCATCTTCACGTTGGGAACAATTGAACTCTACTAGTGCAGGCGAGTGCTCCCCGCTACCGGAATAGCTATCCTTCCTAAAAGCGGTGTACTCCATTACCGCGGAGCCGACCTTGATTCCAAGAGTGCCTAGTTTTAAAGAATGAGGGGTTACGTTAAACTCTGTCCCCATAAGGAGCTCGACGACTTTCTCCGCAGTAAGCGAAGAGGTCAAATCATAGTCGTGTATCTTGCGTCCTTCTAGGCTATCCCTAACGGCACCCCCTACGACAAAGAGAGGGCTAGGGAATTTTTCCGCAAGCCTTTTTAGCTCCTTGGGTATTATCATAATAAATTATTTGGTATAAATTTCTTCCTTTAAAACACCGATTTCGGGTAAATTACGATATTTTTCATCGTAATCAAGACCATATCCAACAACAAACTCGTTGGGAACCACGAAACCAACGTAATCGCCTTCCATTTCTACCTTTCTTCTGGAGGGCTTATCTAGAAGAGAAACGATTTTTAGACTCTTAGGATTACGAGTAAGAAGCATACGCTTTAGATTTTTGAGAGTATTACCTGTGTCGATGATGTCTTCGATGATAAGCACGTTCTTGCCCTCGATGGGTTGAGAAATATCTTTGATAATTCTCACTTCACCGCTTGAAGTGGAACCTGAGCCATAGCTGGAAACAACCATAAAGTCAAATCTAACGTCTAGGTCAACGTTCTTAACAAGCTCGGAAAAGAATACAACAGCACCACGCAAAATGCCAACCATAAGCACGCTTTCACCTTGATAATCGCTAGTGATTTGTGCGCCTATTTCTTTGACGCGCTTTTCGATATCCTCTTTGCTAATCAAAATTTTTGCTAAATCTTCATGCATTATTTACTCTCTCCTATTTTTATGAGATATTTATTTTTGGTGTTTTCGTCTATCTTTACTTCGTCGGCAATTTCCACGCCAAGGACTGCGTATATAACGCTATCCTTTGCTATAACGAGCAATTTGTCGCGCAAATATAAAGGTATTTTTTTATCGGTTAAATAATCTCCCAAGCTCTTGGTTCCACCACCATACCTCTTGAACTTGTCGCCTGCCTTTCTAGTACGAACTAGCGCGCCTTCGGGTATTTTATCAAGGTCGAAAGTCAAACCTTTCTTTATACTATCGGTAGGCTCGAACGAGTAGGAAAACTCTTGATATTCATATTGTCTCGACGGATTAAATTCACACTCGTAATAGGAGCTTTCCACCCTCTTAACAATGCGCAGTTCGTCGTACGAGCGGTAGGCATCATATCCGTAAGGAAGATTTATCCTTGCATTGTTTGGGCTATCTTTTAGGCTAAGTAAGGATGCCAAATGGCTACTTTCTATATCCTTTTCACATCCCAAGCTACGCAAGGTTTCGGCTATGGTTTTCTTTGCAAGGGCGGGGTGATAATCTAGTATGCTAAGAGGTAGCGTTGCACCATCCTCTTGCACGATAGGCATATCTATTTCGCCCATCATATAGTCTTCCACCTCTTCGCAAGCCTTTGCAAATTTTACAACAGCGTGTTCAAAACCGGGGAAACGAATTTTAACGTGGGGTATAACCTCGTGGCGAATATAGTTGCGAGTATATTCGCTATCAAAGTTGGTCGCATCCTCTTTGTAGGGTATACGATGCATTGTGGCATACTCGCGAATTTCGGTTTTGGTAAAGTGTAGCATAGGATGAATATATCCCTCTCTATCAACTATACCGCGTGCGCCTTTTATTCCCGTTCCGCGGAATATCCTCATAAGAACTGTTTCCACTTGGTCGTTCATATGGTGAGCAAGGGCAATACAATCCACCACTCCGTCAGCGAGTAACTTATCGAAAATTTCGTAACGCAAAGTACGTGCCGCAAGCTCTACGCTGATATTCTTTTCTACTGCATATGCGGGACTATTTATATTGTAAGCAAGACATTCTATCTCGTGGCGTTTGCAATAATTTCTAACAAATTTGCTATCCCTCTTGGAGACCGCACCGCGAATACCGTGCTCTATGTTTATGGCAACGATTTGAGCGCCTGCATCCTTTAGTAGGTTTAGCATAACCATACTATCAACACCGCCCGATACCGCAACGCCTATTTTTATTCCCTTTTCTACAAAAATTTCCATAGTTCAATTATATAAGATTTTTGTTCGGTTGTAAAGATATCGGCTATTATTTATCCTTCTGCTTTAAGCAATAAATTTCCTTGGGTAAATAACATTGTTCTCTATTGTAAGTTAAATAATAAAGTGCTATAATACGTTTAGGCTTACAAAGGAGACGTAATTATGAAAACCGTAGCAGTCATAGGACTTGGAAACAGAGGCGCAATGTACGCAAGAAGAATAAATAACCAAGGCGGAAAGGTAGTCGCTGTTTGTGATATTAACGAGAGCGTTTTGAACCACGTGGGAGATAAACTTGGAGTTGCTCCCGATATGCGCTTTAATAGTACCGAAGAGCTTTTTGCTCGTGGTAAACTTGCCGATGCAATAGTAGTAGCATCACAAGACCGCGACCATTACGGACACGCAAAGCAAGCACTTTTGCTTGGCTACCACGTTCTATGCGAAAAACCCGTTTCTCCCATCAAAGAGGAATGTATAGAGCTTGTCAATATTGCCAAAGAAAAAAATCTACATATGGTAGTATGCCACGTACTGCGCTACTCCGGTTTTTACGATGCGATTAAGCAAGTTATAGATAGCGGAGAAATAGGAGAGGTAACCAATATTCAACAAACCGAAAACGTGGGATATTGGCACTTTGCACACTCCTACGTTCGCGGTAATTGGAGAAGAGAAGACGAAACCACTCCCAGCATTCTTGCAAAATGTTGCCACGACCTCGACCTGCTTTATTACTACACAGGCAAGAAATGCAAGAGTGTTTCCAGCATTGGGTCCAGACGTATTTTTATGAGTAAGAACGCACCCGAGGGCGCCGCTATGCGTTGCACAAAAGAGTGTCCCTACCACAAGACCTGTCCCTATTACGCACCACGTTTTTACTACGAGCTAACTTTACATTCCATACCGATTTACCTAAATAGGTGGTCCCTAGTTACGAGAATTGGTAACCCAACAAGGGCACAAGTGAAAGAAGCACTTGCCACCACTTCACCATATGGTAGATGCGTATATCACTGCGATAACGACGTAATAGAAAATCAAACGGTACTATGCAAATTCGACGGAGACGTTAACGCAACCCTTACAATGAACTGTTCTTCTAGGGGCTGTTTTAGAAGGGTACATATCACGGGAACAAAAGGCGAACTATTCGGCAAAGATGCTGATGGTAAATTCCGCCTTAACGTATGGGGCAAAAAATCAAGAATGGTACGTGCAAAAATGGGACAAGGACACCTTGGCGGAGATAGCGGTATAATTCACGATTTCCTTGAGCTTCTTGAAACGGGTAAACCCAATCCTCGCGTATCGTTTATGAGCGAAACGGTTATGAGCCACCTAATGGCGTTTGCCGCGGAAGAGTCCAGAAAGAATGGTGGTGTACAAGTGCTAATCGAAGAATAGCTTTTCCACTCATAAGGCTAAAACCTACCGCGTACAATCTAGTATGTGGGAAATTGGTATTAACGAATTTTTATATAACCCCGACTCCAAGTTCGGGATTATTTTTGAGTGTATTGGCGAAGCTCCCGCCCTAATACCCTTTTGTTACCTTACAATAGTAGTATTTGGTATAGCCTTTCGCAAATGGGGATTTCGAGAAAGAAAATGGGAACTTATACTTTTTTCGTGCTATCTTATTTGCGTAGTCGCCCTTTCCGCCACGGTGGTGGAGAGTCTAAAGCACCTGATGGGTAGAGCGAGATTTTTGGAGCTTTCCCCTCCCGATTATTTGGAGTACACTCCATTTTATCTTATTAGTTCCTTCGGTGGACGCTCTTTTCCCTCCGGACACGCAAGTATGAGCGCTCTTTCCTTTTTGCTATTAGACCTAAACGAGCAACATAAAATCTTTAAAAACAAGTGGCTCTTGACTTCTTTTTGCACTATTTTCACCATTTTGGTGGCATTTTCTCGCCTAGTTATGGGAGCGCATTTTATCACCGACCTACTTGCAGGCATCATAATTTCGCTCACCACAAGACTTATCGTTAAAAAAATTCATTCTCTTATTGCGCGTAAATCTCTATGAGATTTATAACTTTTTCCCGTTGACATAAACCGCCCTTTAATGCTAAAATATTAAACATATTTAAGGAGATAAGTATGAAACTTGGTTTTGACAACGCATTGTATGCAAAAAAGCAAACTGAATATATTTTACAACGCGCCAAAAAGTTTGATAACAAGCTTTATTTGGAGTTCGGTGGCAAGCTATTCGACGACCTTCACGCTGCTCGCGTGCTACCCGGCTTTGATGCAAACGTTAAAACCAAAATTCTTTGTAATCTAAAGGATAAAATGGAAATTATCTTCTGTATCGGCGCACCCGATATAGAAAAGAATAAAATCCGTAGCGACTTTGGTATCACCTATGGTAACGAGCTCCTTAGACTAATGAGAAACTTGCGCGAGCTTGGTCTTCTTATCAACTCCGTAGTAATCACCCAATACAAAGAGCAACCCGCCGCCGATATTTTCCGCAAGCAACTTGAACGTATGGGCGAAAAGGTTTATATCCATAAGCTAACCAAAGGATATCCCAACGATATCGATACCATAGTATCCGACGAAGGTTACGGTGCAAACCCCTATATCGAAACCACCCGTCCCGTAGTCGTCGTTACGGCTCCCGGACCTAGTAGCGGTAAGCTTGCAACCTGTTTAGGTCAACTTTATCACGAATACAAGCGTGGAATTAAAGCGGGATATGCTAAATACGAAACCTTCCCCGTTTGGAATCTTCCCCTAAAGCACCCCGTAAATATTGCTTACGAAGCGGCAACCGCCGACCTAAATGATAGAAATATGATAGACTATTTCCATCTTGAGCAATACGGAGCTTCTACGGTAAACTACAATCGTGATTTGGAAATTTTCCCCGTTGTTAAGAGTATTATTTCTCGTATTCTTGGCGAAGAACTATATAAATCCCCCACTGATATGGGCGTAAATATGGTAGGATACGCCATAAAGGACGATGCCATAGTCCAAGAAGCTGCAAAGCAAGAAATTATTAGAAGATATTTTAAAACCTATAACGAGTATAAAAACGGAACCGCAGACCTCGATACCGCTCACCGCGTTGAAATACTTATGAAAGAAATCGGTTGCACTCCTACCGATAGAAAAACGGTTACCCCCGCTCTCGAAAAGGCAAAAGCTTATGGTTGTCCTGCTATTGCAATAGAGCTTCCCGATGGTACAATCCTAACCTCTCGCGACAAGAACAACCTATACGCACCCGCGGGTGTAATTATGAATGCTATAAAGTATCTTGCAGGCATAGACGATAGCATAAACCTTATTGCTCCCAACGCGATAGAAGCCATTTTGAAGCTCAAAAAGGAAAATCTAAAAGCAAAGTCCAACAAGATAAACCTCGAAGAAGCACTCATCGCGTTATCATTCTCTGCTGCGACCAATCCCACCGTGGAAAAAGCGCTTGAAAAACTAAATATGCTTGCAGGTTGTGAAGCTCACTCCACCGTAATGCTCCCCGAAAGTAGCTTGACTATATTCCGTAGACTTGGCATAAACATTACTTGTGAACCGGTATTTGCATTCTAAGCATCACTAACCGAATAATTACAAAATTAAAGCTACCCTTTCGGTAGCTTTTTTGTTTTATTAGATTTGTTTACTTTCAATCAAATCTCCTAGCATACTCACAATGCTTGCACAACTCTTCGGTTGCTTGGTGAGAACCAAAGCCTCGTTTCATTTTAAGAACGCGGGAAGAAGCAAGTATGTCGGATAAAGCTTCTTCAAAAACGTTACCAAGATTTATAGTGCCTTCACTATCCAAGCAACAAGGAACGACACTACCATCTACTAGTATGCCAAAGTGGTCGCGAGTACCATAACAAAAGACTTTATCTCCATACAATGGAGCATTCATATCGGGCCACTCGAATCTATCACCCCACTCGACGTGCAAACGATTGCGAATTTTTATACCCTTTTCGTTTTCTTCCCACTCTCCAGAGAGTTTAAGGCGCAAATAATCGAGTATCTCTTGGTTTTTACCACCGTCTACACCCTTGTTCCAAAGGCGAAGCACCACTATTACCCCCTGCTCCCAAGCTTCTAACGCAAAGCTCGCAACCTCACTTAGATATTCCTCTTGTTTGAGGTTATCCTCTTTTTCAAAACTATGCAAAGATATATTTATCTTGTATAAACCACTTTCTAGTATTTCCTTTCCCCTCTTTTTAAGCAATGTTCCGTTAGTAGTTATAAGAGAACGAAATCCTTCTTCCTTTGCCATTTTCATAAAAAGAGGTAGCTTGGGATGAGCAAGAGGTTCACCCATCAAATGGTAGTAAATATTTTTGGTTTTACCCTTTAGTTCACGTAAAATTTGCGAAAATTCCTTTTCGCTCATTTGCTTAGGTGTTCTGGAATGCCCGTGGCAAAATGAACACTGCATATTACAAATATTGGTGATTTCGACGTAAACTCTTTGATACATAGGCTTTATAAAATGATAAAAGCCCAAAGGGTTAACGTAGTAGACCTACTATACCCTAAAGGGCTTTTGTTTTAGTGAATTATAGCGTTAGAAAGGTTTTTATTCCCATTCAATGGTGCCGGTGGGCTTGGGAGTAATATCGTATAGTACACGGTTTACACCCTTAACTTCGCTCAAAATTCTAGCGGTGATTTTAGCGAGTAAATCATAGGGCAAAGGCTCGATAGAAGCGGTCATTGCATCGATGGTATTGACGGCACGAATGATTACAGGCCACTCGAATGAACGTGCATTGTCGCGTACACCAACCGATTTAACGTCGGGGATAAGAGTGAAATATTGCCATACTTTTCCGCGTAGTCCTGCGTTATCAAATTCTTCGCGTAGGATAGCATCGCTTTCACGAACAGCTTCTAGTCTATCACGAGTGATAGCGCCCAAGCATCTTACGCCTAGTCCGGGACCGGGGAAGGGTTGACGATATACCATATTGTCGGGAAGACCAAGCTCTTTACCGCAAGCACGAACTTCGTCTTTGAATAGATACTTTAGGGGTTCTACTAGCTCGAACTTTAGGTCGTCGGGTAGTCCGCCAACGTTGTGGTGAGCCTTTACAGCTTTACCGGTTTTAGTTCCACTTTCTACTATATCGGGATAGATGGTTCCTTGTCCGAGGAAATCAATGCCTTCTAGTTTTCTTGCTTCCTCTTCGAAAACTCTGATAAATTCGGCCCCGATAATCTTTCTCTTTTGTTCGGGGTCGGTAACGCCTTCTAGTTTATTTAGGAACCTATCGACCGCATCAACGTATACCAAATCGGCATCCAACTCTTTACCAAATACGTTTATAACTTGTTCGGGTTCGCCCTTACGAAGTAGTCCGTGGTTAACGTGAACGCAAGTTACGTTTTTGCCAACAGCTTTTATAAGTAGAGCTGCTACAACCGAGCTATCTACGCCACCACTTAGTGCTAGTAACACCTTCTTATCGCCTATTTGCTTGCGAAGAAGCTCAACTTGGTCGGCAACAAAGTTAGCCATATTCCAATTTGCTTCGGCTTTGCAAACGTTGAACAACCAGCTCTTTAGGTTGCTTTCGTCGCCCTTTTCACAAAGTGCCTTGGGGAAATCGTATGCAACGAAGGGAACTCCGAGAGAATAAATTTCTTCTTTAACGTTGATTTCTTCGCCATCAACAACGTTGTTGGGGCCTCCGTTCAAAATAACGCCTTTGATGTTTTGGTTAGCCTTTAACTCAGCTAGAGTAATATCGTGAGGATATATTTCCGAGTATACGCCGAGTGCTCTTATTTCTCTAGCTAGCCTTGAGTTTTCTTCACTACCGAGGTCGATTATGACTATCATGTCTTGCTTCATAGGAACTCCTTTCTCCTTAAAAACTGGATAATTTATTTTAACTCTACGCGCGCGCCCGTGTCAATTATTTTATAAATAAAAGAGAAGTGATATTGCTCCTGCCACAACAAGGCTTAGCGCGTTAACTACGTTGTTGTCCACCCATTTGCATCCCTTTACCTTTATGGTGGGCATATCGCAATGGGTTTGCCTTTCGGTAAGTTTACCGCATTTAGAACACCTATACGCCCTTTGTATGCTTGCTCCTAGCAGACTATCTATTATGGTACCAATAAAGCCCGTGAGTGCCATTACCCATAGCCCTTTGATACCAACCTCTCCTACCGCGAAAACAACTAAAGCAACCGCTATGGAAGATAATAATGCGGAAAGAGTACCTAGCAAGGAAACACCGCCACTCATACCGCGAGGAACCTCTTTAAAGGTAATTATGCTAACAACTTTACCCTCGCCCACTATACCGAGGTCGCTTGCAAAGCTATCGGCTACACCGGCTATTACGGTTACCGCGGACGCTACCTTGAAAGCCTCGATACCAAGCGCGAAATAGACCGAGGCATAAACGAGAGCGGGGAAAGCGTTACAAAGCACTTGCACTATTCCTCTTGCACCCACGTGTGGATATAGTCCTTCTTCCCTAGCCTTTCTCTTTTCCCTTTTAACGAGCCCGACTATAGCGGATAGCACGAAGGAAACGGAAAACACTACCACTCCCGTATAGCCCGCAAACAAAGCGGAAAGCACTAGTATTATAAAGGCAGAAACTGTGGCCGGGATAGTGAGCACTTTTTTCCAAAGCGCTAGGGCTACTAGTAGCGCGCCCACGCCGAGTGCAATATATATAGGTATTAAGTTTATATTCTCGTAAGGCATACTCAAAAGAAAAGCCCGCGGTTAAGCGGGTTTTCGTTTTATTTATCGAAGACTACTTTTTTTTGCTTTTCTATCTGCGATAATCATTCTTCTTACAGCCCTAGCGCAAGTGAACTCGTATTCTTCTTGCATTCTGCAGTGGGCACAATAAGGATAGCTTCCACAAAGGTCTTTACCTGCTATTTCGCTATCGCACCATTTTTCCACGTCAAGCCTTGCTTGCAATTCTTTATTTGTTCTTTCCATAATTTCTCCTATTTGCCGGTATAAACGTCGTAGATATTCTTCTTGAGCTTCTTAACGTTAATCTTAATGGCATCTTTATAATCTTTATTTACGGTTATTTTGTTGTTTTCCTCGTCGCGTTCGTAAACGTTTTGGGGAACAATCTTGATGTATTCGTTATATGCTATGCTTCTATCCTCGTCGCGGATACCCTTCTTGAGGCTATCGTATAGAGATACGCCCTTTCCGTTTACGGTTGCTTTTAGGTATGCAATAATTTCTGCATCGTCAGCGAATACCAATTCACTGCCATCCTTAGCAATAAAGGGAGTCTTAGCAATGGTCATAACGGATACGCCTGCATAATCGTTGGTTGCGTTACCGCTCAAGCTATAGGTATAGGATACGCCGATTTTACCATCTGCGGTAAAGGCATTACCAACGTTGGTGTTATATGCATAGATATCTTTTGCGAGGTCGGTAAAGTTTTCTACCCAGCTGTTATCTTTCTTATCAGCAGTGATTAGATAACCCCAATCTGCGTTGAATGAACCTGCATCGTCGCAGTAGGAATACAAATATTTTTCAAATAGGTCGTATGCTTCTTCGTACTTGCTTTCTGCATAGAGTGCGCTTAGTTCGCTTTGCATTCTGGCGATAACGTCGGCGATAACCTCTTCGTTTTCAACGTATGCAACGGAGGGGCATAGACCTTCTTTGTTTTCGGCTTCTGCTTTACAGGTTGCGCCCTCTTCTTTGAGTTCGTGTTTGGGGCAATCGTAATCTACGTCGTAGTCGGGGTTGGAAGCAAGAGCCTTTTCGGTTGCCATAAAGTATGCACAAGCTTCTTCAAGAGCTTCTTCATCGTCGCGTAGAGTTTCTAGGAAAGCAACAACGTCGGTATCGAACTTGAAGAGTACTTGCTTTACGAAGAAGTAATCGTCAAGGTCTACGATAGCGGGATGATAATATAGAGTATCCATACCGGTACCGGTGGAAGATATTGCGGATATAAAGGAAGACTTAACCTCGTCTGCATTCTTACCGTGATATCCATTCTTTTGGTTTTCGTATAGATACTTGAATTCCTTTACGATACGTGCATCGATATCCGTTCTATTAGCAAAGTTTGCATCGGACTTCAAATATACTTCTGCGTTAAAGGAATTGTTAGCTTGTGCTTCGAATTGGCTCTTATAGAAATAAGCCATATCGCGATTGTTATTATTCATACTATCGATTAGCAAACGATATGCTTCGATTTCGTACTTATCGCCACCATCGGCAAGGAGTTTATCATACTCTGCCTTGATATCACGAAGTTGAGCCTTATCTTTTACTGCCTTAGGAATATCGGCATCCTTTGCGTAACGAGAGATTTCTACGTCGTCGAAAGTGATGATGCTATAATCGGTTTCCTTTTCTTCTTCAGCCTTAACGTCGCGAGGATATACTAAAGTGTAATCGTAAACGTAGGTGTGCTCGATTTCTTCTATTTCACCATCTTCTTTTTCTTTAGTTTCGGTAAAGAGAACGGTGAAGTTCTTTTCTTCGGTGCGGTTAGCATAATTTTCGGTTTCTTCGCTAGTGAACGCTACGGAATAACCTTCGGTGGGAACTATAAATTCTTTGGATGCTGTTTCGTCGTCGTAGATAACCTTTGCTTTAATCTTGGATTCGTCGAGGTCTGCGCCGATTAGACATTCTTTTTCTTCGCCGAAGAATTTATCTAGATAGGTTAAAGTATCTTCGGTAAGAACGATTTCTTTAACGTTTTCGGTAGCAATAGCCTTGTATTCTCTGCTCCATTCGTCGTTCTTTGCTTCGGTGATAAAGCTTTCAAGAGAGCTTTCGATAGAGTCGTTTACGGTCTTGATAGCAAGATATCTTTCTGCATAGGTAAGAACGTCTTCTGCCTTAGCTTTTGCTCCTTTACCGAATAGAACGTCGTAACGAGCTTGAGAGGTCTTGCTTGCATCGGTCAAATAGGACATAGCTTCTGCAAGAAGATAGGTTGCTTGGATTTTACCTTGTAAGCAAAGGTCCAAAGCTTCGCCTACGCTCATACCGTAGTAGTTAACGTAGCTGTAAAGACGTGAACTGCTGTTGCAGTAGTCCAATAGCTCGTTGTAGCTAACTTCGAGGGTGATACCGTTATGAGTTACGGTTACGTAAGTTTCGTTTGCAGTACGGAAATCGTTTTCTCGGAAGAAAGAGCAACCAACTGCAAGAGATGCAATCATTGCTACGACGATAACTAGTGCAAAAATACTAATAAATCTTTTCTTCATTATTAAGGTTTACTCCTTAAATTCTTTATAATTATAAATACAACTAGCATTATACTATATCTAAAAATAAAATACAAGAAAATATAACTAAAATTTAGGCGAACTCTTTTCTAACCACAAGATGTGGCGGTTATTAGGAAATTACGCAACAAGGCAATTCGACTTTCAACCGTTTTACGACGATTATCAAAGATAATAACGGGCGGAGTGGTGGGTGAAAGTATACTTTCTTTGCTAAACTCGGATATAGCGCGGAAGACACCCTCGTTGCCAAAAATAGAGGTGTCGTCAAAATGCAAGCCCATACCCTCGTCGGTAGCAACGACCTTTACCGCACCTATCTTCTTTGCAAGGTTCTTTATAAGTCCCACGTTGATAAGGTTTTCCACGCTACGCGGAAGCACGCCGTAGATATCCTTCATTTCCTTGACGAATGCTTGATAGTCCTCGTACGAGCTTATGGTAGCCGAGCGCTTGTAGAAGGATACTCGCGCAGAATTTTCTTTGACGTAGTCTTTGGGCAAGGTCATATCTCCCGATATGTTTACCTCGATTTCTTTTTCTTTGACGGGTGCTCTGCCCTGTACTTCCTCTACGCACTCCTTGAGAAGCTTGCAGTACATATCGTAGCCCACTTTTTCCATATTTCCGTGTTGTTCTTTGCCGAGAATATTGCCCGCGCCGCGAATTTCCAGGTCCTGCATAGCAATCTTAAAGCCACTACCAAGCTCCGTGTAGCGGAACAATGCGTCGAGTCTTTTTTCGGCGTTCTCGGTAAGTACCTTACCCTCTCTAACGGTGAAATATGCGTATGCCAAAGTATTGGAGCGCCCTACTCTACCGCGCAACTGATAAAGCTCGGCGAGTCCAAGCATATCGGCATCGATAACTATGAGCGTATTAGCATCGGGAATATCAATACCGTTTTCGATAATGGTAGTAGCGATAAGCACGTCGCTTTCCTTGTCGTAAAAGTCCTTTAGTTTTTTAGCAAGCTCACCCTCGTCCATTTGTCCGTGAGCGTAGCTCACCCTTGCAGAGGAACCAAGTAAAGATTGGATATCGGAATGGAACTTTTCAATGGTTTGCACTCTGTTATACAATATGAATACTTGTCCGCCACGCGCAATTTCCCTTTCGCAAGCATCTTTGATGAGAGCATCGGTACATTCCACGACGTAGGTTTCTACGGGAAGCCTATTTTTAGGTGGCGTTTCGAGAGTACTTATATCCCTTATGCCACTCATAGCCATATGCAAGGTTCTTGGTATTGGTGTTGCCGAAAGCGAAAGTACGTTTACGTCGTTTTTTAGCACCTTTATCTTTTCTTTATGCTCTACGCCAAAACGTTGTTCTTCGTCTAGAACAAGCAAGCCGAGGTCGGCAAATACCACGTCTTTAGCAAGTATTCTATGGGTTGCTACAACCACGTTAGTTTCGCCATTTTCTATGCGTTTTAGCGCACTCTTTATATCCGATTGGGATACGAAACGCGACAACATATCGATTTTTATACCGAAGGGTTTAAAACGCTCTTGCAAGGTGTTATAGTGCTGTTGGCATAGTATCGTGGTGGGGGAAAGGAATACCGCTTGCTTACCCTCGATAACGGTTTTGAATATGGCGCGCAAGGCGACTTCCGTTTTACCAAAGCCCACGTCTCCGCAAAGGAGTCTATCCATAATTTTACCGCGCTCCATATCCTCTTTTATTTCGCTTATGGCAATCAATTGGTCGTCGGTTTCCTCATATGGGAAGGCATCTTCAAGTTCCTGTTGCCAAGGAGTGTCGGGAGAATATTTGTATCCTTTAGAACGCAAGCGTTTTTCATATAGTCTTACAAGGTCGAGCGCCATTTCTCTAATGGAAGTCTTTACCCTTTGCTTAACCTTTTCAAACTCCTTACCGCCTATCTTGTGTAGTACGGGAGCACCACCTCCCGTATATTTATCCACCTCGTCCATACGGTCGACGGGTAGATAGAACTTGTCGCCACCACGATATAGTATGCAAAAATAATCACGCGTTCCCATCGAGGTCGTCAGCGTCATAAGTCCTTCGGAAAGCCCTATACCATATTTCTCGTGAACGACGTAATCACCCTTTTCGGGCATAACGAAAGCCTGACGTTTGCGCTCGGAAGATTTTTTTCTAACCTCGCTCTTTTTTATAACGTCGTCGGTACCTATCAACGTAACCTTTGCACTAGGACAAGTAAAGCCACGAGAAATTCGCTCTGGAATAAGTAAAACGGGATATTCGTCGTCGGGATTGGTGGTTATTTTAACCGCTATATCGTTTTCGTAAAAGAAGGTTTGGAGTGATTTGCAAGTGCCTTCGTTACCGCAGTATATCAGCACTTGGGTACCGCTGATATTGGAGGTACGCACGTCGTTTGCTAAAGCGGGATAGTTGGAAGCATATTTGGGAAGAGCAAGCGATTTTACGTTAAAAATTGCTTGGGGCTCAAATATGGGATTGGACGCGGTTATTTGTTGGAATGCAAGCAAAGTATTATTCTCAAAGCGCCTGTACAACTCGCTAGCGCTCATAACGGATTCCTTGTGTTGCTCTAGCGCTTCGCCCGCTTCCATAAAAGATTTTACCCTAGTAACGTGAGCATTTCTTTGTAACTTGAGCTTATCGTCTATCGCTTTGGGTTCGTCAAGAACAATAATGCTATCCTTAGGCAGATAATCTATAAGGCTAGCACACTCTTTCTTTACAAAAGGCAAAGCCCATACCAAAGAGGCATCCGAGGGGTTTAGCTCTAGTCTTGAAACCACGGAATCTATTATTTCCGCAGTTCTTTTGCCCGCTTTTTTTCTTAAAGAATTTAGCTTTGTAACAACCTCTTTTGCTAGGGTTTGGGGTATTAAAATATCGCTTTTGGGAGATATAATTATGCTATTTAGCTCTCTAACGGAAAGCATAGTTTCGGGAGCGAAGGTACGCAATGACTCGATTTCATCACCAAAGAATTCCACACGAGTGGGTAGCTCTTGTCCCGTGCTCCAAAGGTCGAAAACGTCGCCTCTTCGGCTAAATTCGCCGGGCGAAAGCACTTGTTCGGAGTAAACGTATCCCCCGTTTATAAGCCTTTCCGCAAGGTCGTTTATATCTATTTCCATACCCTTGTCTAGATAGGTAATACTATCTTCGAACAGCTTTGGCGAGGGGAAATATTGCATAAGTCCCTCTATAGAAATTACCGCGCCAACCGCCTCTCCGCAAAGAATTTGGGAAAGAGCGAGCGTTCTATCGGCAATAGTTGGAGAATCGTTAACGGTAGTGTTAATCAATAAATCGTCGCGCTCGGGAACCAGCACTACTTTACCGCTAGCATACTCGTTAAGCACGTCGCAAGCTTGTCTAGCGGATAGTCTATCGGGCGTAACGTATACGAAAAAGTGTCCCGCAGTGCTTGCGAGATGGTATCTTGCGTTTTGCGCCGAATAGAAGACCGCTGAGTTTTCTCCCCTATCCAGCGCAAGTTTTAGGTTTTGATAGACCTTCCCCAGCTTATCCGGGGAAAAGCGAGTAGGTAACATTATAGGTTGATTTTTATTTCTACCTTATCGGTTGCCTTTACTCCTTCTATGATTATAGTGTTAAGAGCCTTTTGGACTTCAACTTTTTCTCCGTTAATTAGCACTTCGCTACCCTCTATATCATACTCAAAGCATACGGTATAGGTGCGTTCGCTAGGTAGTAGCTCGGCGCTACCCTCTACAGGATTGATAGTAAAGAGGTCGCCCTTAAGTTCGAACTTGGTGAAGGCTCCTTTATCCAAAGTGTAATCGGTGCTTTCGCCATCGTCTTCGTACAAGGTGTATTCCCCGTCGCCCGCGTTATATACGTTAAGCACCAAGCTAGAGGGATTACCGCTAAAGTTACCTTCCACGTCGGCAAAGGGAATTATAGCTCCTTGCTTTGCGTAAACGGGTATGGACTTTTTATCTCTCGTAACTTTGTGATATCCACCGCCAAGCACTTCGCCTGTGAATATATCGGTCCAAATACCTTCGGGTAGCCAGATTTCGCGGGTGCTTATACCCTCTTTGTTCCACTTTGAAGTGATGGGGCAAACCATAAGGTTGTCGCCGAACATATATTGGTTTTTAACCTTATATGCCTCTTCTAGTTGAGGATAGTCGTAGTATAAAGGCTTGCAAATCGGCACGGAATGCTTATAGTTATTATAGTAAGCGGTATAAACGTAAGGGATAAAATTATGGCGGAAGCGCAAAGCTTGGACAGCCTCTTCTTCTACCGTCTTATGGTTCCAGGGCTCCTTGCTCATTACCATATTGTTGCTATGCAAACGCATTATAGGTGTAAATACGCCGAATTGTACCCAACGTAGATATAGCTCGTCGTTTTCGGCATTACCCATATGATGTCCGCCGATATCGTGCGACCAATGGGTGTAGCCTACGTTAGAAGCGTTGTAGGTAAAATAAGGTTGGAAATCGAGGGACTTCCAAACGATACAAGCATCTCCACTAAATCCCAATGGATAACGATGCGAGCCTAGACCTGCATAGCGAGAGAGTATCAAGGGACGCTTTCCGTTCTTGGCGTTATCCAAAGTATGATAGTGATTGCAAGCCCATAGAGGGTCCAAGCCGGGGAGCTTACTCCACTTGCCTTGTTGCCAATCTATCCACCAAAAGTCTACGCCATCACGCTCGTAGGGTTTATGCAACACTTTGAAGTATGCGTTTAGGAAGCGAGGGTCGGTGCAATCAAACCTTACGGGTTCGCCATTTGGTTCCACTCCCATTTCCTTACACATTTCTTCGTATTGGTTTTCGAAGCTCCTTACACCGCTTGCAGGGTGTAGGTTTACGGTAACGTGCAAGTTCTTTTCCTTTAGTTCCTTTAGGAATGCCTTATAGTCGGGGAAGAGCTCGGTATTCCAGCTATAACCCGTCCAACCGCGTTGACATACGTAGCTGTCTTTAAAGGTGGTATATCCAAAGCGCTTTGCCACGTCTACCCAATGCCAATCCATATCGATGGTGGCAACGGTAAAGGGAATTTCGCGCTCGATAAATTTGTCCATCAACTCAAGATATTCCTTTTGGGTATAGGCACGATAGCGGGACCACCAATTACCAAGAGCGTATCTCGGCACCATAGGGGGAGCGCCCGTTATCTTATAGAAAAGCTCCAGCGCCCTTTGAGGATTGGGGGTTGCAAAGCAATATAAATCTGTTTCTTCGGGACGAGCCTTGCACTCTCCGTCTTCGGCAAGGATAAGAGAATTATCTTCTATAACCGCAACACCGTTTCTACCTATTACGCCTAGTCCTAGGGGTGCATAACCGCGTGTCATATCTAGCGTACGATAGGTTCCCTTTAGGTTATCTTTGTTATCTGCTTTTACGCGCTTGCCGGCGATATCTACAAAATCAATTCTCTTTTTCTTGCGATTTACGTAGTATTCCGCAGCCTCGGTCTTGACCGCTATATGTTTATCTAGGAACTTTAGGGAATACTCGCACTCACCCAAGTCGCGATACCAAACTGATTGCGTAGCACTATCGGTAAAGGAAGATTTTTCGTCAAACTCCACTCTGATTAGTTCGGGGGCTATTACCGTAACGCGTATTTTGCCCGTGATATATTCTTGTTTTGGGTTACCTTTTCCGCTTGTTTTAGCAACCAAATGAGCATCTAATCTTGTTTCCATACTAAATCTCCCTATGTTCGTTTCTATATATACCACCATCCATAGCTTCTTCTATAAAGGTGGATAGATATTCTTTTACCGCCTCGCCTGCGCGAGATTTCCTATTCAAATGGAAGTTATGATATTCTTTTTCGTAAACCGCTTTGAACTCAAAGCAGTAAACGTTTTTTTGTTTTAGTGCCTTCACTAGGATATCCCCTTGCTCGGAAAGGAACTCATCGTGTACCGAGTGGCAAATAAATGTGGGGGGATACTCTTCGTCTATCAAACGAGTTATGCTTGCATCTGCTAAGGCGGAGGAAATACTGCTATCCCACTGCGCCTTCTTGAGGTCTAGCTTGAAGAACTTTTTTATAAAATGATATTGGGTGGAATAATAGGAATTGCCCTTCGCGTGCCTGATTGCATCGTAAAAACCAGAAAACAGCACTACTCCGCTAGGTCGCAAATCATACTTTCTTGCTTGGGCCCCTAGATAGGACGCGACGTAGGCTCCTAGCTCGTCCCCTCCAATAAACAATTTATCCAAGTTGAGAGCTAAGCTAGGGCTATGTTCTTTTAAATATGAAAGAATTGTTTCCGCCTCTTTTAGGCATTCTTTGGCGCCAAGATTTACCTCTCCCCTATATTCAACGTTAAGGACTGCCACGCCCATTTTTGCGAGTTCAACGCAAAAAGCTCGGCGACAATTTTTGCTTCTACTTGCGAGAGCGCCACCGTGAAAATAGATAAAAGTGGGAAGTTCCTTTTCCCCTTTGCGGTATAACGAAAAGGTCTGACTTTTCCTATCGCCATACCTAACGTTTCTTTCCACCGTTACTCCCTCGTATCTAAGGTCGTAATTGGCATATTTTTCGCGCCTACCTATATAGATGCGCATCCATAAATCGCGTAAACTCATATATAACATTTTAGCACATTATATGCGCGCGTGCAAGGGGGTTTTATCGTTGTTTTTAGTTTTAAAACAACAAAAAAACGCACCTCGCTAGGTGCGTTTCGTTTTTATAAACATTTATTTGACAACGACTTCTACGCTGGTTGCCCCATTGATATACTCACCGCTATGGTAGTATAGCTCACCGTTTAGGGTTACTATGCCACTAGATGGAACGTATAGCTTTGCAGTCGTTCCACTTGGCAAAGTGAGGTTAACCATTTGGTTTCCGTTAGCGTTTTCATAATCTAACGTTATCAACCCTTTTACGCTGGGAACGGTGCAGTTTAGGTTACTATATAGCTCATATTGGGGATTTATTTCAACAAGTTCGTAACCCGCTTCTAGCGGTGTTATTCCTGCTAAATGCTTGCTCATTATAACTAGCGGTCCGCCACTCCAAGCGTGGTTCATAGTGCCTTGCCAACTATTCCAAAACTCCCAAAGAGTTGAATAATCTTCCGCTACCATATCCTCGTAACGTTCCTTGATTCTAGCGGTTGCCTCTTCGTATTTTCCCATTTCGCACAGTGCTTCCAATACGTAGTATTCCATATAGGGGCTGGCGTTTTGCGTTGAGGTTAGCACGCCTAGTATGGCATCATATTGATTTTTATTTGCAAGTCCTGCTAAAACTGCGAGTGCGTTTGCTCTATCATCGGGCTTTTTTACATCGCTACTCTTGTAACCGCTTTCCGTCCATAGTGCTTTGTATCCTTCGTATATGGCTTGTTTTCTTTCCGTTATAAAGGGGATATCTTCCTCTTTTTTTAGTAGGTTCGCCATTTGCTCAACACTAGAAAGTGCATAGTATACCCAAGCGTTTTCTATAGCTTTCATATCCGCTTTCTTGCCCCAATCGGGCCAATCCCACGAGCCTTCACGATGCACCACAAGGTTATCGTCCCCCATTTGCCATAGCTTTAGATAGTCGATAGAATAGGAGTAAACCTTTTCTATAAACGCCCTATCCCCCGTGTATTCGTAGTAGGTTAAAAAGCCCACTATTCCGGCTAACTGTTGAACGGGAAGCTCAAAGTAATCTCCGCTTATCGGCACTACGGTTTGAAGCACTTTCGTGTCGTCAACGTGCTTTAGCATAGCGTCCACTCCCTTTTGGTACAAGAGATAGGAATTGCTATCCATAGAGTACATAGTCATAATCATTTCGCTAGTAGCATCGCCCCACCACTGTGCCCTTTCTCTATCGGGACAATCCATATAGTTGTCGCGCATAGTAACGTATAGGGTACGCAGGGACTTTTGCCACAAAGAATTTAGGAATTCGTCGTCGCACCTAAAGTCGCCCGCAAAGGCACTATTATATCCCGTTTCACGGTACTTTAGGGATAAAATGGTAACTCCCTTGGGAATTTTATAGGTAACGTGCTCTCCGTTCATCCAACCAAGAGCCTCGAACTCTTGTTCCCCCTCTTTGGTTACGTAGGTAGTGGATACTGCTCCGCTAGCTAGGGTATTTTCCGTCGTGATGCGAATTTTCTTACCTGCGGGTGCTATCACTTTTAGATATGGAGTGAACTGCGCGTTATAGGGAATATCGAGGGTGATTTTTTCGCCACCAACCTTCTTAACTACGTAATTTTCGTATCCCTTTCCGTTTTCGTAATCTTTTAAGCCATAATCTTTTAGCATAGGTATGCCACGAGCATATAGCTTGCCATAAGCACCCTCGCTACCGCGAGCATACTCGGTTGCAATTTCCCAAGAGGATAAATCTCCCTCGGTTATCCAATTACCAATATCTTCTCTAGCATCATAATGTATGCTGTATTCGGGAAGTCGATAGTTAGGTTGATTAAAGGAACTATCAACATAGGCGCTATTCTTTTTTACCTTCCAACTTGCGTTAGAAACAAGGGTGATATCTTCCCCTATTGCTTCAAAGATAAAGCCACCTTGACCGCTACTTGAATAGGAATAGTTCTTTTCGCTCCCCCAAAACCAAACTAGGGCACGGATGTGGTTTTCACCCTCTTTAAGGTAGGGTGCGATATCGATGCTATCATAGTATCCAAAACCGCTTCCCCTTTTTACGCTACCTTCGAACACCACGTTTTGTCCGTTGACGTAAAGCCAATATTTGGAGTCGGCGGAAATATGGGCGACCAGCTTTGTGGGAAGGATATCTAAGCTAACGTTTTTTGCTAGACACATCCAAACGTTTTTCTCGTTTAGGTTTTCCTTGTCCCAAATCCACTTTGCTTGCCAATCGTTTTTCTCTTCGCTATCAAGGGCTTTGTATTCCGGTATGCTAGTGGGAATTTCATAATTATTTCTAAAAGGCACCATTTCCGCGACCTCCCACGAAAAAATAGAAGAAAGGAATGCGACCGCTATTGCAAGATATGAAACTATTGTAGTTAGAAAACGCATATATCCTCCCAGCGACAATGCCACCATATAATAAAATTATTTTATCATAATAAGATAATAAATTCAACTTTAACATAAAACAAAAGCCTAACGCTAGGTTAGGCTTTATAAGGATAGAGTTTATTTTATAAATCGTTCAATAGCTTCGTTGCCGCCTCGTAGCCCTTATATGAAGCCTTTTGTAGCCACTTGATACCCTCGTATCTATCTACCCAAAGGTATTCTTTTTTTACAATCATATATCCCACGCTATACATTGAATAGGCATCACCGTTTTCCGCAGCCATTAGGTAATAGGTATAGGCTCGTTCCAAGTTTTTGGGGGTGATTTTGCCAAAATAATAGGCATCGCCGAGCTTCTTTTGTGCATTGAGATGTCCTAGACTTGCGGCCGCTGCTAATTCTTGGAGACCTTTTTGAACGTTCTTGGGGCAACCTTGTCCATTAAGATAGATTATACCAAGATTATATGATGCCGATTTGTAGTATTGGTAGGATGCCTCTTGGAAATAGGAAATTGCTTTCTTTTCATCCTTGGGATAGCCAAAAGAGCCTTGCATATAACCTACTCCGGCATTGTAGTATGCTACGCCGTAATTAGCTGTATCGATACACTCTTGGAGCAATTTGCGAGCCTTTGCGTGGTCGACTTTGCATCCGTATCCGTTAAAATAGGCATAAGCCAAAGCGTTTTTTGCGGGTACGTAATTTGCTTTTGATGCTTCTAAGGTTAGTTCAAAGAACCTATCCAAATCCTTATCTACGCGCGCTCCCACAAAATACATTTGTCCAAGTAGGTATTTTGCAGGAATATAGTCCCAGCTGGCAATCAAATCTAAACAGTTGTATGCCCTGTCGTAACCAGACTCCGTTCCTTCGTCATACAAAAGATGTGCAAGAGCATATATGTCCACGCTGGAATTGTAGTCCATAATTCTTTCTATTTCCTCGAGCATCTTTCCCCTATTTTTAGGGTCGTATGCAAGGTTAAAAAAACCCGCTTTGATAGCGTTCAAATACTCCTTTGCACTATATACGTAACGACCTTTATAATTACATTTAGAATAATCCATAACTACCTCTCTAGCAGTTTATTATATTTGTATAACTTGATACGAATACTAGTTGTTTTTATTATAATTCTTTATTTGATAATAATCAATACGATAAACTAAATTTATAGTAATTAAGAAAAACACTCATTGAGACGTACTATGCACGTTCTTCTAACTTTAAAAAAACACACATTCAAGTGTGTCTTTTTGCTCGATACTCTAGTTACTTCCTATCCTTTTTGAATACGACCGCACCAACAAGGAAGCTCGATATACTACCAAACGTAAGCAACGTGCCAAGTTGTCCAATAAGGTCGGTAACAAAAGGCTTGCCGGCTTCTTCGTGCCAAGTGAGAGTTAAGCCGTCATCCGTTACGTAATGGAAAACGTAATAATTGATGGCAAAAACCACTAGTGCTAAAATCAAGAATATAACACCGAGTTTAAATAGCCTTTTTCTAGTATTCATATTTTCTCCTTATCATATTATGCCCCTATACGAGCATAATTTATTACACCCATTATACCACACACTCTATTGTAAATAAAGGAAACTACTGCTTTGATAGCGCCAAAACATATCCCATTAAACAAAATCCTTACCCATCGATAAAGGTCTTTTTTATTTTATTGTTCGTTTTATAAAATATAATTAAATGTTTTTAGTCATCTTTTTCAATATATTTCATATAAACTTCAGATATAACTTCAGCAAAAATAGAACGTGATTTTTTATTTGGATTATTGTTGTTATTTTTCTTTTCAATATATAAGTCTCTTACTTTCTGCCAAAATCCATTTTTCTTTATTTCTTCAACTTTTTCTTTTATTTTAGAGAAACCATTAGGTTGATATTGCCATTCATATTGTTGTTTCGTTTTATTAAAATGAATATATTGTTGCCTTCCATCATCACAATCATAAACAACAGCAAAATCGCAGCTATGAAGTATCCTAGAATTCGTTCTGTCTTTCACTTTAATAGTAATCACTCTTTTACTATCTTCACAATAATCATATTTAAATAAATGATTATATTTATTAAATCCATTTATTAAAATTTCCTTTATCTCTTGCGCTGTATAATTTTCTTCATCATCATTTACTCTCAAATTGATGTCAAAATCATAACCAATGTTTGATTTCTCGTCTATAGTTATCATATTTCTAGACGCGCTACCAATAAAGTCATATCTAAATGTAAAATACTCTCTCACTTCATCTTGAACTAAGTTAATCAAATTAATCAATTCTTGTTTTACGGGTTGATATTCTTTTTTTGTAACATACTTGAATTTGCTCATATTTTTCTCCTTAATATTCCCTCTCCGACCATTTACTAGTTATTTTAATAAATCATAGAATAATACTATAAAAAATGCTGTTTGTCAATATCGCTTATGGATTTTGATTACAAAAAATTATATTTTCTCCATCTTTGATATATTGCATACTTTTATAAACTTTAGGTAAGAACCGTTAGCTTAGATGAAGAACGAGCAAAACAAAAAAGCCACCCGATGGGACTTTACTTTTCGTAAACGACCGAGGGAGAGTTTTAGTTTGTAAAGCTATTCGCTGAATTGCACAGGCTTATTTTACTCCTATTCTTTATTACGCTTCAGGTAAGACACGCTAGTTAAGATGAAGAACGAGCAAAACAAAAAAGCCACCCGATGGGACTTTACTTTTCGTAAACGACCGAGGGTGGCTTTTGTTTTGTAATGTTATTCGCTTAAATAGCGTGTCTTACTCGCCTTTGAAAGGAAGAAGAGCCATTATACGTGCACGCTTAATTGCGGTTGCAAGTGCGCGTTGATGTTTAACGCAAACACCACTCATTCTTCTGGGAAGAATCTTGCCTTTTTCAGCGATGTAGCGAGGACGTTTTTCACCGTCTTTGTAGCTACGTTCAGAGGACTTTTCGATTTCTTTTGCAAGTGCGATATAATCGATTTCGTCAACCTTGTTTACGCAGAAGGGGCAAACTTTCTTTTTGGGTGCGCGCTTTCCAGCAGGTCTTGCGGGTCTAGCAGTCTTATTTTCCATATTTATACTCCTTATACTCTAAAATTAGAAGGGAAGGTCGTCGTCATTAGCAACGGGACGTGCATCTTCCACTCTGGGAACTCTCCTGGTTTCGCGTACTTCGGGGATATCGGGGATATCATCGGAGCCGTTTTCGTTACGGGTGGAGAGAAATTGTACTTCGTCTGCAACGATTTCGGTAACGTATCTTCTTACACCGTTAGCGTCGTCATAGGTGCGGGTTTGGATAGAACCGCTAACGCCAACTTTGGAACCTTTTTTGAGGTGCTTTGCGCAGTTTTCTGCTTGGTTTCTCCAGCAAACTACGGGCAAGAAGTCGGTTTGTTTGTCTCCGTTTTGGCTCGAATAGGAGCGGTTAACAGCGACGGTGAAACGGCAAACACAAATGTTAGAAGGGGTGTAAGATTGTTCTGGGTCTTTGGTTAGGTTACCAATCAAAATAACTTTGTTCATACTACTCCTCCAATTAGAATTGCTTGGTTATCATTTGACGAACAACGTTTTCGTTAATTCTCATTTGTCTGTCAAGTTCTGCGGGAACTGTTGCAGCAGCTTCGAATTGAACAAGAACGTAGTAGCCTTCGGTCTTATAGTTGATAGGATATGCGTACTTGCGAGTACCCCACTTGTCAACCATACTTACAGAACCGCCAAGACTTTCGATAAGGTCAGTAAACTTGGTGATAACTGCTTCTTTCGCTTCGTCTTCAATACCGTTTTCGATGATGAATAAAACTTGGTATTTGTTCATATTATTTTACCTCCTTTTGGACTTATGGCTCTACCATTTGGGTAGAACAAGGATTTATAGTTGCCTACAAATGCTTTAATATTATATATATAATAAATTGACTTGTAAAGCAATTTTTCAAACTTTTTCCACTATTTCTTATAATTTTTCCAAAAAAATTTACAAAAATGTGTTGACAAATACCCCTCGGGGGTATATATTAGTAACATAAACTGATACCCCTCGGGGGTATATAAAGGAGCATATATGAAAGAATATGGTAAAGAATGTATTACAAGACTCAACCGCATCGATGGTCAAATAAAAGGCATCGTTAAGATGATAGAAAACGGCGAAGAATGTGAAAAGATACTCGTACAACTGCACGCTTGCACTTGTGCGCTAAAAAAGACTAGTAACATTATTCTAAAAAACCATCTTAACACTTGCGTTAAAGAATCGATAGAACGCGGTGAAGAAGACGTAATGCAAGCGTTCACCCAAATCATAGAAAAATTTATTTAGGAGTTATATATGGAAAACAAAGATTTACACTCCCTAAACGAGCATATAGGCAACCCAAACGAAGGTGTTTGCCATTGTGGCGGTCATCACGACGAGGGTACTTGTTCACTAGATAATAAGCATAACGAGGAAGAACACGAGAGCGTTGGTAGCTCTTGCTGTGGCATAGATTTAGAGGAAGAAAACCATACCTCTTGTTGTGGCGTAGACCTCTCCGCCTCGCCCAAAAAGGGTAAACTCGGTAAGTATTGGATATACCTTATAGTATCTTTACCCATTCTTATTGGTAGCTATCTACTATCGCACTTCGACATATATCACCCCTATCCGTTCACCGCGTTATTCGACCCCGCTTGGATAGTCGTCGTACTATGCGGTACTCCCATTTATCGCGGAGCTATCAAAAACCTAAAACGCAAAAAGATTACCGCGGCGCTCTTGATAAGCATAGCTATGACCGCTAGCCTTATTATGGGTATACTTATGGCTTTTGGCATAGGCGAAGGACACGGGCACGGTAGCTATATCTTTGCAGCGGGTGAAATCGCCTTCCTTATGACTCTAGGTCAACAAATAGAGGGAGCAACCAGCAGAAAATCACGTAGTGCTGTAAAGGCACTCATCGATATGACTCCCATTCTTGCAACACTCAAAACCGAGGATGGTTACATTGACGTTAACGTAAATACCATTAACGTGGGCGACGTTCTACTTACCCGCCCTCACGAGATTATCGCTATCGACGGAACAGTGGTTTCGGGAGAAGGCTCGGTTGATACCTCTTCCATTACCGGCGAGTATGCGCCTCTCGACGTCGCACCCGGCGACAAGGTATATGCCGGCACCAAAAATTTGGATAGCGCACTAGAAATTCGAGCTACCAGCCTTAGCACCCAAACCACCCTATCAAAACTTATCGACTACGTCAAAGAAGCAGAAAAGAAAAAGGCTCCCTTTGTTCGCCTCGCGGACAAATGGGCAAGCTATTTCGTACCTTGTACCTGCACTCTTGCGGTAATAGTATTTTTGGTTGCACTCTTCGGCTTTAAGGTTAGCGTACTTGATGCTATTCAAAGAGCCATAACGGTACTAATCGTAGTATGTCCTTGCGCTATGACGCTCGCGGTTCCAATAGGAGTTGCCGCAGGTATTGGTAACGCAAGCAAAAAAGGTATACTTGTAAAGAGTGGCGTTGCATTTGAAGCCCTTTCCAAAATAAAGGTAGTTTGCCTCGATAAGACGGGAACGCTAACCGAGGGTAAGCCCGTAGTTCAAGAGGTACTTCCCTACGAAATAGATAAAGATGAACTTCTTCGACTATCCGCTTCTGCAGAAAGCAAATCCGAACACCTTATCGGCAAAGCCATAGTAAAGGCGTATGACGGAGAAATAAGCGAGCCCGAAAGCACCGAAAGCAAGGTGGGAGTAGGCATAAAGGCACGCGTTGAAGGACGTGAAATCGAAATAGTTAAACTTGCGGGAGTTGAAAACCTATTGCCCGAAAGCGAAAAGGAAAAGTTGCTTTCCGCACCCTCAACCACAGTTGCGGTTATCATCGACGGAGAATATAAAGGCGCCATATTGATTACCGATAGTTTGCGCTCAGGTTCCCAAAATGCGGTAAAAGAACTAAATGACATTGGTATCAAAACCATAATGCTCACGGGCGACAACATACCTTCTGCTTCGCTTATCGCAAGCCAAGTAGGTATAACCGAAGTCAAAGCAGGGCTTCTTCCCGAAGACAAGGTTGCCGAAATAGAAAAGCACAAAGAAGCGGGTAAGGTCCTTATGGTCGGTGATGGCGTAAACGATGCTCCGGCAATGAGCGCAAGCGACACCTCTCTTGCAATGGGCGCAATGGGCAACAGCGTAGCAATAGAAACCGCCGACGTTTCGCTCCTTGCTAACGACCTAAGAAAGGTTCCCTTCCTTATTAAGCTTTCCCGCGTAACCTTTAGGCTGGTAACCGTCAACATTATCCTATCTCTATGCATAAGTCTAACCGCGGTTATCCTATCCTCACTAGGACTACTCAACGCAGTTAGTGGCGCGCTAGTACACAATGCAAGTAGCGTTTACGTATGTCTTTCCGCTAGCCTATTATTGTTCTACAAGAACAAATAAGCATTGTTTTATATCCTTTAAAAAACCCGTCTTGTTATTTTCTAGGCGGGCTTTTATTTATATTTTTAACTTTTTCGCTCACACCAGCATACATTAGTGCTATGAAAGACGACTATATGGAAGAGCTTGCAAGAGCCTATAATAAAGAGCTACGAGGGGCGGAAAATCCCGAAATAGAAGGCGCTATCAATATCGTTAACGAGCAAATATATTTGCTTTCTCGCCTTAACTCAGGGCGCAAAATCGTAGGATATATCCTTTCTATAAAAGAATACGTTAAAAGCACGTTGGGGCATAATAAAACACCCTCTCGTAGGTCTTTGCCTAGAGAGGGTGATATCGCCAGAATTATTTCATTGGAGCTAGAGCTTTTATCAATATTAGATAACCTAAAAGAGCCCTTTATTCCCAAGATTTTAGAGTACGAAAACCGCGTTCTTGCTCTACTTTGTTATCTCGGTAAGTAGGTCTTGGAAAAGGTCGTCGTCGGCAAGAGAAAGCTCCACAACCTTTTTGGTTAGTCTTTCCAGCTTAGCTTTAGGACGATTGGAAGCGAGCAGACTTGCCGAGTTTTCACTCACCCTGCTCTCCGTAGGTACTAGTCCACAAGCCTTTGCAAGAACGTTATCCCCTACTACCACCTTCCATTTTGGTTCGAACCTCTTGATAAAATAAGCTATTGCCGTAACGTAGGTTGCGGGTGCATCTATATTAGGTATCACGCGCGCGATAAAGAGGTGATTTTCCTCTAAATAGGCAATATATCCGTCTTTAACAAGCATAGTGCCCTCTGCTCTACCCAACATTTCGAGAAGGATATCTCCACCAATTAGAGCGGTAGGTTTGGGGAGCATCAACACTTCTTCCGAAGTCATATCAAAGAGCTTGGCTTCTACCGTAGTGCAATAATCATATTCCTCGATTATGCCCGTTACCTCGCTAAACTTTTGAGGAGTACCCGTAAGAAGTATCACGGTAGCTTTTGCAAGTCCGTGCTCTTCGTAAAGCTCGACGGTTTCCTTTTGCGCCACACTACGTAGTGCCCTAAAAGAGGTATCGGTCGGAGGCAAAATCACCTCGTCCAGAACCTCACCACCATCGCAAAGACCGACCACCGTTCTTCCGTCTTCGAATACAACGAAAGCATCTGCTTCCGATATCTTCTTCTTTTTTTGCTCCACTCTTTCAAGTAAGCAATCTATTTCCACCTCGCCCTCGATTACCTTGTCGCAAGCCAATCTAACTCCCCTCTCTAAATCGGGAAGGGCAATAAAGGTGCGGTCCTTTTCGGTAATAGGTAAGGTAGGCGCAACTATCTTGCACCTTCCGCATAGTCCCTTGCCACCGCAGGGAAATACAAAGCCTTCGCTTTCGAGAAGATTGCGAAGGCTATCTTTTGTAGCATTTAGTTTTATTTTCATTATGCTCCGTATGCGTTATACGCGCTAATCCAAGTATTATATCCGGTGTAAGTTACGGTACCGCTTCCCTCGGTTACTTCCTTAGAAACAACTTTTAGTGCAATGGGAAGCTCTTCGCCCAATACGTAGTCAACGTATGCGTCGTTACTATCAAGAACCTTTACGTTATCCGCTGCATATACAGCGCATCCGCCAACGTTATTTTCAAATCTAACGCCCTTACCGAAATATAGAGTTCCTTGTTCGGTTGCGTTATCAAGGTCGTACATTACCGAGAAGAGCTTATCAAAGTTATCGTATTCTCCATCGGTTTCGCCTGCTTGAACCATTAGGTCAACACCTTGGTCAACGAAGAATATGATGCTATGGTTGTTACTTATTCCTGCCACGTCAAAAATAGCGGATACTATAGCGGGAGTAATCACGTAAGCACTACCATTTTTCTCAATGCCGGGAATTTCTTCAAGAGCGATAGCGGCTTCATAACCGGCTAGACCGCTTACCATATCGTAGTAATCGGTGTTTTGGGGAGTGGTGGTTGCACTCAAGAATACGGAGTGGGTAATACTTCTAGTTGGAACAAGGCTACCCGCGGTAAAGTCGCCGATAATCTCGTTGGGAGTTCCGTTATTCTTGTTTATTCTTGCAATAATTCCATTAAAGGTGGTGTCTTCAACGGGAGTGTAATCAAATACACCTGCTTGACGTAGTGCATACAAAGAGGTATCGGTAACAGCTTTGGATAGTGCGGGACCAACCTCTTGAATCTTGGTATCGGGGTCTATTAGCGAAAGAACGCCGACGTCGTATTTATCCATTACTTGCTCCAAGGTCAATGCCTTCATTGCATCGGATAGTCCACCGATTTCGGTATCTTGTAGAGCCTTCAAAATCTTGGAAGAGTCTTCCTTGACTTCTACAACTTCGCCAAGTTTAACTCCGTTAATTCTGGGTTGAAGAGCATCCTTGTTGCCGAGTTCGGTAATCTTGAGGTCTCTTATAGCCCATACTATTGCGTGGCTGGTTTCTTCGTTAACGTCAACAGCATCTTGAATTTCCATTTGCTTGATGTTACCGTCAAGGCCTTCTAGAGTAGAGTTTTGTAGATACTTTAGAACCTTGCTACTGCTTTCGGTAATTTCGATAGCATCGCCGATAGTCATATCTTTGATAGCTCCGTCTAGCTCGTCAAGAGTGAAATCTTTTAGATAGATGAGAACCTTGCTAGACTTTTTAGCACCGGTTTCGGGGTCGTCTTCTAAGCGAATGGTAATAGCATCGCTAATCTTCATTTCCTTGATAGCACCGTCTAGCTCGCCAATCTTGGTGTCTTTTAGATATGCTAGAACGTTAGCGCTATCTTCGGTAATTTCCAAAACCTCGCCGATAGCGGTATCTTGGATTATGGCATCCATATCTTCGGAAACCTCTTTGAAGGTCTTTTTACCAAGCTTTTGGATAAGCTTACTGCTTGCTGGATTTTGCTCGGTAGCATCTTCGTCGTAAACGACCTCAATAAAGCTATCGAGAGTGTTTTGGTCAAGGTCGCCAAAGGCTTCGTTTAGGGGCTTGGATAAAAATTCTTCGTCTTTGAACAAGGGTAAATCGGGGAGTTCAACCTCGAACTTATCTTGCATAACGGTCATAGTGAGGTTGTTGGTTAGCGTTGCGCCCAAGTTGGATATGGAGCTTTCTGCTATAACGCCCGCCTCGATACCTACCGCATCGCTTATGGTGGTAGAAATCTTGTTGATACCAACCTTGCCTTCTATATCCTTGATAGGAGTTTCGGAAAGGTTGCCGAATATTTCAAGAATACCCATACCATAATCCATAATGGATAGTTTTTCTTGTTCTTCGTTCAAGTCCATACCAATGCTTGAACCAACGTTTTCCTCAACGGTTTTCATCATCCCGTCTTTGGTAAGTAGCATATAGCCGCCGCCAACAAGAGCGACAGCTATAACGAGTACGCCAACGATAATGCCTACTAAAAATCCACCAAAGTGCTTTAACATAGGGCTTCTCCTTTATTTAAGGCTATAAGGTTATTTGCCAAGACTTCCCATCAACTCTCCGAGGTTTACCGAGTTTATTAGGAAATCATATAGGAAGTTGTTCTCCATCAAGAACTTGGTAACAATCGTGTTAGCCATAAATTCGTTGATAGCTTCCATAAATGCAAGTTGTGATAGTAGTTGTACTAGAGTTAATAGTATGAGTACGAAAAGTGCGCCCATTGCTAGGCCGAATATACCGCCGAGCATCTTGTCGACAAAGTGAACGATATATAGCGAAGATATGAGCTTCTTGAGGAGCTTGAATAGGAGTGCTATAACTATTCTAGTAACAATTAGGAGTAGTATGAATACTACTGCGGTAAAGATGATGGAAACCAAAGGAGTGGTAACACCGTCAATAAAGTCGATGGTGTTGGTTTGGTCCTTGTAATCTTCTATTTCGGGATTGAGTTCAGCGTTTTCTTGTAGTAGTTCGTCTACGCTATCGGTAAGTAGTCCTGCTACGTTGATGAAATCTAGAACTGCGTTTTCTTTAAAGATATCTTCAAAGTTTGCTTTCTTATTATCAACTTCGAAAATAAGTTCTTTTTCTCCGTCTTCGTTGAGGTCGTAGTAATAAACCTTTGCATAAGCGTTGGGGAGTTTGTCCGCAAGAGGACTTTCGAGCGATTCACTTACGGTCTCATCCAAATCGGTACCAACGATAATAAGGTTGGTAACGGGAGATACTGCTACTACCGCAACAACGATTACCAAAATGGTGGATACTAGTCCAACACAGGTTTTTACTAGTCCGCGTTTGATACCAAGCATAACCATAAGGACTATAATTGCTACCAACACAAGGTCTAAAATTATTTCCATAATAAGCCTCCTAAAGGGCACACGTCTAGAGTGTACACCATACTATTATGTATTTTATCACACGCGCGCATATAAGTCAAGTGGGGAAATATGGCTTTTTATAGGGCACCGACACCCTCTTCAAGTCCTCGTGCATAAAAGCGAGGTAAATGCTAATAAACTTTCTTATGGCACTACCCGTAATTTTATGTATTGGTTCATCACAAGTTATAGGCGATTCACTTGGCCCTATGGTGGGAGATTTGTTGCGAGAAAGATATCGTACTCCCGCCTACGTTTACGGAGGAATAAAAGCTCCCGTCAACGGTGTAAATTACCACGACTATTGCTTTCATCTAAAAAAGATGCATCCCGATAGTCTGGTTATCGCGGTAGACGCTTGCGTTGGCGAAGAAAAAGACGTGGGTAAAATCAAGTACTCGGCTAAGGGCTTAAAAGCGGGTGAAGCGCTAAAGAAAAACCTCCCGCGCGTGGGTGATATAGGGATACTGGGTGTGGTCGCGCCACGCGGTAGCGACAATTTATTTTCACTTATGAACTGCTCCTACTCACTTATTGCAAATATGAGCGAAAGAATTGCATATAATATTTTTAGTTTTCTCTCTCTATCTACACAAAAAGGGGTAAATCTTTAATTGCTCTTTAATAAATATTATGGTATAATGGAGAAAATAATCGCTATTTAACGTTAAAATTAACGCACGAGGATAAAATGAACCCCAGACCTAACAATAAAAGAACTTTTCTAATGATAGCCGCTATGGTAATAGTGGTTCTCGTTCTTGCCATAATACTTACCAATACTATGAAGACCGAGCCCGAAGTACTAAGCTACGACACGCTCATCGAAAAGGTTAAGAACGGTTCTATCGAAGCATTATATTTCGATGGCGATTACATCGTAAACGTGCTTTATACCAAAGATGCCGAAACTAGCGCCGAGGATTACTCGAAAAAGGTACAAAATTTTAAAGCCGGCAAATATAAAGATGCTACCGCGGTTATCACCTATCGTAACAACCTAGTTCTTGCTCTTGAAAAATTGCAAGCCGAAGAAAATGTCGAAATGCCCACCATTTGGCTAAACGACCCCAGCGAAGGCAGTTTTTGGAACTACGTTCCTTATATTTTGAGCATAGTAGGAATTATAGGTCTTGCAATCTTTATATTTATCGCTATGCGTAAACAAGGCGGTGGCGCAGGCGGTGCTATGAACTTTGGTAAAACCAAGTCTAAAGCAGTAGACAAGGTAAAAGTTAGATTTACCGACGTTGCAGGTGCAGAGGAAGAAAAACAAGAGCTAAAAGAAATCGTAGAATTCCTAAAGAACTCCAAAAAATTCAAAGAAATCGGTGCAAAAATTCCTAAGGGCGTTCTTCTAGTAGGCCCTCCCGGAACGGGTAAAACCCTATTTGCAAAAGCCGTAGCCGGCGAAGCGAACGTTCCCTTCTTCTCGATAAGCGGTTCCGACTTCGTAGAAATGTTCGTTGGTGTCGGTGCAAGCAGAGTTAGAGATTTGTTCGCCCAAGCAAAAAAGGCACAACCTTGTATAGTGTTTATCGACGAAATCGACGCTGTAGGTAGAAAACGTGGTGCCGGTCTAGGCGGCGGTAACGACGAACGTGAGCAAACCCTAAACCAACTTCTCGTTCAAATGGACGGCTTTGAAGAAAACGAAGCTATCGTAATAATGGCAGCAACCAACCGCGCCGACGTTCTTGACCCCGCTCTTCTACGTCCCGGTAGATTCGATAGACAAATTTACGTTAACCTTCCCGACGTTCGCGGTAGAGAGGCAATCTTCAAAGTACACGCAAGAAACAAACCCCTATCCCCCGAAATCGACTTTAAAAATCTTGCCCGCCTAACCACCGGATTTAGTGGTGCGGATATAGCAAACCTACTCAACGAAGCGGCTATAATCGCAGCACGCGACGATAGAAAGGTTATTAGTATGGTTGATATACTCGAGGGTATCAATAAAGTTATTGCGGGACCCCAAAAGCGTAGTAGAGTGGTTACCGAAAAGGATAAACGCATAACCGCATACCACGAAGCAGGACACGCTTTGGTAGGCAGAGTTTTGAAGAACTGCGACGCAGTACAAGAAGTAAGTATTATACCGCGCGGTATGGCAGCAGGCTATACTATATCTCGTCCCAAGTCCGACGATGCACACACCACCCTATCACATTTGCAAGACACCATTGCTATGACTATGGGCGGTAGAGCCGCAGAGGCAATAATCATACAAGATATCACCACCGGTGCAAGCCAAGATATCAAGCACGCAACCAGCGTTGCACGTCGTATGGTTACCGAGTGGGGTATGTCGCCCGAACTCAAGAACGTATACTTTGGCGGAGAGCAAGAAGTATTTATCGGCAGAGATTACCAAACCCAAGCAAGCTACTCCGACGAAGTTGCTTCTATTATCGATAAGGAAATCAGAAAGATAGTAGATACTGCTTACGATAGAGCGCTCACCACCATTCGTGAAAACGAGGACAAGCTCCACGTTATGGTTGCACTCCTATTCCAACACGAAACCATCTATGGCGACGAAGTCGACCTCATTATGGAAGGTAAGACGGTAGAAGAAATAACCGCTTATATCGAAGATAAAAAAGCAAAGCGCGAAGCAGAAGCAAAGGCAAAAGCCGAAGAAGCAAGAGCTAAAGAAAATCCTCTTGGCAATCCCAAAGATTTTATCGTTAACGAAGCTCCCGTAATCACGGTATCCGAGCCCATTATCCTAGATGGTAAAGTGGAAGAAGTCAACAAGGAGCTCTCCACTCAAACAACCGAAGAACAGGTTGAAGAAAAGGTAGACGATACTACGTCCAACGACGAGCCTACCGACAACTAAAACAAAGTGTTATATCAAAAAAAGGCACCATATGGTGCCTTTTTTGATTTAGTATTGACAAAAATAGCAACGTTTCTTATAATTGGAATAGGATAACCTAGGAGGACTATAAGTATGGTTGAAAAGAGAAGTATTGCAAAAGCAATAATTTTGTCCATTATTACCTTTGGTATTTACGAAATATATTGGTTTATTAAAATGACCGACGAGGTAGCTGAAATAACCGGCGACCATAACAATGCAAGCGGTGGCGTAGCTTTCCTATTAACCCTTATTACGGGCGGAATATATGGAATATTCTGGGCATATAAAATGGGCGAAAAACTTGATAGGTACGAAGGAGTAGATTCATCACGCGCAGTACTATACCTAATCCTCACCATTATTGGTTTGGGAATAGTAGACTTTTGCTTAATTCAAGACAGCATAAACAAACTTGTAGACAAACGTTAACCACGCTAAACCGAAAATCAACCACCCTATTGGGTGGTTTTTTTGTTTTAAGACTTCTTTATTAAAAACTATTAAGCTCTATATATCGAAATGGGGGATATAGGTTTCTTCGGCGCTCGATATCTCTTGCGTAAAAATATCGGTTATCCCTAGCTTCAAGGCGTGGTTGATTACCATTTTGTATTCTATGGGTTTGAGCCTTCTATTTGGGTCGGAGCAGTTGGGCATAGGCGTAAATTGGGACATTAGGCTTAGAGTAAAATTTGCCCCTAGCCTGTTGACCAAATTGTCTAGCGCAATCTTACTATTATCCACGTATCCGGGTAAAACCAAGTGCCTTATTATTACACCTTGCTTTATGAGTTCGCCTTCGTAAATCGAAGGTTTTTCTTTTACCATAAGCTCTATTGCATCAAGGGCTATTTGTGGGTAATCTTTGCGCTTTGATAACCTTAAACCCAAATTTTGGTTACCGTATTTGTAGTCCGGAAGAAAAACGTCTACGTAAGGAAGTAGCTCTTTTATCACCTCTAACTTTTCGTACCCCGAGGTGTTATATACTATTGGTATACTTGGACGATATATATCAAGAGCCCTTCTTATACCATCGCTCCATTGGGTGGGTGTTACAAAATTTATGTTGTGTACGCCTTCCCCTTCTAGCCTCTTTATTTCTTCCGCAAGCTCTTTTGGAGTATAACTCTTACCAGTGGGTTTTCTACTTATTAGTGCGTTTTGACAAAACTCACACCTCATTACGCATCCACCGAAAAACACCGTTCCGCTACCATTCGTTCCGCTAATAGGCGGTTCCTCGTAGTAATGAGGAGCTATGCGATTTATAACCATATCTTGCCCACACAAACATAAGCCAAGCCTTTCGCTTCGCTCCACTCCGCAATCATTTGGACAAAGATAACATTTCATACTAAATAAAAGGAATGGTGCCCGTTGCTATCCAAGTAACAAGGCACAAAACGACCACTGCAATAACTTGCAACGCTAGATAAATGTAAAGAGAATATCTGCCCGGAATGGTAAGGAATTTGTTCCATTTGCCATCTAATTTGGGAAGTAAACTTTCTTTATTGGGATATGCTATGGGTGAAATGGATGCTCCTAGCATAAAGAATGCAAAGAAGGGTAAAAGTGGGAAATAATCGGCTGTCCACCACTTTCTGGTAAAGACGAACATTCCTGCAAAATCCCAGCTTGATTGTACCGTTGCACTATGTACGTTAACGTCGTACAAGGTAACGTTTTGGGTATAATTTACAACCAAGAGAGCAACTGCAATTAGGAAATAAACTCCCGCCTTAATATAACGATAGTATTTAGATTTGCTAGCGGTAATCTTTAGTACAAATTCTACCAAAGAATACAATAGTATACATAGAGCCAAACAATGCAATACGCCAAAGAGAATAAAGCTTCCGCTCATTCCCATATATTCGTCTATTAGGTAGGTCACTACCGAAACGACAACAGCCACTAACGCTAGCTTTAATCCGCGGAACAAATTGTTCCTAGAAAAAGTCGTGCACGTTCCCGATACGAAGAAGAATATAAATACGAATACCGGCCAACCAAGCACCCTCAAAAATCCCTCGTGATAGGTGCGCGCAAAGTCGCTAGCCTTGAGCAAACCCTCTGCCCCAAGATACTGCCATTCATAGTAGAACATATAGGCAAGGTCGAACATAACGTGGTCCCATATTACACCCAAAATAGCAAGCCCACGCAAAGCATCCAGCTCCCACGCGCGGTTCTTGCTTCTCTTTGGTAATATTCGTTTGTTCGCTCTTTCCTTACCCATAATTATTGCTTGTTTTTGTATTCTATGCCCGTCAAAGTCTTTTCGCCACCATTCAATTTATATACCTCGAAACGGTCGCTATACTCGTGAATAAGCACGTCTTCTTCCACTGCCGACATATAAATTTTGGGTGTTTCTTTTACCACGTTGCTTACCTTAACGGAAGTATTTGGTTGCGACGAATTATCGTATCCAACTTGTCTATTGACGTATCCGTTATCGTTGTAGCTATTTCCTATCGTGTCAATATTAGGTACCCTGTTTTGACTTATTGGAGCACCAAAATAGTTAATGTCTTCTTCCGTAGGGATTGGATGTGGCGCGACAACCTCCTCGTAACGGTTGTATGCCGACACCGCTGCTTCGTGGCGATATTCTTCTATCAACCTTTCCTCGCGAGCGATTTCTTCCTTTATTCTTTCGGCGCGGAGTTCCTCTAGGCGTCTTTCTTGCGCCTTTAAATCTTCCTCGCGAGCAAGTCTTTCTTGCCTTTCTATTTCCTCTTGCTCACGCTCTAGAGCAAGGGCTTTTTTCGCCTTTCTTTTCTCCCACCAGCTAAGAGGCACCTCTTCTTCCTCTATCTTCTTAGAGGCGCGTTTTTCTTTTTTCTTTTTACCTTTTATGCTAAAAGGTATAAGCAAGGAAAGTAGCACGCTAAAGCCAAAACCTACTAGATATAAAACGGAATATATATCCCCGCTAAACGGATTAAATTTCCAAACGGCATACAAAACCACTCCCCCTATCGCGTATAGGATAGCAAGGGAGAGGTATTTGAATAAGCCTAATATCAATTTACCTATTAGCTTAAACAGTTCGCTTATAAAACCTGCGTTTATCGGGGTCATATTTCCTTCGAATTATTTTATAACTTCTAGTCCGCCTAGATACTTACGCAATACTTCGGGAACGGTTACGGAACCATCTGCGTTTTGGTATTGCTCTACGATAGCGGGAATTACACGACTGGTAGCAAGACCGCTTCCGTTGAGAGTGTGAACGTATTGGGGTTTGCCGGTCTTGGAATCACGATAACGAGTATTGTTACGACGTGCTTGATAATCGTTTGCGTTAGAAACGCTGGATACTTCCTTATAGATGCCCATAGAAGGAATCCATACTTCGATATCATAGGTACGAGCCATACTTGCCGAGCAATCGCCCGCTGCAAGCTTGGATATTCTAAAGTGAAGACCTAGCTTTTCTACCAAGCTAGCTGCCTTGTTTAGTAGCTCTTCGAAAGCAACCATACTCTCTTCGGGCTTAGCATATTGTACCATTTCGACCTTATTGAATTGGTGTCCGCGAATCATACCGCGCTCTTCACTTCTATAGGAACCAGCCTCTTTACGATAGCAAGGAGTATAAGCAAACAATTTTAGGGGAAGCATAGCTTCGTCCATAATTTCGCCCGCATAAACGTTTACAAGAGCGGTTTCTGCGGTGGGAAGCATAAAGCGATTCTTCTTTCTATCCTCTTCGCCCTCTAGCCAATAAACCTCTTCGCTAAACTTGGGGAATTGTCCTGCACCCAAACCACAGTTGTAGCCGAGTTGATGGGGAGGAAGAATAAATTCGTATCCATCGTTCAAATGCTCGTCGATAAAGAAATTGAGAAGTGCCCACTCTAAACGTGCGCCTACTCCACGATATAGCCAGAAGCCACCTCCACTCAACTTAACGCCACGTTCGTAGTCGATAAGTCCCAACGAGGTACATAAATCAACGTGGTTCTTTGCCTTGAAGTCGAATTGGGGCTTTTCGCCAAACATCTTGATAACTACGTTGTTTTCCTTTTCGCCACCTACCAAATCGGGGTCGGGCATATTGGGTAAACGTAGTAAGAAGTCGTTTATCTTTTCTTCTAGCTCACCTACTGCTTTGTCGCATTTGGCGATTTCTTCGCCCAAGTTTCTCATTTCTTCAAAAATGTGTTCAACGGGTTGTCCCGCTTTCTTTAGCTTGGGAATTTCGCCGGATACCTTGTTTCTTTGTGCTTTTAGGGACTCAACGTTTTGCTTAGCGCTCTTTCTTTCTTGGTCCCAAGCAAGTAGCTCGGTAAAATCCACGTCGTAACCCTTTTTAGCAAGGGCTTCTTTGACCTTTTGTGCATCGTTTCTAATAAGATTTAGGTCTAACATATATGCCTCCGTAAGTTAATTTCTATATTGTTTTGTATTTTTTCTTTTGTGTTATTGGTTCGCTTTTACCAAATAATCGTATATGAACCCTTCTAGGTCGCCATCCATTACCGCGTTTACGTTAGAGTTTTCGTACCCCGTGCGATGGTCCTTTACTAGAGTATATGGGCAAAATACGTAGGAGCGTATTTGGGAACCCCACTCTATTTTCTTGATTTCGCCCTTTATTGAGAGTGCCTCTTCCATTTGCTCGCGTTCCTTTAGTTCGGCAAGCTTGCTATATAACATTCTCATAGCGGTTTCTTTGTTTTGCACTTGGCTCCTTTCACTTTGGCACCAAGTTACTATGCCCGTAGGGATATGGGTAATTCTAACAGCACTTTCCGTTTTATTAACGTGTTGACCACCCGCACCCGACGACCTACAAGTATCTATCTTTAGGTCTTCCGGGTTTATTTTTATTTCGTCGTCAGTTTCGATTTCCGGCATAACCTCTAGGCTAGCAAAGCTGGTATGCCTACGTTTATTAGCATCAAAAGGGCTTATTCTTACTAGTCTATGCACCCCTTTTTCCGCTTTTAGGAACCCATATGCGTTGTTTCCCGATAGCTTGAATATAACGCTCTTTATACCGGCTTCGTCGCCCGCTTGATAATCTATCTCGCTAACGGCGTATCCGGCACGTTCAGCATATCTGCGATACATACGATAAAGCATATCCGCCCAATCTTGTGCCTCCGTTCCGCCGGCTCCTGCGTGCAAGGTCAAAATGGCGTCGTTAGCATCGTATTTTCCCTTCATTAGGCTTTCTAGAAATAGCTTTTCTACGTCGCGTTCTATATCCCTGAGCATTTGCTTAACGTCGTCAACCGCGCTTTCGTCTTGCATTTCCTCCGCCATCAGCATAAGCTCTAGGCAGCCCTCGGCCTCCTCTTTTAGGCGATTTACCTCTCCGCATTTTCTTTCGATTTCGGCAATACGCATATTGACTACCTTAGCACCTTGAACGTCTAACCAAAAGCTTTCTTCCGCCTGCTTTGCGCGTAGCTCCTCTAGTTCAATGAGTAAGGCATCGACGTTTATCGCTTCCGCCGAGGTTTTTATAGACGAGGTTAATTCCACCAACCTCTCTTTGTCGCTATAAAAATCTATCATACTATTTACCGCAACAATTCTTATATTTTTTACCGCTTCCGCAAGGACAAGGGTCGTTTCTACCAACCGTCTTGTTTTCATCAGTATTGCGGACGGTTACGTGGCGTTGGATATGTTGAAGCAAGAGGTTCTTTCTTTCAATAACAGACTCTATGTCGATTTTAGCAAGCATTCTCGCAGTGGTTTCTTGTATGTTTTCTATCATTTGGTCAAACATATCCATACCCTCTCTGCGGTACTCTATAACAGGGTCACGTTGTGCAAGCGCACGCAAGCCTATACTCTTGCGAAGTTGGTCCATATTGGCAATATGTTGCATCCAATTTTTATCTACTTGACGAAGTAGTACGTTTCTTTCCGTTTCTTTAAAGCTGATGTTTTCTTCGTCCGCACGCTTTATTTTTGCCTCGTATTGCTCAACCAAAGTATCGTATACGTATTCTTCAATCTTTTCATCGCTCTTGTTTTCATATACCTCGCGAGTGATAAGATTGGTTCCGCGCTCTAGAATATTATCTTCTAAATCACGATTGAATAGAGCTATCCTTTCGTCGGTAACCTCACCTTCGGCATCCAAGTATTTGTATACTATTTCCTCGACGATGGGCTTGAAATACTTTAGAATTTGGTCGTGAACGTCCTTACCATCAAGAACCTCGTTGCGTTCTGTATATATAAGCTGACGTTGCTTATTCATAACGTCGTCGTACTCCAAAACCCTCTTACGAATTGCGTAGTTGTTTTCTTCGCAACGCTTTTGGGCTGCTTCGATAAGGCGCGAAAGCAATCCCATTTGGATGTTTCCGCCACCCATTGCCACGGCAGACTGCAACTTTTCACCACCGAATAATCTTGCGATATCGTCTTCACAAGAAAGATAGAAACAGCTACTTCCCTTGTCGCCTTGACGTCCCGAACGACCGCGTAATTGGTTATCTATACGTCTTGCTTCGTGGCGCTCGGTTCCTATAACACGAAGACCTCCCTTCTCTAGAACCTTTGCTCTTTCTTCAGCACACTCCCCTAAAAATTTGTTGTATAGTTCCTTATAGGTCTTTCTTGCCTCTACTTGCTCTTCTTCCACAATGGGATTCTTGGCAGTTGCAATTTTTATAAGGTCTAGTGAGTATCCCTTCTTCCTCATTTGGGCTTTGGCTAGATTTTCGGGATTACCGCCAAGCAAAATATCGGTACCACGACCTGCCATATTGGTGGCGATGGTAACCGCGTTAAGTCTACCTGCTTGAGCAATAATTTCCGCTTCCTCCGCGTGGAGCTTCGCATTCAAAACGTTGTGCTTGATACCCATCTTACGTAGCTTTATAGAAAGCTCTTCCGATGCTTCAACCGAGGTAGTACCTACTAGAACGGGTTGACCATATTCGTAGCACTCCTTGATATCCTCGATAACCGCCTCGATTTTCTCGTTGCGATAGGCATAAATCTTGTCGGGTTCGTCGACACGTACTACAGGCTTATTGGAGGGGATTTTTACAACGTCAAGATTATATATTCCTCTAAACTCTGCTTCTTCGGTATATGCGGTACCCGTCATACCAGAAAGCTTACGATACATACGGAAGTAGTTTTGGAAGGTAATAGAAGCAATGGTTACGCTTTCTTTTTTGATTTTAACGTTTTCCTTTGCTTCGATTGCTTGGTGCAAGCCCTCGGAGTAACGTCTGCCAACCATCTTACGACCGGTGAACTCGTCGACTATTACTATTTCTCCGTTTTCAACGATATAATCTTTGTTAGCGTGCATCAAGAAATTGGCGCGTAAAGCAGTATTTATATGAGTACGAATTTGGGTTTGCTCATAATCGCTTTTATCCGACATATTAAAATAAGTTTCCGCTTTATCTAACCCATCTTCGGTCAAATAGGCACGATTATCCTTTTCTTCCAATTCGTAATCGCCCTCTCTTAGGCGTTTGACAAATCTATTAACGTTAACGTATAAATCGCTAACCTCACCCGATGAACCCGATATTATCAAAGGCGTACGCGCTTCGTCTATCAAGATAGAGTCAACTTCGTCGACGATAACAAAACTGTGGCCACGTTGAACGCGGTTTTTGCTTTCAACTTCCATATTGTCGCGTAGATAATCAAAGCCTATTTCCGAGTTGGTAGCATAGGTTATATCACATTCGTAAGCACGTTTTCTTTCTTCTTTGCTCATATCACGATATACACAGCCAACCGTGAGTCCAAGATAGTTATAAAGCTTACCCATCCACTCGGCATCACGTTTTGCCAGATACTCGTTAACGGTTACAACGTGAACGCCCTTTCCTGCAAGAGCATTCAAGTATGCGGGCAAAGTTGCAACGAGCGTTTTACCTTCACCGGTTTGCATTTCGGCGACTCTTCCTTGATGCAAAACGATACCACCCATAAGTTGAACGTCGTAGTGGCGCATATTTAAGATACGTGCGCTTGCAACGCGAACGATAGCAAATGCTTCGGGAAGGATATCGTCCAACGATTCTCCCTTCGCTACTCTTTCTTTGAATTCGGCAGTTTTGTTCTTGAAATATTCTTCCGCTTCATCAATATTAAAGGGTGCGGTTTGGTGTAAAACCACCTCTTCACAAGCATTTATCTTATTAACGATGCTTTCTAATTTCTTTATATGTTTTAATTGTTCCTTTTTTTCAAAGTACTTAAGACCGCTTAAATCAAGATTTTGGGTTACGTCCTCTTTACCGTTATTTGCGTCGGTCTTCTTCTCTTTAGCGAATAAGGAATTAAATAAACTCATTTTTTATCTCCATAATTTTGATTTCAAAAGTTATTATAACACACGTGTGCGCGAACGCGCAATAGTATTTTGCGCGAATAAGCGCGCAAATACGCGAGTACGCACGCGAAAATGAGAAAATTTAGGAAAAGTCCCGTTTTTAGTTTGCAAAATAAAAACCGACGAGCAATTATGCCCATCGGTTCTCTTTACTTTGATTGTTTTATTAACCAGTCTATTACTTGGTAAGGATTGCCTTTATACGTCTTACACCAGAAGAAGAGCTTTGTTCCTTTTGGATTTTGAATACGCCCAGTTCATTAGTGTTGCTTGCGTGAGGTCCACCACAAATTTCCTTGCTATAGGTGCCGATAGAATATACCTTTACAAGTTCACCATATCTATCGCCGAACACACCGATAGCACCTTCTGCACGAGCCTTTTCAACACTCATTTCTTCGCAGGTAACGGGGATAGAGCTTGCAATAACACTATTTACTTCATCTTCTACACCCTTGATTTCTTCGGGAGTTAAAGGACGAGGGAAGTTAAAGTCAACACGAAGTCTTTCTGCAGTAATATTGCTACCCTTTTGCATAACGGTTTCATCGTTCAAAACCTTACGGAGTGCCGCTAGCAAAATATGGGTTGCGGTGTGATAGTTGGTAGTAACCTCGGTTCTCTCGGTAAGTCCGCCCTTTGCTGCTTGTGCTTGAGCTTTGGAAAGTTCTTGGTGAGCCTTGAAAGCTTCGTTAAAGCCCTTCTCGTCAACACTCAAGCCCTTCTCGTTTGCAAGCTCGATAGTAAGCTCTAGGGGGTAGCCGAAGGTATCGTATAATCTGAATGCTTGTTTGCCGGAAATCTCGGTTTCGGGAACATAAGCAGGGTCTTTTAGGCTCATAAACTCGTTCTTTCTTTGCATTCCGTTGATAATCTTATCGAACTCTTTCATACCGCCAGCAAGGGTTACTTCGAACTTTTTGATTTCCTTGGTAATCTCGTCGAGAATATATTCTTCTTTCTCAACTAGAAGAGGATATGCTTCGTCATAAATCTTTTCTATGAAAATTTTTGCTACCTCACACATTTCGGTTGCGGGTATTCCAAGGTTCTTGCAATATCTAATAGCACGACGAAGAAGTCTTCTTAGAATATAACCTGCACCGGTGTTGGAGGGGGTAATTCCGTTAACGTCGCCTATAAGCATAACAGCAGTTCTGGTGTGGTCTGCAATAATTCTCATTGCCTTGGTATCGTTTTCGGTTGCACCATATTGCTTGCCGGAAGCCTTCTCTAAATGAGCGATTGCGCCAGCAAAAAGGTCGGTTTTATAACCATCGTCTAGTCCGTTTAAGAATAGAAGCAATCTATCTAGACCAAAGCCGGTATCAACGTTCTTGTTTTCTAGTTCTTCGTATTTACCGCCTTCCAATTTTTTGTATTGCATATAAACGTCGTTGCCGATTTCAACGTATCTACCGCAATCGCAGTTAACGTCGCAAGTATCACAGCAAGGATTGTCGTGGCGGGGATAGAACCACTCGTTATCGGGACCGCAAGGAGTACCAACCGTTCCTTCCAATTCCCACCAGTTGTTGGACTTATCCAAATAGAAAATATTCTCTTCTTTTATACCGAGTTCCTTTAGGTAAGATGCGGTTTCTTCATCACGAGGAGCAGCATTGTTGCCTTCAAAAACGGTTGAACAAATCTTTTCTTTATCAAAGCCAAAAACTTCGGTCAAAAGCTCGAACGACCAAGCTGTTTTCTCTTTCTTGAAGTAATCGCCCAAGCTCCAGTTTCCCATCATTTCAAAGAAAGTAAAGTGGGTAGCGTCGCCTACGGAATCAATATCAACGGTTCTTACACAACCTTGAACGTTGCAAAGTCTGGTTCCCATAGGATGCTTTTTACCTAGGAGGTAAGGCATAAGAGGTTGCATACCGGCAACGTTAAACATAACGCCGGTGGTACCATCACCTATTAGCGATACAGCACCGATATTGGTGTGGCCTTTGCTCTCATAAAACTTAATCCATTTTTCTCTTAGTTCTTTTGATGTAATCATTTTGTCTCCAACATTTTTGTTATTATCAACTGTCCGCTAGATAGATATTCTCCACTTTGGGCATCTGTTTCATTGTATTTTAGTATACCATTATTTGGCTTTGCACTTTTATATATCATATAAGGGATAGGCTCTGCCGTGTGGGTTTTCTTAACGATAGGCGTTGCGTGGTCGGGGGTTATAACCATAGTAAAATCACCTTGTGTTTCTAGATATTTTACCATTTCGCCGACGACGTAATCCACCTTTTCTATTGCCTTTACCTTGCCCCAAACATCGCCTTGATGGCCACATTCGTCGGGAGCTTCCATATGGATATAAACGTAGTCGCATCCGCTCTCGAAGCACTTTTTAGCAACCTCTATTTTACCATCCCAGTTGGTAGATAAAGTACCGGTCGCGCCCTCTACTTCGGGAGATGCCATACCTGCGCCTATTGCAATTCCTTTTAGCAAATCAACTGCCGAAATTACCGCACCCTTTAGTCCATACTTTTCTTCAAAATTATCTAGACTGGGCTTGGTCCCGGCGCCCCAAAACCATACGTGAGTTGCAGGGTTTTTACCATTCTTTATTCTCTCTAAATTTACGGGGTGATTTTTTAGAACCTCGTGTGAGCGCTCTATTAAGCTTAATAGTTTATCGCCATATTCTCCACTAGGTAGATAGTCGCCTATCACCCTTCCGCTAATGTCGTGAGGAGGAGTTAGGTGGGTTGCGGTGGTACCGTTTTTTATTATCATACAATGACGATAACTCACGCCCGCGTAAAAAGAAAACTCGTCGTCGCTAAGAGCCTCTTTTACAGCCTTTATAAGCTCGCTTGCTTCGGCGGTGGATATTTCCCCTGCCGAATAATCAACCATCGTTTTATTGGCGATATCGTCCTCTCCGGATAGGGTAACGAGGTTGGTGCGCACAGCGATATCACCCTCTTGCATATCGACACCGATAGAGAGAGCTTCTAGGGGGCTTCTTCCGCTATAATACTTTTCGGGGGCATATCCTATAACCGAGAGATTTGCGACGTCGCTACCGGGCTTCATACCATCTGGAACGGTTTTAACTAGCCCTATTTGCGAAAGAGGAGCAAGTCTATCGATATTAGGGGTACAAGCATATTCAAGAGGAGTTTTACCATCGAGAACGTCCATCTTATAATCAGCCATACCGTCGCCCAATACGACTAGATACTTCATATAATTACCTACTATGAAATTTGAAAATATTATACTCCAAATGTCAATAATAGTCAAAGAATTAGATTGACAAATGAAAAAATGTGTGATAATATCTATAATGCGATTAAGGAAAACCTTTTTTGCATACAATAAAATAACAAAGATTATATTCGGAGAAATACCCAAGAGGCCGAAGGGGCTCCCCTGCTAAGGGAGTAGTACGTGAGAAGCGTAGCCAGGGTTCAAATCCCTGTTTCTCCGCCATCAATAACCTAATCCGAACTCAAATCGGGTTAGGTTATTTTCTTTACGTAAAGTCCTTTCGTAAGGGCTTTTTCTTTTTATTCAATACAGGAACACGCCATAGTGCCAAAATTGAATTTTAGTTCATTTTATGTTGTTGTAATATCTAAAGAGATTGAAATTATTTAAAAGTTATGCTATAATTCAAAAAACCAAATAGAGAATAGAGGCGTATAAATGCGTTTTTTAGGAAATAAAACGAGAATGTTGGAAAATATCCAATTTGTATAGATGACAATAATATAAATGGTGAGGTGTTTTGCGACTTATTTGCAGGCTCTGGTTCTGTTGGCGATTATTACAATAAGGGTAGTATATGAAGAAAACATATGTAACTAAAATGCCTAATCATATTGGTGCTTTTCTTAAAGCAAGTAAATGTTTTTCCGAACTTGGCATTAATATTACAAGAGTAAGTTATAATAAAGCCGTTGATTCTCACACACTATTTATTGAAGTTGACGGTGAAAAAACACGTTTAGAACAAGCAAATAAAAAATTAAAAGAAATCGGTTATCTTTCTAATGCGGAAGAAAATAGCAAAATTGTTTTGTTGTCTTTTTATTTAAAGGACGTTCCTGGAAGCGTCACTAACGTTTTAGAACTAATTAGTAAGTTTAATTTTAATATTTCATACATAAGCTCTCAAGAAAACGGTAGTGAATATCAACAATTCAAAATGGGATTATACATCAACGATGTAAATAGTTTAACTGAGTTTTTAACTCAAGCCGAAAAGCTTTGTGAGGTTAAAGTTATAGACTACAATAATACTGAAAAAGTCTATGACAATAGTATTTTCTACAATTCATATGTCGACGGCTTAATAAAAACATTAACGCTTCCATTAGATAAGAAAGAAAAACTTTTAGTAAATGTGAATTTAGCGATGCAAACGCTTGACGAACAAGGACTTTCTCCTTATATAACTTTTGATAGTATTAGTAAATTTGCAGAACTTTTAGCAGAATGTAAGGGAGATAACTTTCATCCGAGAGTAACTGAACATCACATAACTGAGACAACTAAAATTATACTTATAGAACCTGATTGCGGTAGTAATACCACAATAATAGAAAGCAAAGGAGAAAGACTTTTCGTTGATTCGGGCTACGCTTGTTATAAAAAAGAAATGCTTGAACTAATAAAAACGCTTGTTCCCGATTTTAAAAAACAAAAAGAAAAATTACTAATTACGCACGTAGACGTTGACCATGTAGGTCTTATTAATGAATTTGACGAAATTATACTTAGTCAAAGAAGCGCTGAGAGTTTATTTCTCGAAGCAAACAAATTGCCTGGATTTAGAGAGAAAAACCATTTGCATCTCCCTTACGTTAACATCTGCAAAATATTAACAGAATATGAAGTTGCAGATAAAGAGAAACTTTGCCCGATGTGGAAAAAATCTAGTTTAACTGCGCCTATAGAACAAATCGGCTTTTATAATATAGGAGAACTTAATTTTGAAGTTTATGAAGGAAAGGGAGGACATTTATCTGGTGAAATATTATTAATTGATTATGAAAATAAAATAGCCTTTTCGGGTGATATTTTTATCAATCTTTCGGAATTAACTAAAAAACAAGCCGAATATAATAAATACGCACCGATACTAATGACTTCAGTTGATACCGATTCGAAACTTTGTTCAAAAGAACGCGCTACTTTTTTGCAAAGATTAGGCATTGGAGAATGGAATATTTTTGGTGGACATGGACAAATGAAAGTTTATGCGCCTCAAGTAAAGAAATAAAAATATAATTTCTGTTAAATTCCCGTCGTAATTATAAGAAAAAACGCTAAGAATTAATTAATTCTTAGCCAAAAATAATTAACTCTTTTGAGTAGACTAACTTACCTTATCTTTTCCTAGTAGTTTTACTTTTTACACGCTCCGTCAAGAAAAACCCGAGACGAACAAGTCTCGGGTTTTTGCTTGCACAGAAGGGAGATGTACCCTATCGTTTTAACGATTAGGGTGCATTAGTTTGGTATGCAAGGCATCGCCAAACCTGGCGAAAGCGAACACCCTGTGTTCGTGTCCATTAAATAAACAAGGCACCTTACAAGCAAGATACCCTATTACTTTTTTGTTTGTTTGAGATAGTCTTTCGCTATACGGTTTCTCCGCCAAGTGGGGCAGTGACGAACACCAAACAAATTCGTTACTGCCTTTTCTTTTAGTTTTCATTAGAAAACACCCTTCTTATTATACCTCACCTTAATAGGTGGGGTATATTTTTATATGTATTTTTCCAAATGTTGTGGAGATTTTTGGTCTTTTTACTAAGGATTATTCGAATGTAAATATTTTACCTTCCGACGTTCCTAGTGTGGCACAGCGATATAGTTAGCACAAAGTAAGAGATTTTTTTGAGCTTAATCATTTGATTAGGCTCTTTTTTTATGCTCAAAAAATTCGCTCGAGGAGCCTTTGTGCAGCCCCCTACTAATTATCAACTATTTATACACTATTTCTATGCCTTTTTATTTAATGCCTCCACCAAATATATAGCTGTGCTAACTATCCACTGCCGAAAGGCAAAATAAAATATTTGGAGGTATAAAGCCCATGAAAAAAGTAGTTTATTCTGTTTATAGAACCGGTAAATCCGATTCTAAGATCTCTGGTATCGGTTACGTTACCGAGAAAGATCTAATCACCGCTTGTATAGGACAAAACGGAAAGCCCTATATAAGAGTTTTTGAAGACTGTATTGATGATTGCAATGCAGTTGGTGAAGAACAGATTGAGTTCAAAGCTCTTTTCAAAGAACTCAAAGAGATTCGCGTAGAAGTTAAGAATTCATTTGGTGAGAGTAAAGGATATGACACCAAAGAAGTAGAACTTTACTACAACATTTGGTTCAAATATGCTCGTTGTTGTATTCAATCCTATCTAACTCAATCAACGCTTCCCATTCTTTTTCGCTTACCTCAATCGTAACAAAGTCACGCCCACCCATTTGCACGGTGGCGCTTTCCATATCCTCGCAGGGATAATAGTACAGATATTTACCCTCAGTTTTAGCGGGTTTTTTTCTTGTTGTAATGATATGCTAACTTATCCATAGTCCTATTATTCCAAAGTAAAGATGACAATGTGTGTCATATTTATAAACTTTTTTAGAAGATTTTAGCGGTGCGTTTTTCCCGAAAAGATGATGCAGATTTCAACGCCTAAGCAGGTTAAGGAAATTGCACAAAATTGCAATTTCGACTTCTAAACAAGTGGGAAACCCACTTTAGCTTATCGCCACTATAAGTATATAATTTTATTATATAAGAGTCAAGCAAATAAGCCTATGTGACTTAAAGTCCGTTGTGAAAAAAGTCACTTTTTGTTAAAATATATCTATAAGAATTTAGGAGTATAAAAATGGACGTAAAGATTTTAGTTGGTAAAAGAGTAAAAGAACTACGCAACAAACTAGGCATAAGCCAAGAAGAACTTGCCGACTTAGCAGAATTAGATAGAACTTACATAACTAGCGTAGAGTGTGGTAGAAGAAACATCTCGATTGTTAATATTGAAAAGCTTGCTACTGCACTTAAAGTAACGCTTAAAGAATTTTTTAATTTCTAATAGGAGAAAAACAAATGACGAAAACAGAATTGTTTATTAAACTTGCACAACCTAATGAAAACGGAGTTAGTCGTTGGGTAGATATAGGCGAATTTGTTGGCGAATATGCTTGCTTAACTTTTGGCAACGGAGCATCTTGGGCAAGAAAAGAATCTATGCTCGCAAGAAAATACGTTATAGAGTTTGATAAGAGCATCACTCCAGGAAACGGCATAGATAGAATACGCTTAAATGGTCTTAATAACGGCGACTACTCTCAACACATTCGAGCAGATATAAAAAGAACAATAAGAGCTCAACGCTGTGTTGTATTGGGAACATTTAATCCTGAAGTTGACCATAAAAACGGAATGAAAAATGAAAACCGTGTTATGCGAAACGAAGACCAACGTTTAGAAGATTTTCAACCATTAAGTAAAGCCGCTAATGATGCAAAACGTCAATATTGTAAAGAGTGTCGCAGAACGGGTATCCGCTATGATGCTAAAAAATTGGGATATCCTATGTCGTATTACAAAGGTGGAGCAACCCACAATAATGAAGAAAATGCATGTGAAGGTTGTTATTGGTATGACCCAATTGAGTTCAAAAAACATTTACAGGAGAAGAAATAAGAATGACTACGCATGTTTTTGTTGTAGATGTTAACACTTTTAAATATCACTTGGAATATATGTTTGCAGGTACAGGGGCCGGGCAAAAGCAATCACCATTTCTCACTAATTCAGCAGTTTCATACAATTGGAAAACAGAACAAATGTTGGTTGGAATGGTTGCAGATATTTCAAGAATAAGAATAGGAGATAAAGTAATATTTTATCTTCAAACTAAGGGAACGAATCAAGGGACATTTTTTGGCGTGTTTAAAGTTGCATCTTTGCCCTTTTTTGATGAAAACGATACAAATAATTATTTGGTAAATCAAACAGGTAAAGGCTTGTCTTTTAGAATTCTTATAGAACCAGATGAGGTGTATGCAAAAGGACTCACGGAACATGAATTTTTAGATTCATTGCAAGGTAAAAATCATCCTAGTGATATGTGTTGGAGTTTAATTTATAGAAAACTAAAAGCAAATCGTGGTTGTACAATGATTACCGATTATGAATTTAATGATTTTATCCAAAAAGTAAGAGCTAAAAACAATAGTAATTATCTTATAAGCAATAATTTTACTTTTGATTCTACAAACAATGAAATATGCGTAGCATCGTCAACTCAAGCTTATCTAGGGCGAAGAAATAGTTTAGATATTCTTCCACGTCTTCTTAATAAAGCACATAACTCGAATGCTTTTGAATCACATCTCCAAGCATATTTAACACAAAATTTTGATAATGCGATATTATCTCCATTACTAATTCCATATCCTGGACAATTTTGTTGGATTGGCAATGAAGTTTCTTGTGGCGTTGGAATGCAAAGGATAGATTTAATGATTAAGCAAGAAACTGAGTTAGAAGTCGTAATACGCATAATTGAATTAAAATACACTACTCCATATCTTGAAATAGCGACAAAACAATTATCTTGGTATCTTGAGTGGCTATCATATTATGTAGCTCCTAAATATACAGGGAAAAGTATCAGAGTAATACCCACCATCATTGCAAACGGTGCTTTAACGAATCAATTACAAACACAATACCAAAGTTGTAGTTATACTATCCAAAGCGTCAACGTAGAACCAATACAATACATAGGTTTTAATATAACTACTAATAATATCAATTTTACACGCTATTTATAACATTGAAAAAGTGAGGTCTTTGCCTCACTTTTCTTTCTTAAATACAAAGATGTATTCGTGTTTAAAAAGATATAAACCATTTTTTAACGCACGTTGCTTCCAAAGTGCTTTTTGGTTTGTTTTTCCTTTTGTTTCTTCAAAATTTTTAACGATTGTGGCTTTTAGAGTTAAGCCTTCTTGTTGCATAGCTTGCATACAATAAAAGCCAAGTGGGACAAGTTGACTGTTTGCATATTTATCACCAATAACAACGGCGCAATATCTTCCTTTTTCAAGTATAGCAGAGGTATTTTTAACAACTTGGCGAAAATTATCTATAAATTCTTCTAAGTTTTTAGAGTTCGACAAGTCATTGGTATCTTCACTAAACTTGATTATATCCCAATATGGTGGATGATAGATTATAAACTGAACGTTTTTAATCTTGTATGTGTCAAGAATTCTATTAGTATCAAACGTCCTACTATCATCTACAAAGGTATCGGCTATAATTCCATCCTTTTGCTCAGAGTGAATTCTTCCAATAGCTTCCATTGCCACATCGGGTTGTAATTCTATACCAATAGAATTTCTTCCCATACGTTGCGCTTCAATAAGTGTTGTTCCACTTCCTGCAAAAGGGTCTAAAACAAAATCACCTGCTTTTGTATATCGAGTCAACAGTTGATGTGGTATTTGAGGAACGAAATTACCGTGATAATGTCCATCGTGGGCGCCCGAATTATCTCTTTGTGGAATAATCCATAAGCTATCCGTCCAAACGTCGGTAAGCTCTTTCCATTTTGTCATATCAAGGTCGTTAATTTTGCTCATTAGATATCCTTAATCAAACAATGTAAATACTCAATCGTTGAATCTGATTTAGCATCTCTTGCATTATCAGCCTTAAAACGACGGTATTGTTGCATATAAACTTTATACTTGCCGTATTTCTTCATGATTTTTTCAATAGTATCAAAAGACATTAATCCTTCGTTGTTATAACTTAAGAAGATATACTTAAATTTAGCATTTTTAATAAGGTCAGCAAAGGCGGCTGCTACTTTGTTTTTTATGCAGAACACGCTTTTTTGGTCTGTATAATCACGTAAACCCGTTTTACCTTTTATCTCGGGGTTATCATACTTTGCAATCGTTTCAAGCATGTGATAGTTAGAACAGTATTGTCTTGCGTTATAAGGTGGGTCAAGATATAAAATGTCGCCCGATACGTTTTTGATAAGTTCGCTTATATCTTCATTATAGACTTTGCAATCAACCGTTCCTTGCATTATGGGGAGCGCAGTTAATTCCATTTCTTTTAACGCAGACTTCTTTAACTTTTTAAGATATGCACCATAAACTGATGCAGTATTTGCACACTTATCTATACTGTTAATCAAAGAGCCAAGCAAGAAGAAATATTCATTTTCATTGATTATGCCTTGATTAAACCAATCTTCAATGGTAATTCTTATAGCATCACACTTCTTAGCGTTAAAGTCAGAGAAATATAATCTTCTAAATTCTTGTCCTTCCGTTCCTTCATAAGAGTAGTTCTTATATATAAAGCCTTCCACACCTTCTAAAGAATTAAGTTCTGCAATAAGTTGATTACAACGTTCTTTGTCAAGGTTGCCGTTATTCTCAATCATGTGTTTGGTGATAACGTAACTGTAATATTGGATATCGTTAGCGATAATAGAATAGCCTTGCTTCTTAAAAGAGCCACTAACAACGCCTGTCCCTGCGAACAAATCAGCAAAAACCATTTCAGACGGTTTTCTAGTTTCATTGCAAAGTTTTAATGTTTTATCTATAGATGCTTCCAAAAAATCTATTAAAGAATATTTAGAACCGATATAATTCATTAGTTATTCTCCTCCGAAAAGTTAATAGTTCGTTTTTCACAATAATCTTCAAATGCCTTTTTTGCTAAACGGCTTGGATTATAACTTCCGTTTTCCCATCTATTGATTGTAGCAAAGCTAACACCAAGTTCTCTCGCTAAATCTTCTTGCGATAATTTTAGTTCAGTACGAACAAATTTTACCTTTTCTGCAAAGTTCATAATACGACTCTCCTTAATATTGAAACTATTATAACACTTTTTATAAAAAATGTAAAGATGCAAGAGCCTATTATCTTGAAAAGTTTTTACAATTGTGGTATAATAAAACAAATAAAATTAGGAGAAACTTTTTTGGCCAATAAAAATAATTCGCTGGGGTTTTATAAGGTGATATTAACAACGTTAATCACATCTTTAGCCATTACTGGTATCAGTTGTCTAGATGATAAAATTTGGAATATTATTATGCTTATAATTGGGATGCTTGCTTACTCAATTGTTGGTCTCTTATTTTCATTTGGTCTAATTCATGGTAAAAATGCAGGCAAAGAGGCGTATGCCTTTGTTTTTATTATTTTGTTGCTTTTGGGTTGTTGTGTTTACAGTGGAATAGTAGCAGTTCAAAATTGGATTATAAGCTGGCCTTTATATGTGAAAATTATAGTGCCAAGTTTACTTTTAGTCTCAATAATTATTATTAGCCTATTCTATTTATTAAAAAAACGTAAAGAAAACAATGAAAACTGCGAGAATAATAATTTAAACGATATGGGAGAAGAAAAATGAGTGATTATAAATCTATAGAAAGAGAGTTGCTTGGTATAGGACAAGCCGAAATGCAAAATATCGTCTTTCAAATACTAGATAAGCAATATACTCCTACAAATATTGTAAATTTAGGTAGTGCAAGTGGCGTGCAAACTACAAGATATGGAACTCCCGATGTTTTTCTTCAATTATCCAATGGAAATTATATCTATGCGGAGGTTACCATTCAAAAAAATCAGTTATTAGATAAAATAAAAAAAGATATTGAAAAATGTAAAGAAAATGCAAAAATACTTCTTGATAAAAACGCTAATGTGGAAAAGGTTATATTTGCTTGTGTTGGAAAAATTGAAACATACGAACTTCAAGAATGTCAGAATTTGTGTAGAGACTTTTGTATAGACTCAAAAGTTCCTTTTGAATTTTGGGGATTGGACAAGTTAAGTGCACTATTACTACACACATATCAATCGATTGCCGTATCTGAATTAAATATAAAATTTTCACATGGACTTATTAAAACGTTAGATGAATGTCTACAAAACAATGAATATGATGTTTCTCAACAACATGAATTTTTATTTAGAGAAGACGAACTAAAAGAAATAGAAGATAAACTTTTTAATAAAAATGTTGTTTTACTCCATGGACCTGCTGGTTGCGGAAAAACAAGGCTTTGTATACATTTGGCTCAAAAAATAAAAACCGATAAACGCATAAAAGAAGTTTTTTATATAAAGAATGCTTACGGTAATCCTTTTGAAACAATATGTGATACTGTTGGGAAAGATAATATTGCTGTCATTTTAGATGATATAAATCGCCTTCCCTTCATAAAAGAATTTATATCTTATGCCCAGACTCATAAGAATATTTATGTGTTGGCTACAGTAAGGGATTATGCAATCGACACAATAGCGATAGATTTAAAAAACAATAATCTAGATAAGTTTTTAGATTTTATTAAAATTGTCCCCTTGTCTAAAGAACAGCAGGAAAAAGTGTTGAAAAAGATAATACCAGGCGCATCTTATGATACTTTGTTTTCTATACAAAACGTTGCTCATGAAAATTTACGTTTTGCGATAATGATGGCAGAAGTCTTGAAAAAACATGGACATCTACCAACAAAAATGAAAGAATTGATGGAATATCATTTTAATCGTGTTAACGCTGATTTGGAAAATTCTATCACTAAAGATAATAACACTATTTACTTAAAATCACTTGTTGTATTAGCCTTTTTTCATAGGATAGTTATGGAAGATGGTGATAATAATTGGGAAAACATAAAAGGCGCACTAACCAAAATAGGAATATCTTGCGATATGTTTCATGATGCAATGGCATATTGGGATAGACAAGAGGTTGTGAATATTTCATATGAAGGAAAAGTATGTGAAATTGGAGACCAAATATTATCATCATATTTATTCTATAAACTAGTTATTGAAGATAAACAAATACCATTAAACGTTATATTTGAGTTGTTTTTTCCTACATATCGTAAATGCTTTGTAGATATGTTTAATTCTATTCTGCCTGCATATGGATATCAGGACGACTTAATAATGCAACCATTAGAAAAACTTTGGAATGAACGTTACAAACTTATTAATAATAATGAAACTGTTCAATTCATATCAGTTTTCTATGGGTTGCTGCCTTTAGAAGCATTGGAATATATAAAAGAAGCAGGCATCCCACTAAAAGAAACATTTATAAATATTTTATGTGGGTATGAGCCAAGCTGTTATTATAATTTAGCAATTGATATTTTGTTTAATCATATAGACGCTTGTGCCCTTGAAGAACAAACCATTAAGGATTTAGTAGAAACATTTTCTGTAAGACGCCATTCTTTTGATAATAATTTTATTAGCCAAATATATTTTTTAAACAAGTTACAGGAAAGACTAATTAGTAATGAAGCTTGTAGAAAATTATTTGTTGGATTGGCAAGAAAATTTTTAAATTTCTCTTTTAGTTCATCAGAGTTCCATGCAAATACAATGGTCCATTTTACATTTAATGCTGTGCCTTGTGAATGTTTGTTTGAAACAAGAGCAATTGTCTGGAAAGGTTTGATAACTTTATATGAAAACGAGTATTATAAAGACATAAGTAGTTTATTAGAAAATTTTCGATACCTCCCTAACAGCAAAAAAATTGGTAAGATACAAGAATTTTTTGATAATGACAAAAAAATTCTTTTGCCATTTATTAACACGCAATTAGAAAACAACCTTAGCTTTATACAAAAGACCGTATTATATAAACTAATGGAATGTTGTTGCTCTGACAAAGATAATGAATATCAACAAATTTTAGAGCAATTAACTAAAAACTCTGTTGAGTTTAAACTTTATGCAGAGGGATTTTCGCGGAAAAGAGAACGCTATGATTGGCGTTCAAACAAAACAAAATACGATAAAATATTAAATGAAATAGAAACACCTAAAGACTTCCATTCTTATATACACGCTTTACAATCAATCGAAGTTGATATTAACACCATTTCTTATGCCGTTGAGGCTTATTTTAGATATTTAATAAAAAGAACTCCGACAAATTTTGAAAATCACCTTAAAACGTTTATTGACGAATTTAAGGATTTGGATGTAAATTATAGAGAAGCAGTATATTTTCTTTCTGAAAAAAATAAAACTATCGAGTTTATTTATTTTATCCAATCATCCTCAATAACACACAAGAATGTTATACTTTTAGAATTGCTTAGAAATCTAAAATGTAAAGATATAACCTCATTTCTATATGATATGTGTTTGCAAACCTTTAAAAATGAGTATTGCACATCCGATAGAATTTCGAATAGAGTATTTAACGTAATTGATTTTATCGAGTTTGAAAAGTTCCAACCGGGTTTCATTTGTACGGTATTTAAGTTTATACAGCTATCCAACAATAATAATCTTAATAAATATAGAACTATTGATGATTTTTATATTGAAATGCCTTCAAGAGGATGGACCTATCACGAATTGTCAATGCAAACAATTGAAGAGTTCTTTGGAGCTGAGTTGGAGCCAGTATTTTACGAAATGTTCTTTGTTTTAATAAAGAAAAATATTTTACACACATCAGAAAAGTTCATTCATTATTTAGCTATGAAAAATATTGAATACCTGTATAGGTACTATGACTTATATTTTTTACATGAAGAAGAATTTTCAATGTCAAGTTATTTGGATGTAGATGCTTTGCGAAAAATACCTAACGTTGCACAAAACTTGCTTGTTATATATGAAAGAAGTAAAAAACTGTCTAAATACTTCCTACCTGTTATTACTGTTGAAAAAATTATATCGCAAAATTTAACAGACGAAACGTTTGCGGAATTTTCTCAAATATTTATTGATAAATACGTCGACAAAGGAAAAGATTTAAATTATATGTCTACATATGTTTGTTCATTGAAAAAAGAGTGGCAAATAATTTATGTCCAAACTCTAATATCTAAAAAAGTAAGTCTTGACGTTTTTAAAAAGTTAGATATATTTAGTCATCCATCTAGTTGGTCTGGTAGCGATGTAACAATGTATGAAAAGATAATTGAAACAATAGATTCTTTTTTAACACAAACGAATATAACAACGGAAAACATTTCTTATATTACATGGATTAGAGAAAGAAGAAGCAAGATAGTAGAATATAAAAAGAAAGCAAGATTAAGAGAGTTGTCCGATTATAGATTTTATTCTTAGAAATAATTGATTTATAACAAACAGATGAGGATGTCATGAGGATAATAGATATATACCAAATGGAACAAGAGTATATCGTAGGCGACGGTAAAAACTTACAGGCATTAAAAGAAAAATTAGAAACAGATGCCGTGCTATTAAAAGAAATTGAAGAAGATTTTAATCAAAACCCTATTCAATTCAAAAATGAGTACATCAATGCTAAAACAAATCACCTAAAAAATAGATATATGTATTATTGGTCGTTTTTGAAATGGTATTTCGATAAAGCGCTTTTTTCTGAACGCACTACTTTTCCAGACTTCCAAAAAGAAGATATGAGAAAACAAGGATGGATGTTTCCTTTTGCGTTCATCAACGCTAGAATTACAACATCTGGCAGCGTAAATGTAACAACGGAAGAACTTTATATTAGAAACTTTAATAGATTATTCGATAGATTGTTTGGTTTTAATATCGGTGAAAAGAATTCAAGAATAGATAGGTATTACAAACAAGCGATTTTTAATTACAAGAATAAATGTTATTATTCTTGTGCTGTCTCTTTGTTCCCAATTATTGAGTCTTACCACCAATATATGAACAACTTCAATGATAATGAATTTTATAAAATCAAAAACAATTTAGAAAGTATTACCGAGAAAGTTGAATCCGTAAAACAAATTTATGTAACAAGAATCACATATTACATTAACTTGGTTAAACAATTTAATGATTTGGCTGAAAATCATTATTTTAACAAGTCTTTAGATAGACAAAACGAACCTGAGATAATAAACAGAAATAGAATTATGCACGGGCTATTTTCTAGAGAGATAAGCCAAAAAGATTGCTTGCAACTATTCTGTGTTATCTCTAATATGATTGTAATAAAATCCATAATTGATGCTAATGAGATGTTGAATAAAACTATTGAAGAATTGAAACAGTTACAACAAGAAACAAATTAAAATTCAATCAAGAGTTCAATGAGTGAAGCACACGCTCCGCCAGCAAAAGGCATCCAATCAAGGATGCCTTTTTGTGATTATTTTGAATGATTTCTAACGTTGTGAAAACTATATTTGCTTTTTGAAGTCGTCAATAGATTAGGGTTCTTCTTGTGAAATCGTTTCTATAATAGAAAAATCGTCGTCTTCTATAGGTGTTGGCTCGTCGGTTTGTTCAACGATAGCGTAATATCCCGCCTTTTTTCTAAATATAACTACCAAGATTCCGCCCACTGCATATAACACGCCGAGCGCCAACAAAAATACTGCAGGAAACCAATCTATCATTTCGGCTGTAACAACGTCTGGGTTTTCCTTGTTAAAACGCACTTCTATTTCTCGTCCTTCTTCGAGACGCGGTGGCAAAACCCCTATCAGCTTGTTTGTCTTTGTCCCTTGTGGGGTTTCATAAGTAACGCTTGCCCACTTGACAACAACGGTATTTTCTTCCTTTTCTTCTATCTCGATTTTAGAGATTGTTCCCATTGTTTTGGAATATTGATTTGCTTCAACGCCCAAAATTGACGTATAAATAACACCACCGATTGTAAGCACCGATGATATGACTACTACGATTATTATAAGTTTTTTTAGACGTGAATTCATTGCAATATCGTTGATATGGAATGCTTTTCTACATTAAAGCATATATGCTTGCCATCAATATCAAACAAGCACTTTTCGTCTCTATCGTTTTCGTTCATAACGACTATGACTTTTTGACCATCCGGATTTTGGTATGCAACCGCATAAATGCCATCTCTGCCGGCAGAACATAAAATCATTTTCGCTCCCCTTTTAATAAAACGCGAAAAGTGTCCTATATACCAATATGAGGGATTGTAAACTATCCCACCTTCGCCATCTAGCATTAAGGGTGCTTCGCAGAAATTACCAACGTGATTGGGGCCACCGTTTTCATCAAGCAACAAATTCCAATCAATATAGCCCTCCGAACCATTGAGAAGGTCGTTAATAATTTGTTTGCCATATCTTTCGCCGTGCTCCCAAACACCTGCCTTTGAGGCAAGGCCCGTTGTAGAATCGTGTGCAGTTTCGACACAACATTCACTGAGCAAAACGTGTTTATCTGCAAACATCTGTCTAAAAGTGGCTATATTTTCATACTTGTTACAACAATACCAGTGATAACCTAGCCCCCAAACGTGCTCCGTAACACCTTCGATGGATAATGTTTCAACAGCTCTAGCCACCATTCTATCACGATTATGGTCCCAGATAAGGAACTTAACGTCGAGACCATACTTCTTGAATGCGGGCACAAGATAGTCTCTTATTTCAATACCTTCTTCCGTACCATCAACTTCACGTGATTCCCACGTTTGGATTGCCTCGGGTTCGTTTTGAACGGACGCGAAAGAGACGTTTATTCCTCTTTCTTTGAAGCCTAAAAGGGCTTTTGCGTAATAATCCGCCCAAAGTTCTCTGCACTCATTCTTGAGTTTTCCGCCGTGGCAAATATCCCCGTTGGTTTTCATATATGCAGGGGGCGACCAAGGAGCCGAAAAAAACACCAAACCACCCGCGACCTTGTCGCATTCCTTGATGAGGGGAATTCTTCCCTCCTCTTCCCAACTCATATCAAACGAAGCAAGAGTATAATCGTTCTCATCAACGTAAGTGTGGATTTCGTGAGAAAAATCGCAAGAATGAATGGGTATTCTTCCAAGATTATATCTTAGTCCACTATTTGAAAAATAAGCGTTGATAAAAGCCCTCTTTTTTTCGTCATCAAGAGAGAGGTAGCATTGAGAGGTTGCTTCTGTAAAAGCACCACCAAATCCAAAATGCGTGTGGAATTGTTTATCCGAACGCACGGTGATGGTGTTAAGATTATAGTTGGGTGCAGTGTATTCAACTACACCCTCTTTCATTTTCTCTTTTTGTGTTGTTGTATAAATTTTAGCCATATTATTTTGATATCTTAGAAGGTATAAGATACTTTGAGAAGATTATTCCAAGTTTCAAATTTAACGGTAGTACCGTCAACTAGTATCGAATCACTTGTGTTTGCAACGTTTGAAGGAATATCAAAAAGCAATCCTGCCTTCGTTGCAAGCTTGATATCATACCATATTCCTTTGCCTGATGCATTATTGATAATACTTGTTAAATCTAGTGTTGCTCTAAAGCTTTCACCTGCGCTACCACTTACAAATTCGCCAACTACTTCCGTTACACTACCAAGTTTTTCATCCTCGCTATAAACTTCGATTGCTACGTCCCCTGCTACTTTGAACTTGCCCGTAATAACAAGAGTCGCTTTATCGTTAACTTTTTCCAAAGTTGCCGAAACATCTTTGAATGCGGAATCGTAGTCCATAAGAGGTGTACTTACGTAGGTAACAACGCCATTCTTTGCTGTGAGCACAACAAAGTAATAGGGTTTATTTGCATCGGGGCTTGCATCCGTTGTGGAATCAACGCCTGCAATTTGAATATTCTTTGCAACGACTTCTGCTTGGGCATCAAATTGACGACTTGCGCTACGATACACTGCCTTGCCTGTAGGGTCGCAGAATGAACTCCAAGACGTACCTTCTACAAAGTTGAAGGTAACTACGTTAGATGGCATAATGCCATTCACTTTTTCGAGCTTGGGTGCAAACATCGGCTTCGCCATCGGCATCAAAGCATTTTTATCACCATCGACTACACGAATAAAATAACTTTCATAGGGAACGGTTGCTGTAAATACAAGTGCACCATCTTCATTTGTGAAAGTGATTGCTTCTGCATTCGTGGGAAGTTTTTCATAACGAGTAACGTAAACTTTTGTGTTAGCAGAAATCTCTATATCCGTTTTTATTTTGTAAAGGTAGACGTTGGTTTCTTTTTGCTCAACGTACACCTCCGTAACATTGTATGCTTGATAAAACTCATTTCTATCAAAGCCCATAGTATCATCTTGACTACATGCGCACAGGCAAGCCACAAGAAGCGTCGTCAAAACCAATAGAAGTATTATTTTAAAATTTTTCTTCATAGTAGTCTCTCCTTAACAAACGAAAGTAACAATACTTTGAGGTTGTACGTTGTACGTGATGCTCTTACCGCCGATAACTACGTCAACGTTTTCCGAAAGAACGTCGGATAGATTGCAAATAGTAACAACTATGGCACCATCCGCACGGTACAGTGCACAAGCTGAAATCATTGCATCGTTCGAGCTTTCAACGCGAAGTGCTTTTACTTCTTCACCATTTACTTTGTATGCAAATTTGCTGACTTGGGCCATTGCATAGTATGCAGAATTTTTGTTATAAACAAATTCCCCGTCAACTATATCCATATCCATAACACCATAGCAAACGTTACTATGTCCAACAGCGGTAGGAGTACCATCACTACGAAGAACGTAGTTCCAGAACATACCTGCGCTTGAACCTTTGTTAACAGGTGCAATCGTTACGTTTTGTGCTGCGTATGCAAGATTTCTTGCAAAGTCGTTACTGCCTGAGTGCTCGGTTATCTCTGTTAAATAAAGCTCTTTGTCGGGATAAAGCTCGGTCATTTCCTCACATGCTTCAGTATACTCACCGCTATAGCCATGGAATGCCGTGCCCGCAATATATTTTGAGGCCTCTTCATCGCCATATAGCTCTTCTAGATAGGTGCTTATGTTGTTAACGTTGTGGTCCCAAGATAAAATCTTGACATCGTGGTCTAGTTGTTCTAGTTTTGGACCCAAGTCTTTAACTATTCTTGCTGCTTGATATCCGTCCATAAACATCATAGGATAGGTTGAATGTGTCATAAAAGGCTCGTTAACAAGAGAAAGATGAGTTATTGTTATGCCTTCATTTTTGTAGCCATTGACAAACTTGACTAGATAATCTGCAAACACACTTTCGTACTTTTCTTCAAGGCTACCGCTGGTAAGTCTGCCACTGCTTTTCATCCATGCGGGGGCCGACCAAGGTACTGCTATAACTTGAATTTCGGGATTGATAGCAACGATTTCCTTGAGAACCGCAATGATGTTTTTATCATGGTCGAGAGTAAATGAATTCAACTCCATATCTTCATCGTCGAAGTTGGCAAGGTCGCAACAAGTAAAATAATCTTTTCCTTCAATATAGTCGCTTGCGCCGATAGGAACTCTTACAAAATTAAATCTTGCGCCATCGGGACCAAATAACTCGTTAAGCATTTCTTTACGAACGTCGGTAGCTCCCTCTTGCATCAAAAGATAAGCGGATGAGTGGGTAAGCGATGCACCATATCCATAAAAATTTTGATACTTGTTTTCTACGTCAACGGTAACCATAGTGTTATATGATGTATCGTCATAGTCAACAAACTCAAGAGAGGTCTCTCTCATCATAAGTTTTGACATTGTTCCTGTCGTTACGTAAACTTGTGCATATTTCAACGTTCCATCATTTGCACCGCCATCCTTACAAGCTCCAAACGCGAATAATCCGGTAGCAAGAACAAGCAACATCACAATTACTTTGTAAATTTTGTGCATAGTGTCCTCCGAAAATTAGTCAAAGAGTAGATTTCCTTCGTTGTCATAAACGGACATATTGTCAAAATCAAGCGCTACTACTTGCGTTTGAGCATTCCCTTCACCTTCAACAAAGAAAATATTATCTGCTATTTTAAGTTTCATAAATTTTTTCCCTTCAAAATCACAATTTCCCTCAAGAGTTGCAGTTAAAGTAGGATAAACTTCGTTTTCCCTTGCAATCCTTATTGCGTTAAGGTTAATTCCAAGTTTGAATTGATTTTCAAATATTTTTTTGCCCAGTCGATACATTTTGGTATTGAAATCATAAAATGTTTCTACACGAGTATCACCGAATATAGCATAATGCTTTTTAATCTTTTTACCCTCTTCATATTCCTTTACGCTTTCAAACTTGAAATCTACTAGTGATTGGTTAGGAATAGAATCTACCACCTCTTCTTCTGTAACGAACGTTACTTTAGAAAGGTCGAGCGAGAAGGTACATTTATCTTCGTAATCACCTATCGCGAAAAATAACGAGCCTTGCGCGTTTACAAAGCATAGCTTTCCATCTTCAACATTTTCTCGCATTTCTACAACACCCGAAAAGTCGTTACCCGGAACAATCGCCTCTACAGGTAACCTTAACTTTATATCACCATCCTTTAGTGAATTGAGTGCAGAAGGCAATTTTAGGCTACCATTAAAAACTTTTAGGATGCCATTATTGAGAGTTGCATCGATTTCAACGTATTCAGGAATTTCCGGCAAAAGAGTGTCTTCTGTTTTATAATCAAATAGATTTATAAGTTCCGTATTGACGTATGCAAATATTTCTCCATCGTTATAATAGACGTCGGATGAACCATAGCCCGTGAGTTCAATTTCTTTTTCGCCATCACGACTTAAAAGACGGACCAACGATTTAGGTCCCAAGTCTTCTACGTTAACAAGCTCGGTTGATACCCTTGCAAAGCCTTCTTGCGCCTCTCCCACCACAATATGTTCGGGACGAATGCCTAGAATAGCTTTTACACTTTCATTAACGCCGACCTTGAGTTTAGCAAGTTGTTGCTTCGATAGAGTGAATTTGACAAAACCCGCATCGACTATCGCGCCATCGTTATCGCGCGAAACTATACAATCAAAAAAGTTCATTTGAGGCGTGCCAATGAAGCCTGCCGTAAACTTATTTGCCGGGTGATTGAATAGTTGACGAGGTGCACCAGATTGCATAACGACACCATCTTTCATAACGACTATTCTATCCCCCATTGTCATTGCTTCCACTTGGTCGTGAGTAACGTAAATGAAGGTTGTGCCTAGCTTCCTATGTAGAGCGGATAACTCTGCTCTCATCTTTGCACGAAGCTTTGCATCAAGGTTTGAAAGCGGTTCATCTAGCAAGAAAACGTCGGGCTCACGAACTATTGCCCTACCTAGCGCTACTCTTTGCCTTTGACCGCCTGAAAGATTGGCTGGTTTTGCTTTTAGATAGTCGCTAAGTCCCAACATTTTTGCTATGGACTCCACCTTATTTTTTATGACTTCTTTGTCAACGCCTTGCATTCTAAGTCCAAAAGAAATGTTGTCTGCAACCGACATATTGGGAAATAGTGCATAGTTTTGGAAAACCATTGCGATATTTCTATCCTTAGATTCAAGCAAATTGACCCTTTTCTCGCCAATAAAAATATCCCCTGAAGTAATATCTTCAAGTCCTGCTATCATTCTAAGAGTGGTTGACTTGCCACAGCCGGATGGTCCAACAAGTACAACGAACTCCTTATCTTTTATATTGATGCAAACGTCCGAAACAGCTTTAACTTTACCATCATAGACCTTGCATACGTGATTAAGTTTCAATCCTGCCATAATATTATCCCTTTACTGCTCCTGCCATTGTTCCGCCAAGAATGTATTTTTGCAACAAGAAGAATACCAAAACCATCGGTGCGGACACCATAACTGCTCCTGCGAGCATTATTGGATACATTGTTACGTACGAGCCACCATTGTGCATAAGCATACCGAGTGAAATTGCTAGCGTATAGTTTTCTTCACTATTCAATACTATAAGTGGCCACAAGAAATTGTTATAGTTCCACATAAACGTAGTTATGCCTTGAACGATAAGCATAGGCTTTACGATAGGCATACAAATACGCGAGAAAATCCTAAATCTTCCTGCCCCGTCAATGGTTGCAGCTTCTTCGATTTCCTTTTCGACAGCCATAAATTGTTGACGCAAAAGGAATATGTTATAAACACTCATAATGAATGGGAATATAAGCGCCTCCAAAGTATCTATCATTCCAAGATAGTTGATGATTAAAAAGTTAGGGATAAGCATAACGCATCCTGGAATCATCATCGAAGTTAAAGACAACTTGAAGATTTTATCTCTACCTGCAAACTTCATTCTTGCAAATGCATATGCTGCGATAGAGTTGAGGAACAAATTCAAAGCTGTATTTACAACACAAACAATCAACGTGTTGAGAAGTACTTGTGGAATATTGAGTTCATTCCAAGCTTGCACGTAGTTATTGAATACAAATTCAAGTTCTCCACTACCATTCAGAGGCAAAAGACTAAACGTGGTGGACGAGAATCCATCAACCGTCTTTAGTGATGATGCTAGTAGCCAAAGATATGGAACGACAAAACAAAGCGTTATAAATATTAACACTGCATAAATAGAGCCTCTCTTTACTAAAGTAAGGATATTAAAACGCTTAGGAAAAGATAGCTTGCCATATTTCTTTAGCGGGACAGGTGTCAAACTATTAAAATTATTGTTTTCCATATTAAGCCTCGCCCCCTTTTCTCTTTAAACGTGCAAATAGACTTTTTTTGTTCTTTGCATCAACGTCTTTTGGCAACGCCCTAAATTGAATCAACGTTAGGACGAGCAAGAATGCAAATAGGATAAACGACATTGCAGAACCAACGCCCAATTCACCAAAAGTCATAGATTGTTCATATACGCCATAGACGTAGGTATAAGTGCTATGATTTGTACCCGTGCCCGTCATAAGCCACATTTGCTCAAAGGCTTGGAACCCGCCAATTATACCCGTAACAAGGAAAAAGAACACCGTAGGCATAACTCCAGGCACCGTAATGTTCCAAAACTTTTGGAAAGCATTTGCGCCATCAATCGATGCCGCTTCATACAATGAAGAGTCAATATTTTTCATTGCCGAGAGCATAATGAGAACGTTGTAGCCAAGACCACCCCATACGCTCATTACCGCAAGGGTAATCAAGTCAAGGCCCTCCGTACCAAGGAAGTTGATGTTGGTTCCAAGCAATTGGTTAATCATACCAAACGTGGGGTCGAGCATAAATCTCCAAAGAGCCATAACCGCAACACCAACGGTAACCGACGGAATATAAAACGCCGTTTTAAAGAATCTCTCGGCCTTTATTTTCGAATTGAGCAATGCCGACACCACTAGGGACAAAATGATATTGATGGGTACCGTGAGCAAAATATACTCAACGGACACAAGTAGCGACTTCCAAAAATATGGATAGAGCACTCGGTTGGTAAACAGAGCAACGTAGTTATCAAACTGCACCCAGCCAATTTCGTTGAGTCCATCCCAATCGGAGAAACTTATTACAAGGGCTATGAGCATTGGCAACAGCTGAAAGATTAAAAAGTATGCAATCAGCGGTGTTACAAACAATAGCCCTTGTAGGTTCCGTTTGATGGTAGTTTTTGTTTTTTTTCTCATTTTCATTTTATTCAAATTCAAGAACTTGTTCTGCTTGTCCTACTGCCCTATCAAGTGCTGATTGGATGTTTTCACCATTTTCAAGTATATCTGCTAGCGCGTTAGCAAGATACATATCGTTTACTTTTGTCCAACCCTTAACTGCAGGACGTGCCGATGCGGTGTTAAGTTGTTCAAGGACTTTCGCGAGTGATTCTTTAACAACTTCGGAATATGCTTCTCCGGTAACAGGGTTATTGGTGGGAACTTTTGCAAGTGATTTGATGGCAGCGAAGTTTTGTCCGATAAGTTTTGTAATATTTTCTTCACGAAGCAAGAACTTTACAAGTTGTTTTGCTTGCTCTTCTTTGCCGGAATCCTTTCTTATTGCAAGGTTTTCACCACCGATATTCGAATATGATACGCCACCATCTTCTTTAGAAATAAAGAGAGTTGCGCCCATATTTTGTGCACACCAAGTGGGGTTAGCAGAATAGAAATTGACGATGTCTGCACTATGTGCAAGGGTAAACATAACCTTACCCGTTGCAAATGCATTGGTAGTCTCTCTTACAGTCTTGGGTGATTTTGCATAAAGGTCAACGACCATTTGTGCGGCATTGACTGCTTCGGCACTATTGAAAACTGCTTTATTGTTAGCAACCATTTGTCCGCCTGCACTCTTCAAAAATGCTTGGAAATACCAAGAAGCATAACCGCCTGCACCAATACCACCAAACAACGCGGTATCTGCAGGAACGTTCATATTCTTCCATTCGTTCCAGTTCGAAGGTAGTTCCGTAACCAAAGTTTTGTTATATAGCAAAACAGAGGTTGTGAGCGAGAACGGTACTGCATAGGTTGAGCCATTGTACACCGCTGTATCCATTGCAGCTGGGAAGAAATCCGATTTTTTGAGGCCCTCTTGTCCTTCTTCTGCAAAGAAGCCTGTATCTAAGTTCAAGCATTGTGCAACGTAGTCGGCAAGGACGGGTTGGTCAAGATAGAATACGTCGGGTTTGTTGTCCTTGGTTTTAAAGTTAGAAGACAACTTGGTGTTATAGCTATCCTTGGGTACGTAAATAGGTTTTACTTTGATACCTGTTTCTTGGGTAAATGCCTCAAGAATTTGATTGTATATGGTCTTTGACTGCTCGTTAGCCGGTGCATAGGCCATAAAAATCAGCTCGTTAGCATCACCTTCGTTGGTTTTACAGGCAGATAACGTGCCTGCACAAACCGACACCATAAACACCGTCATTATGACAAGTGCAAAAACTCTGATTTTCTTTGACTTCATATATGGTTCCTCCATTACGCCGATTCGTTTATAACGAGTTTTGGCGATATTTTACTTCGAGTAGGTTGTTGGCCGTCAAGCATTGCAAGCAAGGTGTCTGCAAGGCATACGCCAACTTCATACAACGGTTGTTTGACTGTCGTAAGATGAGGATTCGTCATATTTTCATATCCGAATCCGTCAAAGCCAACCACCGAAACGTCTTTGGGGATTTCCAACCCCTTCTCTTTCAACGCATAAGTACAACCGATAGCAATAGCATCTGTCGCACACACAAAACCATCAACGAATACGTTTGATAAAAGCAGTTTTTTTGCCACCTCGTATCCTGCTGAAACGTTATTATCACTGCATTCAAGAGCTACCGCTTCCTTTTGGAATTCTGCCATTTCATCTTTATATCCTTGTAGCCTTTCTTTTGCATAGTGCATATACAATGGCGCGGATAAATATGCTATGTTTTTACATCCCTTTTCAATAAGATGTTTGACAGCTAACTTTTGCCCTGCATAGTTATCAACGTCAACCCACGCAGGAAGGTTCTCGTGGTTGCCGAATAAGACAACCGGTTTCTCAATTTGCAACGTGGACAACTTGTCCTCCGCTTCTTTATTGACGCCCATAACTATTACACCATCGCAAGTAACTTTGTGAGGCAATTCCCTACTAAGCAAGAACGAATAACCACTCTCACCAAGTCTTTCACCAATTGCCGCAACCGTTTGGGTAACAAATGGTTCTGTTGCGGACAATTCTTTGGGAATATACACGTGGATGATATTTGTACGTTTTAACGCAAGCGAACGAGCCACTTGATTGGGATAAAAATCCAATTCTTCTGCCTTTTTGAGAATTTTGGCAAGGGTTTTTGGATTTAATTTGTCCTGATTGTTGAATGCACGAGATACCGTCATTATTGAAAATCCTGTTTCCCTTGCAATATCAGCAATTGTTACGTGCGTCTTTCCCATAATAATACCTAATTAATCAAAGTATTCTTACGTCTGTTTTGCTATCGTAAACAACAACGTTATCCATATTGAGAGCAAAATAAATCTGTTCGCCATTAAAATCTTGTGGTACGGACAAAATTACTTGTTCTCCTTCGAGTGTGCATCTTGCAAACCTTTCTTTGCCATAATCCAATACGTCGTCAACTTGACAAACAAATCCATTTTGTTTTATTTCCGACCAAGCAGAAAACTCAAAGTTGAATGCCTTTTTGAATACGTTTTCTTCCGTGCTATTTTGCAACTTCTTGATAAATTCTTCGCTGATTTCTTGCGTTTGCGCATTTATAGAAGCATAAAATCTCGTTCTTGTCTGCTTTTTGCCACCGTCATCAACGTATTTTTCTTTTTTCTTAGACAACTGTACTGGTACCATATTTTGCGTACGTAGTGGTAATTTATTTTCTATGCCTTCCAGCTTGATTTTTTTGAGGTCAATAGATATTTCCTTGCATTGGTCGGGATTTTCTATATTCAATGCAAATATTTTTTTGTCGCCAAGCTCAAAGACTGCAAGAGCTTTCCCGTCGACGTATTCTTCTTTTTCAAATTTTACGTTGATTCCATTTGCAACACTAACCGCATCAACGGGCACTCTCATAATATAATCCCCGTCTGCAACCAGCATTGCAGGTGGCAACAGGATTTCTTGTTCTGATAACAAAATTTTACCATCCCTAATTTCGCAAGGTAAAACAGATTCTGTGGGTATTCTCAAACAAATATTTGTTTCTGTTTCTTTATCAAAGAAATGGAACTTTGTACTATCAAGGGAAATCGTGCATACTCTACCGGTTTCAATTTCCGAAAGAGAGGTGCAAATTGTCAAGCCCGTAGGACTTTGCTCCATTGTTTCTTCTCTTTCTATATCAAGGTCTGCAATTACTTGATAGTCCGTGCCAAGATTTTCCTTGCCATACAATCTGCACGTAAGCTTATGTGGATATTTGTTTTCATCAAAAGAAATATTTTCACCACGAACGCCCAAAATCACAGTCTTTTCACCATTTAAAAAGGTAAAATCGCACTTCGCAAACGTTGAATATGGTAAAACCATAGTTTGGTCAACCCCTAAAAATCGAAGTTCTACTTTGTCGCCAACTCTTTTTAAAGTGCAATCAAAAAAGTTCATTTGGGGTGTGCCAATAAAACCGGCAACAAATTTATTATATGGATAACGATAAAGATTTCTTGGCGTGTCTATTTGCTGAGTTCTGCCCCCTCTCATAACGACAATGCGCGTACCCATTGTCATTGCTTCAATTTGGTCGTGAGTAACATAAATAAAGGTTGTGCCAAGCTTCTTGTGCAGTTTCAAAATCTCCGCACGCATTTCGCCACGAAGCTTTGCATCAAGATTTGAAAGCGGTTCGTCAAAAAGGAATACCTTTGGTTCTCTAACGATTGCTCTTCCAAGAGCAACCCTTTGTCTTTGTCCACCCGAAAGAGCCTTTGGTTTTCTTTCAAGATATTGGGTTATACCAAGAATTTCAGCCGCTTCTTTAACTTTTTGGTCAATTTCAGGTTTTTTCATTTTGCGGAGTTTTAGTCCGAATGCCATATTGCCATAGACGGTCATATTGGGATAAAGCGCATAGTTTTGGAATACCATTGCAATATCTCGTTCCTTGGGTTCTGCATCGTTAACAACTTCTCCGTCAATACGAAGTTCCCCTGCCGATATTTCTTCAAGCCCTGCTATCATTCTTAACGTGGTAGATTTACCACAGCCCGATGGACCAACGAAAACCAAAAACTCTTTGTCGTCGATATCTATTGAGAAATCACTAACCGCCTTTACCCCGTTAGGATAAACCTTGTAAATATGACTTAACTTTAGTCCCGCCATAACAAAACTCCTCTCTTCTTTTAATGCTCAACCGCGGTGGCGTCGTCTTATCATATATAATTTACAACAACTTGCCCTAGAAAAATGTTAGCGCTAACATTTTATCGCATTAAAAAATCTTAACTTAAGTTTACAACAATAATGCTATCTTGTCAATATCCATTATCTGAACCTATTGCCCTGTGTTGTCAAAATAATCAAGGTTGATATGTTGGAATAGCTGTGTTAAAATATTTATATCAAATACTTTATCGTCGTTTTTATTATTACTATTTCTAATTTAACAGAATATAAAAAGAGTGGCACAAGCCACTCTTTTTAAATCATTATAAAACTACTTTTTGCTTTTTTGATATCTATATACTTCTTTGAATTTTTCTGGAGAAGAGGTGTAATAATCAAGTTTGTCGTTACGTAGCATATAAGAAAATATCGCCACTGAACGAGCTTGACAATTTATTTGCTTTTTCTCGTTAAATTCTATATCGGTATAAACGTTATATTTCTTTAGATAAGATAAGTCTTTCTCGCTTTGCATTAGCGCTTTTATGTAAATATAATCATAAAACAAACTCTTCGGAACTAATGGGAAATCTTCATCTTTATATCTAAACCCTGTTAGTTCTTTATCTATACTCCTTATAAAATGCTTTGCCTCGCTCGGCTCTGCATCTATAAGGAATTCAAATTGTTCACCGCCTTCAAACACCTTTGATGATTGAAAAACACATTCTAAAGGCTTCCCATCAAGCAACAAATTAAAGGCACTTAAATCTGCACCTTCTTTCAAAGGAGATTTTGTAGAAACTTCCAACACTTTGGCGTACGGATACTTTTTAGTTATGGCAGAATGTAGAGAAATGATGCTTTTTTGTTTTTGAGAAACCTCAAAACCCGGAAATCCCACATATTCGACGATTTCCTCCTCAAAGCATCTTTTCCCCTGCCCCACTTTAAAAATCATTTTTGTTGACATTATTCCCCTCCTTTATCAAATAATAAAAGGCTTGGCTATATTAGCTCAAGCCTTTTATATTTTGATTTTAATGATTATTTGGATACAACCGACATTTTTTGTCTCTTTATTTCTTTGCCAGTTTTTGAATCACAAGCAATCATTGTTAATTCTCCCTCTGGAGTAAGTTCAAAAGACAATGCTATGCTATACTTTCTAGACAGTTTCAAGGTATACAAATGTTTTGGGACGGGAACGTTCATTTTTTGATTTAAATATCTTCCTTCTTCTAATGGGATTTTTGCACCTACTATTAAATTTGCATCATCTATCTCAAACAAACAACAAGGAATTTCATCTTGATCTTTATCATGAGGAACATAGTTAAAGGATTCTGACTTAATATTCTTTCCGTTAGAAAACTCTTGGTTCTTAGCGATGATTATATCTATTTTTCTTGTCCCATCGTCAGCAAGAAAGTCGGTACCATATGCATGCGACGTACATTGCTGCACCATACTCCCGATTTTTCCTTGTGATACCAACTTAGAATAAATCGCCGCTCCTTTTGCAATAGCATACAAGGGATTCGAAATTACAACTTTACCAAATCTTCCTTCCATCGCTTTTTGAATTTGTGGCATACAACTCCCGCCACCGACTAAAACAACTTCATCTATGCCATTATTATTCTCTTCTAAACGCCCAACTATTTTATCCACAACTTTCATTGCTTTTTGTAACAACCGTCCACTTCTACTTTCAAAAGCTTTTCTAGTAATTCGAACGCTATCCAAACCAAATGGATAACCATCAAATGAAAATGCTTCTAAGCTTGATAGGCTATGCTTAAGTTCATTTATACGGTTCTTAAACATCATCTTTTCTTTATTCGTTAAAGTATTTTCGTCAAACGAAAAACCTTTTTTATTGATTTCATCTATTACCAAGTTTTTTAGTTCAATGTCCCATTGATTCGCTCCTATATCATCGCCTTCTTTATCTAAAATTTGATAACATTGCTTACCCTTCTCTAAATAAAAACGAACGTATGCAACATCGAGCGTACCACCGCCTAAATCAAAAATTAATAAATTTTTATCCACTTTTTCATATCTTGTATAAGAAAATGCTCCAGCAACAGGTTCTTCTAGCGTATGTATTTTTTCTTGATTTAAATTAAGACTTTCCGACAAGTATGTTTTTAATAATGATGCATACTGCGCTTTTGCTATGCTTTTTCCGCTACCAACTGGCATCGTTATCGTAAGAACTTCTATTTCGGGGTTTTCTCCATTTTGTTTTTGTATTCTTTGTTTATACTCCACAAATGACCCAAGAAAACCTTTAACAATTTCTCCAATTGTGGGGGAACCATTTAATGGCTTATAATTAACACCTTGATTACGAATTAGCAATTTAAGCTCTGTTACTAAATTTTGAGGTCTATTTAATTTTTCGTCAGTGGTAGCAAAAAAACCATTTCCGAATCCACCTAAAAGATATTCACTGGGCTTTCCAGCATCATGTTCTCCTCGTGATACTATTGTTTGCACATCTGTTCCATTTACCCATTGAATATGAGAAGTACACGTTCCAAAATCAAATCCTAATTTCATTTTTTTCTCTCCTTTTTTATCCTAATTCAGCACATAATGAATCAATTATTTTTCCAGTAGAATCATTAACTATAAAAAAGACTTTCTCCTCTGAAGTTTTTACTATCTCCCATTGCAATACTTCTTCTTTTTTTGCACAATAACTTTTGGTTCTTTTTTCTTTATCATAGCTAATATATATAGTAAGCCATTGACCTTCTTTAGGAACATAAAAATTTCCTTTCGTTATACTATTCCCTTTTGTATATAACTCTTGTAAAATAGGATCTTTTTCAAAAATATTACGGCTTTCACGTTCTAACAATACACTCTTTATTGATAAATTTGGTATTTCTTTTTCATTGTTACTCAAAGTCATATTTTTTGTATCCTTTTGTTGTACTATTTTATCGTTAGAAATCGTACTCCCTATATCTTCGCAATATACTATCGGTTTTTTTGTAATTTTTTCATCTTTAATAACATAACCATACGTTGCATTTGCTAAAACATATTTTCCTTGTCTGTTTTTCTGCAAATATGACTTGTTGGAATCAATCACATTATTAATTTCCTCTATGCTCAGCTCTTTTCCAACATTCCATATCATTAAACCTATACCTAAAAAACCTAATTGTTCTTTTATCTTGACCAATATACTATTATATCCTTCTTTTATTTCACTAGAAACTTCTTTTTCATTCAAAAAATCCGCAAAACTAGTTATTTGCGTCAATAAGATATCAAGAAGCTTGCTTGTCGGTATATTCCCTTCTACTTGTTGCTTCGTTTCTTTAATCTTTTTTTCGGCAGTTTCTAAATCCTTTTTTGCGTCTTCTAATGACCCTATAACCGACTTGGCTACACCCTCTAATTTTTCTTTTATGTCATCTATAATATATTGATAATCTTCTGCTGCCATAAATTCCTCCTTTATTAAATTGCTAATAATATTTTTTTCCTTTCCTGGTTATAGTTATCTTCTAATTTCTCTATTGCAATAGCTTTATCTATATCGTCCACGCCCGGAGCATAATAAATTTGGTCGTAGCCTTGCCTAAAGACTTCCTCTAATTTTACCAATCTCTCCTGTGCTTCCATTCTACTATTGCAAAGCTTTTCTTGCTCTTCGTTTTGTTGTCCATCTTGATGCTCAATGGATTGACTTACCTCTGACAACTTTCTCATGGCCTCAAGCAACTGGCTTAGTTTTTCATCTATGCCTTTGTGCTCTGATTGCAGTATAGAATGCCCTTTTTCTATAAGATTTTTGATTTCTTTATCAAAATAATTTTTAACCTCTTCGCTTAAAACGAGTTTCCCATCACTAGAACATTTTGCATTAGCTTTTTCTAGCTCTAAAAAAATATCTTCTAGACGTTTAGTTAAGGATTTAAATTGAGATTCTCCTTTCGTCATTTTCTCTTCAAGATAATTTGAAAGGGACTTTAGTGCTTCTTCATTACTCTGTGCAACATCAATGTTTTTGTAGACCAAAGTCTTAATTGCATCTTGATTTTTAGCTACGTTCTCTAGCTCTCTTATTAGCGTTTTATTGTCTTTATTAATTATTTCTAGCTGTTTTTCGGTGTCAACACCAATCTTTTTTAATAATTCTTGTTGTTCAACAATACTATCAATGGCTTTTTCTCCATTGTTTTTTATTGTTTCTAAAAAATCGTTTTGCTTACTAAAACAATTCTCTAATATTTCTTTAGTAAGCATTTTTTCTGCAATTTCTTTGCTAATTTGGTGATTTGCTTCAAGCCTTTCTAAAATCACATCGGTGCCTTCTATATCCTTTAAAATAGAATATTCTTTGCCACAAGCGGCACAATAAACCTTAGTATTGCTTTCGTTAAAATACAAATGTTGTCCATAATATCCACAATTTGGACATTCGTGCGATAATAACTTTAAAGACTGTACGTTGGATTGGATTTGCTCGATAGAGCCACCATTCACACGAACTTGGCTTAAATAAGTAGTGATTATTTCTTTAATTTCTTTAAGCTCTTCTTTAATTTCCCAATTGCTCTTTTTTATTAGAACTTCTATAATGGAAATCGTTATTTGGTCTTCCGTTTCTAACTTTTGAAACTCCTCATAAAGAGACTCTTCTCTCAAATTTTCAAGAAGCTTTTTAAATACTTCTTTATCGTTTGAATTTAGTCCTTGATATGTTTTAGATTCGTAGAAAATTTCTTCTATTTTTATCGAGAAAAGATAGTCGTTGATATATTTTGTAACGTGACTGCTAGCTCTTTGGATAGCTTGATTATCCTTTCTACGCTCTTTGTTTTCTTTTTTAGTAAAAAAGACAGCTGGTTTCTCCCAAATATTACCCCAAAAATTAGGTTTTATTTTTTCGCCTACTTCTTTAAAAATGTTCCTAAAATCATTTTTTTGAAGGGAAATTTCCTTGTTGAAAGATTTTTTAAACTCTTCGTTTAGTTTCTCAAAAGCAGATTCATCTAGTCTATCATCCAAAAGCTCCCCAAGCAATTCTGGGGCCATATTGATGGCAAGCTCTGCTATTTTCTTTATCGACGTGCTTATTATCGTGGGGCCTAGAATAGCCGGACCAAGCCCTGCTGTTAACACACCAAGGCCTATCGTGCCACCAATAATAACCCCCATTTGAATGTAGCATTTCGTATCCTTCTTCATCTTTTCCTCTTTCGTTAATGATATTCTTTATCTGTTAGCCCAACTTTGAACGCATTTCCAAATATCGTTTGCTGAATCGTTTATTATTGTTAACGAGGCTTCATTTCTATAGTATTTGTCTATTACGTCAAGCTCTTTTTCTATTTTATCTAGGATAACACCATCATTGTTACTACAACTTAGAAATTTAATCTTTTGGTAAGAAGCCTTTAATTTCTCGATGGTATCTTCGTTAGTCCGATTGATGCGTGCATTGTTTTCTTCCGTTTTAAATTCCATATCGGATAAATAACGCGGTTCCCATAGATTTATATAACTATTTAGTCTATTAGTTATCGTGATTCTTCTTCTGTTAAGAGTACTCGCGACACTTTCGGTTGCTTTTTTATTTCTTCTGAATATGCACATAGCTAACCTTCTATATTACCATTAACTTTTTAATTAATCCTTTCGAGTGTTGAAATACTAATATAACTTATATTACCCGCGTTTACTGCCTTTACGCCAAAAGATTTAACCGCTTCATCTAAATCTTTCTTACTTATTCCATTTATTGCTTTTCTAACATCCTCTTCGGTGGTACTATCTTTATCATCAAGAATCTTTCTGATAACATTCTTAACAACAACTTCACGAAGTCTAACACCTAGTCCATCAACTGCTACACCTTTACGAGAATAAGTCGAGCAATAAATGGTACCATCATTATCCCAACCCGTGGGATTAGATAGCAATCCCAAGTTTTCCCTCACGTTATCCATGCTCCACGTTATAGTTCCATTGGCACACCAACCATTTCCTTTATATCCCCAAGGCATAATAAAAGAAAATGAACTTGTTTTATAGCAAACAACGTCGACAAACCATTTCTCATCGTTTTTTTTCGCCCTTTTAATAGTTTTATCTTTTATTTCAATTATTTTGTTGCTATCATCTAGTTTTAATGGTATTTCCACATCTTGGCCCTTATAATAAAACGCATACTCATATCCCGTAGGTGCTTGTACAAGCATATCTAAAGAAATTTCCATACTCTTTTTTGCCATAAGAACACTAGAATGGTCTGGGATTCTAAATGAAATTATATTGTTGTTTGCCATATTATACCTCTTATCGTTTGCGCTAAATTATTAGTTTTCGGTTTCGGAATTAGCGTTTTCGGTTGCCGAATCTATTATTTGAGATGCTACGTCTATAGTGATAGTTTGTTCGTTGGATACGTCATTAACAACGGGTTCTTCTTTTGCTACCTCAACAACTTTAGGTTCGCTTGCGTATGCTTCGGGAGAGAGGTATCTCTTACCTTTTTCGCTTAGACCTCTACCACGATTGGAAATGTTGATAAAGCCAAGTTTAATTAAGTAAGGCTCGAATTCGCTTACGTATACACTCGTATCCAAATGTGCTTTTGCAGCGAGAGTTTCGGCTGCCATGATGCCAACGGGGTCGTGAGAAAGTATGTCGAGGATTTCGAGGTCCTTGGTGCGCAAGCCGATGGGGTCTAGTTCTCTTTCTCTAAAGTACTCTGCTACCATAGCTTCGTTGATGATAAAGGTTTCGGCGTTTATAGCCTTGGTTCTTAGTCCGTTAACAAAAGACTCAACCTCTCTTATAGAGCTACGACAACGATTGATGCAGTCTTCAAGAACGTTTTCTTCTACTATCAATCCGTATGCTCCAAACTTATTCTTGAAAATCTTAGCAAGTTCTTCGCGGGTGTAATCCTTTAGATAGAAGGTCAAATTATTGCATCTATCTTTTATGGTAGAAAGCACCTTATCAGCATCGGTGGTTGCACCAATGAAGGTAAACTCTTTAATCGGTATGTTTTGGGTCATACCATTATTATCCATATAACTATATACACGGTCGTTTAACAACGTTAAAAGAGCGGTTTGAATTTGCTTGGGCATTGCATGAATTTCATCAAAAGCAATTACAACGGGTAGACCATAATCGCAAATATTCATAAAGAATTTATGTAGTTTGCGTTGAGAAGCTACGTCGTTATTGAACGAAGAAGCATCCATAAAACGGAAGTCTACACCAAGTTCTTTTGCGATAAGCTTCATTAGAGTGGACTTACCTAATCCCCTACTACCAAACAATAGAATGTTATCTATATGCTTTTTACCAAGCTTTTTAGCAGCGGCAATTTCTTGCTTAATACGTCTAACAACGTGAGCTTGACCTATAAAATCATCCAAGCATTCGGGAGTAAAACCACCATCTTTATCTTTGGTTGCCCCATTTCCGTTATTTGCAACGTCAACGATAGGAACGACGTCTATATCCTTTTCGACAGCAACGGGAACTACCGGTTCCTTATCCTTTGCGGTAGGAACGTCGGGTTCTTTATCTTTAGCGGTAGGAACGGGGTCGGGGGTTTCCTTCTTGTCGTCCTTTTGCTTCTTTACAAGGTCATCGATAAGGTCGTCTATATCGTTATCTTTTTTGATAGGAGTCTTCGTGTTGTCAACAATAGACTTTTCGATAATAGCATCCCCTCTTGCTATTTGATTAAAAGAAGGTTTGTCTTTTGTGGGAGAGGTAAAACCAAAGAATCCTTGAACGTGTGCATGGTTTAAACCGGACACCTTGATTAGTTTTATTATGTTATCGATGCTACCTGCAAATACGTCGCATTTTATTGCTTCGTAATACGTGGCAACTTTACCCAATTCTTTAACGTAGTTAGAAATTTGGGTTAGGTTTTCACATACTGCATCTATATCTTGTCCAATTTGTGCCGCATTTCTTGCAGCCACGTATTTCGCGCGAAGTTTATCTAAATCCGCCATAGTTTTGCCTCCGTTAAATCTTATATATTTTTGATATCATAGATATCGTCGTTTTCTATTTGAGTTGAATAAAAAGCGCCCCTTATTAAAACTTTATATCATCTTAACAAGGTGCGCCTTCTTCTATATTAAAGATTCCGTCTTGTCGATGCCCTATTGACAATCAGACTATTTCTTTAAATGTGCTAGATATTCCATCAAGGTCATATTCTTGGAATAAGCATCAAAGCTCATCAACATTTCGTCAGTGATGGAATTGATGTATTTTCTTAGTACTTCCTCAACGTCGTCGCGAGTTACACAATCATCTTTGGTCGTTCCGTGTGCGCTAAAGTACTTAACCTCTCTTTCCAAGGGACGATTGATAACTTGCTTACAAATAGCCTTGATATCGGCACCTGCGTATCCCTCGGTCTTTTTTGCCACCCAATCTATGGTAACGTCGGGAGCACAAGGGATATCCAAACGGTCTTTTATGCTTTCGTCTTTACCAAGATAGATGGAAATAAGCTTTCTACGAGCTTCCATATCGGGAAGAGGAATATATATTTGGGTTTCGAAACGTCCACCACGTTTAACTGCACTATCCAAAATCCAAGGACGGTTGGTAGCTGCGACTATTATACGAATTTGATTTTCTTTAGTGCCGGCAGTAAAGCCATCCATATTGGTTAATAGAGTGGTTAGTTGCTCTTTGGTGTGTCTGGATTCATCGTCTTCACGACTTGCGGCAATAGCGTCTATTTCGTCGAAGAATATAATGCATTTATCGTACTTCTTCGCTTGCTCGAAAATCGCGTGAATTACCTTTGCGCCATCACCAACCAAATTTGCCATAACGTCTTTGATTTGAACAACGGCTATTTTGCATCCGAGCTGTCCTGCTAGACATTTTACCAAATGGGTTTTGCCCGTTCCGGGAGGTCCGTAAAGAAGGATTTGTAGGCCTATGTCTTTACGATACTTTCTATAGATAGGTGCATATTTAGGGGACAAGGCGGCAAAAACGTTTACTAATAATGCATCTTTTACCTCTTGTAGCCCTGCAACGTCCTTCATTGAAAGGTTAGGAATGTCCGCAGCAAACCAATCGGTTTTACTAGCATCCTCCGATGCCGATTGTTTGGTGGCAGGAGCAGGAGCGTTCTTGATTTTTTCTAAATCATCAAGGAACTTCTTAACGATTTTTGCATTTTGAACGAATTCGCTCTTATATACGTCGGCAACGTTAGGGTTTTGCACCTCTTTATTTGCATATTGCAAAATAATTTGTGCATACTCTTTAGCACCCTCTAGGTCGTTTTCTTGGCGCTTTTGATTATATATTGCTAAATATCTTTTAAAGGTTTGCATAGTTTTATTACTACTAAAGGTTAACTCGTCTTATATTTTAGAGAGGCCTTATTAGCCTTTTTTGTTTTCTGCATCTATCATTGCAGTGATTGCATCAATACTAGCATCCATAGTAGTGGGTGCAGCTACGTTTGAAGGAACGGGAGCGGTGCTCTTAACGAGGCCTTCTCTTAGACGCAAATCTCTAGCTGCTTTTTCTTTTTCGAACCTTTGTTGAATTTTGCTATCCATGATGTTCTTATCACCAAACAAACGACGCATTTCTTTGTCTTTGGGATTTCTTAATGCAGTACGTAGTCCACGGATAGACTCTCTCGCCTTGTTAATATCTTTACGAGTAGCTATAAGTTTATTGGTAAGTTTTTCAAGGTTAGGTATTTTGGAAAAAGCTTTTCTGCAGTTAGTGATTGCTTTTACGATATCTTCTATATTGGAGAAAGCCTCGGATATAGTAGCAGCTCTGATGATTTCCTTTTCAATAGCGGCAAAACCATCTCTAAACTCTAGTATTTCAGCTTTTTCTAATAGCATATCGTTTGAGCCTTCTTCATCGCCATCGCGAGCCATCTCATCTGCCCAATCATTGTAATTATCGCTTAATTTGTCGAAATTTTTAACTACTTCACGGGCAAGAAGGGTTGCTTCTGCAATTTGCTCTTTGCGTTTGTACTCTTTGTCAACTTTGCTCATAGTTTTGTCTCCTTTATATAAATTAATTTTTATTAGTATTGGTGTTAATTGCGGTTTGGGGGTCTTCCACAGTTATAGGCATATCAATAGCACGAACGTATGCCTGCTCTCTTTCTCTCTTCTTTTGAATGTTGAGTCTCATCTTTTCTTGTTCTTCTTTTTCTCTTTCCAAGCGAGACTTGTCCGATTCTTGGTCCATTAGTTTAAACTTTTCTGTTATGGTCGATTGTTTTTTGCTATACATTTCAATAACGATTTTGTGTTTAGCAACGACTTGTTTCAATTTAGCCATTAGGTCTACAACCATTTTCTCAATATTTTCGGTCTCTTTTATATTGCGAACCATACGAGGAAGCATTTTTTCAGGAATACTTTTGATAACTTCTTCGTACAAACCATTATTTACCAATGCTTGTGCGTGATTGCAAATTTCCCATAGTCCAATATAGATATTATTTAAAAATTGGAGTCGACCTTGTAGTATATCCATTCTTGACTCTATCGATTTATATTGCGTTGAGTATGTGTCGTAATGGGCTTTCTCTACACCAGAAAGAGATTCTATATCTATATCGAGATATTTTTCAATATTCTTTTCTACATCGTTTTGCTCTTTTGCCAATTTTTTCATATCCTCCAATTCTGCCTCTTTCTGTTCTTTGATAAAACGAATACAAGCTTCAACTACGTCGATTTCTTTTTTTGCTTTTTCTTCGGTATAAATAAAACTTTTAAACCAGTCTGCTATAGTCATTAATGTTCTCCTATTTGTTTGATGCTTTGGGATAAAAAAATGCCTTTTTCCTCCCCATAAACATTATTATATTATATATTATACAAAAATTCAATAGCTATTTTAAATTTTTAAACTAAATCTTTCTTAAAATTTCATATGACGGATTTTAATCCATAAAATCCATAACAGCTATTTTTGTAAGGTCTTTACTCAATTTTTGTAAGATATTCGTACAAGCGTCGATAGCATTTTCAAAATTCTTATTACTGTTAGTTATACGTGCCAAATCTTTTTTCGAAATGCCTTTTATAACTTCTTCGTATTGACCATTCAACATAAGAGCTTGGGATACTTCGTAAATGGCTTTTATCGTTTCGTAGATATCGCTTTTACTTTTTCCCTCCTCGACCGCCTGTTTTTTGCATACTGCGTTTCCACGCTTTTCGACTTCAAGAACTCTTAACGTCGCTCTTCTTTCGGTATAGATAAACTCTTTGATACTATTGGTTAATTTCATTTTACCTCTTCCTTTTAGTTTTTAGGGGAGAATAACCTATCCCCTCTTATGCCTCTATTATATAATTTTGAATATGGAACTTCAAGGGCAAAATCCTTAACGAATTACAACTTTTAATATTGATTTTCATAAAAATTCAACCATTTTGGAAATTCCCCGCCTACTCTCGTGGGATAAGCGGGGAATTGGTTGATTAGTCGTCGAATACTCCCCAAGCTCCTAAGATGTCTTGGTTAGTTCTACGCTTTTTAGTCTTAGCGTTACGGTCGTAAGGGCTTATGGTTTCCGATAAAAGCTTTCTCTTTCCGAAAATGGACTTGCTTATGGGCTTACGGAAATCTTGATAGGTTCCTTGCTCTGCCGCTACGTAACTTCTTATATATTGAGCGGTTACAAGAGGTAGGTGCAGACGCTTCATATAGATATGTCCGGGCTTAATAAGGTCAAGCTGGCTGATGGGCAAAAGTGCTACTTCGACAAGGTCGGAGTTATCTAGACCGCTATAAGCGCGATAGCTGGGGACGGTAGTCCTACCGCAGTTCTCGGAAAACTTTACGAGGGTTGCTCTGTTTTGCGAACCGAGGAAGGTCAATGCGTTACAGTTATCTCTTATGATTTCGGCGCCGTTTACTCCATAAAGCTGTTCGATTTGGTCGTACGATTGAACGTATAAGTGGAACCACATATTACGCGAACGCGAGGTTGCAATTTTGTTGTGGAAATCGGTTATTTCGGGAATATTACCGAACTCGTCCAATATAAAGTGAATGGGGCGAGCGTTGGCATTGGTTTCCGCCATATGGAGTCCTATGCGATAGAAATAGTTGATAAAGCTTGCAGCGATAAAGTAGTCGCTCTTTTCGTAGTCGCGAGTACTTACGAAAATGGCAACGGGCTTGGTCTTTGCAACTTCTTCTATGTCGAAAGTGGTTTCACAAGTGAGTTGATAGATATAAGCTTGGAACCAGCTACACATCTTGTTATCGAATACGCCGACGTAGCTTTTCATAGTGTTATTAGCATTATTTAAACAGCTGCGGAAAAGGTCGATGGTGGAGGGCTTTCTTCCTTTTATTAAAGGATGGTCGTCTAGCGAACAGTCTTGCGACACTATTGGAACACGCACGTTCATATAGAAATCGTAAAGGCTTTTTATGGTGAACTGTTCTCTAGTTAAGCCAATTTGAGGGTCCTCGACGTCTTCGAGCATACAAGTTAGTATACCTCTAAAAAGCTCTTGTGCACCATACTCCCACAAGGGGTCTTTTTGAGATTCTACCGTTATCAAATCATGGCTCAATTGGTTAACCATATGGACTATTTCGGATTCCATCATCTCTCTTTGCACGGCTATATAATGCGAACAACTCTCAAAGCTAGCGAAGGCTTTATTACCCAAAACGTAGAAGATTGAACCATACTCTTGTATGGAGTCGAAGAGCTCGTAATTATCAAGAGAGCCTGAAACTTCTTTCAAATCTCTACCCAAATTTAGGTACTCTTGTTTCGCGTCGAAAATTTCGCCTAGAGGATTCCAGCTATGGGACTGGAATATATCACGGAAATTCAAAACGTATATTTGATAGCCTTGTGATTGGATAAAGGAAGCGTGCTTTTCAAATAGCTCGCCCTTGGGGTCGGTTGCAAAGATATGTGGCTTATCCTTTTGATATGCTATAGCGCGAAGCTGAGGCTCTACGCAACCGGTGGTTTTACCGCTACCGGTAGTACCTGCGCAAAGCTCGTGGCAACAAGGAAGATAGTAATATCTCAAGCGACAAGCTTTTTGTTCTTCTTTAGAAAGAGTTGTATAGCTTGCCATATCGTAAGCTTTGCCATCGGGCGCGACGAAATCGCTAGCAACGGGATAACCATTCATTACTCTATTAGGTAGTTCGTCGTAGAAAACTTTTTGAATGCAGTGCTCTTCTTTCAACTCGGTATAGTCGATTTTCCTAGAATATTCACAATATTCTTGTATATAATTCTGGCGACGTATATCATTTATGTTTGTCTTATGCATGGTCATATTCGTATCCTCCTTTATTATAATCCAAAGCCGAAGCCGGCACGCTTGAGAGGTTTGAACGAGGAGTTGGTGAGCTCCTTCCACTCTTTTCTCTCATAGTTATTTATGTAACCCATTCTATCGTAGTTGTCGATATTAGCGTTTTGCATTGCTTCAACGAATGCGAAGTCAATTCTATTTACGCCTACTCCGAATACGATATCTTGTTTTACGCTTGCGATAAAGACGTAATAGTTACGAGCCTTTTCGCTATAATTCTTTTCTTCTTCCTTAGGTATGATGGTGTAACCTTCGTCAAGATACTTCTCTGCAAGAGAGGCTACTTCGTACATAAGTTCGCTGTTGGTTTTATCCCCGGTAAGCTCGTAGGCATAGGCTAGCATATACATAGAAGGGATATCACCCCAAGCAACACACTGTGATAGACGATGTATGCCCTTTTCGTAATTTTGCTCGCAACCGATACCTAAAAGGTATAGCAATCCAGTTTGTCTGGTTAATAGAACGTGTCCCGAAGAGGCACTCGCTCTAATTTTGTTAAAACGTGTATGAGGCTGATATAGAATAATTTGAGTATAATCAAACCATTCTTCATTAAGCATTCCTTCACATTTAGTTGCCATAGAGTGCAATTCACTAATAGCGTCGCACTTCATATCCATAATATATTGTTCATCGTTGAGTTCGTCGTAGTTTAGCACTTCAACGTTCATCGCGTTGACGGTACGACGGTCTTCTAGATAGTTGATTCCCATCATTTTGTCGCTAAAAATGGTGGCCTTGGCAAATTCTACGAAAGACTTATCACTCTTATATGCATTGCCGATAAAAGATATTATTTTCTTCATATCTTCTTGATAAGCAATAGAGTGAGCGTTGGACATCAAGGTCGTAGAAAATACCATCGTGTAATATTGTTGATAATTTTTAAATACTTCGTGCATCATCTTTATAATCCTTCCTTTAGTTTCGTAGTTATGTTTTTGCGATTGGGTTGCTTCATGGTTAAAATAACTTGCGTTGTTTTTAGTTAGCCTCCATTTCATCCATAAATTTTCTTTCGTTGATATTGCCTTTGATATAATCAACGAGTATTGGGTAATATTTTGATAATGTTTGGGTTACCGAGTCAAAGATTTCTTCGTATCTTCCGGCTGAGAAAGTTGCTTTGTCCGAGTCTACTATTATGCGGTAAGTAACCTGCCCTTTATAGAAGTCTACGTTAAATAATCCGTACTCCATTTTGTTGTTTAGATGGGCGATAGCCATCATAACGTCAGCCCCTCTTTCTAGCTCGAACCCACAAGGTAAAAGGTGTGTTAGTGCTATCAATTCGCCCTCCATATCACCTTTTAAAAACATCGGTATGGTCCTACCCGATTCGGGTGTCTTACCTTTAAGCTTCCACTTATATGCGGTTAATCCGTGATGGGAAGTTACAAACAAACCGAATTTTTCACAAGCCTTTTGTGCGTGTCTTATGCGCAATCCCTCGTCGCTATTACGGGTGTCGCCGGAATAATAGTAAGTGTTTCTTTTGAAACTATTAACGTTTCCCGTTTCCAGCAAGGTTGCCAAATCCTTTTCAAAAGATTCGCAGGCTCGTTTTAAGGTGAATATTTGGTGTTTTAGTGATACCGTGCTTGTTAGCGATGGTTCTATAAAGATTTTTCTTTTAACGCCTACCTTTCTTTTATCTATATCGCAAACGTAAACTATATTTTTTCTCCAGCTATCCCTGATTAGGTTGTTCAAGTAAGCTACTGCTAGTACTGCATCGAGTAAATTGTTCCTTGCGATTTTTATATGATAGTAAACTAGAAATTCAAGTTCGTTTTTTTCGAGGTCTAGCCTTACCTTCAAATCGTAGTTCTCGTCTTCCCAAGAGGCTTCGCATATTTTATTGGTAATATTTTTTCTTTCTTTGATTTTTGCCATTATAAAATCAACTGATTTTCTGGTTGCTTCTTGCATTTATGCACCTCCTTTAAAACGATTAAAAACTTTCCCTTGTCTTAACAAAACAAATAAAGACATACCTAACGCGCCAAATATTAGCACGTATATATACTAGTCGACAAAAACCGAGCAGAAACTGCCCGTTTAAATATTAAATTGATAAGGGTGTGGGAGTTAAAAATTTGCAACAAAAAACAAACTCTTCTTTAACTCTAAATTGTTACGATTGCTCTTTAAATTTCGTCCTTCACAGGGTATTACGTAAAGACGAATAAAAATTCCTTAAAACTTTTTTGGGAGAATTCCCAATCTCGTCTAGATACATTATAGCAATTAGAAAATCAATAGTCAATACTTTTTTTAAAAATAATTTCTTGACTTTTGTGCAAAAAAATCGCCTTTTTCGGTTGATTTTATAGAAATTATTTGCCATCGCGCGCGTTCTATATAATAGGAAAATCCTATGCTAAAATCTTAAACCAGATAAACAAACAAATAAATCCTATTCCTCAAAATCATTAAAATAATCCCTTTGAAAGAACTCCGCAAGAGTAATGCCAGCACCTTCACAAAAGCGTTTAACCGTGATAACTTTGGAGCATTGAGTTCTTCCTTTTATTAGGTCATAAATACTTGAGGGAGACATTCCGCCCTTTAAACAAGCATCGCAAATACTAATATCCTTTTCCTTGCATATTTCTTCAATTCTTTTAACTATTGCATCGTTTAAACTCATATTACTAATCGTGGAACTCCTTTATGATTTTCCACGATTAGTATTACCCACTTCAAATTATTTTTCTCGTGGAATTCCACGATATTGACAAAATGCTCGACTTGTTATATCCTACTATCGTGGAATTCCACGATAGTAGGAGTTTGCTTATGATATTGACTTTTATAGGTCATCGCGACACTAGAATAACAGAAAAACTAAAAAAAGAAGTCCGTACACATCTAAGAAACTTTATCAATTTAAACGTTAAAACTTTTTACTGCGGGGGTATGGGTGCCTTTGATAATTTGTGTGCAGAATTACTAAAAGAGCTTAAAGAAGAATTTCCTCATATTAAAAGATATCTGGTCGTTCCCTATCTTGACAACAATTTTTTAAGAATAGCTCAAGAACTAGTTTCAACAAATTATTATGATGAAATTTTGTACCCTCCAATTGAAAACGTCTTTCCAAAATATGCCATTTTAGCTCGAAATAAATATATGATAGATAAAGCCGACCTCTTAATTTCATTCGTATCACAACGATATGGTGGAGCATATCAATCTTTTTTATATGCTAAAAAGAAAAAGTCTTCAATTCAAATTATTAACTTAGGAAGTTTAAATTAAAAAGGGCTCTTTTATGGATACCCTATAAGGGATTTTTAATTTAATACAAAAGTGTAGCCCACTATACTTCGCTTTAAGGCGAAACATGGTGGGCTTTTCTTATCCACAAAAGATTAAGATGATTTAGTTTTATTTTTAGCCTTGTGGCTAAAAGTGATATTGTTTACGCAGTAAACAGTTTAGACGAGCGAAGCGAACGCCAACTGCGTAAGCAGTTTTATTTTGGCTATCGCCAAAGTTATATTAAATAAATCCTTAACTCGCCGTAAGGCGAATATAACTGCCGTAAAGCAATCTCACTCGTCATTAGACGAATATCACAAATCCGTAAGGATTTATTTAGTTGCCGAATCCCTTGTAGGGACTCGGCTTAAAGAGCCCTTTTTGTTTTAATAAATAATTATCCCTCTATCCTTTCTTCGCTCGGTGTAGAGCTTACGTATAGGGTTTCGGGATGCTTCTTTTGATAGTACCACGCACCCATAATCGGTATCAACGTTAGGAGTGCTACGCAAGCAGCTATCAAGAACAAATGCCACGAGGGGGTATATCCCGGTTGTATTGCTCCGTTTTGTTCCATTTGTTCAATATATATTCCTAGATTTTCGACTATAGGTTCGGCGATAACGGGACCGGATATCATAGGTACCAATACGTAAAATACCAATCTTACGCCCTCTAGTTGTCCGCGTTGTGATTCGGGATATAGATTCTTACACCAAATCATTAGTGCTTGATATATGCACATATATCCACCGCCAACGAAGATAGTACCAAGTATTACTACCGCTGTCATTGCGCCACCCGTTCCACTTAGCGCTCCGGTAACCGATATAATGCCAAGACCAACAACGTTCATAAGTAGCGCCACTATTAGTACGGGAATAAACTTTTGCTTGTTTATAAACTTGCCCGCTATAAGAGTAAAGGGTATTGCTATTACTAAACCAACGCCAAGCCAAACTCCGGCAAGTCCCGTATCGTATCCAAGAGAGTGGATAAAGTAAATAGTCATATAGGGGAAATAGATATTAAAGCTTATGAAGAACATTGCAAATATGCAAAGAACTATAAGCAAAAGTTTGTTCTTCCAAAGAAGCTTAAAGTTGAAGGCTTGGGCGAATTGATGCCAAAAGCCCTTTTCGTCCACGCTGGGTGTAAGCATAGGACTATCTTTAACCGCCCACATACAATATAGACCGACTAGGATAACAAACGCACCCATAATTAGGAAGAATGCAAAATATCCTACTGCATCTATTATGATACCGCCTATCAAAGTACCTACGATGGTTGCTATAACGGGCTGAACCGCTATAACTGCGCCCAGAGGACCGCGATTTTCGGGAGTGGTGATATCGGTAAGGTGAGGATTGAAGCCAGCATCGTTGCCAAGCGAACCGAAGAATGACATCAGAGCATCGGCAACTATAACCATTACGCCAAGAGCAACGACGTTACCTGCGAATATTCCGTCGGCAAAGAAATCTATTACTCCAAACAATATGGTAAATATACCCCACAAAATATATCCCCAAACAATAAATGGCTTACGCTTACCCATTCTATCGCTCCAAGTTCCCGAAAGAAAGGTGGAGAAGGTTGTTACTATTGCGGAAATAGCAACCATTGCGGTGATAATCCACGGAACCGCTCCTATTCTACCATAAACGAAGGTGTTGAACCATTGGTTTTCGATGTTCCAAGCAAGCTGACCGGCAAGACCTGCCACCCATATTACTATCCAAGTTTTTGCACCAAGACCGCTTTTTGCTTTGTTAGACATAGTATTTCTCCTTATATTTATTCTACGTAATCATCATAACATATTAAATATATTGTTTCAAGATGGATTTTTTATGCTATAATGGTTTTATTAAATAAAAGTAGGTGAAATTATGAATAAAGTAAAAAACGTACTTATAGTAAACGGTAGCCCCAAAGGAAATAATAGCATCTCTTTGCAAACGAGCAAATATTTGGAGCTCTATTTTCCCGAAATAACCTTCGAGGTACTAAACGTAGGTGCCAAAATCAAAGCCCTCGAAAAAGATATGAGCGAAGCTCTTGAAAAACTAAAAAGCACCGACCTTATAATATTTTCCTATCCCGTATACACTTTTATCGCTCCCTATCAACTACACCGCTTTATAGAGCTCGTTAAGGAAAGTGGCGTGGATTTAAATGGTAAGTTCGCCACCCAAATTAGCACTTCCAAACACTTTTACGATTGGACTGCTCACCGCTATATAGAAGACAATGCACTAGACCTCGGCTTAAAGTACGTTAAAGGTCTTTCCGCCGATATGGACGACCTTACCACCAAAAAGGGACAAAAAGAGGCTCTGGACTTTTTTAACCACCTTCTTTATCAAGTGGAAAACGATATATACGAGCGCAACACGTTCTCTTACGAAGAACCCAAAAAGGTTCCTGTTGTTTTGAGCGAGGACACCCAAACAAGTGATAATGGCGATATTGTAATCTTGACTAACTGCGAAGAAAACGACGAGCAGTTAAAGGATATGATAACTTTATTCGCTCAAAAATCACCTCGTAAAACCCGTGTTATAAACGTACGTGAATACCCCTTCAAGGGCGGTTGCTTGGGCTGCTTTAGATGTGCTACTAGTGGTAAATGTATATACAAGGATAACTTTGACGAATTCTTGCGTGGCGAAATTCAAACTGCCGAAAGCATAGTTTTTGCTTTTACTATCAAGGACCACTCTATGGGAGCTAGCTTCAAACTATACGACGATAGACAATTTTGCAACGGACACCGCACGGTAACTATGGGAATGCCTATGGGATATATTATAAGTGGTAATCTATCCAAGGAAGAAAACCTAAAAGTTATCATTGAAGGTAGAGCCAACGTAGGCGGTAACTATCTAGCCGGTGTTGCTACCGATGAATTCGACCCCAACCGCGAAATAGAAAACCTTGCAAAGAATATTGATTATGCTTTGAAAAATAGTTACGTTCCTCCGCAAAATTTCCTCGGCATCGGCGGTATGAAAATCTTCCGCGACCTTATTTGGCAAATGCAAGGAATGATGCGCGCCGACCACAAGTTCTACAAGGCACACGGTCAATACGATTTCCCACAAAAGAAGCGTGGTAGAATGATTGCTATGTATCTAGTCGGTGCTATGATGTCTAACAAAAAGCTGATGGCAAAGGCGGGCGATATGGTTAACAAGGGTATGTTGATGCCTTACCAAAAGGTACTAGACAACGCCAAGAAAAAGTTAGAAAGCAAATAGTAAATAAAGGGAGCAATCGCTCCCTTTTTTAGGCTCACGCGCACGCAAAATATACAATTGACTAATGTGCTTTTATATAGTATAATTAAAAGTCGTATAATGCGATTTTTGGAGAAAAAGTATGAAGAAAATCACCTTTGCCAAACCAATAGACAAGAGAAAGGCGGTAGAGATAGCGCATATAGTTTATGCTGTTCTACTCATTGCTCTTGCTATTACCGTTGGTATCTTGTTTATCGTGAACGTCGTTGACGTGTATAACTCCAGCGACTTTTCACCCTTTACGGTAGAAGCTATATCTAGCCACTTTAGGGCTATTGCAGTACCCGTAATTATGCTACCCTGCCTTGCCGTAATAGGTTTTGTTTTGCATTTTATATTCCCTCTTGAAAGCAAAACTATCAAAGTAGAAAACGACAAAGCTCTCGATACGCTATCGCAAAAAGTAAATCTCGATTTAGTTGATTTGGGTACCAAAAAAGCTGTTGTTAGGGAGCGCTACTTCCGTTTAGGCGCAACTTTGGGTTCAACTTTAATATGGATAATCGCACTCGTTATCATACTTGTTTTCACCCTAAATCCTGCTAGCTACGAGGGCGAGACAGTCAACCAATCGGTTAAAGATTTGGCACTCGCAGTATTCCCTTCGGCACTAATTTCAATTGGCGTTAGCTATGCCGTGAGCATAGTGAACAAGCTCTCCAAAAAACGCGAACTAGAATTATTAAAGAGCATAATCAAACAAAACAAGGAAGCTCTTGACGGAAATGGCAAAAGCGGTCTTCTCCCCCAAATCGACAGCTTGTTTAACCTTGTTAATAAAATTAAATCGGCAATGGGTAAATACGAAAACGTTACCCTTTGGGCTTGTAGAGGCGCTATACTCGTTATAGCAGTCGTTCTCATCGTGCTAGGCATTGTTAACGGTGGAATGACCGACGTGCTAGATAAAGCAATTCGTATATGTACAGAATGTATAGGGCTAGGTTAATATTATGAAGGCAAAAGAATTTTTCAAAAAGTTATATAGCAAAATAGAAAGGTATTTGCCCTCTAGAAGAAGGCTTATACAAGTGTACTCTATGCTTCTCTTTAACGCAAACATTAAGGGCTTTGCAACGGGTACTATATATCAAGGACCTCTTAAGAATATGTGCACGCCCGGACTAAATTGTTATTCTTGTCCCGGTGCCGCTCTTAGCTGTCCTTTGGGTGCTTTGCAAAACGCACTTATAGCTTCTGACAAGACCGCTCCCTATTTTATGGTAGGAATAATAATACTATTCGGCTTCCTATTCGGTAGATGGATATGCGGTTTCCTATGCCCCTTTGGACTTATACAAGATTTACTCTACAAAATCAAGTCCCCTAAAGTAGGCAAAGGTAGAGTTACCCGTGCATTTTCGGGCTTAAAATACGTTTTCCTATTGGTATTCGTAATTATTCTTCCTCTTATGTTTGCAATGCAAGGAAGCATCATCCCCGCATTCTGCAAATACGTTTGTCCCGCAGGAACGTTAGGTGGAGCGATAGGACTGCTATCGCACCCCAACAACACCGACCTTCTCACTATGCTAGGCGGACTATTCACTTGGAAGTTCGTAGTGCTTGTCGTGGTAGCAATAACCTCGATATTTACCTATCGTTTCTTCTGTCGTTTTATATGTCCTCTAGGCGCGCTATACAGCCTATTTAACAAGGTAAGTCTAATTGGTATAACCTACGATAAGAAAACTTGTATTGACTGCGGAAAGTGTGTTTCCCATTGTAAAATGGATATCAAGCACGTAGGCGACCGCGAATGTATAAGTTGCGGTGAGTGTATCCCCGTCTGCCCCACCAAAGCGATTTCTTGGAAAGGTGGAAAGATAAAGATACACGCAAACGAAATTGATACGTCTATAGCAAGTAACGCTATTGCAAGCGAGGAAAAGGGGGTAGAAAGCAATGACTAAAACCCAAAAGCTCATATTAGAAATAGTAGTAGCAGTTCTTATGATAGCCCTTCTCACCGGTGCACTTGTCTATTATAACGCGATAGATAAAGTTCCTACCGATTTTGAGGAAGATAACGACGACAACCCCTCTAACGAATTTATTCCCACGGGCAACCAAGTAGGTTTTATGTGCCCCACTTACGACCTACGCAACGTATATGATAGTGGTAAAACCAACGTTGAAAATCTACGCGGTAAAGTGGTTGTAATAAACTTTTGGTACACGACTTGTGGCCCTTGCGTTGCGGAGCTACCCTACTTTAACCAACTAGCCAACGCTTATGCCGACGACGTTACCGTGCTGATTATCCACGCGGCGTTTGATGAAGAAACTACCGCACCATATATCGACGAGCATTATCCCAACACCAAAATGCTAACCGCTTTCGACGATGCTGTAGCCAACCAAAGCGACTATTTCTATAAGAAGCTAGGCGGTAAGGGAACCTATCCTATGACGGTAATACTTGACGAAAACGGTGTTATCACCCACAACGTTAAAAAGTCTATTTCCGGTTATGCCGAGCTTGAAGGATACGTTCAAGAAGCACTATCAAAATAAAGGTCTTTCCCAAAAGAAAAAAGCACTCTTTGGGTGACCTAATTGAAACTTGCAGATTATTTTATTTAAAATGTTAAATGACTGGTACAAAATAATGTATCAGTCATTTTTCTTTGCTAAAAATAAAAATATATTCTCCGATTTTCCCTTTCGGTTGTGGCTATTGTCGCATAAAAAAATCCAAAAGTAAACTACTTCGGAAAAACTTTTGACCTTGATTTTAAGGTCTTTTTTATTTTACAAATCTTTTATTTCTTTAATGTCCTTAAACGCTTCCAATGTAGCACTAAAGTCACTCATTTTTATTTTTCTCCTTTTTTCTTCTATTCTATCACACTAAATATGACAATACGGGTCATATTTACTTATTTTCTTTCCCTTAATCTTCTAAAAAATGTTGCTCTACTTATTTTTAATATCCTAGACGCTTGGTCTGCGGATATTTTTCCGTGCAAATAATCATTAGCAACTCTATCAAAGAGTAATGGGTCAATTTTTATTTGTCCACGACCTTTATAAACGTTTTGTTCTTTCGCTTTTTCTATTCCGCGCATTCTAAGCTTTTTTTTGCGCTCAAATTCACGGATATACATCGGCATTAAAAGTCTGTAATAGTAAAGGCGAGATTTGTCGTCTATTATGATATCATCAGCATAAAGATAATCGCCAAAGCAAATAATTTCAAGCAATTTTTTATTTAGACTATCCGACCTTTTTACCAAATCGTACATAGAGCGCTCTTTATAACTAACAGCATCTTTACCGTCAAAAGGCATAACGAAAAATCTATCGCCTGAATATCTCTTGTTTGTTTTAATGAGCCATTCTAAGCGGTTCAATGCTTGCATACCGCTTTCTTCCATCAACGCCCACAAATCTTCACGATGTTCACTTGGCGTTCTTTCCGCAATAAAAGTGGGAACTATATTCTTACGTTCATATACGGCTCTTTTCAAACTCAAATCAAGTCCGGGAATGCCCTGAAATAAGTGGTCAGGCAACATATCAATAACGTTATAAAATGGACGGAATATATAGTTAAATGCACCGTCTTCCCATTCTTCATATTCAATTTTAGCAATTTTGTAAATGAACTTATAATCGTCTTCAAGGCAGATAAAGCCCATTGTGGTTAACTTTCTCATTTTATTTCTCCATTAATTTCTTGTAAGCGGGGAGCAATATTTTTTCAAATCTTTGTCTTAATATATATTTGTAAAATTCTTTATGAGTATCGGTTAAAAACGGGGTTTCGTCAATCAATTCGTCGATTTTTTCTTGCGAATATCTTTCGCATATTTTTATAACCGCTTCATTACATTCCTTAAACTCTAATGAATTGATTACTTCAAAATAAGAACTCTTTTTGCCGTTTAATTGGACTTGCGACGTGGGGAATTTATAAATCCTTTCGTTTGTCATTTCTTCCGACTGCATAATTTGTTTCATCATATCATCATCTACAAGCTGAGAATAAAGTGATGAGCCATTGTCAAAAACGGGGGCAAGTGTATATTTGTTGTTCTTTTTTAAGAATCCCCAATTCCCACCGTGTCTATCAAAGTTACCAATTAATGCGTCCACAACATAAATATCCCAAAACATATTTATTGTTTCTTGAACGTTTGTAAGTTTTACATTATCTCGAAGCATTTGCATTATATCTTGATAGGAATATTGATAGGTTTCCTTGTCTTGTTCAAGCGAACTTTCACCAACATCGTTAAAGGGTACGAATTGCGTTTCGCCGTTAATAAAATTTTTGCACGCCACAACTTGCTCACCATTGTATAATCCAAGATAGGTGTCTTGCGTTTCAAAGCCAAGCAACTCAAAAATATGCGAGCCGACGTACTCAGAGATGTGATTAAGACGTTTCACACCGAAATTTGTTTGCTTTTGAAATTTAATCATATATTCAAAGCCGTCAACATTTACGCCAAATTTACGTTCTGTTCCACCATAATATGTGTTAGTTTTTTCGTATTTTGAAAAGTCTATCATATAATCTCCTCAATAAATCAATAGGGTTATGTTTCTATTTTGACACAATAACTATAACACATATTGAAAGTATTGTCAAGCAATTATGGCGCCTGTATCAATAGAATTATAGATTTATTTTGATACGTTTTGTTTTTCTGCTTAAAAGATATTTGTGCATAGAAAAAGAACTTGGATTTTACTTCCAAGTTCTACATTCTTGATTCACCCGAAATAGTGTATTCCTATTGATTTTGATTTATTTTTCAAAATCCCTATGAAATACACCCTTTGCGAGTGCTTTTCTTTTTTGCTTATCGTTTGTTAAATTCCTTTTACAGCAAAGCTTACGCCATCAAGTATATTTTCATCGCCATATTCTTTTGCTGTAGAAACTCTAATGGTTACGACCTCCCCTGCTTCTACTGCAAATACGTCGTCAACAAGCTCGGTATAAACGTCGTCTACAAATACAGTAATGGTTGCATCAATGTTAATAACTTGTATTGACATTGCTTCTAGTACAGTATAAGTGTAATAATATTCGCTTACTCCGGGGTTGTCGATAGAAGTTCCTTCTATAAAGTCGGGAGTATTTATGGTTTGAGAGAATACCAAAGCAAAGGGGTTATCGCTTGTTCCGGTTGCAACTGCATCACCGGAGGTAAGGTCCAAAACCTCGGTTCCCCATCTAAGCTTAACGTCGCCTTGAGGAGCGGTAATCTTTATGCAAAGTCTAACGTCCAAGGATACTTGTAATACGCTTGCATTCTTGGTTGCATCGTATTCGCTTACAGCTCTAGGATTGGTAAAGTTATAGTTATCTAGGTTGTAGTTATAGCAAGCAAGGTTATAATTGCCGGCTACGAATACGTAGTAGAATGCGGGTGCTTGTTCGGTTAGGTTTCTGCTTGACCAAGTAGCTTCAATATATGCTTCGCCACTTTCGGAAATGGATACAGCATAAGCAGGAGCATTGCTTTGTCCTTCGCTTGCCCAAAGATAAGGTAATTCTTGCGAGCCAACTCTTGATAGGCTAAGAGCATAATAGGTTTCGTATTGCCACTTATCTGCGCCCTCTAATCCATCTGTATCATAATCTTGCATTGCAAAATATGAACCATCTGCATTTTCGTAGAATTTAATATAATTTGCGGGTAGGTTCTTAATATCTGCTTTAATCAAGTGAATAGGATACTCTTGGATATTTTTAAAGGTTACGATACCATTTTCGCTAATAGCGCTTGCAACAATGTTTCCGTCATAAATGAGGTCTACTTCAATACCGGATGCGGTAAGGTCGTTTTCAAGACCAATGATTTCTTTAGTTATGTTTACAACGTAATCGTAGTATGCGGGAGCATAGCTAATATTGAAGGTTGCTTGACCTTCCCCTATTACTGCAAAATTAATGGTGTCGCCCTTTGCAATAACCGCCTTGTTCGTTGCAACACCTTCTATTTCGAAGCTAACGTCGTTAGAAGAAGAAAGGGTTAAGGTTGCGGTAGAGTCGTCTGCTTCAAAGGTGTAATAATATTTACCATTTACTAGGTTTACGGATACTTCTCCGTCAATTTCGGTTTCCTTAATTAGCTCGTTCGCTCCGCTTATTCCCTTTAGTTCAACGCTTGCGCCCCAGTAACCGAGGTTCTCGCGAGCCTCGATTAAAAGTATTTGGTCGCTTGCTCCTAGCCCTACCTTTACTTCACCATCATCTAGTTGATATTGGTTTTCTTCTTCGTCAACAACAATAACGTCAGCACCATCTATAACTAAGGTTGCACCTTGAGGATTAACCACCTTGCAATAAATCTTTTCGTTTACGTTAAGAGAGGGAAGGGAATTGAATCCATAAACCAAATCGATGGGAGCTTGTTCACTACCAAGAACCAAGTTATCGTTAATTAATATATTGTGATTGGTAACGCCGTTTTTCTCTATTTTATAAAGCGGAGATGCAGCTTCTCCAACGTTTTCGGTTTTAACGAAATATACGTCATAGGGTATCATAGATAAAGAAGCAACACCGGTTGCATCAGTTTCTGCAGATGCAACTTCTTCAAAAAGGCGGTTATAGAAAACAACTCTTATTCCTTCTACGGAAAGAGTTTGATTAGTTCTATCAACGTTAACGGTATAATTAACTTTGTTGAGGAAGGTAAAATTTATGAGCATATTGTTGCTCGTTAAGTCTTGTACGCCTTCTTCTCTATATCCCCAAACGTATCGAGGGTCGTTTTCTACGTGCTTTGCTATTAGATAGTAATTGTAGATGGTATCGTTTCCTACTTTGTAGGAAATCTCCTTATAAATGGGAAAAGTTGCTTTACCATCTGCGCCCGTTACAACAGTGGTTACAAGAGCATCGGTTTCTGCATCGTATACTTTAACTTCTATATCGCTAAAGTTCGAAAAAAAGCCACCGACTGTAACGGTGGCCATATTGAGCTTAACTATTTCTATCGTAATAGTCTTATCGCTATCGAAATCGTCGTAGTGAGTGTAGTCGGTAGAGCCCGGAAGATTTAGCTTTTCGCCATCTTTGAGTGCATATCCATTGGGTGTTGCATTTATGGATACGTATGCGTTTTCTACACTATAGCCGGATATTGCATATGATGCTTGACCATTTACGTCGGTGAAAGGCTTGGTTGCCATACAAGTTTCGCCAAAGCAAAGTTGAACTTGTACGCCTTCTACTGCATCACCATTTTGGTCAACTACTTTGATTTGATAAATGTCCTTTTTAACCGCTGCGTTAGAAGTTAAAAGCTTACCTTCTTCAAAACGGAATATAGTTTGGTCGATATCGTATTCTTCGGGAACTTCCAATACTTCTACCATAACCAGCATTGCTCCCTTACGTACTCTAAACACTACGGTTCCGTTTGCATCGGTGGTCTTAACCTCGTCATTGGTTCCGTTAACGTTAACCATTACGGATGCGCCTTCAACAGGGTTTAGGTCGGTATCTCTAAGAATAAAGGTGTATTCCTCTTTACCATCGTCGGTGGTTGTATCTCCGACGTTATTATCGTTAGAGATTTTTTCTCCGCAGTTATCACATTTGAAATCATTGTCTTCGTCTATGTGCTCGGTGCATTTGTCGTTACAAGCAAACAATGATATTGCCATAACAGCAACGAGAGCGATAGTCAAAACCAACGTTAATATTCTTGATTTTTTCATATTATTACTCCTACATATATGTTACGAATATAAATTTATTATAATATAAAAAGCCAACTTGTCAAGGCAATACCATAAAAAAGCCCAAAATTTACCTATTTGGTTTACTCTTTTTTCCCTTTTTGAAAAAAAGTCCTTTATGGATACCCTATAAGGGATTTTTAATTTAATACAAAAGTGTAGCCCACTATACTTCGCTTTAAGGCGAAATATGGTGGGCTTTTCTTATCCACAAAAGATTAAAATAATTTAGTTTTATTTTTAGCCTTGTGGCTAAAAGTGATATGCAAGACAAATCTTGCGTTATATTTTGGCTAACGCCAAAGTTATATTAAATAAATCCACAACTTGCCGTTAGGCAAATATAACTGTCGTTAGGCAATATAACTCGTCGTTAGACGAATATCACAAATCCGTTTAGGATTTATTTAGTTGCCGAATCCCTTGTAGGGACTCGGCTTTGGGGCTTTCTTCTATTTATTCTTGGTATTAATCAATAGTACATAAGCAGAACATCCAAGCATACTCTTCTAGTACGCTAACCCCTGCCTTTTCGCCGAATATGTGTCTCTCGGTATCAAAGTCCCACCATTTGTTGACGGTACCATATTCTTGGATACCTTTAATCATTCCACTGGTTAGGTAATAGATACCTGCGGTCTCATGGGCTTTTTCTAAGCAAGCGAAAATGTGTTCTTGGTAGCTGTTCTTTTCTACGAAATTACCATCTTCGTCAAAGATGTATACGCCAAAGTGTCCGTTATTTGCAAGGGCTTCGAGAGTAAAATAATCTTTGGGCTCGTCGCCGGTTGCCGAGGGCATAGTTGTGGGAGTATGCTTAAGTTGGATATATACTACTTTACCATCTTTGTTACCGAGGTGATATAATCCGTCGGTTTCGTTATAAACCAACTCGTGAGCTTGGGTGAGGTTAAAGTAGCTAAGGTCGCTTTCAGCAAGTTCTTCGGGAAGGTTGAGGTCGCCGGGGATATTTGCGGGATAGTAGTTCCAAGGTAGCTCTTCCAGAGAGATGGGAGCTTCCGCTATTTTCTTAATCTTAAGAATACCATTCCCTGCGCTAACCTTAGATTTAACACCGAAAACGTAAGGGGTAGCTTCGCTTTCACCATGAGGAAGGTTCATAGCCCTAATGGTCATCTTTATTTGATTATCGGCAACGATATCCTCTTCATTAGCTAAATTTTGTTCGTATAATTGCAAAGGACCTCCGTTGTAGGTAAGATAAACGCCAAAGTTTGACTCGAAAGTGATACTATATATACCGGTTTTTTCTGCTACCCATACTATAGGAGTAATGGTAGTAGTGGTTGAACTCATTACAAAAGAGCCCTCTCCCTTTACAAAAGGAGCTTCCTTTACTTCTATGAAATCACATTCCATTAAGCCAACCTTTTCGTTAGAGGCAATTATAACACTTGCTTCTACTACTAGGTTTTTCTTGGTGGGAGTTACCTCTAGCTCGCCTTCGCCAAAGCTTAGTTTACGAGAAAGAGTATCCACAAGAACAACGTCGTATTTATCAAGAGCAAGTCTAGTATAAACGTAACCGTTTACATCGGTGGGTTGCATTGTAACTCTTTGTCCATCTTTATGGAACTCTACGATAACGTCGGCATAACCGCCACCGATACCATTAGAAACGAATACCGAGTAGGTATGCTTACCATCGTTTAAAGGTTGGTCTTCACCACAAACGTCGCACTTTTCGTCTAGGTTTTTATCAACGTGAGTGCATTGTGCAGGTGTTTCGGGCATACTTTCGCCACAAACGTCGCAAAGTTTATCACTATCGTTATCAACGTGTTCAGTGCACTTTTCGTTACAAGCAACCATAGCTATAACTAGAACGAGCACACACAAAATTACGCTAGCTATTTTTAGGTATTTTTTCATTTTACACTCCTACTTTAAGGGCGCTTTTTATAGCGCCCCTATCGTTTATTTTTTAGTTTTGGGTATCTTATTCCCCTTGTTCAGCGCCTAAATACTCGAAATAGTAGCAAAGCTTGGTCCAAGAGTTTTCTATCCCGCTAAAGGAATATTTGTCGACAAGTTTTTGTAGTATACCGGCTAGTTCTTCGTTAACGGGAACGCAACCTGCTGCAAGACTGGCTTCGGAACCGTATTCACCGTCGGAGCTTATCATAGCATTTTCTGCGTACCATTGGATGCGGTCGCTATAGTCAATACCACCGGGAACGATATTGTCTTCTTCGTCCTTTCCGAAATTAAATCCGCCAAGCTCCAAAATACCTGCAACGTGAACGTTTTTGTCTGCATCTTCATCGTAATAATCGTGCGATAGAATTGCTTTTTGCATAAAACCGGTGATAACGGGTAGAGAGAAATCAACGTATATCTTGGAATCGCCTACGTAGTAGTATCCATCGTCCTTGAGAACGGGAATAGCTCCGCCTGCTACGGTGATGTAGTCGTCAACTTCCATACCGGTTGCGGGGTCAATCTTCTTGGGAGGTTCGCCCGTGGTTGGGTCGATATAGAAGGTGAAAGGTGCGGGAGAAGCATATCTAAACATAGTGTAGGTTTCGCCTAGATATTCTACCTTGAAGTTTACGGTACCGGTTTCGGTAGTATCATAGTAAGCAATATCAATAAAGTATTCTTTGCCTGCTTCAAAGTAATATACCATACATACGTTGTTCGAACCATATTCGATTTGTGTATAAACTTGGTCGTTGTTGGTATCAGTAAATCTTTCATAGTGGTCGGCAGTGTAAAGAGGATTCTTGGAATAAAAGGTTTCTTCATCAAGAATCCAACCATCTAGTTCCGAGGTACCATTAGATAGGATACGATATACACCACTTTGTTCGGGAGTAAATCCAAAGATTTTACCACGAGGCATTATAATAGTTTTATAAGTTACGGAGTTTGGATATTCGTTTAAGCCAACCTCGTCGTTAACGATAGTTTCATATGCGCTAAAGGGAGCAAGACCTGCGATGGGGTCTTCTAGTTGTTTGCTGGTTCCGTATGCATCATAATACTTGCAGAAACGTAGCCAACCCTTTTCGGTTGCATCACGAACACCACCGGGATAGTAAACGGTCATCTTGTCGAGTAGCCCTTTTAGCTCTGCGTTAACGGTGCAATATCCGCCGATTTCGGAGTTGGAGGAATAAGAGCAATAATTTTCAAAAGTGGGATAGTAATCAACGCCATCTATTTCGAAACCTTTTTCGAGGGCATATAGGTAAAGAGAGGTTCTTCCGGTACTCTTGTCGTCTAGAACGTAGTTCATCAAGTTTGCAAGTAGAAGAGGTCCGTTTGCATTACCTACGTGATAGTATCCATCTTGTTCGTTAAATACTGCTTCTACGTGGTTTTGGTATTCCGTATTCAAGTTAATGGGTGTCGAAACAGCGTTTCTTGGAATATAAGTTTCAACGTCTATTGCATCTTTGTTTACAACGGAAAGGTTCTTGATATAAACGGTATCATCACCATCGTCGGTGTCGAGGTCCTTGTTGTAAACAAAGCTTACTTTATAGGTTCCGTCTTGGGTTGCAACGTAGGGATAAAGGGTTTTCCAGGTGGGGTTTTCGTCTGCGCCGGAAATGGTGTAGATAACCTCTCCTTCAACTAGAACGTAGAAGTAGTCGCCACCACGTTCCGTTGAGCAAATATAATCAAGAGCAAGTGCTTGGTTTTGTTGTAAAGTTACGTCAACGTGCATAGCACTTACGCTACTATATCTATAGGCGTTAGAGGTTGCCATACATTGAGCTCCTTCTTTCTCGGAAAGAACGAAGGGCCAGTAGTACTCGGCATCTGCACTTTCGGTTTCGGGATAGTAGGTTACGTTACCAAGACCATTACCGCTCATAACGGTTGCTACCTCTGTGCTGGAAGGTTGGCTTACGTTGGGAACCTCTCTGGGGGTTAGCTCGTCGATAGAGCTAAATAGTTTTTGTTGATAATCGTCTGCGCTAAAATACTCGAACATTTGAGTCCAAGGATATAGATAAGGCAAGGAACCGATTTCGATTAAGCAAATTACACCATACTTATCAATCATTACGGAAGTGGGATAGCCCGTGCTAGAGAAAGCCCCATAAAGGTCGACGGTATGAACGCCCATTTGGATATTTTCTATACCATAGGTGTTTTGGAATATTTGTACGTCGCTAAATGAATCACCATTGGTATCAACGGATATAACCGCGATATCTTCGTACATTCCCGCTGCTTGGTCAAGGTATGGGAACTCGGTTATACAAGGATTACAGGTGGTGTAGAAGAAGTTTAGAAGAACTGCATCGTGGGTCTTTAGAGCTTCGCTTAGCTTGAATACGTTTCCGTCGGTAGTGTTAACGGTAAAGTCTTTCATAACGCTACCTACTTTGTAATTAGCGTGTGCGCCTTCCACTACTTCTGTTTGCAAAACGATATTTGCAACTTTGTCCGCATTAAAATAGTACTTGTCTTCTAGTACGTAACCATCGGGAAGGTTAGCGGGGCTTACTTCGATATAGTAATTGCCGGGAACAATCGCTTTGGTTGCTTGACCATTAGCATCGGTTGCCATCCATTCTACCATCGAACCGGTTGAAGCGTCGCGAACGTATGCGGTTAGGTCTTTTAGTCCGGCACCTGCTACGTTTTTAACGTTAATGGTATAGGTTGCGGTTTGAGCATTGTTGTTGGAACCATCGTCGTTGTCGTCGTTGGACATCGTTTCGCCACAGTTGTCGCAAACAAGGTCTCCGTCGGCATCGGCGTGCTCGGTGCATTTGTCGTTACAAGCTACCGTCAATCCCGTTACTAACAACACGAGAACGAGAAGTATAGCTATAACCATCTTTTTTCTCATTGAGTTATCTCCTTTGTTTTTAACGCATTATATTGCAATCAAAAACACTTTTTGTTATACGGAGTTAATTTTACCACTTGCACAAAGAAAAAGCAATTATTTTGGTATAATGCGCAAATATTCTCTATTTTTTACAATTTATAGAGTTTACTAAAAATTTACTCGCGTTATTTAATTTTTATTATTTAAATATTTATACTTAACTTGCGAAAAACACGCGTTTGTGGTATTATTGTACCAACTATACTTTAGTATGGTGCATTTTCGTGCAATAAATTAGGCGAAAGCCAAAAAACATAAGGAAGTCCTATGAGTAGTAGTAAAACAAAAAGAATTTCACCCTATCTCTTAACCGCACTAACCGTGCTTATGGTTGCTTTGATGGCGTTTACTTGCGCTTGCAACCCTCAAGCAGAAGATTTGTCTAACAACGAAGACCTTTCTAGTGCAACCCCATATATCAAAGTTTTCGACAAAGAATTCAAGAACGTAAACCTTGAAGATTACTTTGATAATAACGTTATCCAACAACTCCCCACCACCGTTAAAGATAGCGATTATATCTCGGTTATCCTTTCCACTAGCGATAAAAACATACTCGATAGCTACGACAATGCGGAAAGCGACCTAACCCTACAAGAGTACTTTGCTACCGAAGAAGCCAGCGCAATTCGTCGTAACATCGATACCACCAACTCCGCTATTCTTAACGACCTTACCAAAAAGGGAATTTCCTACGATAAAGGGGTTGACTACTACACCCTTTTGAGTGGTAAAGAAATTGTTATAAAAGCAAAAGATTTCTACGACGTATGCAATATCGTCGGCGACCGCGCAAACGTTATCGTTAGCGAAGTTTACGAAACCGAAGCTTACAAAAACGTGCTCGTTAACAACACTGTTAACGTATACGATACCGGTATCTTCAATAGTTCCGACTTCCCCTATCAAGGCGAAGGTACCGTCGTTGCAGTTCTAGATACCGGTCTTGACTACTACCATACCGCATTCTCGACTGCCAACTTTACCGCAGACCGCGCAAAACTAGGTATGACTATCGACGACGTTGCAAGCGTTATTAACGGAACGGTTGCAAGCACTATGCAATCGGGCCTTACCGCAAACGACGTTTATATTAGCGAAAAGGTTCCCTATGCGTTCGACTATGCTGACGGAGACTCCGACGTATATCCCTTGTACTCCAACCACGGTACCCACGTTGCAGGCGTTATCGCCGGTAAAGACGACGTTATCACCGGCGTTGCTCCCGAAGCACAACTTGCTATTATGAAAATATTCAGCGACGTTGACGCTCAAGCAAGAGCTTCTTGGATTATCCGCGCTCTAGAAGACTGCGTTATTATCGACGTTGATATCATCAATATGAGTATCGGTACCAGCTGTGGCTTCAGTCGTGAAACCGATAAAGAAGCAGTTAGCGGTGTATACGATAAAATTCGCGCTCGCGGTATCAATATGGTTGTTGCCGCATCCAACTCTTTTAACTCCACCTATAACTCCGAAAAGAACGGTAACTTGGGACTAACTTCTAACCCCGACTCCGCTACCGTTTCTTCTCCCTCTACCTATAAAGGCGCACTATCTATTGCCTCTATCAACGGTGCAAAGACTTCCTACATTCTTTACGAAGGACAAATTATCTATTTCGTAGAATCCACCAACCGCGTTGCGGAAGAAAAGAGCTTCGTTGACGATATCTTGGGAGAAGGCGAAGATGAAAAAACCGTTGAATACGTTACCATCCCCGGCGTTGGTAGAACCGCAGATTATACCGGCATTGACATAAAGGGTAAGGTAGCCCTTATCGCTCGTGGCTCCAACACCTTCGAAGAAAAAGCAAACGTTGCTCAAACTCAAGGGGCTTTGGGCGCTATCATTTATAACAACGTTTCCGGTGATATCCGTATGAACGTTGGCGATACCACTATCGCAGTTTGCTCCATTTCCCAAGACGAAGGTGAACTCCTTGCTTCCAAGAGTAGCGGTACCATTACCATTTCCCGCTCGCAAGCAAGCGGTCCCTTTATGAGCGACTTTAGCTCTTGGGGCCCCTCTCCCGACCTAGAAATCAAGCCCGAACTTACCGCACACGGTGGTAACATTCTAAGCTCTGTTCCCGGACAAGATTACGACGAAATTTCCGGCACCTCTATGGCTACCCCAAACGTAAGCGGTCTTACCGCACTTATCCGTCAATACGTTAAAGAAAACTTTAGCGCTATTTCCGGCGACGACGTTCAAGTAGCCGCTATGGTTAACCGCCTACTAATGTCGACTGCCGACGTTGTTTACAACACCAACGGACTACCCTACTCCGTACGTAAACAAGGTGCAGGTCTTGCTAACGTCGTAGACGCAGCTTCCACCAAAGCAGTTATCTACACCTACAAGAACAGCGAGCTTATGGATAAGTCCAAAATAGAGCTTGGCGACGACCCTCTAAAAAAGGGTGTTTACGAGTTCTCTTTCGACGTTTATAACTTTGGCACCACTTCTCTTTCTTACGACCTATCCGCTATCGTTATGACCGAAGGCGTTAGCGAAACCAAGACCAACCAAGGCGAAACGACCGTTACCGAAGACGGTTATATCCTAGAGGGTGCAAACGTAGCTATAAATCACGTAACCGGTGGCACTCTTAACGGTGCAAAGGTTAGCATCGAAGCAGGTAAAACCGCAACCGTTACGATGACTATCACCCTAACCGACGAAAACAAAAAGTACCTTGACGAAAGCTTTAGAAACGGTATGTACGTTGAAGGCTTCGTTACCCTAAAAGGTCTAGAAGGTGCAACCGATATAGGCTTCCCCTATCTTGCTTTCTACGGCGACTGGACCGTTGCTCCTTTGTTCGACCTAGATTACTTTGCAACCAATAAAGATGAACTAGACGATAGCATCGACCTACTAGATAAAACTCTACCCGACGCATATGCAAGCCGTCCCGTTGGCGGTGTTTACGCTGACTACGTAAGCTTCCTCGGCACCTACTACTTTGAACAAAAGCCCGGTAGCACTATGATTAGCGCGGATAGAAAATATATCTCCCTTTCCAACACCGAGGGTACCATCAATAAACTAAGCTATGCTTGGATGGGTATGCTTCGTAACGCAAGAGAAGTCGATGTTACTATCACCGACGACGCAACCGGCGAAGTAGTATTCTCCAAGACCGAAAAGGATATCCGTAAATCCTATGGCGATGGTGGTCCTATCTATCCCGCACAAGTTAAGATAGGCTTTACTCCCTCCGATTATAATCTACCCAACAACAGCACCTATACCGTAACTCTTAACGGTAGACTGGACTATGGCGACGGTGGCGTTAACACCAACCTTAACAATACCTTCACCTTCCCTCTAATGATAGACTTCCAAGCTCCCGTAGTAGAAGACGTTGAGTTCTATACCGAATACGATAATACCGAAAAGAAAAATCGTTTATACGCAAAAATAGCAGTATACGACAACCACTATTCAATGGCTGCTCTTATCGGTACCATAACCGCGGACGCGTCGGGCACACTAGCTCTTAACGGATTCGAGCATTATATGACTCCCATATATTCCTCGTTCAACAACACTTCCTATATCACCTACGAGTTGACCGAGCATTTGGATACCATCAAGAACGCTTACGACAATATCTATAAGATTTATGGTAAAGAACAAGCTTCCAAGATACTAACCACTCCTATCTTTACCGTATCTCTATACGACTATGCCCTCAATAACGCAACCTACGAAATAGCTGTTCCCAACGACTATATTGATTGCTATTTTAAAGAATCGGTTATCACCATCTCTCCCAACGAAACCTATAGCCTAGAGCCTTTGGTATTCCCCTCAACCGAGTGGTTCGAGCTAATTAACTTTAGCCACTACACCTCCGACCCCTCCGTTGCAGAAGTTGTTCCCGGCACCAACAAGCTAATCGCTTATGCCCCCGGCGACACCCTTATCTCTGCACAATACGTTGATATCAATGGTGTTAAGAAGGAATTTTCCGTTCACGTTCACGTTCTCGCTCCTAGCGAAGAGGGCTATCGTCGTTTCGACGAACCCGTAGTTCACAAGTTTGAAGTTACCGGTTACCACACTAATAAAGCATATTATAAAATTGACTCTACCGAACGCGACATAGGTCAAACGGGCGATGATAGAAGCTTCCCTAACAGGAACAATTTGAACCTATCTTTATATCCCTCCGAATCGGTAACTCTAAAATACGATTTGGTTGCATTCTTCCCCGATAGAACTACCGTTGAATTCAAGTCTTCCAACACTAATATCGTCGACGTATCCTCTACGGGCATCATTACCGCTAAAGCAGAAGGCTTTGCTTCCATTTCGGTTAAAGTTCTAAAGGATAACGAATCAACTTACTACTCGAAGAATATTTCCATAACCGTTAAAGACCCCTATATCACTAGCGGTCCCACCCTTACCAACTACTATGGTCTAGGTGGCTCGGTTGTTATCCCCTCTTCGCTTGCAATAACCGAAATCGGTACCTTCGCATTCTCCAACTTCGATTACGTTGAGAAAACCGAAGACGACCGTTACGACCCCACCGAAGACCCCGAACTTACCAAACAATGGTTCTTGGGCGATAACACCATTACCGAAGTAGTTATTCCCGAAGGCGTAGAAACCATAAGCGCATACGCATTCGCTAACCTAACCGCTCTAAAGAAGATAACCCTACCTTCTACCCTAACTACGATAAGCTATGGTGCATTCTACGGATGTTCCTCTCTTACCACTATCAATGGCATAAAGCACGTTAAGTTCATTAACCAAAACGCATTTGCATTCTGCGATATAACCGGCACTTTGGATTTCGACAAGACCATCGCTGTTGCAGACAACGCATTTGCTTACAACACACATCTTAAGAAGGTAACCCTTTCCGAGCATACTCAATCGGTTGGTCAATACGCTTTCGCAGGCAACACCGCCCTCGAAACCCTAACCATCAATGCCGAAAAGATTAAGCTTGGTCAATTCGCATTTAGCGGATGCTCCTCTCTAAAGACCGTTTCCGTTAACACCGCAGTTATCCCCACCGGTCTATTTAACGAATGTACCTCTCTTGAAAGCATTACCATAGGTAAAGACGTTGCGGTTATAGGCGAATACGCTTTCTATAATACCGCTATCACCTCGGTAACCGTTCAACAAGGAAACCAAAACTTCTATCCCGTATCCGGTAAGCCCTATATGCTAAATGCTGATGGTAGCGTTCTCACTTTCGTTACTCCCGCTTATGCAGGTGAAATAGTCGTTAGTGAGTCTACCGTTACCACCATTGGTCCCGCCGCCCTATCCGGCAATACCAGAGTAACCGCTTTCCGCGCACCTAGCGTAACTAAGGTTATGGATAACGCGTTTAGAGGATGCGAAAACCTAGAAGTTATAGAGCTTGGTACCCTTTCTCAAATAGGCGACTATGCCTTTATGAGAACCGCTATTACCGATACCCACTCCTTTACAAACGTAAATAAGATTGGCGCATACGCATACTATGGTACCAACGTTACTTCCGTAACCATTCCCAATGGTATGGAAATAGGCGAAGGCGCATTCGAAGAATGTAGAAAACTTGCTACCGTCGTTATAGGCGACAACGTAAAAGTAGGTGCTAACGCATTCAAACTTGATTGGCAACTTGCAGAAAACTATACTATTTCCGCTCTTGAAAAAGACCATACCGAACGTACGGTTTACTACTACAACCTACTAAGCGCACTCACCTCTCTAACCATAGGCGACGACGTTACCCTCGGAAACGGTGCATTCTATGGTGCAACCAAGATTACCTCTATCACCCTCGGTAACAACGTATATATCGGTAATCAAGCATTCTACAATACCGAAAGCCTTACCTCTATCGATTTGAGCAAGGCAAGCCATATCGGCTCCGAAGCTTTTAGCGCTGTAGTTCTTTCTCTTATCTATTACGACCCCGCACAAGAGGTTGTAAGCTCTACCATTCCTCAAGACGTTGATGGTAATTATAGATATCGTATTTACTCCAACAAGCTTGTAAATATCTCTATCAATGCAAATACCATTGGTTCCGATGCCTTCGCTTTCAACGAGAGTCTTGAAACCGTTACCCTCGGCGACAACGTTCAAAACGTTAATAATAGAGCATTCGCTTCTTGTACCGCGCTACACACCATTAACCTCAATAAGGTTGTAAATATCGGCTCCGAAGCATTCGCTCAAGCAAAACTTACCGAAGCAAATCTTGAAAGTGCTATAAACGTCGACGAATTCGCATTTATCGAAAACGAAAGCCTTATCCAAGTAACCTTTGGTGCAAATATTAACACCCTCGGCGAAGGTGCTTTCAGTTATGCAAAAGCCCTCACCACTATCAATGGTGAAGAAAAGATTAAGAATATCGGCGATTATGCATTTGCATATACCGCTATCAACGAAGCAGACCTTACCTCAGCAGAAAGGATAGGCACTCACGCCTTCCTCAAGGAAACTATGGGTGCGTTCACCTTGAAGCTTGGTACTTCTATCAAAGAAATCGGCGATAACCCCTTTGCTAACTGCAACGTTCAAGGTCAATTTAGCACTATCGTAAGCACCGAATTCAATGGCGTTCAATACGAAGAAACAAGTTATACCTACGACCTAAGCGACACCGTAAAAGTTATAGATGGTTCTATCTATAGAATAGTTCCTAACGGTTACGAGCTAATCACCTTCGCAGGTATAAGCAACCATAACGTAACCCTTGCTGATAACACCGTAAGAATTGGTGCTATGGCGTTTATGGGTTCGGGTGTAGTAAACGTAACTCTCCCCTATACCGTTGCTTCTATAGGACACAAAGCATTCTACGAATGCGATAGCTTGGCACTAGTAACAATGCAAAGCTACGATGCTCCCGTTCTTGAAGAAGAATTCGACGTTGTTTACGCTACCAGCGGTGAAAACGCTCCTATGCAAGACGAAGATGCAGAAAACTATGGCTGGGACGGTCTTGGTATCGTTAAGTACTATATGTGGAATATGTGGGATAGTATGAACGGTATCCCCGTATACTCCAACTTCTACTATGGTGCAAACTTTGTAGATTACGTTGGTAAGGTTGATAAGAACGTATTCCTAGTTCGCCCTGTAAACGGTCAAAACTACGACTCGTTCATAATGAACCACTACTTCAGCTTGCAAATTCTTGGCGCAGCCGCTGCAGACGATATCACTCTTGAAGCTATAAAGGTCATTGCAGAGCTACCCGAAACCATTCAATTAACCGATAAGCTAGCAGTCCAAAAGGCAAGAGAAGCTTATGATAAGATTGCTTCCTACGAGCAACGCGCTTTGGTTACAAACTATCAAAAGTTAACCGATGCCGAGCTAAGACTAAAGACTCTAGAGAACCTTGCCGGCGGCGGTAGCGACGAGCTTCCCGAAGAAAAACCCGTAGAAGAGGGCATCAACCTTCCCGCACTAATACTTTCTATAGTATTCGGTTCGGTTGGCATTCTAGGCGCAATTGCTATCGTTCTCTATCTATACTTTACCGGCAAGCTCAAGCTCCCCACCTTCCACAAGAAGAAAGCAACCGTTAAACCCCTAATCCCCGGTGCAAACCAAAAGGTTGTTAGAAAGTTAGTTAAGAAGGTAGTTAGAAGAGTTGTCGTATACAATCCCGACACCGACGAATACGTAGAAGTAGATAACTCCCAAGAACAAATCAATCAAGAAATAACCGAAACGGAAACTCTTTCCGAAAAGGATGAAGATAATGAATAAGAAAGTTTTAGTTACAATAGTAATTGCTCTTTGTATGATAGTTGCTCTTACGGTTGTATCCTGTAACCAATGGGATACCCCTTATAAGCAACTAAACAAAGACGGAAATACCGTTAGTGTTAAATACAACATTAACGGTGGCGTTTTCCTAGAAACCCCCGACGTTACGTTGGTCGACGTTTTCAATTTGGTTAACGCAAAGTCTCTTGGTGGCGGTAAAAAGAGCATAGTTCCCATTGACCCTGCCAACGAAGACGTTCGTGGCACAGCTCAAACGGTATCTCGCACCAACCATTTCTTTGCAGGCTGGTACGTAACCAACGTTAATGCGGACGGTTCCTATACCATTACCTCTCAAAAATGGAACTTTGGCGACTCTTTCGTCTTTGAAGCTTCTAAAGCAAAAGAGGCAGAAAAGCCCGTTCTCGTTCTTAGCGCAAGATGGATACCTTTTACTACGTTCAATTTCTATAAGCAAAACGAAGATGGTTCTTTCCCCCAAGCACCCACCACTAGCGTGGTTGCGGAAAAGTTAGAGCTTCCCGTTTGGAACGAAAGTACCGGTGCTCTCCGCTACAACCAATATCCCAAGTTTGACGATTGGACCTTTGAAGAGGCTTTTTCCTCTTCCGATATGAGCGAAAAAATTACCGAGACTTTGCAAGGTGAATCCTACTTTGACGAGATATTAAACGACTTTATAACCAAAAGTATTAACGTTTACGTAACCTACAAGAAAGGAACTTGGTACAAAATCCATAACGCTTCTTCATTCATAAATAACGCAAGCAGTTCCGCTATTTACGACATCCAAGCCGACCTGGACTTTGAAGGTGCAATATGGCCCGCTACTTTCTCATCGAACACCTTTAATGGTAAGATTTACGGAAATAACCACACCTTTAGTAATATTTCCGCCCTACAATACTCCGATAACACCAAGCTAAGCTACGGTTTATTCGGTATCGTAGGCTCTACCGCCCTCATTAAAGACCTAACCTTTACTAACGTTTCGTTTACTATCGGCGGTTTGGATAACTCTAACGGAAACCCCTCTTACTATGGTATTTTCGCAGGTAAGATAGAAAATGGTGCTCAACTACAAAGCGTAACCCTTTCTAACGCTAAACTGCTCCTAAATAGTGCAAAAGGTTATATGTTCGATATGCTCGATACTATTTCCGTTTCACAAAAATATAAAAACCTTATTGAAGGTAAATATAATATCAACCTTTCGGTTTATGAAAATAATAGTAGCTCTAATATCACCACTTCGGGATTGAGCGTAGCATTTACCGAACCCGATGAAAAGGTATTCGTAAACGGTATCTATGATAAATATAACAACACCCCCGGCGTTGTTAAGAAGAGCGTTAGCGAACTATTCACCTTTACCACCGACCCCGCAGGCAACGTTACCATTACTCCGGTAGCTTAAGCCCAGGAATATTCAAACGAAAATAATATGGAGGTATCTAACTAGATGAAGAGGAAATTATTTTCTATTCTAATGGTAGTTGCAATGCTTGCTGGGCTCGTTCTTCCCCTCGTAGCTTGTAACTCCACCAGCTCCACGGATGCTCTAGTTATTATGACGGATGCTCTAGACGGTTTGTTTAACCCCTTCTATTCTACAACCGCCCCCGACGCAACCATAGTATCTATGACCCAAATAGGAATGCTTACTACCGGTTACGTTAACGAAGAAGCAACCGTTGCTTTTGGCGACGACGAAGCTGTCGCAGTTAAAGATATGGCTTATGCCTACGATTCGAATACCGATAAAACAACCTATACTTTCGTTATCAAAAACGGTATTCAATTTAGCGACGGACATCCCCTAACTATCGAAGACGTTCTATTCAATATATACGTTTATCTAGACCCCGTTTACGCAGGTTCTAGCACTATGTACTCTACCGATATAGTAGGTCTTGCCGACTATAGAACCCAAACTCAAGGTAGCGACGATAGCGACACCGACGAGGTTATCGCAGAGCAAGCACAGGCTCGCGCAAACAACCGTATCAGGGAGTTGATAAACCTATTCCGTCAAGTAGGTCAACTTCCCAGCGGTACCTATGAAGCAAGCGATGCTCAAATGAGAGAAGCTATCAACGACCACTCCTTGTCTAGCGGTTATATCGAGGCTATTTCCAACGACCCCTCGGAAGTAACCAACGCTAACCTTCTTGCAGACTACGAACGTACCCTATCCGAGTTCAAAGAAGAGCTAGGTAGAGATTATGAGTCCGCAAAAGAATCTTTCACCGAAGAACCCTATAAATCAACGGGTGAATTTGACGAAATTACCTCTTTTATGTACGCGGAAGGTTTTGTTAACGTTGAATACGTAAAAGACCCCGTTACCAATAAGCCCAAGTACGACCAAATCGAAAAGGTTACCCGTCAATACTCCACCGACGTTGTTAAAGATAAAGAGTCCGCTATCAACTACGTTTACAATGCTAAGACCACCACCGGTCTTGACGAAATTCTTCTTTATTGGGGTACCGGTAACACTCTTAGCGCAGAATATACCGCACAAGCAAAGCAAGTTATACTTCTTGAAAAAATTACCGGCGACCAACTACTCGTTCCCAGCATTAGCGGTATCGTTTCCGTTGGACACCACACCGATGAAACCCAAGTTACCATTAACGATAACACCTATCAAGTAGCTCACGAGCATAATGAAAAAGATGGTACTCCTCTAAACAAGGACGAATACGACGTTCTTCGCATTACCATCAATGGCGTTGACCCCAAAGCAATTTGGAACTTTGCATTCAGCGTTGCTCCTCAACACTACTACTCCGCTGCAAACTATGGCGATACCCCTCACTCCGTTGATATTGCAAACCATAACTACGGCGTTGATTACGCAAGCTTTTCTTTCCACACCAACGTTATCCAATCACAAAAGAATATAAGGGTACCTATGGGCGCGGGCGCATACGTAGCAACCGATGCTAACAATAATTCTAACCCCGAAGGTAATGCTTTCTATCGTGATAACGTTGTTTATTTCAAGAGAAACAACGGTTTTATGATGGGACAACCCAATATTGAAAAGGTTCGTTACCAAGTAGTTAGTGCAACCAACGCTCTTAACGTATTGGAAACCGGCGCAGTTCACTTTGTAACCCCTCAATTTACCCCCAATAACATTACCAAGATAAATTCTCTAAAAGAAAAGGGTATCGAATCCACCTCTACCGACCAACTTGGTTATGGTTATATCGGTATTAACGCAGGTAAAGTTAAAAACATCAATTTGCGTAAAGCAATAATGTACGCAATGGATACTTCGCTTGCAATCAACTACTACTCCACCGGTACCGCTAAGAACATCTATTGGCCTATGAGTACCGTTTCTTGGGCATATCCCAAACAAGGTAACGTTCTCGACCAAGATAATGGTAGAACCTACGCTTCCGGTTATCTAGGCGACGAAGCCGCAAAACAAGCTATCCAGCAATGTATGACAGCTGCAAACGTTACCGAAGGCGATAGCCAACTCAAGTTGAAATTCACTATCGCAGGTTCCTCTCTAACCGACCACCCCACCTACGCTACCTTCCAAAAAGCAGCAACCATTCTTAACGAATGTGGCTGGAACGTCGAAGTAGTTGCCGATACGCAAGCACTAACCAAGCTTTCAACCGGTGCTCTAGCAGTTTGGGCGGCGGCTTGGGGAACCACTATAGACCCCGATATGTATCAGGTTTACCACAAGAATTCCACCGCAACCAGCGTTCTTGCTTGGGGATATAACGAAATTCTCAACCAAGACGGATACGATACCGAAAAGGATATCCTCAACAAGCTTTCCGAAGTTATCGACGATGCTCGTGGAACCGATAATAGAAAGGATAGAAGTGATTATTATAAGGTTGCTATGGGTTACGTTCTCGACCTTGCTATAGAGCTTCCCGTTTACCAAAGAAAGGTTCTTTACGCTTACAATGCTGAGGTAATAGACGCATCCTCTCTACCCGAAACCATCAACCCCTACACCTCTCCCCTAGATAAGCTTTGGGAAATTAAGCTTACCGACGAAGCTAGTGCTTCTAATGGCGCAGGCGGTCTTCCCGGCGGTGCTGTAGCAGGCATAATTATAGCTTGCTTCTTCGGTGCTTGGATTATTGCAATCGGCGTGCTGTTTGCAACCAAGAAGCTTACCATTTCTTCCGTTCGCAAGATGCTAAAGCTGGATAAGAAGGAAGATATGGGCGACCTAGAATTCGACGAAGAGGTACTCCTAGACGAAGATGGACAATATATCATTCTGGAAGAGGAAATCTACGTGGAAGAAGACGTTATCGTAGATATTGATAACGTTGATAAATAATAACTCATAAACACAATAACAACTAACGCAACAAACAACTAATCAAAAAATACGTGGTGTGTCGGCTCCACCCGGCACACCGAAATAGGAACAAAGAACTATGATAAAATACATTCTCAAAAGACTTGGTCTAACGGTACTTATTCTACTCGGTGTTTCTCTTATCATTTACGTATTGATAAGACTTATGCCCGTAGACTTTATCGAAAAGAAAATAGCCGAAATGAACCAAGGTGGTGCAACCATCGACCAGGCTACCATAGACAATATGAAAGCTATGTACGGTCTTACCGACGACACCTTCCTCGGCGTGCTAAAAGGCTATTGGAGCTGGCTAACCAAACTCGTTCAATTCGACTTTGGTACCTCGTTTAAATATGGTATCCCCGTTATTGACGTTATCAAGGACAGTATGGGTATAAGCTTTGCGGTTGCCCTACTAGCTACCATATTCGAGTTTATGATAGCCATACCTCTTGGTATAACCGCCGCCACGCACCAATATTCCATTCGCGACTACGTAGTTACCGTACTCGTTATGATAGGTATATCACTACCATCCTTCTTCTTTGGACAAGTGCTAAAAGACTTGTTTGCAATGAAGCTCGGTTGGTTCCCCAACTCCGGTCTTACCGACGCAACAAAGGACCTAACCGGTTTTGCAAAGTTGATGGACTATGCTTGGCATATGTTCGTACCCGTACTAACGGTAGTTATACTTTCTATCGGTGGAAGAATGAGAATGACCAGAACGGAAATGTTGGAGGTTATGAACTCCGACTATATCCGTACCGCAAGAGCAAAGGGTTTGAGCGAAAGAAAGGTTATATATAAGCACGCCTTCCGTAACACTCTTATTCCCCTAGTTACCTCTCTTGCAGGATTACTCCCCAGCTTGTTCAGCGGTGCTATCATTACCGAGCAAATATTCGACCTTCCCGGTATTGGTAACCTTGCTTTCCAAGCTATGGACGCAGGCGATATCCCCTTTATAATGGGTTACAATATGTTCCTTGCCCTACTAAGCGTTATGGGTGTTTTGCTTGCCGACTTGATGTACGCCGTCGTAGACCCGCGCGTTAAACTCACAGACTAAGGAGGAGAATTATGGAAAATATGGAAAATAAAGAAAATATTACCGTAGAAGAAAACCAAATTCTTCCCACCGAGCAAGTGGAAGAAAACCAAAATGGTAAAAAAGAAGCAGACGATAGCATCGAGAGAAACGTTCGTTTGATGTCCCCCGGTAGAATGGTTATGAGAAGATTCTTCCGCTCTAAGCTTTCTATCGTTGGTTTGGTTATGCTAGTATCACTATTCCTATTCTGTTTCTTAGGACCGGTTTGTTACACAAAATGGGAAAGTAACGAAATCGATTACTCAAATCGTGTGGAATACGCTACTACCGAAATAGAATTTGTAGACGAAAATGGTAAAACCCAAGTATTCTATCAAGTTATCGAAACCATCAAGCAACCCAACGCTTTTGCTAAGCCCTCCCTTGAACACCCCCTCGGTACCGACGGTCAAGGTTGGGATAACCTCGCTCGTTTGATGGAAGGCGGTAAAGTATCGCTCGCTATAAGCTTTATTACCGTATTTATTATTACCATATTAGGTATTATATTTGGCGGTATTGCAGGTTACTTTGGCGGTGCAGTAGATAATATCATAATGAGACTGTGCGATATTCTCATGTGTCTACCCGGCTTCCCTATCCTACTCGTTGTGGGAACGCTACTAGAAAGTATGGGCATAGCTTCACAATTCCGCATTTACTACCTGATGGGCTTCCTATCCCTAATTAGCTGGCCCGGTGTTGCTCGTCTCGTTCGTGGTCAAATACTTTCTCTCCGTGAGCAAGAATATATGGTTGCGGCAGAAGCTATGGGTTACTCCACCATAAGAAAGATATTCAAGCACCTTATCCCCAACGTTATGCCCCAACTTATCGTTAATATGACTTTGAGCCTTGGTAGTATGATTTTGTACGAAGCATCACTATCATTCTTAGGTCTTGGTGCTACTGCCGAATTCGCAGCTTGGGGTACTATGATTAACTCCGCTAACGACCTTAACGTTCTACAAAACTACTTTAACGTTTGGGGCCCGCCCGGAATTTGCATCATCATTGCTGTTCTTGGCTTTAACTTTATCGGCGACGGTCTACGCGACGCACTCGACCCCAAAGCAAGGAGATAACGGATATGGCTATTGATATAAAAAATATTACCGAAAAAATTAAGACTACCACCGATGAAATAGTGGAAATCGTCAAGAAAAAACTACAAAAGAAAAACGACGGACACTATCTTTCCGGTAAAGAAGTTCGCGCCATCGCCAAATCTAACAAAAAGGCTATGATGGCACTCGAAAAGGAAAAGAACCGCAAAAAAGCCGAACACGAATATCTCGGTGTTATGAAGGATGATAAAAACATCTTGGAAATAGATAACCTTCACACCTATTTCTATACCGACCAAGGTATCGTAAAGGCTGTTAACGGTGTTTCTATCAATATCCCCCAAAACTCTACCGTTGGTATAGTTGGTGAGTCGGGTTGCGGTAAGAGTGTTACTTCTATGTCCGTTATGCGTTTGCTACAAGGCCCTACCGGTCAAATAGCTAGCGGTTCCATTCGCTTTAAATCCCTCGACTTTAAGCGCGACGAAGAAGGTAACCCTATTCCCATTTACGTTCGTACCAAAAACGGTAAAGTGATTTATAAGAAAAAGAAGGATAAGAAAGGCAAGTTCGTTCTAGACCAAGAAGGTAAACCCGTTTTGGTTCCCGTTCAAGCAGTTAATGAAAACGGTGTTCTTTCCTACGAAATGGAAGAAAAGGTCTTTGATATAGCAAAAATGCCCATCCACGAGGTTCACAAAATCCGCGGTAGACAAATTGCTATGATATTCCAAGAACCTATGACCTCTCTTAACCCTGTATTTACCATAGGTAATCAGCTAGACGAAGTAACCTTTATCCATACCCCCGGCGCTACTAAGGAAATGGCAAAAGCTCACTCCCTAGAAATGCTAAAGCTCGTTGGTATAGATAAATCCGACCGTGTATACAACGCCTATCCTCACGAACTATCAGGCGGTATGCGTCAACGTGTTATGATAGCTATGGCTCTTGCTTGCGACCCCAGACTAATTATCGCAGACGAACCTACCACCGCTCTAGACGTTACCATTCAAGCACAAATCCTAGACCTTCTACGCGACCTTAAACAACGTATGAACGGTTCTATTATGCTAATTACCCACGACCTCGGTATCATAGCGGAAATGGCAGATTACGTCGTCGTTATGTATGCAGGTAGAGTTATTGAACAAGGTACCGTTAAAGAAATATTCCATAACCCTATGCACCCCTACACTATGGGACTACAAAAATCAAAGCCAAGTATGGATACCAAGAGCGATACCCTGTTTAATATACCCGGTAACGTACCTAACCCCGTAAATATGCCCACCCATTGCTACTTTAAGGACCGTTGCGACAAGTGCATCGCAAAATGTTCGGGAGATTATCCTTGTATGATGCAAGTTTCCCCCACCCACTACGTAGCTTGCCACTTGTACGATAAGGAGGACTAAAATGGAGAATATGGAAAACGTCGTTTTAGAAAACGAAAAGAGTATAGTAGAAGAAGAAGAAGAAATCAAGGAAGAAAACACCAAAAAGATAATTTTGGAAGTTAAAAATCTTCGCAAATGCTTCCCCGTTAAGAAATCTATGACGGGCAAAGTCCTAAAAGAACTTGTTGCTGTTGATAACGTTTCGTTCACCTTGAACGCAGGCGAAACTATCGGTATAGTTGGCGAATCTGGTTGCGGTAAAACCACTCTAGGTAGAACCATTCTTAAACTCCATCAACCCTCCGGCGGTCAAATTATCTTCGACGGAGAGGATATTACAAAGTATAAGAATAAGCAAATGAGGCATCTTCGTACCGATATGCAAATCATATTCCAAGACCCCTATTCCTCTTTGCCCCCCAGAGCTACCGTAGGCGACATCCTTTCCGAGCCCGTTAGAGTACACAATATCGTACCCAAAGAGCAAGTAAAAGATTACGTTATGGATTTGATGGAAAAATGTGGTCTTCGCGACTATTATTACGAACGTTATCCCCACGAATTCAGCGGTGGTCAACGTCAAAGAATTTGTATTGCAAGAGCACTATCCGTTAACCCCAAGCTCGTTATTTGCGACGAGCCCGTTAGCGCACTTGACGTTTCTATCCAAGCACAAATTATCAACCTTCTACGCGACCTACAAAAGAAGCTAAATCTTACCTATCTATTTATATCTCACGATATAAGCGTAGTTAAGTTTATAAGCGACAAAATCGGCGTTATGTATTTGGGAGCTATGGTAGAGTTCGGTACCAAAAAGGATATCTTCGACAAGCCTTTACACCCCTATACCCAAGCACTATTTAGCGCTATACCCAATCCTAACCCCGACGTCAAAATGAATCGTATAGTTCTAAAAGGCGATATCCCCTCTCCCGTAAATCCTCCGAGCGGATGTCGTTTCCATACCCGTTGCCCCCACGCAACCGAACGTTGCGCCCAAGAAGCGCCCGCTTTTAAAAACTACGACGGACATTATTGCGCTTGCCACCTAGTAGACGAGCAATATAACGGAAAGGTAGAGGAAGAAGTAGAAAATGAGCAAAAAGAAGACTAAGCACGCAAACAAAGAGAAAGCTAAAAAGGAGAAAATCGTATATATTGACGATGGTAGTACCGTCGTTGATATGAGCGGAACGATACGAGGCTCTAAAAAGCCCCAAAACGCGCCGAAAGACCCCGTAACAGGTTCTCCTATAGGAAACAGCTTCAAAGACCAAGTAAGGACCTATTTTCAAGCTGTAAAGCAAAATTTGGTTCCTATGTTCGTGGTTATACTTGGTATATGCGTAATATTCGGTGTAATGTATCTTATATTGGAACTTGCCTCTTAAAAACACTTTTATTTAGATGCTAGACAAGATAAATGAAGAACCCCTAAAGGTTGCTGCAGTGGACCGACTGCGCCCTAAAGGGGTTTTTGTTTTATGAAGTCATTTGCTAAAAGCGCGGTATTATCTAATACGTATATGTGGTGCCTCTTAAAAACACGCTAGTTTGGATGAAGAACGAGTAAAACAATAAAAGCCACTTGACGGGACTTTACTACGAGGTAAACGACCGAAAGTGGCTTTTGTTTTATGAAGTTGTTCGCCATAGTATCCTTATCGTTCAGTTTATCTTTTCTCTTCACCTATGTTAGACCTCTTAAAAACGCGCTAGTTTGGATGCTAGGCGAAGGAAAAGAAAAAAACCGAGGGGTTGCTGTACTACTAAGTACTGCGCCCCAACGGCTTTTTACTTTTTCAATGAATAGCGCCAAAATAGCGCGTTTTTACCTGTTTTTGGGAAGGAATCCTCTAAATATCTTCCCTAACCCACCTTTGACACCATTACAGCAATCTAGGATACCTTCTACGGTATAGGGAGAAACGATGCCACCGGTCCAACCGGAGAAAGCACGGAGAGGTAGGTCTTTAACGGATTGAGTAATCATTTCGGGGTTCTCGGCACCAATAGCTACAAGTTTTGCTGCATTTGTCAACAATAGGTACATACCGTTACCAAATGCGCTGGGACGAAGTTGTGAAATAGTGTTGTTGATAGTAAAGGAGCCTTTTTCGAAAGGAGCATTGCCGGGGAGTTCTTTACCATATACTGCTTGGAACTCTTCTTCCTTTACTTCGGTTGCGGTTGCTAGGTTGTAGTATACGGGAGCAACTGCACTATAATCGGGAACTTCTACGTCGGCTTTAGCACCGGTTACGTTTACTTCGCTTTCTAGCTTGATATCTCTTGAAGAAGCGCCTACCAAAATCTTATATGCACCGCTTTCTACGTGCCAATCGTTAATATTAACGTTGTAGTATGCGTATGCACGAGAATCTAGAGTAATATTTACTTCCTTCTCTTCGCCTGCTTTCAAGAATACCTTTGCGAAACCTTTTAGTTCTTTTTGGGCTTTGTAAATCTTGGATTCGGGAGCCGAAACATAAACTTGTGCTACTTCTGCACCATCTCTTTCGCCTACGTTCTTAATCTTGAATGATACTACTAAATCTTCGCCCTCGTTAATTGCGGAAGCGGAAAGCTTAATATCACTATATTCAAAGTTCGTATAGCTCAAGCCATAACCGAAGGGATAACGTACGTCTTTACCTGCGGTATCAAAGTAACGATATCCAATATAAATAGATTCGCGGTGTTCAACAGAGCGCGGTCCCATTTGATAGTATGCACTAGAAAGTGCGTCTTCGTTTGCGATGGGATAGGTTTCTGCAAGTTTACCGCTGGGGTTAACTGCTCCATATACTAGGTCAAGAGTTGCTTCTCCACCTGCTTGTCCGGTAAGATACATATTAAGAATACTCTTAACCTTATCCGCCCAATCACCTATAACAACGGGTGAACCACCGGAAATAATTACTATTACGTTTTGGTTTACCTTCAAAATTTCGTTGATAAGGGTTACGTGGCTAGAAGGCATTTCCATATGTCTTCTATCAAAGCCTTCACTTTCATAAGCAGCGGTTAGTCCTACGAATACGAGAACTGCATCCTTGCCTTTTGATGCTTCAACAGCTTTGTTGATAAGCTTTTCATTGTATCCATCGCCCTTCAAAGAATAACCAGCAGAATAAGTATATTTCTTACCTGCCTCGTCAAGAGCATCGGTAAAGGATACCGTCTTGGGACAGTTGATATGGCTTGAACCTGCGCCTTGATAACGAAGTTCTTTTGCAAGAGTACCTATAACTGCTATGTTCTCGTTACCACTTAGAGGTAGTCCGCCATCGTTCTTTAGAAGAACTGCACCGTTTGCGGCAGCCTTTCTAGCAAGAGCGTGATGTTTAGCAAAATCGATGTCTCCCGTGCTCTCGTTGGGTTTAGCTTCAATGGCAAACTTGATAAGACGAAGTACGACTTTATCAAGGTCTTCCATCGATAGTTCGCCTGCCTTAACAGCCTTGACTATCTTACGGTCGTTCATACCACCGTTGCCGGGCATTTCGAGGTCGTTACCTGCCTTAACACCCTCTACTCTATCGTTTATGCCACCCCAATCGGATACTACCATTCCTTCAAAGCCCCATTCGCCACGAAGTACGTCGGTAAGTAAACGTTTGTTTTCTGCCATATAAGTTCCGTTAACGCGGTTATAAGAACTCATAATGGTCTTGGGTTGTTCTTTTTTAACGATATATTCAAATGCGGAAAGATAAATTTCGCGGAGTGCTCTTTCATCAACAATCGTATCGATGCTCATACGGTCGTGCTCTTGGTTGTTTGCACAAAAGTGTTTTACGCTAACGCCAATACCATTCTTTTGTACACCGTGAACGTAGCTTGCACCAAGTCTTCCTGCTAGGAATGGGTCTTCTGCAATATACTCGAAGTTTCTACCACATAGAGGACTTCTCTTCATATTTATTCCAGGTCCTAATACGGTAGTAACACCCAAACACTTTGCTTCTTCTGCAATAGCATTACCAACTTCTTCAAGTAATTCTACGTCCCAGCTTGAGCCGGTAGTTACAGCTGTGGGAAAACAGGTTGCCGTTTCAGCTGGTCTCATAATATTGGTACCGGCTGATGCCTTTTCCTTACGGAGTCCGTGAGGACCATCGCTCATCCATACGGAAGGAACCTTGTCTTCTATTTCTTTAGTGAGCCAAAAAGTCTTACCGGAACACAAAGAAGCTTTTTCTTCAAGAGTGAGAGAATTTAGTATTTCTACGTATTTATCCATTTCAACCTCCACGATTGTATTTTTTCTTTCCGCGCATACGTACGCATTATAATTTATTATAATATAGGTATCAATTTAAGTCAATAGCCGATTTTTTTAACTTTTCCTATTTTTTACACGTAGATATTTTCTTCTGTTTTTTACTATTTCATTATATGTTTTTATTTGTTTGCTTGCTTTTTTTATTATTTGTTTTTTTGGATATCTTTTATTCAAATTAAGGATACCTAAATTAGCAAATTTAATCATATTCCATTATATATAGAATACACTTTTTAGAGCAAAATTTATTTTTATACCGTATTGACTACGTTATACTTTAGTGCTATACTAAAGTATATCTTTGTTTTGGAGTGGATTATGAAAAGATTAGCTTTAACCGTTGTTATCGTTTTGCTCGCAGTTTGTTGTGGACTAGGCGGAGCCGTTGCCATCAATAAGCTTTTCCCTAGTGAAGAAACTATAGATTTCGCTTGGGATAAGATTAGAGTAGCAGACGAAAGTTTGTACCCCGATAATTTTGAATATATAGACTATGCAGAAGAGGTTAAGTTCGATTACGAAAAATATCCTCTACTAAAAAATCAAGGTCTTTTCTGGTGCAGATGGGACGACGAAGCTAATATGATTATAAAGGTTGATGCAACTACTCCCGAAGGCGCATCTATCGTTGACCCAAATAAACCCACTATCATAAATATACACGGTATGCTTAACGAAGGATACTTTATGGAAGAAATGTATTGGGCACCCCCTACCAACGCTACCGCCGAAGAGCTTGGTTATGAGTATCCCGTTCAAATGTTCCAATTTTGGATGGATAAAGGCTATAACGTAGGTATGTATAGCTATCAAAAATTTGCATCCGAGGAATTTAGCTATCACTTTATAGAAGAAAAAATGTGGGCTACCGATGGTCCTACCGGTATCCGTTATCAAAAACCCGACCGCTCGTTTGACGAAGACGTTTCCGAGTATACTATTACCGAGCACTTTGCCGCAGATTATATTAGAGCTATGAGACTTCTTCCCGATAACTTTGGCGACAAGGAAATAAGATTTGCAGCACACTCTATGGGTGGTCAAATGCTTAACGGTGGTACCTTCCTACTAACCGAGCTTGCTTCCGTTGGTCAATTGAATCCCAACCAACTTCCCGATAGAATAACTATGGAAGATACCTTCTTTGGTATTGCTATTCCTTCCGGCGATACTTATAATTTTGCAGGATACACCGACCTTACCGTTAGATGGAGTGGTAAAAAGTTACCTATCAGTACCGGTTTTGCATCCGTTGAATGTATGAAAGACCTTGCCGCAAACGGTATAGTCGTTGAATTTGTTACCTATGAAGGAAGCGCACTACTCGCATTCTATCATCCAGATATTACTAAAACCATAAAAGAAATTAGTGTATTCGTTTTGATGCAACCTTACTTTACTGCCGATGGTGGCGGACAACATAACGGTGTAAGAGAATATTATTTGAGTTCTATCATTCGCGATTACGAAGGTGAAGGTTTAACCGACGAAGAAAAGATAGCTTTTAGTGCATCTTTACCTACTGAAGAGCTTAAAAACTATATTGGAAGAAGCTTCAAGATAGTAGAAGGTGGTACAACTCTAATGACCTACGACGACGTATTCGTAGAAATCACCGACAAAAAATAAATTATGAAAAAAACTTTAATTTGTATAGGTGGTGGAGAAATCCGCTCTAAAGAAACCTTAAAAATTGACGAACAAATTGCCTTTTTAGCAAAGGAACGTGCAGGAGAAAATAGAGCAGTCTCGGTATTTGTCGGGACTGCTTCTCACGATTCCCTACCATATTTCAATTCTTTTCGTAAAACCTATACTTCGAATTTTGATATAAAAGCCGACCTTGCTCTTCTTACCAAAAAGGATATTCCTATGGAAAAAATAAAGGGTAAGCTAGAAAAAGCCGACCTTATTTACGTTGGTGGCGGAAACACTATTTTTATGCTGGACGTTTGGCGTAAAACGGGCTTTTTAGATATGCTTTTAGATGCTTATAATCGTGGTGTTATAATCGCCGGTCTATCCGCAGGCGCTATATGTTGGTTTGAAAATATGTATACCGATTCTATAGAGGGTTCTAAGTACGGAGTAGAAAAAGGGTTAGGTATTTTGAAAGGAATTATGAGTCCTCATTATAACGAACGTCCCGAGTTTGACGACGTAGCAAAAAATTATCCTATTGCTTATGCGATAGAAAACAATAGCGCCATAGTTTTCGAGGACGGAGTTTTTGTAAAAACACTTACTTCAGGTGGTAATTCTTATCTATTAAAAGAGGGTAATAGAGTTAAACTATAAACCTTTCTTTTCCCTTGAAATATTATATTATTTATGTTATAATATCTATACTATGTTAGATATTAAAAATTTATGGAAAGAAGCTTGTAGCACTATTATAGGAATAAAAGGTATAAACGCCGTTTCTTATGCTGTTTGGATAGACTCCTTAACGCCCCTTTGTGTTAAGGACAATTCTCTTGTTCTTCTTGCTCCTTCTTCGAATAACAAAGTTACCGTTAATAAGAATTATAAAGAGGCTATTTGCGAGGCTCTTACTCGCGTAGGCTCTATGATTACCGATATAACCGTTATTATCGAGCAAGAAAAGGATATCTATGCCGAAGAAATAAAACAATATTCCGAAATTACCAAAGAAAAACCCCAAATGGATACAAAACAACAATTTGTTTCTCGTTATACCTTTGATAATTTCGTTATAGGTGAATCCAATAATCTTGCATATAACGCTGCTCTTAACGTTGCACAATCCCCCGGTGTTTCCAATACCACCTATCTTGGATTCAATCCCCTATTTATATATGGTGGAGTAGGTCTTGGTAAAACCCACCTTTTGCATTCTATAGGTAATTATATTGCCGATAATATGCCGGAAATGAAGGTGCTTTATACTACCTCCGAGCAACTTATAAACGACTTTGTAAGCTCGCTTGCTTCCAACAAGATGGTGGCTTTCCGTACTAAATACCGCAGTGTAGACGTTTTAATGATAGACGATATACAATTCCTCAAAAAACGTACCGGTCTACAAGAAGCCATATTCCATATTTTTAACGACCTATATCTAAACGGAAAACAAATAGTCCTTACTTCCGACCGTCCTCCTAAAGAAATCGAAACTTTAGAGGACCGTCTTCTTTCTCGTTTTGAAGCAGGACTTATTGCAGATATCGGCGCTCCCAACCTAGATATGAGAATTGCTATTATCCGCAAAAAAATGGACTTCGAAAAAATAACGGTTAACGACGACGTCGTTTATTATATCGCTGAAAAATGCGACTCTAACATCCGTGAACTAGAAGGTAATTTGAGTAGAGTTGTTTTCTATGCAAAACTAAAAGGTCTTCCCTGCCCTACTTTAGATATTGCAAAAGAAGCAATGAGCCACACCTCAACTAAAAAACAAGGTGTTATCGATAGCCAAGATATCATAAACGCAACTTGCAACTATTTTAAAATAAATAAGTCCGATATCATTGGTAAAAAGAAGACCAAAGACCTCGCTGAAGCACGTATGATAGCTATCTATCTTATAACCGATATGCTCGCTATTCCGCTTGTTTCTATTGGCCAATTATTCGGTGGTCGCGACCACACTACTATAATACACGCGCGCGATAAGATACATACCCAACTACAAGAAGGCAACCCTCAAATAAAGCGCGCTGTAGACGATATTAAAAATATGCTAAAGGACTAAGTGGAAAACTTTTTAAAGTGTGGATTACCCCTTGATAGAAATCAACTTTTTATCCACATTAAAAAGTAAACGTTTCCTCTATTTACTTTCATTTTTTAAGTAAATTTTGGCTGTCGTAACACTTATCCACATATCAACGATGCTTATTATTATTAATAATCCTAATTCTTATAAATAAGGAGATAAAATATGAAATTCATATGTAATACCGAAGAATTTTCAAACGCTACTGCAACCGTATCTAAAGCGATATCGGCTAAACCTAATATTCCAATTTTGGAAGGTATAAAACTTTCCGTCCAAGAAGATACCGTTACCATTTCCGCAACCGATTTGGAACTCTTTATCGAAACTAAAATTAAAGCATCCGTTAAAATAGAGGGCGAATGTGTTGTAAATGGCAAATTCCTAAACGAATTCGTTAAAAAACTTACCTATTTAGACGAAATAGAGCTTGAAAAATTAGGTAATACTTTATTTATAAGATATGGTGATAACGAAACCGAAATTCAATGCTTAGAAGAAGATACCTATCCTGAAATCAGAAAGGTTTCCGATGAAGTTTTCTTCAAGGTTAAAGAAGGCGATTTAAAAGAAGCTATCGAAGCTATTAGCTACTGCGTCGCTCAAGACGATAACCGTCCTATTCTTAAAGGTATCCTTCTAGACCTACAAGGCGACGAGCTTACCGCTGTTGCCCTAGACGGATATAGACTAGGATATGCAAAATGTGAAGTAGTAGATTCTTCAAGAGGAGATTATAAGATTATTATCCCCGGTAAAACTCTTTCGGAAATAGCAAAGATTTTTGAAGAAGGAGATAAGATTATAAAAATAACTATGCAAAAGAATATAGTTCTCTTTGATTTAGGTAATACCGTTATTACCACTCGCCTTATCGATGGTGATTTTATAGATTATAAGAGACTTATTCCCGCTACTTATACTACCCACGTTACCGTTGAAACCGATAACCTTATAAAAGGTCTTGATAGAGCTTCTTTGGTTGCTAAAAAACAAAAGAATAATTCTCTTAAGCTTTCTATATCCGGCAACGTTATCGAGATAAATTCCACTTCTGAAATAGGTAAAATTCGTGAAACCGTAAACTGTGCTCTAGAAGGAAAAGACCTTGATATAGCTTTCAATTCTCGCTTCTTAGCAGATGCTTTGACTAAGATAAAAGAAGACTTTATCGATATCAAATTTAGTGGAGCAACCTCTCCTACTATTATAGTTCCTAAAGAAGGCGACAAGTTCCTATATATGGTTCTTCCTATCCGTATGCTTGGTTAATATTATAGTATTATATAAAGAGAAATCGCACTCTAAAAGGTGCGATTTTTTTTGATAAAAAGGAGTAAAAAAAAGTAATAAAAAACAGATAGAAATTTATATATTTAAAATTTTAATATCCAATAAATCATCAAACGAAATATTGTTGTTTTCGGTTTTTATAAAGCGAGTTTCTCTATATAGCTTGGTAAATACGTCGATTGTCGTAACGTATCTTTCGGTTATAAAATTATAATAGGTTATTTGCACTCTCATTCCCCTTTTAAGGCTGTTTAAAGCCTTTGTAAGGCTTTCTATTTCCTCGTCGCAAAGTTCCCTTTTGTTTTGCCTTAAACGCCTTTCCTCGCGCTTTCTTAGCTCCTCTTGTAAACCCTTCAAAGCATCGAACGGCATAAATTGTTTTGCTCTATCCTCTCTATTCACCATTATGTCCGCCTATCAATTTGTTTCTTTCTATTTGAGTTGCGCCTTCTTGTAAATCAAATCCGCGAAGTACTGCATTCTTACCATATTTACTTTTTATATTAAGAATTGTTTTTTCTATATTCTTTTCTTTTAATAGAAATTCTTGGTCTGTAAAGAAATCGTAACCTTCTGCACTTTCGTCGGAAATACCGCTGAATGATATTCCTAATCTTCTAATTAGGATACCTAATCTTACGTGTTTATCAAATAAGGAATTGACGTATTCGCTTATTATATGATAAGACGAGGTAGCGTAAGGAAGCTTCATAGCGCCACCCGTTGGTATATTGAAATCTTGTGAGTATCCTATATAAATAGATACGGTAGAAGTAATAACCTTTCTTTTTAAAAGTTCTTGGCAGGCAGTTAAAGTCATCTCTTGTAAAACAAGTCTTGCCTTTTCCGTTTCGTAATCTTCAAATAGAATTTGTGAGTTAGAAATGCTTTTTGACTTTGTTTTATAATTTTTAATATCCTTTATAGTGCAACTTTCTTTACCATATGCGTGGTCGATTAGTAGCTCCGCATTTATACCAAATTCTTTGTATAATAAATCTGAGTTAATTTTCGTGATACCTTCCATATCGTAAATAGCATACTTTTTTAGTCTGTTAGCAGTACCTTTTGCTATACCCCAAAAGTCTGTAATAGGTCTATGTTTTGATAGGGTTAGTTTAAAGATTTCCTCGGTTAAAAATCCTATATGGTCCTTGTTTTTTTTAGCAGAAATATCAAGTGCAATTTTTGATAAATATAGGTTTGTTCCTATCCCACAAGTAGCTGGAATACCGGTACGCAAAGAAATCTCGTTAATTAAAAATTTAGCGAATTCTTTTGGCGTTTTATTATAGGTTTTTAGGTAAGAAGTAACGTCAATAAAAGCTTCGTCTATAGAATAAACGTGAACGTCTTCGGGAGAAACGTAATCGAGATATATATCATAAATGCTAGCAGCATAATCGATATATTTCTTCATACGAGGTTTAGCATCTATGAATTTAATCTGTTTTGGAATATCGTTAAGTCTACATCTGTTTTTTATTCCAAGAGCCTTCATTTTAGGAGAAATAGCAAGACAAATTGCATTTTTACCGCGTGATGAATCAACAACCGCAAGAGAGGTTTCAAACGGACTCAAGCCACGTTCTACGCACTCAACGGAAGCAAAAAAGCATTTCATATCAATACAAAAATACCATTTATTGTGATACATTCTTCAGCCGGTAAAATCCTTATTTTATAATAAATATTAGAACATTTGTTCTTATATTATATATTTTTATATTTTATAAGTCAATAGTAAATGAAATTACAATTTTTAGAAAATTATGCTTGTAACGAATATTATCCAATCTTTATTAGAAACTTGTAATAGAATACGCACGTACAATATGTAGATGATGAAATATGAAATAGTTAAAAAATGAATCTTTATATATATAAGAGAATATTTATTCTCTTAAACTGAAATGTAGAAAAATATAGTGTAATTGTGGATAACTTGACTTATTTATCCACAATAAACCTAGTTATCAACATAAAATTTAATAAAAAAGAGTAAAAAGGTGCAAAAATAGATGTACTTATCCACAGTAAACAAAAGAATCTAACCTTAGCAGAATTTATTATACTGTTCTATATTGAACTATTATATTATTTTCAACAAAAAAATCAATTTATCATTATAAAAAGTTAATTTATTGATGAATTTTGAAAAATTGAGCATAAATGTACTATTTGTTTAATTAAAAACACAATTTATAGATTATAAATATGAAATTAAACAAATAATTTATTCAAATTGGTAGATTTATTTAATTTCTTATACATTCAACGTTATTTTTATAGCTAATCGATATTTAAAATGTTAAATAATTAACAATTTAACTTTATAATGCAGTTATTATAAAGAATTATACAAACTATTGTATTATATTATAAATAATAGCATTTATTTATTCAACATTGAACTAAAATAACAATAAACTATAATTAAAAGTGAAATTATACAATATAATCTCTCTTTATTGTTTATAAATCAACAATACAAACAAATTACTATTTATTTTTAATATATTATATATTGATTTTAGTAAATATTTCTAATTTAATTATACTAACAGTTATAAAAAGCTTGTTGATATTTTTTTGATGCTGATATTTTCCAATTTGCTGTAATGTTTAACGTGAAACAATCGATATATAATAAATGTAAAGCTACAATTAAAAAAAAATTGATTGTTATACTATATTATATAAATAGAATATGTAGCTCCTAACATAAATAGCTAAAAAACATAAAATGTTTAACGTGAAACAGTAAGTAGATTTATATAAAAATGTACCAAAAAAATAATAAATAATTTGTGAGATTTATTCATAAAAAATAGTTTTAAACAATGTTTATAAGAAGACAGAAATGAAATGTTTAACGTGAAACAACGCACTATATATGTTTGCTAATGACTAACTATATCAAGGCAAATAAGTCTTCTAATCAACTAGCAATCAAGATTCATTGATTTTCTCCGTGATAACAAATATCCGGGAAGGAATTGTTTAACGTGGAACAGTGAGGAGTTGTTTGTGATAATTGGGAGAAGGTCTCTATGATAACAAAATGTAATAGATGAGAAACTTGTTCCTTATGGAACATAATGTTTCACGGAATATAGTGTTGAACAATGCTTAAAGAAATTCGGGAGGGTATTTTTTAAGGTCCTAAAATGTTGTAAAAACTGGCATATTTTGCCCAAAAAGTCGCGAAAATGGGCAAAAATAACACCCCAAAAGGGGTGTTAAAATCAAGGAGTGTCAACAAGGAGTACTGAAAGTGTTCCACGTGGAGCATAAATAATTGTAAAATATCGCCATATTTTAACTAAAAGCAAAGACGTTTGATTGCTTCTTTATATATTTCAATTGTTTTTGCGAAGTCTTTTAAAGAAATACGTTCATCGTCGCCATGAACTCTAGATTCACCGCCTGGAAATACGGGACCAAAGGCAACTCCTTTAGGTAGAACTCTTGCATAGGTTCCCCCGCCTATCGTTATGGCTTCGCCTTTTGTACCTGTAACGTCGTTATATGCTCCGAGTAGAGCTATAATTAGTGGGTCGTCCTTTGCAACGTATAGAGGTAGGTGATAAGCGCCTCTTGTAACCCTGCCGTCTATTGAAGCAAAACGATTAGTTAGAAGGGTGGTTAATTCATCCATTGTAATACAAAGAGGATATCTTATATCTACTACAAATTTGATGCTATCAGTAATTGTTTTTGCTACACCAAGATTAGCAGTAAGAGAACCGCTTATTTCGTCATTAAAGTTTATATTTGCACCTCTACCATCATTGTATCTAAAAGATTGATAAATAAAGTCTAAAGCCTTATCAAATGGTGCTAAAACGTCTAGGAGTTTTACTAAGGCGTTTTCGCCCTTATCGGGTGTTGAACCGTGAGCGCTTATACCTTTTGTTGTAATAGTTAATATATCATCATTCTGCAAAACACAAGCACCTAGCTCTATAGCTCTCTCTCTTAATCCTTTTAATTCTTTAACGGTTGCTGTAGCTTTATCGGGGACAATGTTGGCTCTTTCGCCACATTCAAGATTTATAATAAAATCGGATTTGGGTACCAAAATCTCGTGATACACTACCCCTTTCTCACAGTTTATGACAGGGAAGTCGGCATCAGGACTAAAGCCTTCTTGTGGCATTTCTTCGTTACTTGCATACTTATCCATACAAGCCCAACCGCTTTCTTCGTTGCATCCAAGTATAAATCTAATGCGCTTTGTGGGTTTAAAGCCTTCGTTTAGTAGTTGAGCACAAGCATAAAGAGCAGATATAAAAGGTCCTTTGTCATCGAGCGTACCTCTACCATATAGGTATCCGTCTTCTATTTCCCCACCGAAGGGGTCGTGTTGCCAAGTGGGTGAAATGGGTACCACGTCTAGGTGAGCTAGTATACCAAACAAGGGTAAACTATCATCACCCACATCGCCATAGCCATAATAATTTTCACCATTCTTTGTTTTGAAACCAAAGCTTTCTAATAGCTTTAAGGAATAATCTAGAGCACGTACGTTACCCTCTCCAAAAGGAGCACCTTCTGTAGCGGGAGCTTGCACGGAGTTGATTTTGATTAAATCTTGTAAACTTTTGATTGCGTCTTCAAATGATACTTTCATATATTCCATTCCTCATTTTAAAGAAAAATATTTTTCTTACGTATTATTATACACTATTTGTAGAAAATATGTTATCTTTTATATAGATTATTTTTTGGAGTTGCTATGGCAGAAGGAAGACGTGAAAGAATGCGTAATAAAGTTAGAACGCATGGAATAGAAGGATTACCACCGCACGAGATAGTGGAATTCTTATTATATCCTTTTGTGCCGAGAAAGGACACTTCACCTCTTGCTAAGGCTCTATTGAATGAATTAGGTGGGTTAGATAATCTTTTGAAGGCAACGGAAGAAGAGTTGTTATCATTTCCCGGTATGCCAAAAATGGCGGCTCTTACCTTCCCGTTGTATAAACCGTTAGTTGAGTCTGCAAACACGCTCAATACTCGAAATCGTAATAAATGTACAAAGGACTCCAGTCAAGCCTCTAAATATTGTATAAATCTATTAAAGAATTGTTACAATGAAAGAGTTATAGCAATTTATCTGGATACTAACGAAAAGATACTTGGTCAAAAGATTATATCCGAAGGTACAACCAATAGAGCAAAAATTGATTTTACTAAGATATCTAAGGGTGCCATTTTGTATAATGCTAAACGCGTGATAATTGCACACAATCATCCAAATGGTGGAATGTTCCCCTCAACGGATGACCTATTAGTTACCAACAGTCTAAAAGAATATCTGGAAAAGTTAGATATAAAGCTACTCGACCACTTTATAATTTGCGGAGACGAAGCAATAAGTATTTTGCGTGGGAGAAAGCAATAAAATAGAAAATATAAAGGAGCAAAAGCTCCTTATTTTTTTGCCGCAAGATAGCAAAAAGCGATAAAATAAAACGCTATTTAACAAATAAAGCCAAAGAATATAAAATAATCTAAATTGTGGATAACTCTGTGGAAAAGGTGGTTAATTTGTGGATAAGTAGGTGCTAAAGATGTCAAATTAAGTCGAAAAAACAAGAATAGGGATACCTTAACGCAAAATAAAATGGTAAATAGGAGTAAATTATGTTTTTGGTTGTTGATAAGCGTAAATTGTTGATAGGTATTGGTATAGTATTATTAGTTTGTATCTTTGGAGCTACAGCAGTAGCGTTATATTGTGCGGTACCAAGAAAGGAGTACGTCGTGGTAATAGATGCCGGACATGGTGGAGGAGATGCCGGTGTAGTTGGGAGTAAAAGTGGAGTTTCGGAAGCTGAAATAAATCTTTTAGTAGCCTTTACACTAAAAAAGCAGTTAGAGGAGCGTGGAGTTAGAGTGGTGATGACTAGAGAAAAAAAGAGCGTTCTGGAAGATGGTATTGGTTCAAAGAGTGATGATTTCGAAAAAAGAAAAAGTATCATAAACGATAACTCTCCGGACCTTGTTATAAGCATACATCAGAACAAATTTCCCGATAGCACAAGGCGAGGGGCACAGGTTTTTTATAACGTATCAAGCGAGCAAGGAAAAAGCTTAGCAACAGCGGTTCAAACAAGTTTAAACAACCTTAATCAAGAAAAGGTTGGTAGAAGTTTTTCGGCTCTAAAGGGCGACTACTACATTTTGAATTGCTCCCCTTATCCTTCTTGCATAGTGGAGTGTGGTTTTCTCTCTAATCCGAATGATGAAGAATTATTACTTAACGCAGAGTATCGAGAGAACCTTTCTGCTCTTATAGTCAAGGGAACGTTTGCTTATTTGGACGAAAAAAGTTTGTAATTGGTGCTAATTTAATCTTATAGCACCTTTTTTGCTTGACACCGATTGGGTTATAGGCTATAATTCAATAGCGCTTTTAATAATATAAATAGCGCGTAATATTATAAAATTAACCGAATAGGAGAAAATAGCTATGAAAAGAACTTATCAACCCAAAAAACGTCAAAGAAGTAAAGTACACGGTTTCCGTCAAAGAATGAGCACCAAGAATGGTCGCAGAGTTCTCTCCCGCAGAAGAAGAAAGGGCAGAGCAAAGCTTAGTGCATAATTGATATGCAAAGTGCCTATAGGCTTAAGCGAAACGCAAGTTTCAGTTACGTATACAAAAAGGGGAACTCGATTAGCTCCCCTTTAATGGTACTTAATTTCGTGCCTGCGCATACCAACAAAGTGGGAGTGAGCATAAGCAAAAAAATAGGCAAAAGCGTTATTAGAAACCTAGTAAAAAGAAGGATTTACGAGCAATTTGCTACCTATATTCCTCGTTTAAAGGGCAATCATAACTACGTTGTGGTTGCGCGCGAGCCGATTAGGGAAGCAACTTTTGAAGATATAGGTTCAACCATAGGTTACCTATTGCGAAAAGCGGGACACCTAGATGTTTAAAAAAATTTGTAGGTTATTGATTATTGGATACAAAAAGGTACTTTCGCCATTGGTGGGTAAAGGCTGTATCTACACACCTACTTGTTCTATGTATACCCTAGATGCAATTCAAAAATACGGAGTTATACGCGGGTGTTTTATGGGCGCGCGCAGGATACTTCGCTGTAATCCTTTCCGCAGGGGCGGATTCGACCCTGTACGAGAAAACCTTAAAGGAGTGGCCAAATGGACATTATGAGCCTTGCTACGGAACTTAACCTTATGGGAAAATTCGTTTATAACGTTCTTTATAAATGGGTTTTATCTTGGGGTATCGACGGAGAAGTTATCGGACCTTTTGCGGTAACCGTTATTCTCTTTACTTTATTTTTGAAGATTGCTACGTCTCCACTAGACGTATGGCAAAAAATCATTGCGCGTTCTAACTCCAAAAAAATGGAGATTATGAAGCCCGAGCTCGACAAGATTAACAAACTATATGGTAACGATAGAAATACTCTTGCAATGAAGCAACGTGAGGTTTATCAAAAGTACAAATATAGTGCTTTTAAAGCTTGCTTGCCCACTGTAGTAACTCTCGTTGTATTTATGGTTGTTTTCGGCGGATTTAACTCTGCAGTTAAGTACCATAACGTAGTTGTATTCGAAGAGCTTCAAAAGGTATACGAAGAAACCTACGCTACCGCTTACGATGCAAGTATCGGTCAAGGCAACTCTGCAACCGACGCAGCACAAGAAGCAATTAGTCAAGCCGAGAGTGCGGTTCTTGAAAAATACGAGCTTGAAAGATTTTTACTTACCGATAACATTTTTATGCCCGATACTTGGAAAAATCCTATCCCCGACGTATCCACCTATGCTGGAACGGGAATGGGTAAACTTGGTATTACCGAAGTAGACAAAACCACCTACGAAAAGGTTATGAAGCCCATTATCGAAGAGTATAACTTTAACGATAAGGGAAAGAGTGCTTGGAACGGATATCTTATTCTTCCCGTTCTAGTAGGCGTACTAAGTATTGTTTCTTCCAAGCTTATCAAGCCCCCGGAACAACCTCAAGTAGCAGGACAAACCGAGGAACAAATGAAGATGCAACAATCTCAAACCAAGATGATGCAATATATGATGCCCGTACTTATGGCGGTATTCAGCTTATTCTATAGTGCGGCATTCTCCCTTTATATGTTCGTTTCGAGTCTGTTCTCCTTTATATTTAACGTTATTTGGAACGTTATCCAAAAGAAACAGGATGCCATTGAACGCGACCGCATTATGAGCACCACTGTTAAGAAGAAATAATTAGGAGCAAATATGGAAAATAAAACCTATATTTTCGAGGGCAAGACGGTTGAAGATGCAACCGAAAAAGGCCTTCAAGAGCTTGGCTTATCTGCTGGCGACGTCGCGGTAGAAGTCAAGAGCAAGGGCGGACTATTTACAAAAGCCCAAGTTATAATTACCATTTTAGAAAAGGAAGAAATAGTCCAAGAAGCGGAAGAAACCACCGCTATCGTAGAAGAAACCGTCGAAGAGGAATCTATCGTGGAAAACACCGTAGAAAGCTCGGAAAAGCCGGTTATCGATGCTGTTCAAGAAGAACTATTAGCTCGTGCAGAAGAAAGAGCAAGAACCTTTATTAACGAGCTTGTTCTTCAAATGGGACTAGATTGCGAAGTAGAGGTTACCCGTGATGGTACCGATATTAACGTTAAAGCAACCGGTAAGGGAGCAAGCTCCTTTATAGGTTATCGTGGCGAGGTATTAGATGCTATCCAATATATGACCTTGTGGATTGCAAACAAGGAAGGCGTTGATTTCGTTAGAGTAACCATCGATGCAGAAGACTATCGTCAAAGAAGAAAAGAAACTCTTACCCGCCTAGCAGAACGTCTTGCACACAAGTGCCACAAGACGGGTAAAAAGGTGGAGCTAGAGCCTATGAATCCCTTTGAAAGAAGGGTTATCCATACCGCACTCCAAAACGATAAATTCGTTAGAACGGAGTCCGAAGGCGAGGGTAGATTCCGCCACGTAGTAATAATTCCCAAAGAAAACGTTAAGAAAGATAGGGCACCTAAGGCTAACCAAAGTGGAATAACCACTCCCCAAATAAGCTATGGTACCTCGGCTTCTTTCCGCAAGAAGGGTATATCCAAGACCAAGAGTTACGGTGCACCCTCAAAGAAACCTTTCTAATATGAAAGATACCATCGTTGCGCTTGCTACTCCCGACGTGGAAAGGGGTGCTATAGGTATTGTAAGAATGAGCGGGGAAGACTCGCTTAGCATAGTTAGGAAGATTTTTACAGCTAAGGGCTTCGATAACGTAGAGCCAAATAAAATGTACCTCGGCAAAGTCGAGGCTAAAAACTTTAACGATAGGGCGTTTTGTATGTATTGCAAAGCGCCTAAATCATATACAGGAGAGGATATCGTAGAGCTACATACTCACGGTGGCAAAATCATAATACAAGGTGTTATAAGAGAGCTTGTAAGGTGTGGCGCTAGACCTGCGCTCCCCGGTGAATTTACCAAGCGCGCCTATCTAAACGGGAAGCTAAATCTTGCCGAAGCAGAGGGGCTCGCCGATATGATAAACGCACAATCGGAAGCGGAAGTAAACCAAGCATACCGCCTTATGAGGGGTGAGGTAAGCAAAGGAATAGAAGAAATAAAAACTTTGCTTTTAACCGCATCTGCTAACGTGGAAGTTGCGCTAGATTATCCGGAAGAACTGCTAGAAGATACCTTTGAGCCCACTTTGGATATCCTAAATCAAGCAAAAGCCAAGTTGCAAGAGCTATACGAAGGCTCCAAGCAAGGCTCTATAGCGAGAGAGGGAATATCCATTGCACTATGTGGACTAACCAACGTTGGTAAATCGAGTCTAATGAATGCTATTCTTAAAGACGAGCGTGCTATTGTAACCGATATAGCGGGAACTACGAGAGACGTTTTGGCTGGTTCATTTATGCTAGACGGCGTTAACGTTGAAGTATTGGATACCGCCGGAATAAGGGAATCTAGCGACGTTGTAGAAAAAATAGGTATTGAGCGCGCTACGCGCGCGATAGAGGGCGCCGACCTCGTACTTTTCCTTTCCGACACTTCCTTGCCGGAAAGTGAAGAAGAAATAAAGCTATACGAAAAGGTAAAGCATAAAAAGCATCTAAGAGTGGCGAACAAGGGCGATATTATGGCATATCCTCGCGTTAGTGATATCGTCATAGAAGCGAAAAATGGTAAGGGCGTAGATAAGCTTATAGCCCTTATAGAGGATAAGTTAGACCTAAAGGGTAGGCTTAAATCCCCCGTGCTTACTCGCGAAAGACAAATTTATGCTGTAGGTGATGCTTTGGCATCGGTAGAAAGTGCGATAAACGCATTGGGCTTTGCTACGTTAGATTGCATTGTCGTTGATATAAAGAGCGCTTATTCGGCACTTGCATCGCTTACCGGCGAAGACGTCGCAGAAAGCGTTGTAGATGAGATTTTTAGTAAATTCTGTGTAGGAAAATAACGTATGATAAAGAGTTATGATGCCATTGTAATAGGAGCAGGACACGCAGGGGTTGAATCAGCCTATGCTCTTGCTACTATGGGAAAAAGAACGCTACTAACCACCCTTTCATTGGAAGCGGTGGCATTTATGGCGTGCAATCCTAATATAGGCGGAACTGCAAAAGGGCACTTGGTAAAAGAAGTAGATGCTCTGGGCGGAATAATGGGAGAAATTGCCGACAAAGCAACCCTTCAAACTCGTATGTTAAATTTAGGCAACGGACCTGCGGTGCATAGTTTGCGTGCCCAAGTGGACAAAAACCTATACCATCGCCTAATGAAAGAAAAAATGGAAAGGACCAAAGGTCTTGCCATTTTAGAGTGTGAAGTAACCGAAATTATCGTTGAAAACGGAACGGTTACCGGTGTTAAAACCGCAATGGGTGATAGATATAGTGCAAAAGCAGTAGTAATAGCAAGCGGTGTATATCTAAATAGTAGAATTATAACGGGAAACTACTCGCGCAATACCGGTCCCGCCGGCTTTATGCGTAGTGAAGGCTTGACCGAAAACCTTATCTCACTTGGCTTGGATATTAGAAGATTCAAGACGGGAACGCCTCCTAGACTGCTTTCAAGTAGCATCGATTATGATAAAATGGAAGTGCAAAAGGGCGACGAGGGATTGCCCACCTTTAGTATGTTAACCGAGGGAGAAACACGTAACGATAAAGTATGTTACTTGACCTATACTAATACGGATACGCACGACATTATTTTAAATAACCTTGAACGCGCTCCAATGTATAACGGAGAAATATCGGGTACCGGGCCAAGATATTGCCCCTCTATTGAAACGAAGGTAGTAAGATTTGCCGACAAAGAAAGGCACCAAATATTCATTGAACCAGAAGGTGCCGATACCGAAGAAATGTACGCACAAGGACTTTCTACCTCCCTTCCTTACGATATTCAAGAGCAAATGGTACACTCGGTAAGAGGACTAGAAAACGCCATTATTACGCGCTATGGTTATGCTATAGAATACGATTGTCTTAACCCTCTAGAATTGAATTCCGCGCTTGGCATAAAGAAGATAAAAGGCTTGTATGCAGGCGGACAAATAAACGGTAGCTCAGGCTATGAAGAGGCTGCTGCACAGGGCTTGATGGCAGGTATAAATGCTTCGAGATATATCGATGGACTAGAGCCTTTTACCCTTAGAAGGGACGAAGCATATATAGGGGTTTTGATAGACGACCTTGTTACTAAAGGAACCGAAGAACCCTATAGAATGATGACCTCTAGGGCAGAATATAGACTACATCTAAGGCAAGATAACGCCGATATTCGACTTACCGAAAAGGGAAGGGAACTCGGCTTGGTTTCCGAAGAAAGATATACCAAATACCAAAACAAGGTTACCCAAATCGAAGAAATCAGAGAAAAACTTAAAACACGCTATAAGACGGAAGAGGTGGCTTCCACTTTTGAAAAAATAGGTGAAAGCTTACCACAAGGAAGTATCTCTGGCGCAGATATTCTAAAGCGTGGCAGAGCAACCAAAGAGGCACTTTTAGAAATAGACGAAAGCTATTCTGCCTTTATGCCCGAAGCACTTTCCTACGTTGCGGTTGAACTCAAATACGAAGGCTATCTCAAGAAAGAAGAGAGCGCCATCAAGGAAGCTCGTCGAATGGAAGAAAAGAAGCTTCCCCTTGACCTAGATTATTCTTCCGTTGAAGGACTACGTCTAGAAGCTCGTCAAAAGCTCAACGATTGTCGCCCTATGACTCTCGCCCAAGCTTCTCGTATTAGTGGGGTAACTCCTGCGGATGTTACTGTCTTGATGTTATATTTACGCAAAAACAATATTTAGACTTTGTATTTTGGCGAACTACTTCACAATACTAAAACCCTTCACTCGGTCATTTACGTCAAGTAAACTCCCGTCGGAAGGTTTTTTTATTGCTCGTATTTCATCCAAACTCCAAAGTCTAAAAGTGCACTAACACAGGCGTGCGAAAGAAAAAACCATATAACAAGGATGCTTTGGCGAACTACTTCGCAACACTAAAACCCATCGCTCGGTCATTTACGTCAAGTAAACTCCCGTCGGAAGGTTTTTTTATTGCTCGTATTTCATCCAAACTCCAAAGTCTAAAAGTGCACTAACATAGGAGCGCGAAAGAAAAACTATATAACAAGGATGCTTTGGCGAACCACTTCGCAATACTAAAACCCATCATTCGGTCATTTACGTCAAGTAAACTCCCGTCGGAGGGTTTTTTTATTGCTCGTATTTCATCCAAACTTTAAAGTCTAAAAGAGCACTAACACAGGAGCGCGAAAGAAAAAGCTATATAACAAGGATGCTTTGGCGAACTACTTCACAATACTAAAACCCTTCTCTCGGTCATTTACGTCAAGTAAACTTCCGTCGGAAGGTTTTTTATTTCTAACAACTTATTTAATGATTTTTTGATGAAAGATATTGGAAACTTTAACTCTTTTCTTGCTCTATGCTAGCGCAAGCATAAATGTTCTTGATATTTTTCCTAGTTTGTTATATAATATTTTTATCCATTTAATTAGGAGTAAGGTTATGTATCCTTATAAAATTGGCGGAGTAATCACTTTGTATGGTATATGCGTGGCAGTCGGCGTACTTGCTTGCTTTATCGTGGTGTGGTTGCTTGCAAAAAGAGATAAGATAGAGAGTAAATACGTTGATTTTATTACTATAAACGGAGTGGTTACCGCTGGCGTAGGCTTTTTCTCGGCAGCACTTTTCCAAGCTATATACTCGTATATTGAAGACCCTTCGAAAGGCTTCGATTTGTTTGGCAATGGTCTTACCTTCCTTGGAGGATTTGTAGGTGGAGCAATTACCTTTGTTGGTCTTGGCCTTATTTTCCGCAACAAGTTCCAATCTAAAATGATTGATATTTGCACCATAGTACCTCTTGGCTTGTTAATTGGACACGCTTTTGGTAGACTTGGTTGCGTATTCGCGGGCTGTTGCTACGGAGTACCAACAGATAGCCCCATAGGAATGCACTTTGTAGGAGTAGAAGGTAAGGTCGTTCCCACGAACCTTATAGAGGCTTTGGGTTTATTCGTGTTGTTTATCGGCATATTGGTTTTCTATTTAAAGAAAAAGAACCCGTATGGATTACCCATATATTTAATAGGCTATGGTATTCTACGTTTCGTTATCGAGTTTTGGCGTGGAGACGATAGAGGTGGTTTTGTTCCCGGTATAAGCCCTTCGCAATTTTGGAGCCTACTAATGATAGTTGTCGGCATACCTCTAATCTTTATACTAAAAAAGCTTTACGACAAGAGAGTGGAATATCTAAAAGAGCATCCCATAATCGAGCCGGAAAAGAAGAAAAAGGAAGCATAAAAGATAAAAAGTCCGCATTTGCGGACTTATTTTTTAAAAACTTATATTTTCAATATAAGTGCTTAAAAATTACACTTGCAAGATATTAAATATAGTGTTATAATTACTATAACTATTATGCGCGCGTGGGCAAGTATGGATATAAACCAAAAAATCGTTTCAAAATTAGCTTCTCTCGGTTTTGCTTGTGATGAAAATCAAGCGGAATTATTGGGAATCTATTTGAATTTTTTGGTGGAGTATAATAAGAACGTAAACCTAACCGCGATTACCGAAGAAAACGAGATAATAGTTAAGCACTTTGCTGACTCGCTTGGCGCGCTAAAGGATATTCCCTATGGTGCAAGGCACGTCGATATAGGTAGCGGAGCGGGATTTCCTGCAGTAGTACTAAAAATATTCCGTCCCGACCTTGACGTAACTATGGTGGAAAGCAATGGCAAAAAGGTGCTTTTTCTTGAAAAACTAATCGAAAAGCTTGGTTTAAAGGGAATTCGAGCAGTTAAGCTACGTGCCGAAGAGGTGGCAAGGAGCAATGATAGAGAGGCGTTCGATAGCTTTACTGCAAGGGCTGTTACCGAACTAAACAAGCTGGCAGAATACGGACTTCCGTTAATAAAAACGGGCGGACTAATGTTTGCGTATAAGGGCAAGAGCGAGGAAGAGCTTCAAAACGCCCAAAAGGCAATAAAGTTGCTTGGCGGAAAGGTAAAAGAAAATAGGGTATACACCCTAGAAAATCAGTCAAGAAGCTTGATTATAATTGAAAAAACGGGCAAAACCCCCGATATATATCCACGACATAACAAAAAAATAATAAGTAATCCACTCTAGGATGAAAGGAGAAAAATAATGGCAAAAAGAATAGGTAAAGGCTTGAGCGCATTGCTAGCAAATATCGAAGACGAAAGAGTTCTTCCCGTTCAACCCACCGAAGTAGTTGAAGGCGAAAAAGTTTATAATATCGAACTCGATTTAATCGAAGCCAATCCCAACCAACCCCGTAAACATTTTGGCGAAAAGCAACAAAGGGAGTTGGAAGACAGCATACGTGTACAAGGCGTAATTTCACCCATCATTCTAGTTAAGCGCGACGATAAATATATGATAGTAGCAGGTGAACGTCGTTACCGTGCTGCAAAGGCAGTTGGACTAAATACCATACCTGCTATGGTAAAGCAAATAGACGAAAGAATGATAAGGGAAATTTCTCTTATCGAAAACCTACAACGTGAAAACCTAAACGCTATAGAAGAAGCAGAAGCTGTTGCCGAATTGATGAAGCTTAACGGTTACACCCAAGAACAACTTGCAAACCGCATAGGCAAGGCAAGAAGTAGCGTTGCAAACATCGTTCGTTTGCTTACTCTTGAAGACGAAGTTAAGAGCTTGGTTGCACAAGACCGCTTGTCTGCCGGACACGCACGTGCTCTAATACCGATTACCGATAGAGAAACCCAAATTGATTTTGCTTACCAAGCAGCCGATGGCGAAATGAGTGTTAGAGAGCTCGAGGTAAAGGTACGTTATTATCTTAACCCCGACAAAGCACCTCGCAAGATGAGTGCCAAAGAAAAATCTCGCCTTTCTTTGGAAATGCGCGAATTTGTAGACGACCTCAAGCGTATTTTTAGCACCAAAGTAAAGCTTGTTGGTAACGATACCAAGGGTAGAATTTGCATCGATTACTATAATAAAGACGACCTACAAAGAATTTACGAATTGATTTCTACTTTGAAGCAATAAAGGAGAATTATGAAAGTTAGAACTAGATTTGCTCCAAGTCCTACCGGCTTTATGCACATAGGCAACTTGAGAACAGCACTTTACTCATACCTTTTCGCTCGCCATAACGGGGGCGAATTTATTTTGCGTATAGAAGATACCGATAAAGAGCGTTACGTAGAAGGCGCTGTCGACCTCGTATATCGTACACTTGATACCGTAGGCTTCAAAATCGACGAAAGCCCCATTCACGGCGGAAACTGCGGTCCCTACGTTCAAAGCGAAAGAAAGGAAATCTATAAAGAGTATGCTCATAAGCTAGTTGAACTAGGCGGTGCGTACTACTGCTTCTGTGATAAAGAACGTTTGGAATCCTTGACCGACGAAGATGGTAACCGCAAGTATGATAAACATTGCTTGAGCCTTTCCAAAGAAGAAGTGGAAGAAAAGCTAAAAGCAGGCGTTCCCTACGTTATTAGACAAAACGTTCCCAAGAGTGGTATGACTTCTTACCAAGACTTGGTATACGGACAAATAGATATAGATTGCGCCGACCTTGAAGACCAAGTTCTTTTAAAGTCCGATGGTATGCCCACCTATAACTTTGCTAACGTTATAGACGACCACCTAATGGGAATTACCCACGTAACTCGTGGTAACGAATATCTATCCAGCACCCCCAAATATAATCTTATTTACAAGAGCTTTGGTTGGGAACCTCCCAAGTACGTTCATCTTCCCCCCATTATGAAAGACGCTCAAAGAAAGCTATCCAAACGTTACGGAGATGCTAACTTTGAAGACTTTATTGGTAAAGGCTATTTGCCCGAAGCGATAATAAACTATATTGCGCTACTCGGATGGGCACCAAAGGGCGAAATAGAAAAGATGGATATCGATACTTTGACCGAGCTATTCGACGTTGATGGTATTTCCAAGTCAGGTTCTATTTTTGACGAAGCCAAAATGAAGTGGTTGAACTCTTTATACATCAAGGAGCTTCCCGCAGAAAGATTTAGCGAGCTAGCAAAACCCTGGTACGAAAAGAGTGTTATAGCCGGCAAATACGACTATGAAAAATGGAACGTGCTATTACAATCACGCGTAGAAGTTCTTTCTGATATTCTTGAAAAGGTTAAGTTCATCGAAGAGTTTGGCGACTACGACCTAGAATTATTCTTCCACAAGAAGTTAAAAGCCGATGCAAATCTAGGCTTGATTGCACTAAAGGGTGCAAAGGAAGCGATAGAAGCTATCGAAGACTTTAACGAAGAAAATCTTTCTCTTGCCCTTGCCGAAAAGGCAGAAGCTATGGGAATGAAGAAGGGACAAATGCTCTGGAGCGTTCGCGTAGGCTTAACGGGTGCCGCAGTAACTCCCGGCGGAGCTGTAGAAATGGGCGGAATACTAGGCAAAGAGAAATGTCTAGAGCGTCTTGACTACTCCATTAAAATGATAGAGAGCAAGCTATAATGAAAAAAATCGCAAGGTTTGAAAAGGTATCGCAAGATAGATTTTTACTCGATGCAGGGGCAGTTGCAACCGCTACCGATTACGCTACCATCAAGCTACCAAAGCGCGCGACAAAGGGAAGCGCAGGTTACGACTTTTATTCCCCGATTGATTTCACTCTTGCTCCCAACGAAACCATAAAAATAGCCACGGGTATTCGTGCTTATATGGAAGAGGGTTGGGTGCTTAAAATTTACCCGCGCAGTGGACTTGGTTTCAAATATCGTTTGGGCCTAAATAACACGGTGGGTATCATAGACCAAGACTATTATTATAGCGATAACGAAGGGCATATTCAAATAAAGATGACCAATGCCTCTAACGAGGGAAAGACCGTTTCCGTCAAAGCGGGCGAGGCATTTGCTCAAGGCATCTTTCTAGAATATGGTATAACCTACGACGACGATTCGCAAGAGCAAAGAAACGGTGGTTTCGGTAGCACTAACAAATAAATAAGAAGCCTAAATCAAGTATTCCCCGAAGCTTTTCTTTTTAGCTTCGGGGTTTTATTTTGCTTTTTGGGGGCGTTTTTAGTCTTATTGGGAGTCATCTTCTTATTAAAGAAGCGCGATAAAATTCTAGGTCGATTTTTGGTGGGCTTAGGCTTTCTTTCACTAAAAAAGATTAGCACCCCTACACACCCTATAAGATAGCAAAACAGGGTGTAATAGGTTACGACGGTGTTATAGTATATTTCGGTTAATATAAGGAAAATAACGCCACCTAAAAGCCCTAGCAAAAAGTCGAGAGTTAGCCCTTTTATCTTTTTTAAAGAATGGGGAATAAGTCGTATTATTATCAAGCCGTATAGAGCCCCGCCAACAGAAAAGATAACGAGAGCTAATAGGTCGGGAAGTACCTCGCGTATCACTTGAATAACTTTTTAAAAAAGCCCTCTTTAGATTGACCGCCATAGTTGAGCGCAATCAACCTTCCGCTAGCTTTTAGAAAGCCTTTTTCCAAATCGACTTCTATGAGTTTCAGTTCACTTCCTATAAGCTTCAAACTGCCTTCTTGCAACCCTAAATATATTTCCTTGTCGGTAAATTCATATACGTCTTTGACTCCGCTGAGGGCTATTCCGCTAGCGGTATAATGTAGTTCGTGAAAGTTTTGCATAACCACTCCTTAAATATTTCTTCTCATTGACTAATATGCGAAAGTTTATTATAATATTCGTATGAGTTATCCCTTTGTGCCCAGCCCCAAGTGGTATAAGTTGGATTACTCGTCGGATATCTACCCGATGAGCGAAACCCAAACCACAATGTCGATTTTTAGACTCTCCGTTGAAATGCGCAATTTCGTCGACGGAGAGAATTTGACAACCGCGCTAAGAGATATTATGCCAAGATTTCCTACCTTTGCGGTAATGTTACGTAGGGGCTTTTTCCGTTATTACTTCGAGTACAACGACAACGAACCAAAGGCTTTTCCCGACGATGGGATATGTATGCGTAACATAGATTTTCAAAAGAACAATCGCTTTTTATTCCGCGTACAGTACTACAAAAAAAGGATATCGGTGGACTTTTTCCACGGGCTTTGCGATGGTACGGGTGGAGTAGAATTTTTGCGTGCCTTGATATATAGATATCTTGACGAGTGCGGAGAGGCTTTGCCGGAGCACGGCGACGTAAAGATAGTGGAGGAGCCCGTTCCCGAAAGCGAGCTAGAGGACAGCATATCCAAGTACTATAAAGGCTTCGACCCCTTCGGTGGAGTAGTCGGTAAAATGGCTGGTAAAAATTGTTTCGGCATACGAGCAAGACGTTTCAAGAGCTTGGGATATGGCGTTATACAGGGTAACGTTTCGGGCGATGAGCTAAAGAAGCTAGCCAAAGAAAAAGGTTGTACTATCACAGCGCTGATTTCTGCGCTTGCATTATATTCGATTGCCAAAGTATATGTTAAGGATACCGAAAACGTCGACCTTGTTGCAATGATTCCTATAAACCTACGCAAGGTGTTCCCTTCGGATACGGTAAGGAATTTTACCACGCTTACCAAGTGCTACGTCAATACTGCGTCCACCCCGCTTGATTTAGACGAGTACATAAAGATTTGTGCCCAAGACATAAAAGAAGGGGCAAGTAACAAAGAGGAGCTAGCGGAAAAGCTTTCGGTTTCCGCTCTTCTTGCTACTAATAAATTTCTAAAATATACTCCTCTTTTCCTAAAGGAGCTTGGAACAAAGATAGGAAAGCTGGGAACGAGCAAAACCAAGCAAACGCTAATTATTTCTAACGTTGGGGTTATAAACCTTCCCAGTGGTATGGAAAGCTACGTAAAGCGTTTTTCTTTTAACGTAAATCCCTCTAAAAAAGTGCCCGTAAATATTGGGGTTGTGAGTTATAACGGGACAACGAGCATAACTTTTACCAGAAATATCAGGAATACCGATTTTGAAAAAGAATTTTTTACCAAGCTGGTAGATATGGGCGTTCAGGTGGAAATTACCTCGAATTTGAGAGAAAGAAAGTAAAAGGGAGGGATACGCAGTTCCTATAAGGGATTTTTATCCATAATAAAAGTGTAGCACACTATACTTCACTAAAAGTGAAATGTAGTGTGCTTTTCTTATCCACAAAAGTTATTTTTATATAAGTTATATTTTTAGCCTTGTGGCTAAAAGTGATATGCCGTTGGCGTGGTATTTTGGCTCTCGCCAAAGTTATATTAAATAAATCCTTAACTTGCCGTTAGGCAAATATAACTGCGTAGCAATATCACTTGCG
>JAFQOO010000009.1 GCA_017403145.1 Clostridia bacterium
GAGGAACGTTCTGCAAAATAGATGGATAATGCAGCTGCAATTTCAAGGCAAGAAACGTTAGTATTTTTGATGATAGACTCCATGCTTCCGGAGTCATCCATTACGCATATAGTATTGCCTTGTCCTTTAACGTAATCGGGAAGATTTTTCCAGAGTGCTTCAAGGGTTTCATCGTACAAACCTACCTCACAATCCCACATATTTAGTTTGGTGTAGTTATGTACTATATTATGAGGAAATAGTACACTAGAATTTATCTTTGCGGTACCCGTTTTAACTTTTTCCAAATATGCATCGCGTCTCTCTTTATCATGACGAGAGAAGACTTCTCTATATTTGTTGTTTGCAAGGGAAGGTACTGCTTCGTAGTCTATTTCGGACCACATTCCTGCGCTCATTTTAACTTCAAGCACGTTGGTGTAAGCACGTAATTCGGCAAGAAGTTTGCGGTATTCCTTTGCGGTAATACCCCAATTATTGACTATAAATTTAGCATAATTGCGAGTGTCAAGAGAGGAAGTGTTTATGGAAGGCATCCATTTTGCACAAAGTGATATGGATTCCCCTTTTTCCATAGCCTCTTTATCGCGGAGTATTTGTTCTTTAAGGAAGGAGCAAACGTCGATAGCAAGAGGGGTGTCAAGTAAGGGGAGAAGGTTGTCGAAACGAGTGTACTCTGCAACTAAAGGCATAAGTGCAAGAGCAACTTTAGGCTCGTTTTCGGCAAGGAATTTGTAGCATAATCTAAACAAACGTCTTTCGCCCATTCCGCCACGAACGTCGCTAGCGAAGAATAGCCATTTGATAGCTAGAAGTTTGTTTTCGTAAAATGCTTTTGCATATTTCTTTAGAACTTCCTCGTCGGGAAGTGCGCGTAGAGATGATACTACAAAGTTAAGGTCCAATAGAGCGCGACCGGTAGTGCGGAAGCCGAGGGCTCCGTTTTCGGTTACGGATTCATTGAACTCGTTTAGTAAAGTATTTTCAAGATTTTCGATAAAGTCGTTCATTGTTAGTTTCTCCTATGAATTTATAATTATTCCAAGACGGGATTAAGTACTTTTCTCATTTTCCTTCATTGAATGCTGACACCGTCTTTGAATAGGGGTTAACGTGAGGGGGACGTCGGGTAGTGAGCCCGAAGAGTGGGATATCGCACATCATAATATAATAGTATTATGTTTTTACCTCTTATTTTTTCATCTAATTAATTTTTTTGGTTGCAGTCAGAAGCCTTATTGCAAGACTCGACCCACCTGAACGTATCCGTCCCCATAAATATTATGTTGTCAAGTTAAAATAAAAAATCAAAGTGGCAGAGAAAGCGAGACTCGAACTCGCAAAGGCTTTTACCTCACTTGTTTAGCAAACAAGCCGACTACCATTATCACATTTCTCTATGATGGTGATTCATCAGAGATTCGAACTCTGGGTACCTTGATTAAAAGTCAAGTGCCTTACCGCTGGGCTAATGAATCAAAATTTGAGGACGGTAGGATTCGAACCTACGAATTGTTACTCAACTTAGCTTATCAGACTACTCCACTTAAAAGTTGCAGTTTAAGACTTTGTCAAGACTCGATTTTTTGGCAAAGGTAACTGCCTTACCGCTTGGCGACGTCCTCATATTTAAATGTTTTTGTTGGGTTTAAAAAAATTCAAACGTGGGAAAATCTCCCGATTACATTTTGATTATAACTCCGTTTATTTTTTTATGTCAAGAGAAAAAATATAATTTTTTTGCAATTTTTTCAACTTTTTACCCAAAAATCAACCATTATTTACAATGTATACATTGTAAATAATAATATATATTTTTTATATATAGGGAATGGAAAGCACTAAAAAAACTAGGCACGAATTTGCTCCTCTAATATTTATTACGAAGCAACACCTAGTTTTCCTAGAAAAATTTTTAATTTTTTTAAAGTTAGATTTTTTTAAATCGAATAGTAGCTTATGGGAGCACTATTCGTCTATCTTCTGTTCGTGAATGGTGAGCGTAGACATTTCTACAGGAAGGAAGAAGCATAGACCGTGGGCAGGGGTACCTACGCCGGCTTTTTCTTTAATCTTTTGCATAATCCTTATAGCAACCTCTTTTTTAACTACACTAAGTACAATTTCTTTTTCGGTATCAATAGTTATTCCAAGTATGGTTTTGGGTTTAGCCACAGAGCCTCTTGCATTTATTATGGTAGCGCCCGTTGAGCCAAGCGAACGAGCAATATCAACTACTTCGGAAGCAAATCCTGCATTAACAATAATATATAAAGCTTTTAAATCGTTCATAATAATACTCCTATGTTTAAAATGTTAGTCCTTCGACGGGTATGCCGAATGCAATGCCGGTGTTTGGCTTTTTGAAGTTATAATCGTAATAAAGAAGGTTTAACAGCTCTTTTGCATTGTTGTTTTTTAGTAAACAAGAAATGAGTACCTTGCTTTGTTCCGCTTCGAAGCCAAAGGCTGCAGCAATAGCGCTAGGGCTCATAGAACCGTGTCCGTAAACCACTTGGATGCCATGCGCTCCGTGCTCGCTTAAGAGGGATAAGAACTTATTCTTTTTCTTTTGTTCTGCAATAATTATGAAATATTGCAGACCGTTATTTTGAATATCACTCATCTGCGTTTTCCTCACTTTGTGTAGTTTGTGTTTCTATATCGTTTTCCGCTATGGGGATTTCCGTTTGTTCCTGTTCGTTTATAGTATCGTTTGGTATTTCTTCTATATCATCTGGATTGATGTTTTCAGCCAAAGAAGCATTTTCTTCTATAACTTCTTCAAGTTCTTCTTCAACCACTTGTTCAATAGTGTCCTCGGTTATCATAATTTCGGTAACGTCATCTTCTACTATATCGGTATCGATTGCATCAACGTTGGTGATATCTTCTATAATTTCTTCGGTTAGTTCGATATCTTCGGTAGTTATATCGTCATCGATTGCGGGAAGCTCGGTAACAAAGCTTTCAAGGTCAGCGAAGCTATCGTCTTGAGCTTCGATAGTAGCGCGTTTAAGACGAATATTATAAATTATACCAAGGGCTTGGATGGCAATAAGAGGGGTAACGGATATAAATGAAATTATGCCAAATCCGTTGGTAAGTATAGACATTTCTCCTCCGTGAGCTTCGGCAACAGCCCTTGCAATGCTCAAAGTTAGGGGAGTTAGAAATGCCGAGGTCAAAGCTCCTCCGGTAACGCCACCCGAGTCGAAAGCAAGTCCAACGAAAAGCTTGGGCGTAAATATCATCATTATAAGTGATGTTGCGTATAAAGGAACAAGGAAATATAAGATATTTATTTCCGTTAGTATCTTTAGTATAGATAGTAGCGAGGCAACGCCTATACCTATAGCAAGAGTGATACGAATGGTAGTTTTGGTAATGTGTCCATTGGTAAGTTCTTCTATTTGTACGCCAAGTATAGTAACTGCTGGTTCGGAAACCGTGATTGCAGCGCCAAGAATAAACCCTACGGGAAGAAGTAACCATTTGAGCCATTCGGGGCGAGCGCTATCAAAGAATATACGACCTATATATTGTCCTACGAACCCAAAGCCATAGTCTATGCCGGAAAGGAATATAAGTAATCCTAAATATACCGGGATTACACCGAGTAGTAGCTTTGCAAAGGTCTTTTTAGGTAGTTTGATTAGGAATATTAGGAATGGTATAGAGATAAGAATTATCGGTAGAACTGCAAGAGCAACGTCGCTAAGATTGTTTAGTACGATATCGCCTATACCAAGAGAGGAAGACATATCGTAGGGGCTTTCGGGTGGCAACTCACCATTTACCGCCTTTAGAATTATGCCATAAAGAAGTACTGCAATTATAGGGCCGGCGGAGGCAATTCCTATTATACCCAGTGAGTCGTCGTTCGTTTTGCTTTTTGATGCGGTAGTCGAAATACCGAGTCCCAAAGCTAGAATAAAGGGTACCGAAACATCACCTGTCGTTGCACCGCTACCATCGAATGCTAAGGATATAAATTCTTTTGGAGCAAAGATTACAAGCAAGAAAGCGACCCCGTAAAGAATGGCGAATACAAGTTTTATATTTATGTTTTTAACTATGCGGAGTAGCGCAATAGCAACGCCCACACCTATCCCTGTAGCAGTTATCCAAATAAATAGGGTGCTGTCTACTAGGGGCATAATAAAGTTTATTTGTTTTGCTAGTACAGCAAGTGCGGGCTCTGCCACGGTTGCGAGAAGACCAAAAACAAAGCCGAAGCTCAAAACAAATATAAGCTTATTATATTTGGAAAAAGAGTTACCAACCATTCTGCCGATAGGCAAAATACTGCTTTCAAGTCCCGATAAAAATAGCGATTGTCCTACAACTACGCACAAATAACCAACGACGATTTTGAGGTAGTCGCTAGGGGAACTTAACGGCGCTATACAAAGGCATATTATGATTATAACAGCGAGCGGAAGAGAAGAAAAAAAGGTCTCTTTCACTGTTTGTAGGAATTTTGATTTCATAATACCTCGTGTGTTGGTGATACTAAAAAGTCCTTGAGCAAAAGGACAATAAATATATATCATATTAAAGAAAAAAAGTCAATATAATTGACTTTTTAATACGAAGGGATGATGAACTAAAAACGTTATAAAAACTAGTACGCGTACTAGTTAGGTTTCTTTTTAAGGAATAAGAGGGATAGGTTTTCGGGAACGTAATCGGGGATTAGGTTGCAAAATCTATCGAATGGTAGCTCAAGAAGAACTTCTTTTGCAGTTCTGTCGCCCTTTAAGCATCTAAAACCTATCAACGCCAATCTATGGTCGGCGATAACGTCGGCTACTGCTTTTTTCTCGTGGCTAAATTCTTCGTATAGGCTTTGGGCGAACATCGACATTTTTTCCGCATCGTGGAAAAGCTCCGCTATTTTGTAGTCGTAGTATTTTATGGCGGGGACTATTTCGGGAATACTTTCAAAAATTGATTCTAACTTTTCACGTTCGTTTAGTAAAATCGAAATACATTCTTTTTTCGCTATTGTTTTCATAGTGGAAAAATGGTGTACCATAATATAGTCGGGTGATTTGATTTTGACTCTATTCCAATTTTTATCGACAACAACGAAGCCTTCTTGTCGAACGTTTTCGCCTTCCGGCATATTTTTATTCAATTCAATTACTGCCGAAATACAATTATCAAGAGAGGACAAGGGGAATTGGCGTGGCTTTTTGATACCTATATCAATATCGAATTCTTCACCCGTAACGTTACTGCGAGTGCCCAAATGATAAAGTGAAGCGTTATCATACTTGACGACCACGCGAGTGTCGGGGCTAACGAGTTCAAAGATATACGTATAATCTTTGTTGAGCTTATCATAGGGAATATCGTTTACGTTATCGGCATTTTTTATGATATCAGCATAGGTGATACCAATCTTTTTTTCAACGGGAGCATTTTCTGCGCGTATCATACCATTGGTTGAAAACTGCCATTTATTCAACGACTTATCAAACCATAATTTAATAATAGAGCCATCGACTTTTTCTTGCACTCTTGCGCTATCCCAATCGATAGGGTCGGAGTATCCCTCGTTATAGTTACCAAATTTTCTAAAAGGCCAACAAACTACTTCTAACGAGGCGATATTGATAATAATACCGCGAGACTCTTGTAAAATAGCATCATAGTAATCACATTCGGGACGATAGGTAAAAATTGCCAAATCACCTTCTCTTTTGATTTTAATAGCATATTTATCTGTAAGAATGCTTTCCCAATCATCTGGGTGATTAGCAATAAAATTACATAAATAAGAGTTTTTAGTCATAATTGATTTCCGCCTGCAAGTAATTAGTTAAAACAAATAAAGGATAGTCCCTAAATATCAACAAATAAAATTATAGATAACTCTAACAAAAAAATCAAGTACCAAGTTTAGATATTGAAAATAAGGGGCGACTAAAAGATATGATAAAGTTTGTACTCCCTGCGGGAATCGAACCCACAACTAGCCCTTAGGAGCACATTGAAACTGTAAACAAAGAATTTATATTATGTATTTCGTGCAATTTTGTACGTTTTATAGCGCTTTTAAGACGAGAAAACGTTTAATTTTATTCGTATTGCAAAATCTTGTTTATAAAATAAAACAACTTTTATTCTAAAATTATTCCTATTTTATTCCAAATTGCCTTTTCACTACCAAATATCAAGAAAAACTATTTTCAAAATTAAAAATCTAAATATTGGATTTTTGATTGAAATTTTTAAATATATGTGGTATAATGATTAAAACTGATTTTTTATTAAGGATGGTGCTATAAAATGGCTGTCAGTTATAAAAAGCTATGGAAACTTTTAATTGATAAGGATATGAAGAAAAAAGACCTTCGAATTGCTACGGGTATGACTACCACTGCGCTTGCAAAACTCGGCAAAAATGAACACGTAAACACCGAAATTTTGGCTAAAATCTGCAAAGTTTTAGAGTGCAATATTGAAGACATTGTTGAAGTTGTTGACGAACAATAAAAGTTTTATATATTGGTTTATGAATTTATCAGACTTAACTAAGGAGTAATTATGGCGAGAAAAATAAATTTTTCATTTAAAAAAACAATTAAAATAATCGGGATTGTTTTAGGTATTCTATTTTTAGTTTTTGGTATACCTATCATAATCAATATGTGTTATAAAGCAAATTGTGGATGTTCAACTGCGTGGGATGCTTCGGCTATGCTTGGATATTATGGTGCAATACTTGGAGCTCTCGCAACTATTGTGACGGTTATTCTTACAATTTTATTTACAAAGAAACAAATACAAAGAGAGTCTTTTCTAAGAAGAGAGAACGAAAAATGGGAAAATCTTGATAAGATTTTTTTAGAAATAGTTAACAGTATAAATCCTATTGAAGTTTTAAAAAGCATTATGGAAAGAGGAATGGTTGACCCTTCTCACTCAATTAGTCTTTTACAAAAATTTCAAATGAATTGTAAAACTTGTTATGATAGGTTAAATACTCATTTAAATATCGTTGACTTGCCAAAAGTTAAGAAACTTATGGATGAGATTTCAAAGATATCGGAAGAGTTTGTGGAAATAAGTGGATTACTCATTAAACAATATTCTGATTTGCATTTATGGCAACGCAAAGATTCCGCTATTGAAATGTTTGAGATTGAGAAAAATCGTCCGGGCTCTTTTACTCAAGAAGATATTTCTTTTAAGCATGATGTTTTAGAAAAACTTCAATTTATCAATAAAGAAAAAATTGATGCTGAAATAACAAAAATAAATCTTGAATTTGTTGGTTTGTATGAAGGGAAATATAGAGAACTATTGCGTTTAAGAGGGTCAACTTTTGAAACTATCTATAATGAAATAAATTCTCGTGCAAACGAAATATTAGATATAAAAAGAAGCAAATAATGGAATTTTAAATTGATATATGACGGAAGTTGTCATATTAAATTAAGAAAATATCATTGAGGAATACTATGGCTAAATTAATAAAATCCCCACTCAACTATACGGGTAATAAATATAGAATTCTCCCACAAATGCAACAATACTTTCCTGAGAAAATCAGTTGCATGATTGACCTTTTTTGTGGCGGGGCAACAGTTGGGTTAAATGTGGAAGCTGATAAAATTATCTTTATAGACAACAACCCCCAAATAATCAATTTGTTGATTTTTTTGGCGCAACAGTCTTTTGACGAATTTTTAAGCAAATTGGAAAGTTTAACTGTAAAATATCATCTTTCTTATTCTTATAAATACGGCTATAAAACATATAGAGATTTATGCTCTAACAAGACCGATAACAATGGATTGAAAGACTATAATAAAAACGGCTATTATCAATTGCGTAGCGATTATAATGCTTTGATTGACAAAACCACTGATGAAGCTAATACTTTACTTTATTTATTGATGGTTTACGCTTTTAACAACGACATACGTTTTAATTCAAATGGTGAGTTCAATTTACCAATTGGAAAAACTGATTTGAATAAAATGAACGTTATGAAAGTTAAAGCCTATATAGAAAAAATTAATAAAATAGATGCAGAATTTATATGTATGGATTTCAATAATCCTAAGTTGTTGGATTATGTAGCTGAGGCAGATTTTATATATATGGACCCACCGTATCTTGTTGGGGATGCTGTCTATAATGCTTCTTGGGATAATAAAACGGAATACCTTTTAATGGATTTCTTAGATAAATTGTTAGAATTAAAAAAGAATTTTGCCTTATCTAACGTTATGTGTAAAGTTGGAAAAACCAACGAACCGCTTTCATATTGGTGTTACAAAAAGGGCGAAACAATTTGTATTCACGATATAGACTATAATTATAAAAGTGCAAGCTATAATAAAATAACCCGTGATGCAAAAGAAAAAGAAGTATTGATTGTAAATAGAGGTTATTATGAAAATAAACAATAGACGGTATATAGGCTGTAAGACAAAATTATTAGATTTTATCTATGAGTCTGTTGTGGAATTAGGTTACGACTCTTCAAATACTTTTGCGGATATCTTTGCAGGAACAGGCGTTGTAGGATATAAATTTGCACAAGAAGGATACCAAGTTATATTAAATGATACCCTGTATTCTAACATTGTTGCCTATTTTGCTTGGTTTGGTAATGGTAATATTAGACTAGAATTCCTTACTGCTGAAATAGATAAAATCAATGCTTTTGCAACGCTTCCTTTGAAAGATAATTATTTTTCAAATGCTTATGGGGATAAATATTTTTCAATGGAAGATGCTCGTTTAATTGGTTATATACGTGATTATATTGAAGATAATAAAAATATTTATACAGAAAGAGAATACTATTATTTAATTGCATCACTATTGTACTGTACTGATAAAATTGCAAATACTGTTGGGCATTTTGAATCTTTTCTATCACGTAAACCTACAACCAAAGGAATTAAACTATCATTATTAGAGCTCGACGATATAAAACCTGCTGAAATATATAATATGGATGCTAATTCACTAGTAAAACAAATTAAACCCGATATAGTATATATTGACCCCCCATACAATGCTCGACAATATGTAAACTTTTATCACGTATTAGAAAATTTGGCTAGATGGAATAAACCAAACGATTTTGAAGGCAATTCAATGAAATTTAAGCGAAACTCGTTAAAAAGTGACTATTGCCGTTCAAAAGCGCCCGCACTATTTGAGGATTTAATAAGCAATCTACAATGCAAGTTAATAGTTGTTTCTTATAATAACACATATAAAGCAGGAAGTATTTCTTCTGTTAATACAATTTCTAATGAACAATTAATAGCAACTTTAAGCAAAAGAGGAAAAACGACAGTCAAATCAGTTGATTATAAATGTTTTAATGCGGGCAAATCCGAATTAAATGGACACAAAGAACTCCTATATATTTGCGAGGTAAACAAATGACACTTTTAGAATTATATAAAAATTTAAGTAATAATCCTTTATTTTTCAACAACTATTTTTCCACAAGCGGGAAAACCGCAGGTAAAATATTTAGTTTTAAAAATACAAACTATCGTGGAATTTTAACCTTCAGTAAAGGCGAATTACAAGGATTTGCAAAAGGGTTTAAAGTTCTTGAAAATGTCGAAGGGATAAAACGTTCTGATTGGACTAGAAGGGTTGGACATCAAGAGACCGAAAAACAACACGTTGTTAATATGCGAAAATCAGAATTATTTCGTGTAGTGGACGATGCTTATCAAAAAACAAGTAGAGGCATCGTATTTAAAAAGATGGTAATTGATGAAAACTTGTCAGCAGATGAGAAAAAGTTGATTTGCCTATTTTTAATTCTTGTTGGGTATTTTTCAGATATTCCGAACTACATAATTGAACAGACAAAAGTCTTTTTTAAACGTTGTAACGAAGCAGGTTACACGGATGAAGAAATTTTAAACGCTCAGAAAAACTTTATAAAAAACGGCATAGCATCTAAAAAGATATATGAGATTTTTTTAGAACCGTATATCTACTTAGATAGTTTTTATTCTAGTTTTGATGGCATAGATTTCTTAAAAGCTTATAAAGAGGCTCCCGAACATGAAAAAATAGAATTTATCAATTATCTTGCAAGAAAATATAAACATAAAACATATGATTGTGTTCTTACAAGAAAATATGAGCCTGGTGGCAATTACACAAAAAATACAGCAATTGATAACGCTTTTATTCTTTTTGTTGTTAAGAAACTTATTGTAGCAAACAATAAAGATTTCGACTCTTTTGTTTCCACGATGTTAAATGCTTATATTGAACTTTACCCAATAGACGAAAATCGTGTAAAAAAGTTTATTTATGATACTGACAAAAATAGGAGTGTGTTTCAGGTAATCTTCTGTAAGGCTATGAATGTTCCTATTTCACCTTTAATGGTTGAAAAAGATTTAACCGAAGTAGAAATAAATGAATTAAGCTTAAGCGATGCTACGGAAGCAGAAGGCGCTATTGCTCTTGATATTGTATCTTCTTCGCTTAAAAAATTGGCAAAATTGAATACAGGTTATAAATGTGTTCTAGAAGAATGCGAAATGTGCAAGTATTTCACAGCTAAAGAAAACAATAAAAATTACCTTGAAATACACCATTTGATACCACGTGAGTTCGCAAATGATTTTGACGCGCCTATAGAAATTTTGGATAATTATATTGCTTTATGCCCTAATTGTCATAGAAAGATTCACTTAGCGGTAGATGCCGAGAGAAAATATATGATAAACACATTGTTTAATCAGAGAAAAGATAAATTATCTGAACATGGATTGAGTGTCGATATTAAGACTTTATATAATTATTATAAAATTGACGATAAAAACTAATTACCAGACCAAGTTGTGTATGGTGGGAAAAAAGAATACTGGTGGAAATGCTCTAAATGTGGGCATGAATGGCAAGCTCAAATAATAAAAAGAAACAAGGGGCAAGGTTGTCCAGAATGTTATAAAAATAGTTTTAAAAATAAACAAATCTAATCGTGGGCGGGAATCATAAATCTTAATAGAAAACCTTTTAGGGTGGGGCTAAATGTCCTGCCCTTAATTTTTTGCAAAGAAAAAGAACGCAAATCTATGTTCGATTTACGTTCTTATTTGTACTCCCTTGCGGGAACGCGAAAGACTGTCTCGTGCAAAGAGTAAAGATTTTAATGGACGTGTGCTCGTAAAGGTTGTAGTTTATATAGGAACTTGACCGCAAAGCGCTCACTTTCGCCAGGTTTGCTAACGCAAACTTGCGCACCCAGTTGGCTAAAGCCAACGGAAAAGAGTAGCCCACCAAACGAGCGAATCGGGGATGATTTGCACTTCTTACGGGAACGCGAAAGACTGTCTCGTGCAAAGAGCAAGATTTTAATGGACGCGTGCTCGTAAAGGTTGTGGTTTATATAGGAACTTGACCGCAAAGCGCTCACTTTCGCCAGGTTGCTAAAGCAACTTGCGTACCCAGTTGGCTAAAGCCAACGGTAACAAAAAACAGCTTAGATTGAGTGAGCTGGGAGTCCGTTTGTACTCCCTTGCGGGAACGCAAAAGATTGTCTCGCACGATAGAATGAGTATACCTAAGAACAATACACGTAAAGAATGAATTTCTATGATATGCTTGAAATGCAAGCACTTCACTTTTGCTAGGTTGCTAAAGCAACTTGCGCACCCAGTTGGCTAAAGCCAACGGGTGTGCCTTCCCGCAAGTGAGTACAAAAAAGGGATACCGAGTCTGGTATCCCTTTTTTGTGGTACTCCCTGCGGGAATCGAACCCACAACTAGCCCTTAGGAGGGGCTTGTTATATCCATTTAACTAAGGAAGCATATGCTTTGCATCAATTATTATATATGATTGGTGGCGCTTTTGCAAGTCTATTTGAATTTCATTTTATACTTTTATGCCTTTTAGTATACTTTTTTAAAGGTCGTTAATAATAGCATTATTCTAATTCAAGGAGTGTAAATATGAAACTATTAAACAGCAAAACCTATTTCAATTTGGCAAAGTCGTATGCGGGAGAATGTCAAGCTCACGTTAAGTATAAGTTTATCGAATATGGCGCTCGCAAAGAAGGATATACCGCGCTTGCAGAAGTTATTGATAAGATAGTATATAACGAATTTAATCACGCAAGAATGTTCTATACCTATATTCAAAAAGCAAGTGATAAGACTATAGAAAATATAGAAATTTGCGGTGGTTATCCATTCAAGGAAAAGTGGAATTTGATAGAAAACCTTCGTCTTGCTAGCGAAGATGAAAAACGTGAAAGCGACGAAATATACGCAGAGTTTGAAAAAACCGCACGTGAAGAAGGTTTTGAAGATATAGCAAATCTATATAAAATGATACGTCAAGTGGAAAATTGCCATAGCCTAATGCTACAAGATTTATACAACCAAATGAGTACAGGAACGCTATATAAAAAGGATAAACCCGTTAAATGGAAATGTGGTGGATGTGGCTATGAAGAAACCTCTAGGGAAGCTTTCAAGGTATGCCCAATATGTGAAGCAAAACAAGGAGTTGTGCTTCTAAAGCTCAATGATGGGTGTTGTTAAAATATTCCAATTAAAGGTATCAAAAGAAAGAAAATAGGGTACCTAATATCAAGAATATGCGAAAAATAAAAGAGCCTATAAAAGGCTCTTTTTTATGTGATGAAACAGATTACTTTTTACCTTTTAACAAGGCTTTATAGTCTATATAAGTTTCGGGATGCGCCTTGTTGTCTAGCTCTATAACTAGAGTCATTAGTATAACGATAAACATAATCGGTAGCGGTACGAAAGTGCCGGTATCTATCATTGAATATCCTTCGAAGCCAAGCATACCAATAAGCATAAATACACTAAAGATACAACGCTTTCTTACCATAATTCTATATCTTGCGAAGTAGTACCAAGCATAGGCAACAATACCTATTATACCCATACTACCGATAATTTGGAATAGGGTGGAGTGGAACCAATACATAGGCATTGTTTCTTGACGATAGTATACTCCGTCGAAGCCGACACCGGCACCAAATATCGGGTTAGCCATAAAGACGTCGATAGCCTCTTGGTATAGCTTATCTCTACCACTTACACCGGTACCTTGGGCTAGTACTTTATCAACCATATCCATAATGGGGTCCCATAGCGCAATCAATATACCAATGAGCAATGCGAGTACTATTACTACACCGCAAAGCATATATCTTCTATTCTCTTTGGGAGTGCCAACGAGTAGAGCGATAAGTAGTAGGGGAAGAATTATTGCTGCGAACAAAGTTGCACCACGCGACCATCCTATTACGATAACGATATATTGCGCAACTGCGCACAAAAGATATAATACGCTAAATTTGGATTTGGTAGCTAGATAGAATGTGCCCGCAACGGTTATTAGTAGTACGGTAGAGAAGTTGTTACCAACACCCCAACCGATAGAAACACCACTGCCTACTCTGGAGTGAATTTCAAATTCTTGAACGTATCTTGTTATAACTTGGCACACAATCAAGATACCTATCAGGTTGAGCGCTGTAGCTATCCAATTTTTAAAGTCTACGTTCTTTGGAGGATAGGCGTATAGATAGAATAGGAAATAGAAAAATAGTATTGCAACACCTAGTAACAGTGCGTATACCAGACCTATTGTATAGTGCTCCAAGCTGATAGAACCTATACCGCCGACAAGCAATGCAATGCTAACTGCAAGTTGTGGGAAGAATAACTTGCCAATGCGGAATGGTACCCTAAAACGGATAAAGTGGGTTACTATAGCGATAGGTAGCGGAATAAAGAAATAGAATACGTTGGCATAGGTCATCGGGTCTATATCTCTAGGGAAAATCATTGCTACAACAAAGATTATAGGGATAAGAGGAGTGGTATCTCTCCTTAAAACCAAAACAATGGAAGCAAAGAAAATTATGCCTATAACACCATATGCTTCAACCTCGAAAAACCAACAGAGGAATATTGTCAAAGTGAGGAGTGCAAGATATAAGCGGGAGTATAAAAATCTATCGCCGAGGTCGTTAAGCTTGTTCATAAAGCTCGACTTGTATTTCGGCTCGCCACTCAAATCTTCGGCACTAAGCCCGGGATTTTCAAGTAAAAACTGTTTTCTTTTTTTTAAAATCGACATATTCATATGAAAATTATAGTATTCAATGTGAATATTGTCAATGCTGAAATGTGAAATTTTGGTGATTTTAGCCCATTTACTATATTTTTCCTTAGTATATCGTTGACAATTCTTTATACTATATTATATATTATATCTATATATGCACGCACGCGCATTACGTACACGCGCATATAATAATGATACAAAGGATAAAAACAATTATGGCAAAAAAAGAAATCAAACAACCCAGCGAAATGCAAGTAAAGACTCTAGAGGTTAATTCTCTTTGCAAAAAGTATAGCGCAAGAGCAAATTACGCCGTTAAAGACGTATCTTTTTCTTGTGAAAAAGGGCAAATCGTTGGTCTACTCGGCTCCAATGGCGCCGGTAAATCTACTTCACTCAAATGTATAACCGGTATGATTCCATTAACTTCGGGTGAAATTGCAATAGGGGGTTCTAGTATTTCTAAAAATCCTATCGAAGCCAAAAGGAACTTTTCGTTCGTTACCGATAACCACGCAACGTTTGTTAAAATGACGGGGCTACAATATTTATCCTTTATGGCGGACGTTTACAAGGTTCCCAAGAAGGAAAGACGTGATAGATACGAAGAACTTGAAAGTGTATTTCAACTAGGTGATGCTGTAAAAAGACTTATTTCCAACTACTCACACGGTATGAAACAAAAAATCTGTATGATGGCTTCCCTCATACACGAGCCCGACCTTTGGATACTAGACGAACCTATGGTTGGACTTGACCCTCGTACCCAAAACGCGGTTATCAACTTTATGCATTCCTATGCAAAAAAGGGCAAGACCATTTTGTTTAGTAGCCATAACCTCGACGTTGTTAGACGTGTATGCGACCGTGTAGTTATCATCAATAAAGGTCAAATGGTTGCCGACTTGGTGATTGATGATAGTATGAGAAACGACCATACTATTTTGGAAGGATACTATTTTGGCGACGATAAGGAAGCTCTTCAAGAGGCTATGATGGCAAACCAAGCATATCAAGCGGAAACCGAACAAGAGGTAGTCGACGAAAAAGCTGAGGTGAAAGCCAGCGCGCAAAGTGAAATTAGAATTGTTTCTCGTCGTAAAGCCAACAAGGTTCCCAATGCCCCAAGATTCCATATGATAAGCGGGGGTAAAAAATAAAAATGGTTGGTGTACTACTAAGAAAACAGATGCACGAGCATCTAGCATATTTTAAGCGCAATCGCAAGAATATCGACGTTGTTGGTATGTTACTTTCCGCTGTACTTATGGCGCTAGTCCTATTCGTTATAGCGGTAGTATTCAAGCAATTTATAGAAAAATATTCCACCATTCGTATCGATAACGTACTTGACGTTAATGCACGTTTGTACGAAATATTGACGATAGTATATGAAATAGTGCTGGTTATTTCCGTATTTGGTTCGACATCGCAATTGACTCGCGCAATTTTCGAAAGCGACGATAGGAACGTGCTTGCAGTTCTTCCCATCAAACCCCAAGCAATTTTCCTTGCTAAAATGATAGGGTTGTATTTCTCCCAAGCATTCCTAGCTGTTTGCATCACGCTTCCGTTGGTTATTGTTTTTGCACAAGTTACTGCGCAAAATATAACCTTTATTGCAATATCTACGGTAGCAAGCTTGCTTATTCCTTTTATAAGTTTGGGAATTGCAAGTATTTTATGCTTACCTTTCTATTTCGTAAAGAGATTTTTCCAATCCAAATATATTCTATTCCTAGTATCCGTAACCGCTGTTGCGGCAGTGCTCTTTATCGGTTATGCTACTATTTTGGAGTTCTTTGAAAACTTGATGGCAACGGGAGATATAAAGTTCTTCTTCTCCCAAGCGGTAATGGATTTTATTATCAACCTAACCGCTAAATTGGTGCCTGCTAACTTTATAGCAAGAATAGTTTTCGGCATAGACCCAATAAAGAATGGCGTTATTTTGATTGGCATAATAGTAGTTCTCGGTCTGATTGGCTTTGGAGTAGAGTATTTGCTTTACAATGCAGCTATTAAAATTCGCGTTCAAAATAACGATGGCATAGTATTCCACGCAAAGAAGCTATCTCGTCCTCGTTCGGTAACACACGGACTTATCGCAAAAGAACTAGGAGCAATTCTATTTACTCCCGATTACGCGTTCCAATATATATCGGTTGCGGCAATTCTACCCGTGATGGTTTATTTTTGTATGGGACTAGGCGAAAGCTTGTTGGCATCGCTACTGCACGTGGAAATGAACTTTGAAATAGCATTGTTGCTTACCGTATTATTCGGTTCGCTTACAAATACCTTCTGCGCTATAAATATTTCTCGCGAGGGAAGGTCGTTCTATATGCAAAAAACTCTTCCCATAAAGTACACTAAGCTTGTGGGAGTTAAGATTGGTTTAAACTTTGTAGTTACCATACTTTCGGTTGGAATATCCACTATAGTGATTACCAAGCTGGGATTTATCGATAATATGGAAGGCCTATTCGTATTCTTTGTAGGGGTAGTACTTGGTTTAGCGCAAATATGCTTTGCGACCAGAAAGGACCTAAATAATCCTTTCTTCCCCAACGAAGAGGATAACACCGTTAAAGAAAGCAATGGTAACGTATCTACCATAATCGTGCTTGGTATGTTGGTATCCATTATCATAGGTGGCGTACCGCTAGTATTTTCGGTGCTAGGCGAGCTAAAGCAAGAAATGAACATAGAGGGATTTACCTATTTATTTGCAGGTGGACTTAGCATATTGTCGCTAATATGTTCGCTACTATATACCTTTATAGGTATGAAGAAAAAATTCGAAAGGTTGTCCGAGGGGGATTAGTATATGAAAAAGAAAGTTATAGCACTCATTATGATAATTCCGCTCGTATTCCTTATAACGATTTTTAGCGTAGGTAAGGTTGCAAGCATCATTGCCGATATTCCCGTTAGTGGCATAAAGATTATTACCCAAAGCGACGAAGGCTTCATATATTTGGATATGGCAAATTATAATGCTAATCCCGACAACTATATTTATATGCAAGCACAAGTTGAACCCTCCAATGCTAAAAACCAAAACTATACCTTTAAAGTAGAGGCGGCGGAAGAGGATACCGAACCTGCCGATATATCTATTGACGAGACGACGGGACTTTTGACCTTGAACGGAACGGGAAAGGCAAAGGTTACCGCAGTTAGCGCCGATAAAGGATATACCGATAGCGTTATACTTTCTATTATGTCTAGCAAGGTTGTTTCGCTAGAGCCCGTAGTCAAAAAGGCAACTGGTGAAAATATCGAAATTACCAGTACCGATAAACGAGAGTACCAAGCTACTTTGGGCGCAGGTGAATATCAGTTTACAAGTATAATAAATCCCACCGAGCTTTCCTCAAGTAGCGTTACTTGGAGTTCTAGCAACAGCAACGTTATTAGCATAAACGAAGTAACGGGCAAGGCTTCCGCCAGACTTTCTGGAGAAGCAATCATTACCCTCGATTGCGATAACGTAGTAGAGGGCTTCGAGCCAACCACCATAAAAGTTACCGTTCCTTATCAAGGCGGTGCTAGTGGTATGGTTATCGAAGGTAAAAGCGATAACGAGCTTATGTTCGAAAAGGGCAAGAACGTGGTAAGCTTCCTTCTCGAGCTAGAAGAGCCTTTGCCGGGACTTGGTGAAACGGTTTATTTGGGTATAACCGGTAATTATTTCTTGAACGACTCCTATGAAGCGCTAGATAACGAAGGAAAGCGTTATAAAGTTACCCTAACTCTAGAAAATGGGCATCCGGAGAACATAACTTTGAAACTCGGAATTGCCGGTAAGAGTGCAAAATCAACGTTAGTTTTGGCGTTTACCGACTTTAAATTCAACGTATATACCTCTTATCACCAAACTATGGAAGACGACGTTTACCAAAGACAAGGTAGCAAGGTTCAATACGTTGCAATAGGCGAGCCTAGCGACGATAACGTTATTTACGAGTGGACTACTAGTGATTCCGCACTAGGTCTAAACGTTAAAAACGGTGGTTTATCGGCAGAAATCGTTGCAAACCATACCGGCGATTATAAACTATTCGTTACTGCTTACGAAAAGGTAATTGATGGTAATAGTGGTGAGGCTGAAAAGGGCGACAAGATATATACTATAGAAAAGAACATTCACGTGGTTCGTGGCGTATATTCTATCGATTTTGTTAAGCAAATGGGTAGTAGCGATGGCGAAGGGCTATTGACTCTTGGCGATACTGCAATAGACGACTCCGGTTATATCAACGATTACTATCCCGAAATCAAAATGAAAATACAATACGACGACGGAACCATAGGCGGATACAATGCGGAAGACCTTGTTTTTACTAGCGAAAACAATGCTATAGTATCCCACCACGCTACGCAAGATTGCTTCAAGGTAAGAATAAACGGAGATGGTGTATCTACCATAACCGCTAAGTGGAGCAATGGTATAAATATGGGCGTCGAAATCAAGACCTCGATTAAACTTCGTGCTGTTAAAAACGGTGTTATGATAGGTATTGAATGTGATGACCCTGTTAAAAATTATCGCCACCTTAGAAAAGTATGTTCCGGTTCCAAGGACGACGATATGATGAAGGTAATTCTAATGAAGGATATAATGCTCGGCGAAGAAAAAATGAGTGTAAAGACTGCGAGAGATTATGCCTACACTAAGCTTACCGATTACGATTGGACGTATTATAGAAATAGGAAGGAAACTCGTCCCGACGTTTATTATCTAATTGAATTCCGTAACGATATTCACGGTAACGGACACGTTATAAACGCACAAAACTTTACAATGGCTAAGGATGGTAACAATCCATTGCTATTTAGAGGACCTCTTGACTTTGTATCAACCGGTTCAGCTTCGGTAAAGGCACAAGATAATATCGTATTCCTAGTAAGAAAGGATAACGTTCATATCAATAACGTGGACCTAAAGGGTTGCTCTGATAGTCTATTGCTCAACGACGAACAAACGGGCATCGATTTAACCAAGCTAAACTATGCTGGAACTACTTTGGAAATATGTGCTAACACCTCTTTAACAAATAGTCGTGTATCCAATGGTAGAACGGTAGTACGTATCTTTGGCGGTGAAACGAAGGATAACCCCGAAACGGATGCCAACTATGACCCTGTGGTTTCTTCATTTAGCGACGTTAACGTAGGCGAAGAACGAGTAAATGCTCGTATCGAAAGTTGTATTTTGAGTAACGCGCGTGAGTTTATTTTGAAGATAGGCTCCAATAGGGCGGTAAGACCGGATACTTTTGATAGCGCCGATACCTATAGACCTAAAGTAATGTACAATGCTCAAAATCAACCCTATAGAACGTATAATTGGGTTAATGCGGACGTAAAAGTGGAAAAAGCCAATAGAAACCAATACGATTCCACTATTGGCGGAGTAGAACAATACGACGATTATTTCTATAACAATTACGTTATAACCGACGTTGTGCTTAAAAATTCCGTTCTTTCAAGTAGTGGCTTATTGACTATTGGTATGGAAACCCACTTTAGTGGCTCTATGTTGGACGGATATCAAGCTTTCTATAAAGAGGAATGGAACGATTGCGCTTCGACTTCGTTTGCAAGTGTTCTTCGTATGGAAGGAGAGGTTAAAATGTACGATTGGAAGCCTTTGAGCAATATCGATAGTTCGACCTTGATAGAGGGCGATGGCGATATGAGTGAGTTCCTAAGGCTTGATATTTCGCTAATGTTATCTACGATAGCTAAGAACAGAACGGAATTTGCTCCGCTTATTGTAGAAAATGAGGGCAAGAAGATGGTTCACGGTGGCGTTGCATTCTATGGCGGTGGCTATAACTATTCTTGGATAGACGATAGCAAGGTAACCACTAACCTTCCTAAATGCTATAACGTAAACCTAGATTTCTTGGCAGAAGGACTTGATTTGGATGACCCCGAGACTGCAAACAGTCCTTTGTATATGCAAGGAATGGCATTGCCTCTTGCTGCGGGATTCCAAGACTTCTCGTTCTTTATGTATGATAATAACTCAACTTTCAACTATGAAAAACAACAATCTGAACTAAATTCAGGCTCAGCATATATATTACCAATAGCGCCTGTTGAAGGCATTTCACAAGGAGAATAAACCTATGAAAAAGAACAAAATTTTAAAAACTCTCGTAGTAGTAGCAATGCTACTATGTACTGTGGCAATTTTGTTTGCTTGTTCACCGAATGACCTTGATTATAACGACCCGAATAATAACAGTGGTGGTGGCAACAATACAAATACCAACACTCCCGACATTTCAGCTATAACCATAACCTTTATGGATGGGGACGAGGTAATAAAGGAATCTACAGTTCTCAAGGACGCTCTTGAATTCGTACCCGAAAAAGAGGGGTTCGTTTTTGATGGTTGGTACCTTGATGAAGATTTTAGCGAGGAAGTTACCGAAAAGCCTACGGAATCAGTAACTCTTTATGCTAAATGGAGTGTAGCTACCTTTACCGTAAAATTTCTAGATGGCGAAGGGCAACCTATTTTGGTTAATGGTAAGCCCACACAAACGGTAGCTTACGGTGAATCTGCAATAGCTCCCGAAGCTCCCGAAATGGAAGGTTACGAGTTTATTGGTTGGAATATGGACTTTAGTGAGGTTAAGAGCGACCTTACCATTCGTGCTAGATACGAAACCGAAAAGATGTCCATTATTCTATACGGAGAAGATGGCTCCGTCATCAAAACCGAAAAGGTGATGGTTGGCGAAAATATCGACTTGGTTTATAGCGGAATGATAGAATCGGCAAAAGCTGCAATTCCCGGTGGCTTAAACTTTGTTGGACTCTATACCGATAGCGAACTTGAAAACGAATATCAAATTCCCAGCGGTGAACACGTTATGCCTGCAAAGGATATTCATCTTTACACAAAGATAGCTATGCAAAACATAGTAGGCTTGTCTTTGAAGGCTTTGCGTGGTGATAAACAAATGGCTAACAATGCCTATGATTACGACACTAAAGGCTTTGAAATTGCTAGAGTGCTAGATGCCGATAACAGCGATAGCGTTATAACCTATAGCTACGAATGGTACGACGTTAAGAGTAATACCATTATAAGCGGACAAAACGGACCTCTACTAACCCTTGATGCAAGAGACGTTGGCGAATATTCGTTCGAAATTAGAGTTACCGCAACATATAAAGACCTAACTCCTGTTTCCACAACCGATAGCATAACCGTTAAGATAAACAAGGGAACGTTAGAAGGCTTGGTTAGCGTTAAGAGCTTGGCTAACGTTACCGGTTTTGAAGACATCTACAATGGAGCAGAAAGACCTCTTGACTTTAATGGTCTTCTACCCGGAGACGTTATTAGTTATAGACTAAAGGGCGATACCGAATATACAAGTGCTTCACCAATCAAGAATGCACGCGTATACGAAAGTGTAGAAAGCAAAATTGAACGTAAGAATTATAATCCTTATGAACTAGAAGGGGTTAAGGTTACTATTACTCCCAAAGAACTAACTCCTAGAATTTGGCTTGAGATTAGAAGTGAAGGTCAACTCCAAACGGGTAAGCCTTATTATGAACTAGAGTATGGTAGTGGTGCGGTTTCCGTTATATACGAGTTCGATGGATTTGTTGGAGAAGATAACGTCGACAACGCATTCGATAATCAACCCGCTCAAATTAACGACTATGCTCCCGGTTCACCCGTTGGTGATTATTATCTAAACATAAATACCGAAAACTGCTACGTTAACGGAGGAGAGCATCCCCAAAACTATACCTTTGCTAAGGTTACCTCTCCTTTGGGTTCAGGTAAGGATATTATTCTAAAAATAAATAAGAAAAAACTTTCTCTGACTCTTCAAGACGTAACATTGACTTACGGAGACGTTAGACCAAATAGCTTCGAGGTAGAAATATCCAATGCTTTTGCAAGCGACGAGGACAAAATACGTAATAGTGTTAACGAATTGATAGATTGTTTATACGTTAAAGGTTCTTCCGTTGGTGAATATGCTATTGACGTTAGCGGAACCCAAGTTGCAAGCGCGTTAAACGATAGCTATCTTGTAACCGTTACGCCTGCAACCCTTACCGTAAATAAGGCAAAGGCAACCATAACAGCAAAGAACGTTGCGGTAACTTATGGCGACCTAAAGCCTGGCATTGCCGGTGCTACGACTAGTTTTAGCTACGAGGTATCCGGTCTTGTTAACGGAGAAAAAGAAGACGTTCTAGGCAATCCTCAATACGTATGTAGCTATGAAGAAGGCTCACCTGTAAAGAGTGGTGGATACGTTATAGATTTCAATAGAAAGACTAGTTTTATTGCAAATGGTAGCAAAAACTATGATTTGACCTTCGTTACCGGTACTCTTACCGTTAACCGCAAGAACGTAACTTTGACTCTTGCAGATAAGAGCATAATTTATTATGACGAATTCCCCGCAAACGACGTTTTCTATCAACTACTTTCCGTAGATGGAATAATAGCGGGAGATACTTTAGATTCTATTTGCACCGATGCAGGCTTCAGCTTTAGTGCAGAAGAATATAATGCAGGTTCTTCAGTTGGTGATTATAAAGTAAGCGTTGGTTATGCAACCTCTCCCAACTATATAATCAATCAAGGCAAAGGTACCGTTGGTACTCTTAAGGTAACGCCCAGAGCATTGACTATAAGCGTAGTAGAAAGCGAAGTTGTTTATGGTAATGCGGTTGATATCAAAGTAAACTACGATGGTTTGGTAGGTAAAGAGTACTTTGACCCCAGCTTGGCAGTAAGCGGTGGTGAAATAGTAGGCGGATATAACGTTGGTGATAACGTTGGCGAATATACCATAGAGATTGGTAACTTCGTATCCCAAAACTATGCTATTTCCTACGTTTCCGGTAAGATTACCGTTGTAGAAAGAGATTTAACTCTTAGAATAAGGGCATACACTCCCGACGAAATCGTTTGGAGTGGTAGCTTGACCGCAACCGATGGTAGCGTAGCATACGCCGGCAACGGAATATATGAAGAAGATGCAATTAGCGGTATCGTAAAGACTACTGCAAGCACTCAAGACGCCTATATCGCAAAGGGCAATGGTCTTGGTGATAAATTTGTTTGGGAACAAGAAATTGGCATCAAACGCGATGGTGTAAATAAGATTGATAACTATAATATCACTTACGATTTCCAAGTAGCAATCGCAACTTATGGTGTGTTCGTACAGGCTAACGAAGTTTACTACGATGGTGCAACCCACGGACTAGATGTTGAATATATACTTGCAATTGCAACGGTTATCTATTCAACTGATGGTATCAATTATAGTGAAGAACCCATCACTTCTTTGGACGCAGGACAAACTCTTGTTTACTATGGTTTCCGTATAGCAAACGCTATGGGCGAGTTGTACGACGTTGTTAAGAACAAGAACGACGAACCCTTCAAGAACACCATTACCATCAATCCTCGTCCTATAAGCATAGTAGCTGATAGTAAAGCTATAACCTATGGTGAAGCAACTCCCGAACTAACAATCACCGTTACCGGCTATGATGCAAACGAAAACATCTATGCAAATGGTGAAAGCCTAGATAACTTGGGCGCATATACTATTGATTTGGTAGACTTTAGTGTAAACGCAGGTAGATACGTTATCGACGTTAATGGTTTCGATAACGATAACTATGCTATAACTATTGTTGACGGTGAATTGACTATCAACCAAGCACCTTTGACTGTTACTGCAGGTAGCTTTAGTATTACCTATGGTGATGCAATCCCCACCTTTACCGCAACTTGTGAAGGTTTTGTTAACGGAGAAAGCCTAGAGTCTCTAAATACTCAAGTTCTACTAAGCAGTTCCTATACTACGGAAGCAAATCGTAAGAGCGGTAACTTTGCTATCGTTCCCAATTTGAGCCTAAAGAACTATGACGTAACTGCTATAAATGGTAATCTTGCAGTATCCAAGATGGCAATCACCTTGAGCGCGGAAAACAAGAACGTAACCTTTGGTGATGCTACTCCCACCCTTACTGCAAAAGCAAATAAGCTTGGTTATAACGATACCGTAAACGATATTGGTACCATTAGTTTAACTACTGCATACGTAAGTGGTAACAACGTTGGAAATTACGTTATAGAGCTTGATGCTACTAGTGAAAAGTATACCATTACCGAAGTAGACGGTAAAGTTATCGTTAGTCCCTATAAAGTAATCGTAACTTGGGAAGGTGTAGATACCACCTATACCTATTCGGGCACCGATTATACGGATGAAATTTACGCAAGCTACGTTGATTTCTATGGTGCAACAAAAGTAGCCACCATAAGCTTCAAGTCCAAGAATGCAAATTCTACCACTCCCAACACCTTCAAGAATGCTGCGGATTATACTACTACTGCAAGCACGAGTGATAGTAATTATAAACTAATAAACGAAGATGGAAAGGATGCTGTCAAGACCTTGACTATTGAGAAGGCAACCTATAGTGGTATTACCCACGATGCCTTTAACGGTAGAGTATATAATAAAGACTTGAACCTAGAAAGTGGCTTCGAACTAGACGACAACTTCTCTTGGGTAAATGGAATAACCGTTCCTACCGTTGACGTAGTTTCCTATCCTGCAATATATAACGCAGATAGCGAAAACTACAAAAACTTTGAGCTTAATATTTCTATAGAGCTTTCACCCGCAATAGTAACTATACAAACTAGTGATTCTATAACCGGAAGTGTAACGGATGGTTACGTGGTAGTGTCTTCTATCAATCCTACCGCAACCACGGGAGTAGCTCAAACGATGACCTTTGTTCCTACGATTTATTGGAATGATGGTGGAGTTACTATCGATGGTGGTTTCACTCTACAATACTCCAACAACAACGTATTCCAAGCAGGAACTCACTTGACTACCGTAACCTTTACTTCGGTAAACTACAAGTTCAACGAAACCGTTGAGGGCTCTACTCAGACCAATATTGATTTCTACGTAAAATTCCAAAGCGTATTGGTAGGTAGCACCTATTATACCCCCGAAGATGCAATCAAGAACACTTCTTCAGGTAATATGTTAGTAAAGAGCAATACCACCTTTGCATATCAAAAGAAGGTAGTAGAAAAGTTGTATAACGATGCTTCCTATTATATTATACAATCAGGAGCAACCTTTACCATTCCCTATAGTGCAACAGATGAGGTAGGTTATCTTGGCGGAGGCGAGGATGGAAGCACAGCATTCAGCGCTCACCCAGAAAAAAACACTATCAATACGAGTGCTCGTTATATTCTAGTAACTCTACCTTATAACGAATTGTACGACCTTAACGTTAATGGTAAGATGGTGGTTGGCGCACTTACCGGTTCAAGAGAAACGGGTATTCGTCAAAATGGTATTACCGGTGGATATTCCGAAATCGACTTGGGAGATAGGTTGCTTGTAAACGGTGGCTCGGAGTTAATGACCTTTGGTTATATTATAGGAACGGGTGAAATCGTTACCAGCGGTAATGCAACCTTGACCGAAAATATGTATCTAATCGGTTGGCCGGGTGGTAGCCAAGCGGCAGGTTTATATTTGAGTAACGGAAAGAGCGTAAATGGTTTAACGTTGGTTCTAGGCGGTACTATTAGCGAAAACAATCCTCTCACATTCCCCATTAAGCAATACGAACTACGTTCTAACCAAGTAAGAACCACCATCAATTATGGAGCATCGTTAAGAGGTTATATAAAGATTGCTACCAGCGACCAAGCTGATGGGCTGGTTAAGGCACGTGTAACCCAAGCTTATATGAGCATTATTAGTTCAAGCACGGATGCTTCTTCCGGTTTATTGCGTTTAACTAGCGGAGCAAATGTTGTTAAGTCGTTTGCTAACGATAGAGTAAAGATGGAAATGAACGGAGCTGTAAACGACGGATATTTGGCTTTGACAATGACTGTTGGTAATGCAAAAATAGTAATGTCTTCCGAAAAAGTATTCTTCGGTATAGATGGTAGAACGGATATCGTTATCAATAATGGTGCTACCTTTACACAAGGATATAAGTTCAAGTTCTTACCCGGCTCAACCTTGACTATAAACAATGGCGGTAATTACGTTCTAAACGGAAGTACCGTAATGTATCCCGGTTCATATTCTGACCTTGTAACTTTCGAAGCTGGTGGCACCCGCACTTTCCCCATCCCATATCCTGCAGGAAGAGGAGATGCAAAGCTATTTAACGGTGGTACTATTACCGTAAATGGTGCTTTAGGCGGAGAAGTTTTGGGTATTAACGGTGGTATCGTAACCGTTGGTGCAAGTGCAACCACAATCGGTGTAAAATCTATTGAAGGTGGTGGATACCTTGTACAAGCAACGACTTCTGCAACAAGCTATTTTGTTGAAGGAAACTCCGTAGTAAGAGACCTCGTACTCGGTAGTGCCTCCGTATCACAAGGCACAACCTACACCTATACGAATGGTTCTTGGGCATAAGCCAAACAGGTTAAAAGCGGTGAGCAATCACCGCTTTTTTTATGCCATAAAATATATAATAAGTTATAAGTTTACTCTTATAAGACCCAGACTTGAACGTTGGATTGGTTATATTAGCGCATTGAAGATAAAAAGCAAATCGTAGGCTTATTTAAAGGGCTTTAAAAAGCCGATTCAGCGTGCGGTGTATTCCCGATTACCCCGAATGCAATTGCTCGTTAAAATGCGAATAAAGGGGCGGTGTAAAAGGGCGAATAGTCTAAAAAGAAAGGGCACTCTTTGGAGTGCCCTTCAAATTTAATTCAATAGAATTAATCTTCGTTAACGATAGGGAGAACTACTTTGTTATCGGGTAAATCAAAGTCGTTTATGATACCATAACCAACCTCGCCGGTTGCTAGCTCGAATATAGCGGTAAAGCTCAATGCACCTTGCTCGCCATCAATAACGTAGGTTAAGTCGAGACCGAATAAATCTATCATACCAAGCAAGTTAGCTACGGTACTCATTATTTGACTTGAAGGCATATTTACTAGTCCACCAACGATAGAGTTGTTCTTGATTGCGGGAACCGATTTGAATACGTTGCTTAGTAAATCGTTATTTACAACGTCTAGCTTACCTTCTTCAAATAGTAAAGGCATAGATTGGGTTAGGTCAACTACGTGTACGTTGGGTTGTAGCTCGTGTAATCTACCGAATAAATCGAATTCTGCAACAACGTCAAGTGCACTATAGATGCAGTAACGTAATAGTAGGTCTTCGTCGCTACCTGCAACTAGTTTTTCGTCGCCCTTGAACCATTTGCCAACAAAACCAAAGATATAATCGCCAACCGTGGTATAACCTTCGACTACGGGAAGATTTACGTTATACTTGCGACAAATGCTTTGTACGCTGGTTTGACCGGCTTTTGCATCCTTATCATATAAAGGAGATTCAACAACGTCTTCGATGGTATCAACAAAATCTTTGTTGAGCTTCTTTGCACCTTCGCTTTCAACGTCGATATCGAAAGCACCGATTAGCATATCAACGTATCCGCCTAGCTTGTTACCGGTGGTAACGTTATCCATCATATCTACGCCAAGATATTTCATAGCATAGTTTTGGTAATCAGCAAGAATTTCGGCTTTTTCTTCAGCAGGGATATAATCGGGAATGGTATCCTCTTTTAGTCCTTCTAGGAAAATGCTATCAAAGTGATATTCATCACCGAAAACGTCAATTTTTCTAATGGGAGAGGGGAATGCAGGGAGAGATGCAGTTTCGATATCATATAGAGTTTTGCCATTCTTGTTGGTATAAGAAACTATATCGTTTGCGTGCATATGACCGGTGAATACGTATTCAAGACCTGCCTCCATTAGTTGTTCACGGAAGTTGAGAGCATCGTTGATATATGCCTTTTCGTTGGTAAAGTTGCTTAGGATTTCACCATAGTGGCTAATTAACGAATAGTGGGTTAAACCAATAGGGGTTTTACCATCTGCAATAGCTTGTTCTACTGCGTTTACCGCCCAATCGATTAGGTCGTCGCTTAGCTTTGCAACGTCTGCCTTTGCACGAGTTGCATCGATAGAGATAACTCTATAGTTTTCGCCCATATCGGTTGCATAAGAGATACTATTGTCGTGGCGGTCGATTGCCTCGTTATAACCAAAATCTGCATAGATTTCGGCGAACTTATCATAATCCGCCGCCTCTACGTATTCTTCATATCCATTCTCGAAAGAAGGAGACCTAGAAGCAGTGTCGTGGTTACCCGGAACTACGAATACTTCGATACCTGCATCTTCAACAGCCTTTAGATATCCTGCAACTTTTTCGTGCGTGCTTACGGTTGCAACGTCTGCGATATCACCGGGGATAAGCAGGGCATCGGGTGCGGTTTCGATTACCTTGTCGACTGCATTGCGGAATATGCACTCGGAAAGATATTGTACTCTACCGGTGCGTAGAGCATCGAACGCAAGGAAGTCGTCGCATAGGTCGCCTACGTGAGCTTCTTCAAATACGTGCACGTCGGACATTACCATAATGGTAAAGTCGGGTTTGGGTTCTATTGCTTTGGAGCCGATTACACCAATAACAGCTCCGCTGACTGCTAGACACAAAACCACTACTAAAACAGCAAGTCTTTTTCCAAAAGATTTCATTTTGTTACTCCATTTGTCCGTTAGGACGGGTATTTCATAATTTTCCTATTATATTACCAAGAATTTTTAACGTATTCACAAAAGGCGTACATATCCTTTATTTCCAGCACCTTTCCATCGTCTAGGATAACCTTACCATTCCAAAGTCCGTGGGCTTGGTGGCACTCCGTTCCCAATACGTCTTTGTTTAGGAAATGTGAGTGGTCGTCATAAAAAGGTGTCATTACCATTTGGAACCTTCCGTCTTCCGAATAGAATTCCCAAGGCTCCAACCAACCTTTATCACCGGGGAACTCTTTTATATCAACCTTACCAATCTTGTGTGCTTTTCCATCGTAGAATAGACAGGTTTCTGTAGCGTTAGAGGTATCACCTATAAGCCAAGTGATTTCGAATCCAAAGCTATGCTTTTTACCATCTTCGTCGGTTAGATAGGTGGAACCGTTACCCCAATACCATTGGCATTTATGTGGCCATATACCGCGTCCCCAATCCATTACGCCAAAGGAGTTTTCTTTAGTAAATGTTATCTTCTTGTTGCCAATTTGAACGTAACCCTCGGCGGGTAAGCAGTTTTGTTTAGTAGTGAGGAAGAATTGGTTTTTCTTTTTAGGGAATGGGGTTACGATAGTAATGTTCTCGTGCCCCGCGGGTATTTCTTCCATAAAGTCGTATTTGATAGGTTCGCCTTTATAGGTGCTTTCAAAGGTAATATGGCGATAACCCTCTTCTAGGTTGGTGTCGTAAACCATTTTTATGCCCTTGTCGTCGAAAACCAGCTTATTGGTTCTATCCCCTATTTCGGGCGGAAGATATTTGTTACGAGTAAATGGAATGATTACTACGTTTTCGGCTATCAGTTCACCGGTGCGTATATCTCTAATAGATGCGGCGGCGGAAGTGCCGATAGTGATATTAAAGAAATTTATTAGAACCTTATATTGTCCGTCTTGGATTTGATGGAAATCCCATTCTTTCAAGCGAGAACGAGGTTTCACTAAACGCCTTTCGTATTGGAAAAGATTTCGCCTTGCCCAGCCTTTAGCTAAAAGGTTACCTTTTTCGTCCAATAAAGGAGTGGGATTAGTATATTCAATTTGTTTATTCATAATAAATTTCTCCACATTATATCAATTATAATATCACTGATTACCTATTATTTCAAGAACTAATTTAGTTAACCCATTGTAAAATATAAGTTAAAAATAAACGCGCGCATATCTATATAGCATTTTCTTAAATATAATTATTGACTTTACGATAAAAATTTGTAATAATATTTGAATAAATAATATTCATTTTGGGAGAAGTCAAATGAAACACACCGATATCAAACAAATACTGGATAACGGACAAAATTATTTAAGCGCAGATATCACCGTATGCGGTTGGGTTAGAACTGCTAGAGATAGTAAAGCCATCGCTTTTATAGAGCTAAACGATGGTACTTGCTTGAAGAACCTACAACTTATTATTGAAAAAGATAAGGTTGCAGAAAACGTTCTCAAAGATGCTATGCCCGTAGGAACCTCCATTAAAGCAGTAGGTTCGTTAGTCGTATCCGAAAGAAATGGTTACGAAGTTCAAGTTAAAGAACTTACCGTTTTGGGATTATGCCCTGCAGATTTCCCAATGCAAAAGAAAAGACATACCGTAGAATTTTTGCGTACCATTCCCCATCTTCGCGTTAGAACTAGATATTTTGAATCGGTATTTGCAGTTCGCTCCGTGCTTGCACAAGCAATACATAGATATTTTGGCGAAAGAGATTATAAATACGTTCACGCACCAATTATTACCGGTAGCGACTGCGAGGGCGCTGGCGAAATGTTTAGAGTAACCACCCACGATTGGTCAACCGAATTCCAAACCGAAGAAGAATATTATGCAAACGACTTTTTTGCAAAGAAGGCAGGCTTAACCGTTTCTGCACAGCTCGAAGGCGAAATGGCAGCAATGGGACTTGGTAAAATTTATACTTTTGGACCCACTTTCCGTGCAGAACACTCCAACACTCCCCGCCACTTGGCAGAGTTTTGGCACATTGAACCCGAAGTTTGCTTTGCCGAAATAGACGATATTATCGAAATCGCCGAAGATTTTATAAAGTATATCATCAAAGACGTTCTTGCAAATTGCCCCGATGAAATCGCATTCTTCAACCAATGGGTAGAAAAGGGACTTATCGAAAAGCTCGAAAAGGTTGTTTCTAACGACTTTGCACGTCTTTCATACACCGATGCTATCGAAGTGCTAAAGAAGAGCGGTAAAGAATTCAAGTATCCCGTAGAATGGGGCGCAGGTCTACAAACCGAGCACGAAAAATATCTTGCAGACGAATACTTTGGCAAGCCCGTATTTATCGTGGATTATCCTGCCGACATCAAGTCCTTCTATATGAAGCAAAACGCCGATGGTAAAACCGTTGCAGCAACCGACCTTTTGGTTCCCGGCTTAGGCGAAATAATCGGTGGCTCGGAGAGAGAATGGAATATGGACAAGCTTCTTGAAGCTATGGCAAAACGCGGAATGCCCACCGAAGGTTACGAAGCATATCTAGATACTCGTAAGTATGGTAGCGTTCCTCACTCCGGTTTCGGCTTGGGCTTCGATAGAATGTTGATGTATATTACCGGTGTTCAAAACATTCGCGACACTCTAATGTTCCCGAGAACCGTTGGTTCACTATAATAAAATCTCTGTGGAGATATAAATATGAGTAAAGTTATCGTTCCAGAAAGCTATAAAGCGGTACTAGGCATTTACGATACCCAAACCGCAATAGGAATTTTAAAGCGTACCTTCGAGGACAAGCTTTGTCTTGCCCTCAATTTGAAGCGTGTATCTGCGCCTTTGTTCGTTGACCCCAATACCGGTATGAACGACGACCTTAACGGTGTAGAACGTGCAGTAGCTTTCGATATTAAAGAAAACGGACAACAAGCTGCAATAGTACACTCGCTTGCAAAATGGAAACGTATGGCACTACGCGATTACGGTTTCTCGGCGGGCGAGGGTATCTATACCGATATGAATGCTATTCGTAGAGATGAAGAGCTTGATAACCTACATTCCGTTTACGTTGACCAATGGGATTGGGAAAAAATAATAACCGAAGAAACCCGTACCGTAGATTATCTAAAGAGAGTGGTAAAGTGCATAGTAGGCGCAATATGCGAAACTATGGACGTTTTAAAGTGTCGTTATCCTCAACTTAGTGTTAAGCTAAAGAGAAACGTCAAGTTTATTTCTTCCCAAGAGCTAGAAGATTTATATCCCGATAAAAGTGCTAAAGAAAGAGAAAATCTAATCGTCAAAGAGTATGGCACCGTATTTATTACCCAAATAGGTAAAACCCTGTCGTCCGGCAAAAAGCACGATGGACGTGCCCCCGACTATGATGATTGGGATTTGAACGGAGACCTATTCTTCTGGCACGAAACGTTAGGATGCGCTATGGAAATTAGTTCTATGGGTATTCGTGTAAACGAAGAATCGCTTGCTCGTCAATTGAAAGAAGCCGGCGTGGAGGAACGTAAAGAGCTATTCTTCCATAAGTCGCTACTAAACGGAGAGCTACCTCTAACAATGGGCGGTGGTATAGGTCAATCTCGCCTCTCTATGCTTATGCTACAAAAGGCACACATCGGTGAGGTTCAAGTATCCCTTTGGGACGAAGAAACCCACAGAATTTGCAAGGAAGCAGGCATACACTTATTATAAAATTCAAAGCTCACCTTCGTGGGCTTTTTTTGTTCAAAGGAGTATATATGAATACTTTAGTTTTAAAAAACAACAAAATATCTATATCTACCCAAGCATTTGCAACTCTAATGGCAATCGTAGGAGCAATAGCTGTTCCCCAACTATTCCATTTGATAGGTAGATTTACAGGACTAGGCACCTCTCTTGGCGGAGCATTTTTACCAATGCATTTGCCTATCATTTTGGTAGGACTGCTAGCAGGTCCTTATGCAGGCGCTATTGCAGGCGTGCTATCACCTTTGGTTAGCTATCTTTTAACGGGAATGCCCTACGTGGGTAGCTTGCCCTTTATGATGGTAGAAGTATGCTTTTATGGACTATCAGCTGGACTTCTTCGTACCGCAAAGGCACCAGTGATAGGCAAGGTTGTTATTTCCCAAGTAGCAGGCAGAGTATTTAGAGCAGTTGCGGTTATAATCGCGGTTTACGGATTTAGCTCTCAAGCTACCTCGCTCGCATCGCTGGTTAAGAGCATTCCCGAAGGAATAATGGGATTAGCTCTACAATGGCTAACTTTACCTCTAATAGTAAAATACGTAGAAAGCAGACGCAAATAATTATGGATAAATATTTACCAATAAAAGAACTATCACCTTCGGGCTATGAGCTTACCGTTAAAGCACTAACGGAAGACCTTGCGGACGGAAGATACGAGTTAGATAACGGAGCATATGCCTTTATTTCCAGCTACGTTACAAAGGATATAAAAGAGGGCCTTTATGAAGCGCACAAGGCCTATACCGACGTGCAAATAATACTGCACGGACAAGAGATAATAGGCGTTATGACACTTGAGGAAATGCTGAAAGGCGAATGTGTAAAACCCTATGAATACGATATCGAGTTGTATAAAAGCGAGGGCGGTGAGTTACATTTGTTAGAGGTGGGCGATTATCTTATATTGACGCCTAACGACGCGCATATGCCCGGAGTAAATAGAAACGCTACACAAATGCGAAAATTGGTATTAAAAATACCTTACGATAAATAAGGAAAAAGCCCCGTTTGGGGCTTTTAAAATTTAGATTTTGGAACCGAAAGCGCGGTTTACCATATCCTCTATGTACTCTCGTCTCAATAGGTCGTCGCGCCATTTTTTTGGAATAGCATCGTAACCGTATAGAGCGCCAGCCAAGCCACCGGCGACAGCACCGACCGTGTCGGTGTCGCTACCGAGGTTGACAGCTTTAAGAACACAATCTTTATAAGTAGAGGTTGTTAGCAAACACCACACAGAAGCTTCAAGAGTGTCTACAACGTAACCGGAGCTTTTGATTTCATCGTCGGAAACGGGGGTAGGGGTACTGCCATCAAGATTTCCTATTTTGTTAAATAACTTGTCAAATACGTTAACGTATTCTTTGCCACTATAGTATTGTTTTGCTTTAGCCAAACCTTTTATAACCGAGTCGATAGAGGGCTCGTCAATAAGTTGCCATAGTATAAAAGCGTATATACCACAAGCCATTTTAGAAATATCATGCGCGTGGGTAAGAGCGGAGGCGCGCTCTATAATTTCTACCTTTTGAGCGATGGATAAATCATTTATGCGATAAAGGTGCAACACGAAAGGGTGTATTCTCATTAGAGAGCCATTACCATTGTAATTTGGGTTTGGTTCGGCACAAGAATCGATGGGCATACCTTCGATATAGTTTGATATTGCGCGAGAACAGGTAAGACCTATATCGAATGAGTAGTCGGTTGCGGTGAACTTGTCTTTAGTGTGCCACAAAACGAAATTCTTCATAATTTTATCGAAGTCGATTTCCTTTTTGTATAGCTCGTTCAAGGCGCAAAGCGACATACTAGTATCATCGGACCAAGTGCCTTTTGGCATACAATGGGTGCCATAAGATTGCATATCGGTTACCGGATTTTCCTCTAAAGTACTTCTATAGCAAAACTCTACGGGAACACCTAGCGCATCGGCAACCGCGTGTCCAATCATTACCGAACGCGAAATTTCGAGCAGTTTTGTACCTGCATTAGCATTCAAATATTTTTCCGCATTTGCATATAATAGTTCGTTTGCATATTCTTCGTCGCAGTTGTTGAGTATATACTCGATACCCTCTTTGAGTCTAGGCGGACGATGGGTAGTCCTGTGCGAGTCGCTACCTATAAAGGAAATCATTTTACCTTGTAGCATAGTGCGTGCAAAGGTCTTAATAAAGGTATTGGATTCACCAATGAGAGAGTATGCGTTTACTTGAATTTTTACACCCAAGTCGATAAGGTCTTTAACTTGGAAAATATCGGCGCCCAGCTTATAGTAACGTTCGGCGTGTGCAAGAACTATTTTAGCACTAGTTCTATTTAGTATTCTCTTAACGCAGTAAACGATATTATCAACGTTCGCTTGCGTAGAGAACTCTAGTAGGTAATAGTTGCTATCGCCAAGTGGGAATAGACGACCGGAATTGATTTCGTCAATTATGGTATCGACAAAAGATTCGTCGCAAAAAATTTCGCAACCTTTATGTAAAGTTATATTTAGTTTTAGGTCGCTAACGCGATTGGATAATATTTCAAATCGAGTATCGTATTCCTCAATGCCGAAGGTATCGTGAGAGGTGCAATAGACGTCGGTTACCCCTTGAGCAATAATAAGATTAAGCAATTCTATAGACATATTTAAATCTATAGAACCATCGTCTAAACCAAAAAGTACGTGAGAATGTAAGTCATAAATACGTGTCATAATAAAACCTCCTATGAGAAAAAGATGGGAAGCTCTAATAGCAAAACGCCATTAGAAAAATAATTTAAAGGTTATACGACGTAAAGAAAATTGTTCCTAGAAAGTAAGTTCGCTTAGTGCGAGCGCTATATATTTGAGCGCCTTATTATATGTATCAAAACATATAGTACGAGTGGTGCAACCTTTATTAGAGTGCATATTTCCATCAACGGGTATACAAAGGCTAAAGCAATCCAGCTCGTCCGCATAGGTATAGCTTTCGTCTACGTCGGATATTTCTATTTGACCATCGTCGTCGAGAAGATAGTGCTTTCTAGGAATTGCGCTTGAAGGCTCTAGAGGGTCGGGAGTAGCAAAGCACCAGTTTTCACTTGCCATATAAGCGCCCTTTACTATAGCGTCGCCTTGTGCTGAGTTGTCGTCGATGAAGTCGTTCTCAATCGAAAAATAATATCCTTCGTCGTATCCGCTATAGGTAACGTCAAGAACTATAACGAACGCCTTTTTGTCGTTACGCTCAAGGTATCTGGTTAGTTTTCGTGCTCCAGCCGAGCCACGTTCTTCGTCGCCTGTAAATGCGAATACAACGTTGTCCGGGAGGGAACCTTCGAGCATATTTATTATAGCGGAAGTGTTTGTGATAGAATTGTCAAAAGTACCATAAATAGTATCCTTAGATACCAAATCGGCAAAGAAATTGGTTATAGTGCTGACGCAGTCAACGTGCGAAGATACTACGACAAGGTTATCGCTAAGCTCATCGAGTGGCTTTTTAGCATATAGTAAAAATAGGGGAGCTTCCTCTATGAGGGAGTATGCGCTACCGCTCAAAGTTTGTTTTATAACCTCTAGTCTATCGCATACGTAAAACCTATCGGAAGTGCTTCTACAGGGAACGTTTAGTTTTTTTAATAATTCTAACTCAAAGTTATTCATAAACATATTCTCCTTTTATAGTTATATTATATCGTTTTGGGCATAGCAAAACAATATAGAAGCAACCAAGAAATTGCTAATTACTTTTAGATAATATAATTTTCTTGTAAAAATTTGGATTTTATTATTAAAAATGGGGTGAATCTATAGCTAAAATATAGTTTCTTTAAACGTTATTCTTTTATAAAATCGCTGATTCTAGAGTAACCCATATCGAGTAAAAACAAGTTTTCGCTTAACTCTTCTATATTCATTATAGCACATTTTATCATATATGCAAATACTTTTTTTGAAACAAGGCTATCAAAGTAACTAAAAGTGTTTTTATAGCAAATTGTACCATTAGCATTTAGCGTAAAAGAGCCTTCCGTTACAATGTTGGTAGCTGTAGCGGTAGCTAGGGCGTGCAGTTCACTTTTTTCGGTATCTATTTTGAATGGAAGAAGGGCGCGTAAACAAATTAGTTGGTGCTCTATATCTATAGATATGCTCATAGTAATGGATAAACATTCGGTTGCAACAGCGAGGTTGGCGGAAAGCCGTTTATCATTTTTTTCGTACACCAACTTTTCTTCAGCGAGGTAGTCGCAAAGATAACGATAATGTCTTAGGCCTTTTTTTGTTTTGAGTGTGTTTTCCATTTTCGACACCTAGTTTGCTTGTATAAAAGCGAGCATATCATCATAAGATATTTGTTCTTGTACCATAGAAAGCAACTTGTCGTTGTATAAATCTATGGTACAAAGCGCGGTATAGAGCATATTACTGATTGCGTTTTTACTAATAAGGCTATCCTCAAAATATATGCTTGAACGGAATGAAATGGTATCCTCAATAATATCGTAGCATAACTTACCTTCTACAAGGCGGGTGTTTATTGCATTGATAATAAGAGCAACTTGTTCAAGTATGCTTTTGGGAACTTTAAAATTGAAAGGAGAGGATAAAGTAGCTACGCATTTATCGGTATTGACGTAAAATTGAAAGGGGATAGGTAAATCATCTCCGTAGGTTTTACATTTTATAACGAGGTTATTGTTTTTTTGGCTTTCGGTAAAAGACCATTGCTTTTCTTGTAATAGAGTGCGAATGGTGTTATATACCTCGTTAGCTGATTTTATTCCTCTTTCGTTAGTCATACTTGTTCCTAATTGAATCCAATTTTACGACGTTTGGGCTCGACTTTCATAAAGTCGTTATCCATAGTGGCAATTTCGAAGTCTACTTTAGTTAGAGTTATGGTTGATAATCCGTCAAGCTGACTTCTCATACAAGCTTTCGCCCAAGTTCTTTCGAAAAGATTGCGCACGTAACGAGCGTTACTAAACTCTTTAGAGTTTATAAAGTCATCACTCAAATTCATAAAGTATTCTTTTGCACATTCAAGTAAGCTTTCTTCGTATTTGAAGCTTTCCTTTAGCATATTTACAAAGATATCGTATAGTTGTTCTTTAGAGAAGTTGGGGAACTCTATCTTATAGGGAATTCTACTCTTTAAACCGGCGTTACCCTTCATAAGCTGTTCCATTTCATCCTTGTAGCCTGCAAAAATAACTACCATATCGGAACGATGGTTTTCCATTTCCGCAATAAGGGTATCGAGAGCTTCGCGACCATAATCGTTATCGCTTGTATCACTGCTGTATAAGGAGTATGCTTCGTCTATGAAAAGCACCGAGCCATATGCTTCGCGACAAATGCTAGCGGTTTTTGGTGCGGTTTGACCAACGTACATTCCACACAAATCACGACCTGCGTGCTCTATGAAAGCACCATTACGCAATATGCCTTTTTCTCTTAGAATTTTACCTATTATTCTTGCAACGGTGGTTTTACCGGTACCGGGGCTACCTACGAATTGCATATGGATGCAAGGTGATTTTACGTTATCGTTATGCTTGGGATATAGAATTTGGGAAATAATTTCGTTTATTTTATCCCTTAGCTGATTATTGACGACCAATTTATCTAGCATTTGGTAGCCGGTTAGGTCCTCAAAATTATAGGAGCAAATGGAACGAGCATCCTTTTTGCTAATTAGGTTATTGGGGTTTTTAGCATTGGCGTTAGCGAGTTGCTTGGTATATAACAATTCGTTAACTACTTTGGTAATGGTTTTTAAACCATAAAATCTTCCGTCGCTCTTTTCTTCGCGAATACGGGAGTGGAAAAACTCCAAAGCGGAAGGGGATATCGTAAAGCCACGATTATTTATTTGTTGAATTGCAAAAATTTCCATTTCCTTTTTGCTAAGAGGTGAGAATGATACGTCTTTTATGAACAATAGGTCGTTTAGAGAACGAATTGTATTAGTAAGAACCTCTTTAGCTACAAAGGGGATTACGAAAACGAAAATGGCTCTATTTGAGAAACGTGCGAGAGTTTTGATACGTTTTTTGAAATCGGTATCGTTTAAAGAGTTCATTTTAGAACTGATATCGATAGAAACTATATGGTATTTGCTTTTATCTAGGTTGTCGAGAACTTCGAATACCGTTTCAACATTGCATTCTACCACACGATTATATTCTGCAAGTTTAGCCAATTCGCAGTTTTTTATAACTTCGGCAAGGGAGTTTAGTGCGGTAGTTAGACCATAACCGCTATTTATAGAGAAAAGGTAATTTCTAGAAAGGAAGGTATCGTAATTCTTGTTTCTTTTGATTTCGGGGGCAATGGTTACTATCTCTTTGCATAGCTCTTTGAACTCCCTTGCACCCACAAAAGAGTTTATTTTTTCCATAGTTTTGTCTATGGGAGAAAGTGCTTTATCTTTGTTGGAGCTAGCCTTTTCACTAGTTTCGTTGAAGAAATCGAGTATTGTTTGATGAGGGTGGCTATCTTGTTGAGAAACGTCCTTAACGTTTATTATAACAATATCCTTTGCATCAACCTCGTACGTAGTATCAATAAACGTTGCTACGTCCTTTTCTATTTGCGTAGAGTCTCCGTCAAATTCGAAAACTAATATAGTAAAGGTTTCGTCTATAACGTTTATTTTATCGGCATAGGTTTCGACAAAAAATGCCTTTATGGCTTCTACGGGTAAAACGTCGTCAACTTGATGGTCTAGTATCCAAGAGCTATCAAATTCTAACTCTATTTTAAATTTCATAAAAAAATCCAAGCCTCTCTTTCGTAATGGTACTTAACTAATATATTATACAATAGCTAGCGTTAAAATTCAAGAGCGATTATTTATAAAAGAACTACCATTTATAAAATAATTACCCCTTAAGGTGATTTTTTAGTAAAAATATTTGGCTTTGTCTTGACATAACGAAACCACCTATATAATGTAGTAATGTTATTTATTATACGCGCATACGGGCGTAATATATGTGAAGGTGATTGATATGATGAATAGTCTAACTTGCAAAAGAGTAACGTTAACTCTATCTTTTAGCATTGCTGTTTTGTTGCTAGTCTTGGCAGTAGTGCTAGGGGTTGGGGTTAAAAATCCCACTAGCCTTACTGCGCTAGCAGAGGGCGAAATCGTGCTAGAAGAGGGTGGAGATTTTTCCTACCTTAACGTAGCTAAAGTGGGAAGCCAAGAAATAATTCCTTGGAGTGATGCCGAGTATACTATCACTTCCAAAAAAGGTGATGGCGAAACTCTTATTGCAGTATATGCAACCTATACTACCGGAAAACTTGCAGGTAGCAAGGTTATGCTTTATGAGGATGCTACCACCGGCAACTATATTCTTTATGGTGTAAGTGGCAATTTCTATTTAACGGGGGAATGGGTAGCAACTTGGTTCGAGCCTGTATGGACGTATAACACCTCACAATGTACCGTTACCGGCGATATGCCAACACGAGTACAAGTGGGAATTGGTCTTCCACTTGAAGAAATGCCAAGTGTTGACGGCACCCAATTATCGCAAAATATGTATTATTCAGAGGGCTGGAAAGTAACCGGCACTTTGAAAAATGGAAGCTCCTATTCTCTTGGTTACATACCTACGGATGCAGTTAGTGCAAACTGTAGCGCTAGTTTAACGGATGCGACCACATACGTATATTACACTACGACAGACGTTAACGATAGCACTAGACCCAACGTGGTTGGCGAAGGCGTATTTAATAAGGACTATAATAAATCCAATGGTACACCAGTCGGCGTATATGCAGCTGGTGATACTACCGACCCGTATAGTGGTATCGATTGTACCGTAAATACTAGTGGAACAAAGTATCGTTATGGATTCTTGGGACACGTTTCAAATAGTAGTCGTCCATTTAACAAAAGATTGGATGAAGGTTGTGATTTAACGTTTACAAACGATGCGGGTGCTACGGAGTATTATAACGGAATGGGCTTCTATAGAGAAAAAACAACAAGGTCTTCAACCGCAGTTTACGACCATAGTATGTTGGTTATTCCCATTCGTTTTGATAATGCACTCAAAAGAGATTTGCTCGCAGGAACATATTCTAGTATAAGGGTTACGGTTACCGCACGTATTCTGGTTGGAGCTAAAAACGTTTCCTCAAATGCAAGAACCAACGCTTGGTTAGATTTGGAAGAGGGCATCAAGCCTAGGCTTACAGACTTTTCATATAGTGAAAATAGTGCGACAGTAACCGGCTATCCCAGAACCTATATTAACGGAGAATGGAAAACCGACTTATCACATGCACATAATTCTTCCACAAACCCTGCTACTATAACTTCAGGTTATATAACGTCAACTAGCTGGGGTGGTGCTCAAGGAGTTTATTCTAAAACCATACAAACTACTGCAACCAGTGGTTTTACGGTAGGCTTTAGGGCAACCTATTATACGAATAGTGGTAATGGCGTAACCAAGCACTTTGCCTTGATAAATACTATGACCTATAAGGTTGAAGCTCTAGATGCTAGTGGCAACGCTTCAAAAGCTCAAAGCTATACGGTAAACCTTGATAGTAATGCCCCCGAAGGCGCAACCGTGCACGAAAGTGTTAAAGATGGTACGGAAGATACGATTACTACCACTTCTCTTGATAGTTCTATACAACTAAATAGTGTTCCGTGGGCTTACGATGGCTACGAGTTTACTGGTTGGAGTACCGATAGTAGTGCTACTATTGGCGATAAGTCTTTAGCACTTAACGGAACGACTGATAGTAGTTTAACCTACTATGCAATTTGGCAAAAGAGGAAGTATTCCTATCTAGAATATGACGTTTATTCCGATGGTACCAATCAATCGGGATTGATACGAACGCAAGTGGGGGTGTTTGAGCACGGTGGAACAACGTTCACAGATGGAAATGCGATAGCTATATCATCCGCGGGAAACGGAGGTAATTTATACGCAGGCTTCACTTCACCCACTCAATACCTATTGCCGAGAGGAATATCGGGTGCGCGTGCCGATTGGATGGAGTGGACGAGCGAAAGCACTTTTGATACCACGTGCCCCATAATTATTGCATTTGAAAGAATAATGGAAAGTCCTACTGTCGCCATTGTGGGGCAAACGGTAGAATATGGTAATAGCATAAATCTTGACGAGAGCTTGACTCCTTCTCATACCGCAAGTACGGAAAGGGATGTTTTATATAACTATACTTGGTTTAACGCAGAAGACGAGGAAGTAGTATTCGGAGGAAGCGATAATAGCATCTATCTTGTTAATGAAAGTAGTGATTACAAGTGTCAATGCGTTGCAAACGTAACCATAGTAGGAGCTCTTGGCGAGGTAACTTTAAGTAAAGAGGTTGTTTCCGATTTGGCAACCTTCACAATAACTCCCGCTGAATTGGTCGTAACTTGGACTTTAGATGGAAATAGCCTACTTATTACCCAATACGATGGTCAATCCCACGTTATGGAGGCAAGCTTGAGCGGTACCGTATATGAAGATATCGTTTTGGCAACGCTAGATAATGCTTCTCAAATAAACGCCGGTAAATATACTGCCGAAATAATCGCTATTGATAACGAAAACTACGTTGTAGCGGAAGCCGATGCAACTCAAGATTACGAAATAACCCAAGTAGTCGTAAACGTTGTTTGGACGTTAGACGGAGAAGAAGACGTCAATAGCTTGATTTATGATGGAAATAGTCATAACGTATCAGCATATATCAGCAACAAAATCGGTGAAGATTTTGTTAACGTATCAAGCTACGATGGCACTATATCTGCTACGAGTAAGAAAAATTATACAGCGACTATACTAGCAATCGACAACGCAAACTATACTATTGAAGGCGCCGAAAACTTGAGCTTTGATTGGAGCATAGAGGGTATCGCTCTAACCGCAAATTGGACTATTGGAGAATACGTTTACAATGGCGAACGTCAATATCCCACTTTGACGATTAGTGGCTTCGAAGAGGCAGATGCAGTTTATTTTGTAATTGAATTCTACAAAAACAATGCGTTGGTTACCACTAAAAACGTTAGCGGTAGCGGTAATACCGAGTACTCGTTTGCTTCTACCGACGCTACCCACGTTCTAGGTGAAAGCATTGATGCGGGTAACTACACTATAAAATTCAATGGTGTTGTTTACGACGAAAACGGGGAGGAAAATTTCAAGTATAACAATATCTCTAATTTCGCCGGACAAGATTACGTGATTGCTAAGAAGACTATAAATGCAACGGGTGAGTGGCAATACTCTTTCAACGATGGTGTAGCGGAAGATTATCTTGCAAATACTATTTTAGAATATGCTGGTGCAAAATATACTTTATATACTACCCTAGATGAAAGTGCTCTTTGCACTAGAGCCGATACCGGCATAATCGACACTTTGACTATCGAATATCAAGATAACGAAAAGACGTCTGCAGGTGATTATACAGCAAGCATATCTATTGCAAGTGATAACTATATGCTTGGCGAGAATACCGCATTTGATTGGAGCATTGAGCCCATAGAAATAGCTCTTACTTGGACCATCAACGGAACGAGTAATTTGGCGCGTATCTTTAACGGAAGCAATTATTACATAAGCGCGACTGCCAATGGTATGCTTGGTGGAGATAGCTGTAACGTAACCCTTTCGGGCGAGAACAAGGCGGTTGAGAGCGGTACCTATACCGCAATAGCAAGTGGATTGAGCAATTCCAACTACCTGCTTCCCGCGCAAACAACCCAAGAATGGGAAATTCTTCCCCTTGCAGTAGAGCTAACTTGGGATAACGCATCGTTCGAGTATGATGGTAGTGAAAAGGCGGTTTATGCTACTATAAATAATATTAAAGGTAACTATACTTGCGAAATTGAGTATGAAGGTAACAAGGCTACAAGCGCTGGTAACGATTATAGAGCAAAGGTTATAGGACTATCAAGCAATAACTATACTTTGGATGGCGTAGCTAACCTTACCTATGATTGGAGTATTGCTCAAAAGGCAGTTGAAGTAGCTTGGAGCATAGAGGGTTCGAGCGAGTTGACAAAGACCTATCGCGCAAGCGCTTATACAATAACCGCTACCTTGCAAGGCGTTGTTAATAACGATACTTGCAACGTTACCTTAGTGGGCGACAAGGCAAAAACCTACGTTGGTAATTATACCGCAACCGTAGAAAGCATCTCTAACGATAACTACGTTTTGAGCGGTAGCCTAAGCACCTCTTGGGAAATAAAGGCAATTAAAGTTGATATCACTTGGAGTGAAGCCGACTTTACCTATGATGGTAACCAAAAGCAAGTTAGTGCAACCATCAACAACCTAATTAGCGGTGATAATTTGTATTTCACCTATAAAGATAATGCTTTTACCGATGCAGGCGATTATATAGCCCAAATCGAGAGCTTATCCAATAGTAACTATACTATAGAGGGCGTTGAGTCTACCTATGCTTGGAGCATTGCTCAAAAAGAACTTTCAATAGAATGGACCCTTGATGGCACCTCTAACTTTATCCTAGAATACGACGGACAAATTCACGTTATAGACGTTATTATTAACAATATTATAGGAAGCGATATAGTAAACGCAACTTTAGAGAACAATTCCAATAAGATTGCCGATAAATATACCGCAACTCTAGTTTCTATTGATAACGACAACTATAAGCTTCCTCAAGAAGCTACTAAAGATTATGAAATTACCAAGAAGGTAGTAGCTTTGGTTTGGTACCTAGATGGCGTTCAAGGCAACGATAGCGTTGTTTACGACGGAATGGAACACTCTGTTACCGCTACCGTTTACGGCGCAGTCGATGGTGAAGATATCACCATACTTGGCTACGTAGGTGAAGTAGTTAGCGGAGAGGGCGCTCTCACCAATGGTAACGTTGCTTCGCTCAAGGCGGTATATAAGACTACAGTAAGTGGCATAAGCGATAACGTAAACTACGAAATCTCTACCGATAGTATTTCTTTAGAGTGGAGTATAAGGGCTACCGAGCTTGATATAGTATTCCAAGAAAACACCTTGGTTTATAATGGAAAGGCACAAGGCATAACCGCTATAGTATATAACGTTAGCGCAAGCAATATATCGGGTGTAACTTTATTAACCACAGGTTCTACTGCAACCGATATCAGCTACGAAATTTTAGACGGAAAATATTACTTATATTTCAATGCGGTAAATAGTGGCGATTATACTGCTATTATTAGCGGTATTGATGGCGAATACAAAGAAAACTATTCTTTACCCGAAGAAAATAGCTATAACTTTAGTATAGCTCCCAAAGTCGTTACCTTGTCTTGGAAGGATGCTAGTGGAGTATATAATAAGCAAAATAAAATTACCTCCGCAACCCTAACCAATCTTGAAAATAGCGACCTTGTTAACGTTGAGTATAAGACTACGGGCGATAACTCATATATGGTTAGTGGACTAGACGGAGTAGGTAACATAGCGGTTAATGCGGGCGAATACCTAACCGAAGTAGTTGCTCTAGATAATGATAACTATACTTTGGAGGGAGCAACCGACCTTTCTAAAACTTGGAATATTAGTAGAAAGCTACTTGGTGCATTTACTTGGAGCAATGCTACTTTGACCTATAATGGCAACGCACAAAATATAACCGCTTCCGTCATTGGTGGTGCAACCGACGTAACCGACAAAAAGGCGTACGATGGCGACGTTCTAGATATAACCTATAGCGGTGTCGTAGTATCAAATTATGGTGCATCGGCAATTAGTGGTAACCAAGTTACCACCGCCGGTGAGTATAAGGTTACGATAGCGGGTGTTGGAAACGATAACTACCAAGTTGATACAATAGAAACCACTTTGACCATAGCAAAAGCCGGCGTAGAAGTTGTTTCCTCAACCAATTGGAGCAAGGTATACGACAAGACTACAGAGTACCTAACCTATACATATAACGGAGTATTTAGCGGTACCGAGCTTACTTTGAGCGCAGTATATAGCGATTATAACGCAGGTGCGAAAGCTCTAACATTTAGTGCAAGCGGTAAGGACGTACATAACTATTATCTCACCTTTAACGGACTAACCATAGATAAAGATTACGTTGTTAACGGAAACGATTATTTGGTAAGTGAAAGTATTTCCAGCATAGTTCCGAGAAAGGTAACCGCATCGGGCGACGTCGAAAAGGTATTCGATGGTACTACCAATGCAAATCAATTTACCGTTTCAAATTCACAAATAATTGATGGCGACGTTATTAACGTAAGTGCTGTTTACGATAGCGCAATAGTAGGCGAACGTAACCTTCTTCTTACCATAGATAACACGAACTACGCATTAGAAGAAGCCACCATTCAAGCTTCTATTACCGCAAAAACTCTAACCATAGATTGGACGGGTAATGGTTCCGTTTACACCTATAACGGAGCTTATCAAGGCGTTAGCGCAGTAGTAATCGGTATGGTGGCGGGCTTTGAAGAAAACCTAAACGTAAGCGGAGACCTAGAAGGATTATTGTCTGGCAATATAGCAACAATAAAAGCTGGTGAATATAACGTAAGCCTAAGCCTAAACACCCCTTCCAACTACACCTTAGAAGGCGCTCAAACAACCGCAAGCTGGACTATCGGTAGGAAGGCTATATCACTAGATTGGCTAACCGATAGGCTGGGAAGCGAGCAAGACGACGACTACGTATACGACTTTGAAGACTATGTTGCAATATACTCTGCAACTGCTCGTACTATTGTTCCTACATTAGTAGGCGTGGTCGACGGAGATGACGTATCTTGTACTGTTTCGGGTACCGTAGCGACCAATGCAGGAGACTATATTGCAGAAGTATCCGCTTTATTGGGTGATGATAAAGACAATTACGAACTATCGGGAGAACTTACTCTTGAGTGGTCGATTGTCAAAGCCGACGTTATTGGCGTAACCTTTGAAAGCGATACCTTTACCTATGATAAATCACTAAATATAATAGACGTATCGAGTGATTGCACACAATTTGGCGAATCATTTAGCGTGGTATATAGCGGTGGCGAAAATGGTAACGGAGCTATTAACGTAGGCACTTATCAAATCGAAGCAACTATCGATGCCGGCAGTAACTATAACCAATTGTTATTAGAAGCTAATTTGGTAATCGAAAAGGCTAATATGGAAGGCATCAGCCTAAACGATTTTAACGACGTTTACGATGGAACTATAAAGAGCATAAGCGTTAATACTACCACTACCGCTTTTGGCGACGAAATCGAGGTAAGCTACTCACTAGTAGGTACTACTCTTGCAGGAGACGAAATTAGCGAAAACGCAAATGGTATCGTTAAAGCAGGTAACTACGTAGTAAGCGCTCTATTAAGCGGTGGCGCTAACTATCACGAAACGACACTAGATGCCAACTTGATTATCGCACCTAGAGAGATAGTGGTAAGTTGGCAAAGCTATGCTTATGGTGAAAGCACAGAAGCATACGATGGTCAAGAAAAGGGCGTAACCATTACTATCGACAACATCGTTGATGGTGATGACGTTAAAGCTACTTTAAGTACCGATGCTCAACAAAATCTTGAAATCGTTGGTAATGGTACATATTCCTATGGCTCTATCAACGTTGGCGGATACGCTCTAACACTGGAAGAAATACTTGGTGTAGATAGCGTTAACTACACCTACGATAGTGGCATATTCCAATCTTATAGCTTTGCAATTGCGCCTCGCGCGTTAGTTATAATAGGTTGGAGCGATGGTGTAAAGACCTATACCGATTTAGAAAACGTTCGCTTTACTTATGCTAAACGCAACGTATCGTTGGTCCCCGTATTCGCAGAAGGTAGCATCGTTAGTGGCGACGAAGAAAACGTCAACGTGGTACTCAGTGGTAACGAAGGTATCAATGCGGGCGAATATATCACCCACGCATCAATAGATACCGATGGTAACTACGTTCTCGCTTCTACCACTCAAAAATGGTATATTGATGCAAAAGAAATAGAGTTGGTTTGGGAAAATGCAGCTGCAAAGAATTATAATGGCAAAGCTCATAGCCTGTCCGCATCCGCTAAAGGTCTATGCGATGGCGATAAGGTAGAACTAACCTATGCTAATAACGGTGCTATAAATGCCGGCAAGTACGACGTTGAAGTCCTTTCACTAGGCAATGCTAACTATAAGATTGCAAAGAACACCGCTAAGAAGACGTTATTAATCAATCCCGTCGAAATTTTAGGAATAGAGCTTCTAGATAAGGAAATCGTATTCGATGGCAAGAAACACGGACTTGATATTTCCAAAACGGAAACTCAATATGGTGATGACGTCGAAGTAAGCTTTGTTATTTACGACCAAAATGGTAACGAAATATCCAAAGATAAGGTTTCCGAAGTTGGTATTTATAAAGTAAAGGTAAAACTAGAGGCCGGCAAGAACTACGTTATCCGTGATATGGAAGGCAACCTAACAATAAAGAGTCTATCCGTTGCAACTCCCGTTGAAAAAGAAGACGAAAAGGCAACCGTAAACGTAGAGAGTAGCGGTGGATTTATGCCCGGTTCCGTAGTGGAAACCACTTCGACCACCTTCAGCTTGACCGATGGTAACACTACTAACGTTAGACTTTCCGCAGGTGAACGCGTTGCTCTCGTATATGAAGTAACCGTTATGTACCAAAACCAAGAAAGCGTATTGAACGGAACTGCTAGCGTCAAGATGCTTATTCCCGAAGAACTACGTGGCAATGATTTCCGTATTGTAAATCTTTCTAACGGGGAAGAAACCGAGCTTGAATACGTTGTAGAAGACGAATACGTATTGGTATCAACCACCGCGCTTGATACTTTCGTATTCATATATGAACCCTCACCTTTAGCAATCGTTAAGGCATATAGCGGTTGGTTAGCTCTAAGCGTAGCAATCGGTTTGGTATTGGTTATAGCACTAGTAGTAATCGTATTCTTTAGAAAGACTCGCACCATCAAGTTCGTTGCAAACGGTGTTGAAGTTGAGGGCGGAAGAATCGGTGCTGTAAACGCTCGTTATGGCACAAAGGTTGATTTACCCACTCCAACGATACAAGGTATGTGCTACAAGGGCTGGTATGCTGACGAAGACTTTACCGAAAAGGCAGGCAAAGAACAAAGACCTACAAAGAAGAGAAACTTATACGCAAAGACTATGGCTCGTGGCACCAAGACCAAGATACCACAAGCATTTATCGATGGCATAAAGTTTGAAGGTTGGTACGAAGACGAGGCCTGCACAAAGAAGGCAAACGTAAACAAGATGGGCAGAAAGAACCTTACCTTGTACGCAAAGTGGGGCAAGAAAAAAGAAGCCAAACTCCCCGTTTATCCCTGGGAACAATAGAGTATACCACGTAACCCTACCTATTTCTCGGTAGGGTTACGTGCGCTTTATTTACGATTTATAATGAATAAAACCATAATAGGGTTGACCATATTTTACTCGGTATTGACTTTTATTATATAAGAAAGTAAAATTAATTTATGACATTTCAAGGAGGAGAAGAAATGTGTAAAAAAAGTATTACTAAGACCAATTCGGCAAAGAAAGGTAAGAAACTACCAAAATGGGCTATTGCTCTTATCGTTATTGCCGTTATTATCGCTATTATCGGCGGTACCGTTCTAGGTTTCCTATGGGACGTTATCTGGGCGGAACCCCAAAACGCTGATTTAGGTGCATACTATGAACCCTTTGGCTTTGCACCTATCACCAAGGCGGAAGATGAGGACAGCGTTTATACAGACTATACCGACCATTTTGCACAGTTCAAAGACGAAATTGAACTAGGTATGCGTGATGATGCAACCGACGAGCAAAAAGCAAAAGCCGCCTATATTATCTATAGAGTAGGATGTTTGGCAAATGCAACTGCTCCCGAAAGAGCCAAGTATTCAACCGGTGGAGGTACTGCAACGGGTAGCGTTATATTGGATGGTAAAGAAGAACAAGTTGGTGGCGAAATGAAAATGACGTCCACTTACTACACTATGTTATCTTCAAACAATGGACCAAGCAGTATTACTAGAGAGGGTATCGATGCCTTCAAAGCAAATAATCAAACTTACGTAGCATCGGAAGAATATACCCAAATACCCGAAGGTGGTATTACCGCTACTAACGAAAGCTTAGTCAACTTGGGAGATACCATTATTCGTGTTATTCTTCCCTTTGCAAGAAGAATAATCGAAACTCCCGAAGGTAAGATTACTTGGAATGGTAATTCACAAAGCGCGCTTATTACTAAAGAAAGTGCAACCGGTTCTTTTGCAGATAAAAAGACCAACTACGATAAGAAGACTGCTGAGGAAGTTGTTGCAGAATCCAAATATCTTCGTGATTTTAGCGACCCCAATTGGTACGACCCCTATGGTTTAACCGCTCCCGATTTATCTATTCACGTAATCAACCCAGAAACTATCGTAGGTTCTAGCGTTAAAATCACTAAATATCCCGGCTCTATTGTTGGTAGCAAGAAAACTATGGATTACTATTCAGTAGATTTCAAGGTTGATACCGAATACAATCGTGGCACCGATAAGAGCGCTACCTATTATGCAGAACAACTTTATATGATGTACGTTCCGGAGCTAGTATTTGAATACGTAGACGATTATTCATACTACTATGACAAACTCGAAGTAAATATGACCGTATTCGAAAACGGATACTTTAGAACTTGGGGTACCAATGAAAGATGGGTTATGCAAGGGGGCTTTGAAAAGCTAGGTTTATCAATCACTATGGCTGCTGACAACTATAGTACCGAAGCACATTGCTATGACCACGACACCGTTTTGCAAGGATTTGCAAACAGATGGATAGGTGATAGCGAGCACGTAGGCAAGCCAAGAAGTGAACTTCCATTCTACGAAGAGCTCAAGAAATATACTCCTGAAGAATATGGTACCTATCGTTAAAAATTGGAACCAAACCAAAAGCCACTCGAAAAAGTGGCTTTTTTATTTCGTAATAGAGAATGTAACTATTTTGTTACACCTAAAAATCAAGGTTTCGATAAACGCAATCATTCCATTAATGGTAATCTAAAAGTTTCCGAAGAGGAGATAGTGAGAGTTGTAGTTCAAATAGGGAAAGGAATTTTGTAGAAATATAAAAACGCACCCCATAAGTGTCTATCTTTGGGGTGCATTTCAAGTATTATTTGTTTTATTTATGAATTATTTTATTACGTCTTTTAGATTTATAACGGTGAACTTGATGTCTTCGTGTTTGGTACTATCTTCGTATAGTACTGCGATATCTCCGTTGCCTAGATATACTGCACTGCTGTATACGAATTCACCCTCGGTTATAGTGTAAGAATAGGGGAAGGTTTTGCCTTCGTCAAGAGAGATTTTAAGTTTACCATTAACTCTCTTTTTGGTGTCGCTCGCATTTATGCAAGCAATGGTGAATTTGCCTTCGTATTCAAAGCCTATTGCGGTGATTTGACATATGCAATGTGGTAAATCTTCTATAAACTCTGGCTTTTCCCAACTTTCACCACCATTTTTGGAAACAGCACGTAGTATTCTTCTCTTTTTGTTGTGGTTACGCATAAATACAGCTATATCACCACCGGGGAGTTCAACTACTTGGCTTTCCGTGGTCATCAGGGGGTCGGGAATTATCCAGGGATTTTTCTTAGGAAATCTTCCTTCTATTTCGGGAGTAGCACCGATTTCCCAAGTGTTTCCGTTATCATCACTCCAAATAACGGCACAAGTAAGACTCATAGGCCATTTGGTCAATCCATAGTAAACGGGGAATACAAGTCTGCCCGCATATTTTCCTTCTTTTATTTTTATACCATTTGCAGGACCGGAACCTAAAAAGTGCATTCTCTTGGACTTTACCATTGCGTCTAGGCATTGGGGCTCGCTCCAAGTATTACCGCCATCGGTGGACTTGGTTAGCATAAGATAAGAGGTTCCGTATGCTTTGTAAGGTGAGGTCGCGGTAAAAACGTTTCCGCCTATAGAAAGATTTCCTTGCTCGTCAACTTTGATGCCGGTAGACTTGCCTTTGTGGGTAAGCTCTCCGTTATCAATAATATAATTACATAGTCCTTTAACGACACGTTGTTTACCTTTTACCAACCCTGAACCGGCGCCACAATTGAGTATACCAATGCCTGCAGGTGTAAAGGAATATAGCATAAATATGGTGTTAGTTTCGTCATCGTATAAGGTGGCGGGGTCAATGGCGGCGGAGGAGTGTTGCTTATCTTCGCCAAGCGTTGCAACTGCGGTTATTTGCTTACCCCAAGAAAGACCGTTATCGTTAGAAATTCTAACAACCTTTTCGATACGATTTGGGTTATCGGAGGCGGTATAAAAACGCTCGTCGGAGCTTGCTACCAAGCTACCATCGTTCAAACGAACCAGTGAGGGAATGCGATAGTTATTCGTGTTACCCGTTTCTTTACTAAATACTTTAATAGGTGTTCTCATAGTTTTATAATATCATAATTAGCAAAAATTTGCAAGGGCGAGGTCGCCCAAAGAGTGATAGGGATACGTAATAATATAAAAAGAGTTTGGGCTTTTACCTAAAACTCTATTGTTCGCCAAAGGCTTTTTTCTTGTTTATCGCACGAAGCTTTGCAATGCCATCACGACTTATTTTAAAATCGCGGTTAGCGTTTAGTAAACCATTCTTTTGTTCGCCCTGGTCGTATAGCTTGCTAAAGGTAAAACCTATAGCTCCGCTTTGGGATATAAAGTCGTATTGCTCGGCAAAATTGCTTATAAAACGTGCTTCCGAGTATTGGTCGTTTGCGCGAAGATTACCCGCAATAAAACTGCCTAGATAGAATGGCATTGTAGCAAGCTTACTTTCACTAATAAGCTCCGGATTTTGTTTGCGACGTTTTAGGTCTTCTTTTTCGGAAAGCTTAATTCCGTTATAGCGATGAATCAGCCAATCTTCTATTTCTTCACGTTTACCGCTATCCTCTCTAAACTCGTATAGGTCGGTTGCGTATAGGTCTCCACCGCTTATGCTACATAGCTTGGTGGAGTCGGTTTGCTTAATGAGAGTATAGGTGGACTTTTGCACTACAGCACTGCCGGAATAATTCGTAAAGGGCACTTCTATTATTAAACTAGGATGCCCAAAGTCGCGGTTTAACGTCATTTGGAGTTCTGTAGCAAATACGTTGAAGTATTCGGGGATATCGGTGTTTTTGCTTTCACCATTCATACTTGCACGCACCATTAAACCAAGTTTATCGGCAACGTAGAGTTCGCGTGGAGTGGGGTAACGATTAAAGTGTATAGCGTTAAATCCCATCATCATAGCGCAAGCATAATCTTGAGCAATTGCTTTGGAGTTTGCCGGAACTATGCCCGTGTGGGGATATACTCCGTCTACCTCTATAGCTCTAACGAAGGTTACTTGTCCGTTAACGTAGAGTTTGTTATCCACCAAGTTTATATCTCTAAATGCACAGTAGGTATATATTTGGTCGCAAATGCCACCGCCTGCATTGTATAGAGAAATGCGTATCTCGTAAAAACGAGGTTCAAGTGCTTGCCACAAATACACCGTTTGAGTTTTTAGATTAGCGGATAGGTTGAGTATGGGTTTTGCTCTATACTCGTAGGTTGCAACGGGCTTTTTATCATAGGCAATTTCTACCTTGACTTTATATCCCTCGGTTTCACCTGCAATAGCACCTTGGATATATATGTTTTTATCACGCAAGGAACCCAAAGTACGAATGGTACCAAAGTAACTTTTTGCACTAAACTCCAGCCAAACTTCGCCCAAAATACCAAGAGGAACCTTTTCGCCTGCTTGTCTTTTAGCTACTACGCGGAGCTCGTTTGCACCTTCCTTAACGATAAGCGAAACGTCGAGGTGTAAAGAGTGCATATAGCCACCGTTTTCTGCTACTAAAACGTCGTTTAGGTATATTTCGCTAAAGGATGAAATACCAATAAAATTGAGTAGCGTTGTACCCATTTTCTCGCTTGGATTAAGGTCGAAAGTTTTAGCGTAAACAGCAGTATGAACGTGCGAAACATCACCCGTGTTGCTGGCGGGAGAACCAAGTTCGCAAGGCAATACGATAGTTTGATTTTTGGTATTTTCGTTACCAATCAACGTTAGTTGCCACTCACCATCGATAGCCTTGAAGTGGGGTCGTATAAAGTTTGGTATAGGATAATCTTCTCTTTGCATAGCTAGATTATAACATATTTTTCTTACGCGCGCAATACTTACGCGCAACTAGTAATTGACTATATAATAAAAATAGTATAAAATATATAAAAAGCAAGGATGAATTATGGCAAACTTATCTAATTCTAATAACGACATATTATTTAACGACATTCCTTTCTTTAAAGGGGACAAAGCTTTTTCCGTTATATATCTGGACGGAGAGTTCCACTTGTTCTTTGCTTGTAGCAAAGCTTTCAAATCGGTAGTTTTACACTATGCTTCTTACGATTGCTTTAGCTGGGAAGAACGTAAGGTCGCTTTAGTGCACAACGGATACGTTGACTCGGTAACCGCTTTTACGCAAAATGGTAAAATCTATTTGTGCTATGCGGTAAAGAACGTTCTTATGCTAACCGATATTAGGATTGCTACTAGTAAAGATGGCGAAACCTTTGAGCCTTTCCCCAATGCCATAATTAAAAATACCTCGTTGAGAGATATAAAATCTTTCTATTCCGAAAGCTGTCGTTGGTTGGTCGGCTCGGAAAACAAGGGAAGTCTCCCCGCATATTTTTCAAAAGATAATTTTACTTGGGAAAAGAGTGCTTTGGCTAACGTTGTTAAAGAAGGAGAGATAGCCGATTATTTGGGTTCCCCAAGTCCTTTTGTTGCTTGCGGTAAAACTTACGTAGCCTATTCTATGCAAGGCGCGAACGTTAAAGAGGTGGAAATAGACCTAATGAAAGGGGAACTTACTCTTGGCAAAACCATACTAGAAACCTATGGCGAAAGTATGCGTTCGCTTATGGTAAGAGAGGCAACGCCACTGATATTTATAGGCTGTGGCAGTTCGCTTGTTCCGGTAGAAGTTTATGGTACGGAACAGGATTTGGGCTTTAGGCTATATCGTGATGCCCTCAAGAGCGCCAAGCTTAGAGTGGATAATGGTGTAGAAGAAAACAAAAAGATGCCTGCGACTCTCGTGAGAGAAAGGGGAATACTGCATATTTTCGAATTGCCCGCGGAAAGCGGTGTATCGTTGAATTTTGGTGCAACTAGCATCGAAATCGACGAATATAAGAGCATTATCATAGATGGTGTAATCGAAAACTATGGTATCGTTGACTATAAGCTGGAAGAAAACGCTACCATCGAAATAACTGTTTTTGATATGGGCAATTTAATCGTTGCGGAAGTGATGGATAAACTTTATCCCATTCCAAGTGGTATGAGCGACTTGATAAAAGTCAACGTAGGCGAAAAAGATTATCAATATACGAGCTACAAATTGTGAGGTAAAAATGAGCTTTAAAGAACAATTTATCGAAATTTACAATCGTGAAATCAAGCGTGAAGGTGCTCAAAAAATGTTGGAATACTTGGAAGGTAGCGACTTTTTTACCGCGCCCGCTTCTACCAAATTCCATCTAGCAAGGTCGGGTGGACTTTGCGAGCATAGCCTTAACGTATACTATCGACTAAAAGAACTTGTTGAAAACGAAAAAAGCGATTGGGCAAAAAGAGTTAGTAGCGAAAGCATAGCGATAATAGCCCTTTTGCACGACGTTTGCAAAATTGGTATGTACGTTGTTGAGTATCGTAACCAAAAGCAACCCGATGGTAGCTGGGTAAAGGTTCCATATTATGCAATTGACGAGTTATTACCCTATGGACACGGAGAAAAATCGGTATACATTATAAACGGATTTATCCGTTTGACTAGGGAGGAAGCCATTGCTATAAATTGGCATATGGGCGGATACGATGAAAGAGTTAAGGGGGGAAGCTATTCTATAGCGAAAGCCTATGAGCAATATCCCCTTGCTGTACTAACCCACGTTGCCGACGTTTTGGCAAGTTACCTTGACGAAGAAAGAAATTAAAAAATAAAAATACATTTGGAGGAAACAAAAATGTTTGGAAGAAAAAAAGACAAAAAAGAAAGAAAAGGCTTAATTAAAGAATTTGCCGAATTTATCAATCGCGGAAGCATAATCGATATGGCAGTTGGTGTTATCGTTGGTGGCGCTTTCAAAGATATCGTAAACCGTTTGGTCGACTCTATCATTATGCCTATTCTTGGTTTGATTATCAAGACCGACCTTACCGTTCTAAAGACCGAAGTCGTTCAAGCAGACGGTACTATAGTAGAAATTTTGTGGGGAACCTTTATTCAAGCCTGTCTAGATTTCTTGCTAATCGCACTCGTAATTTTTGCTGCAATCAAAATTTTCGGTTTAATTAGAAGAACCTTGCAAAAGGCAAAGGAAGTTGTAGAAAAGACCGTTGATAACGTTGTTGATAGTGTTGCAGAAAAAATAGGCAAAGACGACGATAAAGAAGAAGTAGCAACAATCGAGGCAACCGAAACCATAACTGAGGAAGCCCAAACTACTGAGGATAAAAAATAAGAAAACAAATAGCAAAAAAAACTTATTAAGTTTAGTGATTATAAAACAAGAATAAGGAGAAATATCGTGATTAATATTTGGCACGACGTTAGCAAAGAAAGAATCAACGCCGATGACTTTTTAGCAGTTATCGAAATTCCCAAGGGCTCTAAAAACAAGTATGAGCTAGACAAAGAAACCGGCTGTCTAATTTTGGACAGGGTATTGTTTACCTCTACCCATTATCCTGCGAACTATGGTTTTATTCCCCGTACTTTTGCAGAAGACCTCGACCCCTTGGACGTATTGGTGCTTTCAAGCGAAGTTATAGTTCCTCTTGCTCTTTGCAGATGCTATCCTATAGGTATGATATCAATGACCGACAATGGTTTTGAAGATACCAAGATTATTGCGATACCTTTTGGCGACCCCACTTGGTCGGGCTATAAGGATATCAGCGAGCTACCTCCTCACATTATGCAAGAAATGACTCACTTCTTTACCGTTTACAAGAACCTCGAAAAGGGTAAACAAACCGCGGTAATGCAAGTTGACGATGCTAAAAAGGCTCGCAAGTGCATAGAGAAAGCTATAAAAGCTTATAAAGAGCGTTTCCTTCGCGTATAAAAGATAGGAAGAATATGAACCATAGGGGGGATTTTTGCGCAAAAAACCAAAAAATTCACTATTGGTTCATAAGAAATTCATATTCACTTATTATAGTATAATAACAATAATATCTATTTCGCCCTAAAGGAGTGCAATGTATAACAACCATAGATACAGCTACGAGGTGCGTTCGCGCGTTCCTAGAGTACCTACCGTAAAAAGGATGAGTCCTGTTGCGGTAGTTTTTCTCGTGTTGTTTATCTTGGGCTCTTGTATAGGTAGTGGTTTCTTGGGCGCACATTTGGTTTCTAAAAATAGTGCTTCTAATAACGTTCAAAACGCTCAAACCACCGTGATTTATCGCGATAATACCGATAGGGCGGAAAATCTTTCCTCGGTAACCGAAATAAAAACTCCGGAGCAAGTTGCCAAAGAAGTTAAGCAAAGCATAGTTGAAATCTATACAGAGTCCGCAACTTATTCAACCAGAGGAACAGCTCTTGTTAGTGGTGGCGCAGGTAGTGGAGTTATTGTAGCAACCGATGGTTATATCCTTACAGCATACCACGTCGTTGAAGATGCCGAGCAAGTTAAAGTAAGACTTTATAATGGGGACGAGTATAATGCAGAATGGGTTAAGGGTGATAAGCTAACTGATATTGCGGTAGTTAAAATCAATGCTAAAACGTTAAATTCGGCAACCGTTGGCGACTCTGACAAATTGCTTTCCGGTCAAGAAATTATTGCTATAGGTAATCCTTTCGGTAGCTTGGGCGGAACGGTAACTTGCGGTAACGTATCGGCTCTAAACAGGTCGGTAACTATTGGCGGAAAGCGTCTAGAAAACTTGGTTCAGCTTTCTTGCCCGCTCAATTCCGGCGATAGCGGTGGCGGAATATTCGATATGTATGGCGCGCTAGTCGGTATAATAAATGCTAGGGGCGTTGGTGAATATGGCAATAATATTGCTTTCGCTTCGCCCGTTAACGAAACTATGAAAATCGGCGTCGACTTGATAACCCTAGGTTACGTTAAAGGTAGGGTTAATACCCAAATGTTCGACGTGAGGGAGATAAACAACTCTGCAACAACTATGGCGGGCTTATATTATTTTGGTGTAAACGACCAAAACGTACATACTACCCTTGTTAAGAACGATTATATCGTATCGGTAGCTGGCGTAGAGGTTGCAACGGTAGAGGAATGGGAAAACGTATTGAACTCCAAAAAAGTGGGCGATACGGTAGAAATAGTTTATAGAAGACAGGGTATCGAAGGTACCGTAAGATTGGTTTTAACTAATCGCACCGATTGTGATTAAAGGAGGGTAAAATGTATAACGTACTTATAGTTGACGACGAACAAGGCATACGCGAGCTTGTAGCCAAGTATTGCGCGTTGGAAGGCTTTAGTTACGGTGAGGCTGGCGATGGTTTAGAAGCCATTCAAAAGGTAAAGCAAGGCTCTTACGACATTGTTATAATGGACGTTATGATGCCCGAATTGGATGGTTTTAGCGCGGTAAGAGAGATAAGAAAGTTTTCGAATTTACCCGTTATAATGCTTTCTGCTCGTACCGAAACCTATGATAAAATTCACGGTTTGGAAATTGGTGCCGACGATTATATCGGTAAACCCTTTTCTCCAAAAGAACTTATGCTACGTATAAACGCGGTTATGAATCGTGTGAATAATCAAAAGGCAAACGTAGAAGTATACGAAAACCAATTGTTAAAAGTAGATTTCACTGCACGAAAAGTTGCAGTCGAGGGAGTACAAGTCGACCTTTCACCAAAAGAGTACGAGCTATTGTTCTTTATGGTTAAGAATAGAGGTATAGCCCTTTCTCGCGAAAAGCTACTAAACGAAGTATGGGGCTATGACTTTTATGGAGATGATAGAACGTTAGATACACACATCAAGCTCCTAAGAAAGAGTCTTGGTAACGCATCGCAATACATTGTAACGTTACGCGGAATGGGATATAGATTTGATGGCTAAAATAAAGTTTGATAAAATATACGGGGATAACACCCCGTTATTTTTAAAAATGCTTATAATATTTACCACCTTTTCCCTAATAGTAATTGCGCTATTTTGGGCGCTTGGTTTTGCTCTTTCGGGAACAGTTTTCGAAAGTATTCGTGTTCAAGAAGCGAACAAAACCGCGAGCTTGATTGCTGAAAATATAGACAATGCAGACCTAACCCTTTTGGTAAAAAGACTTTCGTTCGATAACGACGTTTGTATAATTGTTGCAGATAAAGAGGGAAACGTTTATCTTTCCCAGGAAGCAAGGGAAGATTGTTCTATACACGCTTTTACAAGCGTATCTATTGGCGGATACTACGACAAGGCTAAAGAGAAAAATGGCGTCTTTAGTGAAAAAATAGAGTCGATACCGCGCGATGATAATTACGATAACATTGAGTACAAAGGTAACGTCCCTAAGGGCGAGCAAGAAATCAAGGAATACTTTATATGTACGTTGATTGCTAAAAACGCGAGCGGTGAAAGTTTCGTTGTGTTGGTTGATACCGTAGTAACTCCAAGCTCGGCTTATACCGAAACGTTGACAATATTGTTTATAATAGTAAGCGTGCTGACCGCTATGCTTGCAGGTTATTTGAGTTATAAACTAAGTAACCAAATTAGTGCTCCTATTATTGAGCTTACCTCACAAGCTAAAGAAATATCTTCGGGCAGTGCGGATTTGCAAATTACGGGTTCGGGATATAGAGAAATACTAGAGCTTCGCGATAGCTTGCAATCGGCACAAAAAGAGGTAAACGAAGTAGAGCACTACAGACGTGAACTTATTGCAAACGTATCTCACGATTTGCGTACACCGCTTACGCTTATTAAGGGCTATACCGAGCTTATGCGTGATATCCCAAGCGAGGCTACCGCGGAGAACTTCCAAGTGGTTATAGACGAAACTACAAGACTAACCAATTTGGTTAACGATATGCTTTCTTTATCGAAAGAGCAAGATGGTAATGAAGAATTGAATTTAGCACGTTTCGATATAGTGGAAGTTATCGATGCACTTATAGTTAGACACGGAAAGCTTATTGAACACCTTGGTTACACTCTTGAATGGGTACACGATGAAAAGGCATTTGTATATGCCGACGAAACCAAAATAGTCCAGGTAGTATACAACCTTATAAACAATGCGGTTAACTATGCGGGCGAAGATAAAAAGGTTATAGTAAAAGCCTTTGTAAAAGGCGGTGTTGTTAGAATAGAAGTTATAGATAACGGAGAGGGCGTTGACGTAGAAGTGCTACCGCATATTTGGGATAGGTATTATAAGTCCGACAAATCACATCGTCGTTCTACGGTTGGAACAGGACTCGGTCTTTCGATTGTAAAGAGCGTTATGAGTAAGCATCCCGGTGGAGCATATGGCGTTATCACCTCGGTTGGAGAGGGTTCCACTTTCTATATTGAATTGCAGAGGGCATAATATGGCTTTGGAAATAGAAAGAAAATTCCTAATAAAAAGAATACCTCACGACACCCTTATAAGTATGGGAGCTAGCGTAAAAGAGATAGAGCAATCCTTCTTGCTACCTAGCGTTGATTTTCCCGTTCGTAGAATAAGAAAGGTCGTAAAAGAGGGTAAAACAAGATACTTTTTTACCCAAAAGCGCCCGGCTGGAGGGGAGTTTTCCAGAGAGGAGATGGAGAGCAAAATAAGCCGAAAAATGTATCTTGAGCTACAAAAAGAGCGCGATTTAGGTTTAAACGAAATTGTTAAAACAAGATACGTTATCTCGAATGGAAAGCTAAATTACGAGATAGACAAGTTCCCATTTTTCGATTTTTTCGACGTTATGGAAATAGAGCTTCCTAGTGAAAATGCTCTTTTTGAAATCCCTAAGTGTATAGAGATAATCAAGGAGGTTACAACTGACTTTAGGTACACTAACTATCAGCTAGCAAAGGAAATCCCCACCAATTTTTAACAAGAACTCACGTAAGGTGAGTTTTTTATTTTAATAATATTTAATTGTTTATTAAATTAACTTATGTTAAAATAAATAAGTTATGGAAATGCAAACGGAAAACAAAAATATCGTTATAGAGATACAATCTCTATCCTACGATTATCGTAACGCTGAGGGTGAGCCCATAGCTCGTGGCGTTAGGAACGTAACCCTTAACATTGCTAAGGGTGAATTTTGCGTGCTACTTGGACATAACGGTTCCGGAAAAAGTACCCTTGCTAAGCTCCTTAACGGATTTTTATTGCCCGACGAGGGCTCGGTAAAAGTCAATGGCATCGATACTACCGACGAAAAAAGAATATATGATATTCGTTCTAAAATCGGTATGGTTTTCCAAAATCCCGACAACCAAATGGTTGCTTCGATTATAGAAGACGATTTGGCGTTTGGTCCCGAAAATTTGGGTGTACCTCGTGAAGAAATAGAAACTCGTATCACTTGGGCGCTCGAAACCGTCAATATGAGCGAACATCGTCATCGTTCCCCAAACAAGCTTAGCGGTGGACAAAAGCAACGTATTGCTATTGCAAGTGTGCTTTCAATGTTACCGGAAGTCTTGGTGCTCGATGAATCAACCGCTATGTTAGACCCTAAGGGTAGAGCGGAGGTTATGGAAACTGCACTTCGTCTAAACAAGGAAAAGGGTATGACGGTAATTCTAATAACCCACTATATGGACGAGGCAATAAAGGCTGATAAGGTAATAGTGCTTAACGAAGGCGAGGTTGTTTTAACGGGTTCACCGAGTGAAGTATTTAGTCAAAAAGAAATCATAAAAAAGGCATCGTTGGAGCTTCCTGTTGCAACCTCTATTTCGCTTAGCCTAAGAGAAATGGGTTATAATGTGGATTTTTCATTGACGGATAAGCAGTTAGCGGAGAGTATATGCAAATTAAAGTAGAAGGTCTAAAATATACCTATTCTCCCAAAACACCTTTTGAGAAGGTGGCGCTTGATGATATAAGCTTTACCATCAACGAGGGTGATACCATTGGTATAATAGGTTCTACCGGTTCTGGCAAAAGTACGCTTTGCCAACACTTTAACGCGCTCATTCGCATTTCTCACGGAAAGATTTTCGTGGGCGATATGGAACTGCATTCCAAAAAACTAGATTTAGGTGTTTTAAGAAAAACAGTCGGTATGTTATTCCAATATCCCGAGTACCAACTTTTTGCAGATACCGTCAAAGATGACGTCGAGTTTGGACCACTAAATTTTGGTATGCCAAAAGAGGAAGTGGGCGAGCTTGCAAAATATGCTTTGGAACTAACCGGCCTTGATTTTGACGCAGTAAAGGACAAGTCCCCATTTGAGCTTTCGGGCGGTCAAAAAAGGCGTGCCGCAATCGCTGGGGTAATAGCTTCACGCCCCGAAATTTTGGTGCTTGACGAACCTACTGCAGGGCTAGACCCTCAAGGCAAAAAGGAAATTCTAGACCTTGTTAAAAAGCTAAAAGAAAGCTACGTCAAAACGGTAATAATGATATCCCATAATATGGATGAGATTGCCGAGTATTGTAATCGAGTAATAGTACTAAACGATTCGAAACTAATATATGATACCACTCCTAGGGAGTTGTTTTCTAACCCCGAAAAATTGAAGGAAACGGGACTCGAAGTACCGCACGTCGTCGCGATTTCTTCAATGCTAAAAGAGGGTGGCATTGATTTGGGCGAAACACCGCTGACGAAAGAAGAGTTTATATCTTTATTAACTAGGAGATTGAAATGCGAGAAGTAAGTTTCGGTCAATATTATCCTAGTAATTCTGCGGTACACAAAATGGATGCAAGAGTCAAGTTACTACTTACGATTGCATTTATAGTTATGGTATTTTTGGTAAAGAGTTTGTACGCCTATATTGCGATAGGTGTATTTATTCTTTTGACGACTTTGGTATCCCGTGTTCCCGTTCTCAAGGTACTAAAAAGCATAAAAGCAATAATTTTTATTGTTGTTATTATGAGCATTATAAACCTTTTTGCCAACGCGGAAGGCAAGGTATTGTGCTCTTGGTGGATATTTACTATTACCGATGGCGGAATAATAACCGCTGTCAATCTTGCACTAAGACTAATATTCTTAGTAATGGGTACTTCGCTACTTACCTATACAACTACGCCTATGGAGCTAACCGATGGTATGGAAAGCTTGATGTACCCTCTAAAACTTATAAAAGTTCCTACCCACGATATAGCGATTATAATGTCGATAGCCCTTCGTTTTATCCCCATTCTTATGGAAGAGGTCGATAAGATTATGATGGCGCAAAAGGCTCGTGGAGCTTGTTTTGATAGGGGGGGATTATTGCAACGTGCAAAAGCACTTTTGCCTGTGCTTATACCTTTGTTTGTGTCGGCTTTTAGGCGCGCTGACGAGCTTGCTCTTGCGCTCGATGCAAGGTGTTATAACGCCACTCCAAATCGCACGAAATACAAAAAGGCAACCCTAGCAATACGCGACTTGATAGCCACTCTAATCACCGGAATTTTTATTGTTTTGGTCGTTGCGATAAACAATAACTTTTGGGGGTTGTACTAATGCGTTACGCGATGGTGGTTGAGTATGATGGTACCAACTATGCCGGTTGGCAACGCCAAAAGAACGCGGTATCGGTACAACAAAAAATAGAGGAAGCTCTAGAAATCGTACTTGGCGTTAAGACCATTATTTATGCTAGTGGAAGAACGGATAGCGGAGTGCACGCAGAAGGTCAAGTTGCTCATTTCGAGTGCGAAAAAGAGCTAAATACTCGTCGCACTACATATTCGATAAACAGCTTGCTTCCTAGTGATATCAAGCTTCAAAATATTTTTTCGGTTGCTCCCGATTTCCACGCGCAGTACTCTGCTAAGCGCAAAACCTACGTGTATCGTAGTTACGTCAACGAGTGTCCATCGCCACTAAAAGATAGGTTTTATGCACGTATATTACCGCCCGTAGACGTAGAAAAAATGAAGAGAGCAAGCAAAGCGTTGGTCGGCAAGCACGATTTCAAAGCATTTTGCTCAACGGGAAGCTCTATTCAATCGACGGTTAGAGAAATATACGAGTTTAATATCCTCGAAAGAGACGACGAAATCATATTTGAAATCACGGGAAACGGGTTCCTTTACAATATGGTTAGAATTATAGTTGGCACGCTATATTTTATCGGCAAAGGCAAGCTTCCCGAAACCGCTATAGAAGAAATGTTGTCGACGGGAAAAAGAAAATTAGGGGGCAAAACCTATCCCGCTTGTGGTCTTTGCCTAAAGAAAGTGGAATATATTGACGCGGACTAGTTAAAAATATAATTTTTAGTTAAAAAATATGCGTTTTTTATTTGACTTATTTCAACTAATATAATATTATATTTAGGCACGCGACATTTTTGAGAAAGAACTAGCCCCTCCGACTCAAAAGAATCGATAAAAAATTGGAGGATTTACCATGAAATCATATATGGCAAAACCCGAAAACGTTGAAAGAAAATGGTACGTAGTGGATGCTCAAGGCATGGCACTAGGTAGACTTGCAAGCCAAGTTGCAATGATTCTTCGTGGCAAGAATAAGCCCACCTTCACTCCCAACGTTGATACGGGTGATTACGTTATCGTTATTAACTGTGACAAAGTTGTTCTAACCGGCAAAAAGTTAGAAAAGAAATACTATCGTTATCATACTGGTTATGTTGGCGGACTAAAAGAAATCCGTTACGACAAACTAATGGCAACCAAGCCCGAGTTCGTTGTAAAACATGCTGTTAAAGGTATGCTTCCCAAGAACTCTATCGGCAGACATATGCTTTCAAAACTCTTCGTTTATGCAGGTGCTGAGCACAAGCAACAAGCACAACAACCCGTTGAGTTAAAGCTTAATTATTAAGAGGTGAATTATGACCGCAAAGAAAGTTGTTAAAAAGAAAGTTCAATACTGGGGAACCGGCAGACGTAAAAAAGCTATTGCTCGCGTAAGACTTATTCCCGGTGGTGAAGGCAATATCGTTATCAATAAGAGAACTATCGACCAATACTTCGGTCTTGAAACCCTCAAGTTCATCGTACGTCAACCCCTAGTTCTTACTTCTACTCTCGATAAGTATGACGTAGCAGTAAACGTTCGCGGTGGCGGTACTACCGGACAAGCTGGCGCTATCCGTCACGGTGTAGCAAGAGCACTTTGCTTGGCAGATGCAACCCTACGTCCCGCTCTCAAGGCAGCAGGTTTCCTAACCCGCGACCCCAGAATGAAAGAACGTAAGAAATACGGTCTACATAAGGCTCGTAAAGCACCTCAATTCTCAAAGAGATAAGAGAGCTATCAAGTTTTCGAAAGAGCAAGTTTACTTGCTCTTTTTTTTATTCTATATATAGCAAATGCAAAAGAGGTACAACAAAAATTTTGTTGTACCTCTTTCGCTATGATAAGGGGGAAAATTATGAGCTTCTTTGATATCTAAATTATATCACGAAGAATAAGTAATAGTATATTAAATAATTCCACTTGAAAATAGTAAATAAAAGGTAAAACTGATACTAAAAATCAACGTTTTGTACATAAAACGCCACTTTTCTTAATCGTATATAATATGATGAAGAAAAAACTTTTAATTGGTTCATTGTGCGTTATTTGCATCCTTTGTTCAACTATGTTACTAGCTTGTAAAAGTGAAGAAAAAATAGATGGTGGTCTAGAGGTTAGTTATGATATAAAATGTGCTCTCGACGACGAAAGCTGTGTCCTTTACGTAACAAGCGAAGTGGAAATACTAAATAAGAGTAAAGTTGCCATCAAGGAACTACCATTTTATTTGTATCCAAACGCATATTTAGAAGAGGGTGGAGCTGTTACTATCAGTAACGTTGCTACGCGCGAGCGCGACCTAATATATAATATAGATAATATAAATATGAAAGTTGAGCTAAACGAGGACCTAAAGGAAGGGGAAAACGTAGCGATTATAATATCATCTAGGGTAGAAATTCCTAAAGGAAAGGGGCGATTGGGCTATGGCGACGGATACTACAATTTACACGCCTTTTATCCAAGGCTAGCTTGTTTTCACAATGGCTCTTTTGTCGTTGTTCCATACTCTAAGATAGGTGATTCATATTGCTTTGATATGGCTAATTTTAAAATAAAAATAAACTATCCTTCTGCCTATACGTTGGCAAGCGCAGGTGAACAAACCAATTACAAAGAAAATGAAAAATATAAAGAAAGCGTTTACTGCATTGATAACGCGCGCGACGTGGCTCTCTCGCTTTCAAAAAAATTTACGATATTTGAAAGTGAAATCGAAGGTGTAAAAATTAGTCAATATACTATGGGTAAACAAGATTACACACCTTTTATTGCAAATTGTTTAGGATATTTTATTGAAGAAGTGGGAGAATATCCTCACGAAAACTTTACTATAGTGGAAACTCCTTTTGAATATGGTGGAATGGAATATTCTGGGCTAGCGCTCATTAACGAGTCGGTGTCGGAAAAAGAGTTTGTTATAGCGCACGAAATAATACACCAATGGTTTGGTTTGTCGGTTGGGTCTAATTCCTATAAAGAGTGTTGGGTTGACGAGAGTCTTACCAATTATCTAACCTATTATTATATGGATATATATAATAAGGGCGGATATGAGGAAAATATGGAACTCGAAAGGAAACGATATAAGAAATTTTTGGAAGCTAGTAAAGAAAAATATGGCATCGGTTATATGCCAAGACTGGACTACAATTTGGAAGAGTTTAGGAGCGAAAGTGAATACGCTAATATGGTTTATGGTTATGGAGTGTTGACCTATGATGGCGTACGTAACGTAATCGGGGATAAAAAATTCAAAAAAGCAGTTAGAGATTACTACGAAAATTATAAAGGTAAAATTGCGAGCAAGGAAGATTTGATTGCCAGCTTTAATAAGAGCGCAGGTAAAAAAGTGGAAGGGATATTCAATGGATATATAGAAAGCAAAGTAGTATTTTAGGTATAAAAAATTAAAAAAGAGGCACAATACAATTATCAAATAAAGGAGAATTGTATTATGAACGAACAATATCAATATCCATCAAACTGCGGTAGTCCCAACAAATATCAAAGCAATAATCAAGTAGAAAACGTTGGTAATTCCTATAATAATTCTAACGTGAGCGACAATGCTCAAAACGATATAGGCTTTGACGTTGACTATGGCGTAAACGATGCAGAAGGTACCGCCGGTAAGAGATATATGTGTCGCAATTGCGGTACTATGCATTATGGTAATGAGGCACCTAAAAATTGTTGCAAATGTGATGCTAGCGACTTTAAAGAGGTATAAGTAAGATAAAGAAAAAGCACTCAAAAGAGTGCTTTTTCTTTATTTAGATTTATTTACTAGGTCTGTAAGTTTTCCTGCACGAATGGCGTTAGATATGATTTTTTCGGTAATAATCGTGCCTGCCATAAGAACGAAAGAGCGGTTTATATCGCTAACTTCGCTATTTACTTTTTTACCGATTAGAAAGTCGTATGATGGGGCTGGGGATATAGGAAGAAAAGTGGTTTCGTTAGATAAGTTGGAATTTTGAACACTAGTGCCACTAATCGCCAAAATTTGAGTATCGGGCTCTTTAATTCGCTGTTTAAGTGCCCTATATGTGGGGTTTGCAATAATCAGGTTGGTTGATACACTAACTAAACTCTTAAGCTTTATAGAGCCTTTATCAGCAACTAGAACGTTATCTTTTTTCTTACCGCTTAGTGTTATATCCTTTACTTTACCTAGCCTTTCACCACTTACTAAAATTACTTCTTGCAAAGAGGTAATTTTATAATAATCGTCTAGAGGTATGCTTTCCTCTTCGTGCTCCAAAACGGTTATGATTTCTCCATAGGAAAAGACGTCTTCCAATTTAATATGACGATTGTTTTCGAGAATTAGATGGGTGCGTGCAAAAGTGTTCTTATGTACGTATGCACCTATGATACAACCTAGTTCGTCTGCAGTATTGATAACTACGACACGTTTACCTAAAATTTCACTTAATAACATATTTACCTCGCTAAAAATAAGTTTCGCACGTATTTTCTATTGAAATTTGTGCGTGATTATTGTATATTTATTATATGTTATTAGAATCTAATATATTCGAGAGTATGCTACAAAGCAATCCCAATCTCGATATAACGAAAATTGAATACTACGGAACTAAGTTTAGCGTTAGAGAAACTATCGATAACGTGCTTAGAGTAGGCGGTTTTTTGACTGAAAACGGGTTTAATGGTGGTAGTATAGGCGTTATGCTTCCCAATATTCCCGAAGCTTTGTTTACCTTATACGCTTGTGGAGCGACCGGTAGCGTATGTAATCTCATAAACCCAAGACTACCCACTTTGCATTTAAAAAAGATTTTGCTTGCTACCGAGACAAAGGTGCTTTTTTTGTATGACGCATTGTATAGTAAGCACTATGAAATGCTAAAAGAAATTGGAGTAAGAGTGGTCCTTTGCTCGCCTTTTTATTATCGTAAATTACTAAAACCTTTATATTTGCTAAATGCGATAAAAAATAAAGGCTTATACTTTGAAGACCTTCTAAAATATAAAAAATGCACGCCCGTTCATAATGACGGACGTGAAGCGGTGGCTTATATACATTCCGGTGGAACTACGGGTGAGCCCAAAACGGTTGTGTTATCAAGTTATGCTCTCAATAATTTGGCACGTTCTATTTTGACTACCGTTCATCCCAATAAAACCTACGATGCGGAAAGAGATGCAATGTTGATGATGCTTCCTATATTCCACGGTTTTGGCTTAGGAGTATGCGCTCATACCATCGCTTGTTCGTGTAGAATAATTCTCGAGCCTAGATTTTTACCTAAAGAAAGTGTAAAGCTAATCAAAAAACATAAGGTTACCCACCTTGCCGGAGTGCCTGCAATGTATAGAAAGATGCTAGGCGTAAAAGCTCTTCGCGATGGTAGGCTCAAAGGTATTGTAAACGCTTTTTGTGGCGGTGATAGTTTGAGCGGATTGATAAAAGAGCAATTCGATAGTGCCTTGAAAGAGGCGGGTAGTGATGCTGAAATAGTAGAAGGTTATGGGTTATCGGAAACGGCCTCCGTTGTAACAGTCGGCATCAAAGGAAAGACGAAACCCAACTCTCAAGGTCAAGCATTACGTGGTAACGAAATTCGTATTTATGATGGTGAAAAAGAATGTTCGCCAATGGAAATAGGGGAAATTTACGTATCTACGCCCTCATTGATGAATGGGTATCTTAACGAGGATATCAAAAACGTAGTTTCAATAGATGGTAAAGATTTCTTAAAAACGGGGGACCTAGGATATTTGGACGCAGAGGGATATCTTTTCTACAAGGAACGTAGAAAGAGAAGTATCAAAATAGGCGCGATAAATATTTTCCCGCAAGAAATAGAAAGGGTGGCTCGCGAAATTGACGAGGTAGTGGAATGTTGTGCCGCTCGCGCATACAAAAATGGTAAACCCTACGTACGTTTACATTTGCAACTAGAAGAAGGAGTACAATTTAACTCCTCTCTTGAAAGCAAAATAAAACGAAAGATTGAACGCGAAATAGTGCGTTATGCAGTTCCTCGTCAATTTGTTTTAGAAAAGGAAATTGCACGCACTCAAATGGGCAAAATCGATTTTAATTACTACGAAAATAAAAAATAAATTAGTCCTTGTTTTCTTTTAGTGCTTCTTCGTAGGCGGCTAGAATTTTGTCGCGCATATATTCACGAACTTCGGTACTGAGCGGGTGAGCTATATCTCTATAGGTGCCATCAGGTGCTTTTCTTGATGGCATAACTATAAAACATCCACCTTCTTTAGCTTCGATTACTTTAATGTCGTGTACTACAAATGCTCCATCGATAATCACACTTGCCACTGCACGTAGTTTTGTGTCGTCTTGTTTAATAAGTTTAATACGCACATCTGTAACTTGCATATCCACCTCTTATGGTTTGATGAATTTGTAAGCAAAGTAAGTTACACAAAGCGAGTAATTAAAGTATATAACATAAAACGAGTTAATTCAATAGAGATTTTAAAATTTTTACTAAAAATTCCCAAAAAAGCATTAGTTTTTTACACCATAGCTACACTTGATGCATAAAATAGGGTATGCAAAATAAATTCAAGGGAACAAAAATACATTTTATTGGGATAGGTGGGGTTAGTATGAGTGCCCTAGCAAAACTTTGTTTATTATGGGGGAACAAAGTCAGCGGTTCGGATATAACGTACTCTAAACTTGTCGAAGAACTTATCGAGTGGGGTGCCGACGTATACGTTGGTGAAAATAAAGAAAAGATTATGAATGCCGATTTGGTGGTATATAGCGGTGCGATAAAAAACGATAATCCCGAATTTTTAATGGCGTTAAACGGCGGTAAAAAAATGATATCGCGCGAGTATTTTTTGTATGAGATAAGCACCGAATTCGATAAGGTCGTAGCTATAAGTGGAACGCACGGTAAGACTACGGTTTGTGGTATGCTAAGCAAGGTTTTGGAAGAAAGCGAAGTTTATTTTACCGCCCACGTCGGTGGGCAAACTGAAAAAGGAAATTTGGTTTATAAAGGGAAGGATATTTTTTTGACCGAAGCCTGCGAATATAATAGAAGCTTTCTTACCCTACGACCCGATATCGGCGTTATACTAAACGTTGAAATGGACCATCCTGACACGTATAAAAATATTGACGAAATAAGTCGTTCTTTTTTGTCTTTTGCATCGGGAATAAAGAGAGACGGAGTACTGATTACCAATGCTGATTGTGAAAATTATCATATTATTAAAAGCACATATAAAGATATATTCACCTATGCAATCAATAGTACTGCCGATTTGAAAGCAACTAATATTATAAATTATGGTAATGGATATTATGGGTTCCAAATTGTGCAAAAAGGATACCCTAATTGTGATATAAAGTTAAAAGTGGAAGGGTATCATAATATATATAACGCGCTTGCAACTTTTAGCTGTGGTATAATGCTTGGGATTGATAGACGCGTTGTCCAAAGGGGTATAGAAAGCTTCAAAGGTGTTAAAGGTAGATTCGAGTGCGTAGGGAATAGAAAGGGGGCTTGCATATATCGCGATTATGCACACCATCCAACCGAAATAGTGGCTTCACTGCATACCGCGAGGGAAAAAGTGGGCTGTGGAAGAATTATAACTTTATTCCAACCGCATACGTTACTAAGAACGGAAGCATTGTTCGACGAGTTTATTGTGGCTCTAAGAGAAACGGATAAATTGTACCTTTTAAAGGAATACGTTGCTAGAAAAGAAGCGGGGGGAAAAAGCTCCTACGAGCTTTATAGTGCGCTACGAGAAATGGGGATGGAGTGTTGTTACTACGATACTCAGTTAGAGCTTGCAAGCGACGTTATAAGCGAGTTAAAAAAGGGAGATTTGGTTCTTATCCTCGGGGCTGGAGATATAGCCGACATAGGTGATATTTTAACCAAATAAAAATATATTTTTCTCGGCTAATTTAGTATTGCAAAAGATAGTGTTTCGTGGTATAATGACTTTACTTTTAAAAGGGGGAGCCTATGAAGCTTTATACCGCAAACGGAAATAAAGATTTTAAAGTAGTCGAGCTTGAGAATAATGCGCCGGAAGAACTAATCAAACTAAAGATTAGTATGGTCTATCCTACTCTTGCCGACCTTTCCGTATACGAGGGTAAGTTGGATATAGATTACCCCAGAGTTCCTTGTCGTCTAGCAACCGCAATAGTGGGTGAGGAGCGTTTGGAATATGGTTTAAAATTTGGCTCCAGAGTGCTTTTGAATCCCTACGTAAACCCCATCGTGCCCGAAGAAGACGATTACTCCGAAGTGGACGTATATGGTATTCACAAAGATGGTTTTTTACGCGACTTTGTTTCTATGCCCATAGATAACGTTATTCCCTTCCCCGAAGAAGTAAAAGAAGACGAGGCTATTTTTACCGATATAGTGGCGGTAGCTCTTGGCATAATTAACGAAATCAAGCCGGAAAAGGGCGAATATATAGCACTTATAGGCGGTTCACTGCTTATGAACGTTACCGCTCAGCTAGCTTTATATTATCAAGCTATACCCATTGTTATAAGCGCTGATGAACGTGCTCTTGCGCTAGCGGAAAAAGTAGGGGTATACTATACGATTAACGAGAGATTGGAAGACGTCAAGAAAAAGGTATTTTCCATCACGGGTGGAAGAATGGCGGACCATACCGTACAACACGCAATCGGCAACGTAAATCCTCGTTTTACCTATTCGCTTGCTTCCCGTGGGGGCGATTGTATAATAGCAGCTCTCAACAGCAACTATATTCCTCGTCAAGAAGTTGACGTCAGTATGATTGCACAAAACAATTTGGTTGTTAAAGGCGTAAGTTGCGGGCTTAGGGAATTCAATTCCGCGATAAACGTCCTAGCGCAAAAGATACTAAAGTTCGACGATTTTATAGACCATATAGTTCCTTTACAAGAGGCAAAAGAGCTGTTCGAAGAGTTATCGCAAGATAATTTCCGCTATCAATGTGCGGTAATAAGGGTATAAAGATAAAAAAGACGAGTAAAAATTATAATATGTCGGTTAAAATTAGTTGACATACTTAAATATTATAATTATAATAATTAAGCACTTTTACGAAAAATATGAGCAAACGAGGTAAATAGATATGAAAGAAAAAATCCATCCTAACTATAAAGTAGTTGACGTTGTATGTGCTTGTGGCGCAAAATTCAGAGCTGGCACCACCAAGAACGTTGACGTTCTTAAAGTTGATATCTGCAGTCAATGTCATCCCTTCTACACCGGCAAACAAAAGGTAGTAGATATGGGCGGTAGAGTTGACCAATTCAACAAGCGTTACGGCAGAAAATAAGTTTAGTAAACATCAATTTCTAGGTAGGTGCAGTTGAATCTGCACCTATTTTGTTAAATTAGAGATTAAGAAATATGGCAAGGAAGAATTGTACCAACATTGGTGGGCAAGCTGTACTTGAAGGCGTAATGATGCGTGGCAAGACTGCAGAAGCAGTGGCTGTTCGCGACCCATATGGCAAAATTCAAGTGGAAAGTAAACGTCTACCCGAAAATAAGTCTATTGCCTACAAGATACCCGTTGTTAGGGGCGTTTTGAGTTTTATAAACAGTCTTATAGGTGGTTCCCAACTTATAATGCGTTCGGGCGAAGTTTACGGAGAGGAAGTAGAAAGCGAACCTAGTAAGGCAGATTTATGGTTACAAAAGCATCTAAAAATAGATTCCATTAAACTTGCTACTTATATCGGTTTAGTGCTTGGGCTTGCTCTTGCTGTAGGCTTATTTATAATAGTTCCCACTCTAATCAAAAACTACGTATTCGGGCTTATAGATATGAGCTCTCTTGGCGTATGGGCCAATTTTGTGGAAAATTTGGCACTTGGTCTATTGAGAATTTTGATATTCTTAGGATATCTTTTATCGGTATCTTCTATGAAAGAAATCAAAAGACTCTTTGCTTATCACGGAGCCGAGCATAAGACCATTGCTTGCTACGAAGCCGGCGAGGAGTTAACCCCCGAAAACGTTAAGAAGCACACTCGCATACACGATAGATGTGGTACCAATTTTATGTTTATAGTAATGATGGTATCCATTTTATTCTTTGCTATTTTCTTTTCTTTGGTTGAAGCGATAAGCGGTTGGAAACCGGAAAAACAAATATACGAAATTCTAATTAGACTAGCAGCTCTACCGTTGATAGCCGGTCTTAGTTACGAAGCTCTAAAGCTATTTGCAAAGTTCGATAATATATTTGCTCGTATATTCAAAGCTCCCGGTAGAGCAATGCAATATATAACCACTAAAGAGCCCGACGAGAGTATGATAGAGGTTGCTATTGTAGCATTCAAGACCGTATTGGAGTTAGAAAGTGATTCCGAAAAAGAAACTACAACTTTCCGCACCTCGGTAACCGTTAAAAAGGTACTAGAGGATATGAAGGCTATTAACGCGGAACGTGAGTACGAAAACGAAGAAATTTTAATGTGCCTATGCGGTTATGAAAATCGTTTAGCACTCAATCGCGCAAAAGTACTATATAAGGATATAGCGGACAAAGCCCTAGAAATTTGCAAAAAAAGAGTAGAGAGCAATATCCCTTTACAATATTTATTGGGTAAAGCTAACTTTTACGGAAATGAGTTTAAAGTTGACTCTAACGTACTTATACCTAGATTTGATACCGAAATTTTGGTGGAACGCGCGTTAAAAGAAATAGGGGAAAAAGAGGCTCGCGTGCTTGATATGTGTACGGGTTCCGGAGCTATAGCAATAACCGTTGCACTCAACTCGAAAGCAACCGTAGTAGCAAGTGATATTTCTCCTCTAGCACTAAACGTAGCTCGTAGAAACGCGCTTGATAAATGCGTTAGCGTGGAGTTTATAGAGAGTGATTTGTTTGACAAAATCGAGGGTAAATTCGACTATATTCTCATAAATCCCCCTTATATTCCCACTAGTGATATAGAAACTTTAGATGCGGAAGTAAAAGATTACGAACCTATCCTTGCACTTGATGGTGGCGTCGATGGTATGGACGTATATCGCAAAATTGCAAGTGAATATCAAAACTACTTGAACGAAAACGGTGTTCTTATGCTGGAAATCGGCATAAACCAAACCGAGCAAATAAAAGAGCTATTTGGCACCGTAGAGTTTATAAAAGACTATAACAATCCCCCTATAGAAAGGGTAGCGATAATCCGCAAGGGAGAATAATATGTTTGAAAAATTAGATTTTATGCGCGCACGTTTTGCCGAATTGAACGAGTTGATAGGCAAACCGGAAATCGTAGCCAAGCAAGAAGAGTGGCAAAAGCTTGTTAAAGAGCACTCTCAACTAGGACCTATCGTAGAAGCCTACGAGCAATATCTTGCATATCAAGACCAAATGGCAGATTGCAAGGAAATGATGAAAGCCGACGACAAAGAAATGGCGGAAATGGCAGAGATAGAATATTATGATTTGCGCGACAAGAAGGACCAGCTTGAAGGCGAAATCAAGATAATGCTATTGCCCAAAGACCCTATGGACGAAAAGAACGTTATTATCGAAATTCGTGGTGGAGCAGGTGGCGAAGAAGCCGCGTTGTTTGCATACGAGTTAATGAGAATGTATCATTTCTTTGCAGATAGACTTCGTTGGAAGGTTGAAGATATCAACGTTAACCAAACCGAACTAGGCGGAGTTAAGGAAGCCGTATTTATGATTAACGGTAAGGGCGCATATTCAAAGATGAAATACGAAAGTGGCGTTCACCGTGTTCAACGTGTTCCCGAAACCGAATCTCAAGGCAGAGTTCATACCTCTACAGTAACCGTAGCGGTTCTTCCCGAAGCAGAAGAAGTTGCGGTTGAGTATAACGAAAAGGACTTCAAAATTGATACCTATCGTTCAGGTGGTGCAGGCGGACAACACGTTAATAAAACGGAATCCGCAGTTCGTATTACTCACTTGCCTACCGGCATAGTAGTAGAATGCCAAGATGAGCGTTCACAAATAAAGAATAGGGAAAAGGCTTGGAAGGTTATGAACTCGCGTTTATACGACCATTTCCGTACCCTCAAAGATAAAGAGTATGCCGAAAACCGCAAAACCCAAGTTGGTACCGGCGACCGTTCAGAACGTATACGTACCTATAATTTCCCTCAAGGCAGAGTTACCGACCACCGTATTGGATATACCTTATATTCACTCGATGAATTTATGAATGGTGATATGTTCCAAATGGTAGAAGCATTGGCACTAGCCGACCAAACCGCAAAACTCGAAAAGATTACCGACTAGGATTTAATCTAAAGTTAGTAAAAGGAGTAAAGTATGAAGGATAAAATATTCTATAACGAAACACGAAATCTACTTGAAACACACAACTTTACCCATACGTTACAAAACGTGGAAGAACCTCAACTTTTCCGCACGATGTTCGATTATGAGAGCATACCTAAAACGTTGTTCAATTTTACCCACGTTCCTATGCTATGTCCAAAAGAAATTTGGATAACCGATACAACTTTCCGCGACGGACAACAAGCACAACAACCCTTTACGGTTGAGCAAATAGTAGATTTATATAAGCTTATATCCAAGCTAGGCGGACCCAAAGGATTGGTACGTCAATCGGAGTTCTTTATCTATAGCGAAAAGGATAAAGAAGCGGTAAATAGGTGCCTAGACCTTGGATTAGAGTTCCCCGAAGTTACATCTTGGATACGTGCGAACGAAAAAGATTTCCGCCTCGTCAAAGAGATGGGACTAAAAGAAACGGGTATATTGGTATCTTGCTCGGACTACCACATTTTCAAGAAAATGAACCTTACTCGTAAGCAAGCAATCGATAAATATCTAGGCATAGTTAAAGATGCGCTATCCATTGGCGTTCGTCCTCGTTGCCACTTTGAAGATATTACTCGTGCCGATTATTATGGCTTTGTAGTTCCCTTTGCAACAGCCCTAAAAGAGTTGATGGACGAAAGCGGTATACCGATTAAGATTCGTTGTTGCGATACTTTGGGTTATGGCGTAAGCTATCCCGGTGCAGCAATGCCTCGTTCCGTTCCCGGTATTATATATGGTTTAAACCACTATGCAGAAATACCTTCTTCTCTACTAGAGTGGCACGGACACAACGACTTCTATAAGGTAGTAACCAATGCCGCAACCGCTTGGTTATACGGATGTAGTGGCGTTAACTGTTCTCTTCTAGGAATAGGCGAAAGAACGGGCAACTGTCCCTTGGAAGCAATGGCAATAGAATATGCTTCTATTCGTGGCACAACCGACGGAATGGATTTGAGTGTTATTACCGAAATAGGAGAGTACTTCGAAAACGAACTCGGATACAAGATTCCCCCGCGCACTCCGTTTGTAGGTAGGGCTTTCAATCTGACTAAGGCAGGTATCCACGCCGACGGAATGTTAAAGGACGAGGAAATATACAACATATTCAACACCCAAAAGATACTAAATCGTCCTCCGCTAGTAGCGATAGATTCTCATTCGGGACTAGCAGGTATAGCATTTTGGATTAACGCTTACTTCAATCTTCCCGATAGCAAAAAAATCGACAAGCGCGACCCCATCGTAGTGGCTCTAAAGGAAGAAATCGATAAAGAATATCTTGAAGGAAGAAATACCGTAATAAGCGACGAGGAAATTCTAAACGTTATTGCACGTATAGATAAGCCTAGATATCGCAAGTTGATGCAACACAAATAATGTTAAGGTTTGGTGAAAATTAAATTTACCCCCTTGAAATATTTATAAAAGATGATACAATAAATATATCAATAATATTTTAATTATTGAACTATAGAATTAGTGAGGAATTATGATACAAATTATTTATGGCTCAAAAGGTTCAGGTAAAACCAAAAGAATAATTGACCAGGCGAACTCCAGTATTGCGAAGGAGCTAGGAGATATCGTCTTTATTTCGGATACCTCTCGCTACATAAGGGAAATCAAGTACCAAATTAGATTTACCAACTCTAAAGATTCTAACATTAAAACCGAAGACGGACTTCTTGGTTTTATACAAGGTATGATAGAAGCCAATTACGATATTCGTTTGTTCTATATTGACGGTATCGCAAGAATGATTGGCAAAGATATAAGCGATATGGAAGGCTTCTTCGAAAGACTCAAGGCAATTGCTGCTAAGAGTGAAGCAACTTTCGTGCTCACCATCTCTGCAGATTATGACGAACTTCCTGCATATTTAAAGGAAATCGCAAACAAATAAGGAGTATTTATGGACTTTATTAGCACTCGCGGTCTAGGTGCGGTTAGCGCCGGTACCGCTATCCTCAAAGGGATTGCTGAAGATGGCGGACTATATGTTCCGTCATTTTTTCCTAAACTAAGCAAAGAAGATTTACGCAATATGGTTGCTATGGATTATGCAGAGCGTGCAGCTTGCATAATAGGTATGTTCTTGAGCGATTATAGCGAAGCGGAGCTTTTAGACTACGCGCGCAAGGCATACGCAAGATTCGACGGAGAACCCGCTCCCGTAATCGGTGTTGACGAAACAACCTATATTATGGAGCTATTCCACGGACCTACCCTCGCATTCAAGGATATTGCTTTAACGCTACTTCCCCATTTGATGGGCGCCGCTCACAAAAAGTGCGGTTCGGATAAAAAGACCTTGATTTTGGTTGCGACAAGCGGGGACACCGGTAAAGCGGCAATAGAGGGCTTCAAGAACGTGGATGGTACCGAGATAGTTGTAATCTATCCTAGCGAAGGCGTATCGGCACTACAAAAACTCCAAATGCAAACCTCTAATGGTAATAACGTTCACGTTTTAGGTATAAAAGGTAATTTCGACGATGCACAAAGTGCTGTTAAGAGGATATTCAATTCCGCCGAGGCTAAGGCAAGGTTCGAAAAATTGGGTTATGCACTTTCCAGCGCAAACTCCATAAATTGGGGTAGACTTGTTCCCCAAATCGTATATTATATTTCCGCATATGTCGATATGTTGGGCTGTGATGAAATAGCAGAGGGCGAGGAAATAAACTTTGTTGTTCCCACCGGTAACTTTGGCGACGTTTTAGCAGGTTACTATGCAAAGAAGATGGGACTTCCCGTAAGCAAATTGATAGTTGCTTCCAATATCAACAACGTTTTGACCGAGTTCTTCACTACCGGTAAATACGACACCAATCGCCCCTTCCACAAGACAATGAGTCCAAGTATGGATATTCTAATTAGCTCCAACCTAGAAAGGCTATTGTTTGAAATATTCGATAGAGATGCAACGAAGGTTCGCGAACTAATGGATAGTCTAAAGAACGATGGCGAATATAGCGTTGATTTGGACGAAATATTCGATAAAGTTCCCGAATTTTTGGCATATAGCTCGGATGAAGACGGTACCGAGGCAACCATAGACAACTTCTTTGAAACCTATGATTATCTACTAGACCCCCATACCGCTGTTGCAGTCAATTCATATAACGATTATCTAACCGAAACGGGCGACCAAACCAAGACCGTAGTAGTATCTACCGCAAGCCCCTATAAGTTTGCTCACGACGTATACGAAGCAGTATCGGGTAAAGACGAACCCGAACCCTTTAGAGCGGTTAAAAAGCTACATTCCTATACTATGACCGCTATACCAAAGGAAATAAGTGAACTTGAAACAATGGACCCCATCCATACAGACGTAGTGGAGGTTAAGGATATAGAAAAGGCAATATTTGCCTACTTTGAAAAGGAATAATAATTATGGAAAATAGCAATAATCAACCTAAAAAGATAGTGTATTCCGGTATACAACCCACCGGTATCATAACGATAGGAAACTATATTGGCGCTATTGATAATTGGTTGAAACTACAAAGCGATTACAATTCGATTTTTGGTATTGCAGACTTGCACGCATTGACGGTAAGACAAAATCCTGCCGAGTTTAGAGCTAGAGCATTGTCGTTTTTTGCTCAATATCTCGCTGTTGGTATCGACCCCGCTAAGGCAATAATATATTTCCAATCACACGTTCCGGAGCACACCGAACTATCTTGGTTGCTAAATTGCTATACCTACGTTGGCGAAATGACTCGTATGACGCAATTCAAGGATAAATCCAAGAAGAACGAGGATAATATCAATATGGGATTGCTGGATTATCCCGTACTAATGGCATCGGATATTCTACTTTACCAAACCGATTTGGTACCCGTAGGCATAGACCAAAAGCAACATTTGGAAATAACTAGGGATATTGCAACTCGTTTTAACAACTTGTATTCTCCCACCTTTGTTGTACCCGAAGCTTATATTTCCAAGCAAGGCGAAAAGGTATATAGCTTGCAAGACCCTACCGCAAAGATGTCGAAATCAGACCCCGACCCCAACGCATCGGTTGCGATTATCGAAGACCCCGATAGCATTATGCGTAAGTTCAAGAGAGCGGTTACCGATTGTGAAGCCACCGTTGAAATAAGGGAAGATAAGCCCGGTATTATGAACTTGCTAACTATAATGAGCGTAATGACCGGCGAAAGTATGGAAGCTTTGGCAGAGCGCTACCGCGATGGCGGATACGCTAAATTTAAGCAAGCAGTAGGCGAGAGTGTAGTAGAAAAGTTCAAGCCTATCAGAGAAGAATATAATCGTCTAATACAAGACAAGGCATACCTAATGCAAGTAGCTAAAGAGGGCGCCGATAAAGCAAGATATCTTGCAAGAAAGACGGTAAGCAAAGTTAAGCGCAAGATAGGACTAGTGGAACTCAAATAATGTTTGGATACGTAAACGCGGATAAACCCAATATGCTCATAAAAGATTACGCGGTATACCGTGCCTATTATTGTGGTCTTTGCAAGAGCATCGGGCGTAAAAATCCACCACTTATGCGTTTTACTATCAACTATGATATCACCTTTTTAACAATGCTTGCGCACAACTATAATAAGGTTGAGCCCAAGTTTAAGAAGGCTTTATGTATTGCCCACCCTATAGGAAAACCATTTAGCGTTGTGGTGAACGACCCGGTGCAAGAGTGTGTGGTGGATATCAATACGATATTGGGCTACTATAAGGCATATGACGATATCGCCGATAGGGGGAGTCTAAAACACCTTATCGCCAAGTGGTATATAAAGGGTAAGTATAAGCGAGCTTCCAGAAGATATCCGGAGTTAGACGATGCGTTGAAGGCTTGCTTTAAAGAACTTTATGAGCTAGAAAAAGCGGGTTCCAAAGACCTTGATGCCACTGCAAAAACTTCGGGGGATATGCTTGTAGCGGTAGCAAAAGCTTGTTGCCCCACCTACGATGATTTACTCATTACGCTTGCCGATAATTTGGGTAGATGGATATACCTAATAGATGCTTACGACGATTTACTAAAGGATATAAAGAAGGAAAACTATAATCCGCTAAAACCGGATGGAGAACTTACGGATGAAGTTATAGAAGAAATTCAAAAGGTCGTTAGAGAAAAACTGTATTTTTATCTTGCTAACATAAAGAGAGCATACGACCAAATGGATATAACTATCACCGAAGGACCGCTTTCTAACGTAGTGTACGTAGGGTTACGTACTCGTACGGAGGAGGTCCTAAATACGAGAGGTATGAAATGCAAAAAGACCCTTTTATGATACTTGGAGTTACCGATTCGGTATCCCGAAACGAGCTTTATGACGCATATAAGACTGCGCGTAGAGAGTGGGAAGGTAAAAGATTTGCACCCGGCGAAGAGGGTGCCTATGCGTGTGAGCGCCTAGACGAGATAGAGCAAGCTTATAGAGATGCGGAAGAAATTTTGCGCTCTAGAGAAGTTATTATTCCCGAGGTAGTCCAACCCGCGACCGAAGACGAGTATATGGAAATCGATAGACTTGTTAAAGCGAAGGAATACGATAGCGCTCAACAAAAGCTAGAAGAAATAAAGGTTAGGGGAGCAAGGTGGCATTTCTTGCAATCTATAGTTTGCGTAGGAACCGGAAAGAACTACGAAGCCATAGAGCATTTGAAGATAGCAACCGAAAGCGAACCCGACAATGCTGTTTATGCGGAGGCTTATCAACGTATGCAAGAAAGAGTGGGTAAACCACAAACCGAGGGCTTTTATGCTTATAGAGAGAACGGCGACAATGGCGAAAACAGACGCTCCTATCGCGACGATGGATACGATAACCATCATCGTGGCGGAATGACGCCTTGCGACTGCTGTCAAGGTCTTATATGTGCCGACTGCTGTTGCGAATGTATGGGTGGAGATTTGATTTCTTGTTGCTAAGGTGAAACGATTCTCTTCAAAAAAAATAGCGCTTGCCGGCATATCGTCGGCAATAGCGCTTATTGCAGTTATACTATCATTTTATATTCCCAATTTGAGCTTATCGTTCAACTTGCTTGCAAGTGTGGGAATAATGTTACCGCTTACGCAAAAATACTACCGTGAAGCAATACTTGCTTACGTAGCTGTTTGTGCGCTTGGCGGTATTTTTGCTAATATACATATTTTACCTTTTGTATTGGTAGGTGGAGCATATACCATAGCAACCGTTGCAATGGATAATCACAAGGATAAAGTCAAATGGTATATATCATATCCCGTTAAAGTAGTATATGCTTGTTTCGTTTTCTTCGTCTTATATTATTTAACCGATATATTCTTCGTAAACTTTTCCGCCTTCAATATTTCCACCGAAAACAAGACCTTGCTTTACCTCTTATTAAACCTTATCTTTGTTGCAGTGTTTATCATTTATGATGCCTTGCTTCTTTGGGGATACCATTGGAGTGTACCGTATGTGGAACGTATTACTCGCAACCTAAAGTAAAAACGCGCTATTTTGGCGAACAACTTCATAAAACAAAAGCCACTTTCGGTCGTTTACCTCGTAGTAAAGTCCCATCAAGTGGCTTTTTTGTTTTACTCGTTCTTCATCCAAACTAGCGCGTTTTTAAGTGCACTAACAAAAGTGCGAGATTGAATAAACTGAACAACAAGGATATTTTTGGCGAACAACTTCATAAAACGAAAGCCACTTTCGGTCGTTTACCTCTTATGTAAAGTCCTGTCAAGTTGGACTTTCTATTTTGGCGCATTACTTTGTTAAAGATAAAACCCCTTCAGGGCGCAGTACCATAGTACAGCACCCCCTTGTTGTTTCACCTTTGTCGCGTACTGCATCCAAAATTTAAAGTCCAAAATTTAATAGGTTTTATTGTTGAATTTTTTTAGTCGTGCATCCGCTCAACTTTTTTATTGTTTTATGAAAGTCTTCGCGGAAAACTTTCACGTCGTATCTCATTCCATTCTAGCGCGTTTTTAAGCGACATTACAATTATTTGTGAACGATTTATTGTTCCGCAAAACCAAGCGTATCGGTATTATTTCCACATCCGCCACAACATAATACGATTAGTAGTAGGGCAAGGCATTGGTTGTTTCCACATAAACCTTCTCCCCCACAACCTCCGCAACATAAAACTATTAGTAGTAAAGCAAGGGTGTTATTTCCAAACATTTTTACCTCCGACAAATTAAGTGGTTACTTTACAATATGCTTGAACTTTCTTCTTTGTTACAAATTTATAATCAAAGAAAAAAGGTTTTTGTATGGACTCGTTACTAGTTGACCTCGATACTCTTTCTACCATTCAACACTATTTACCATCCAACGCCGACCTAGCCGATATGGCGAATTTCTTTTCGGTATTCGGTGACGTTACTCGTCTAAAAATGCTCTCCGCATTATCGGTAGACGAGCTTTGCGTAAGCGATATTTCTACCATTTTGGACCTAAATCAAACGACTGTTTCCCATCAACTAAAGATACTTCGCGATGCCGGTATGGTGTCGTTTAGAAGAGAGGGCAAGATTATTTATTATCGCATTATAAACAAATTCGTACAAGAGGTTATGCTGATGGGAGCTAGTTATATTTGCGAAATTCTAACACCGAGGTTAAAAACAAGGTAAAATATTGACTATTGACACGTGCGCGTGCGTGTAGTAAAATATAACTATGGTTAACCTAGGAAACGATTGGGATATCATCCTTAAAGGCGTGTTCGAAAGCGAAGGATATCTCAGTCTTAGAGAGTTTTTAATTAGTGAATATCGTAATCGTGTTATCTATCCCGATATGCACGACATTTTTAACGCGCTTAAGACCACTGCATATAAAGACGTAAAAATCGTGATTTTAGGTCAAGACCCGTATCACAATCCGGGAGAAGCGCACGGTATGTGTTTTTCCGTAAAGCCCGGTGTAAAAATCCCACCTTCGCTTATGAATATGTACAAAGAACTTAACTCCGATTTGGGAACCTTTATACCAAATAACGGATACCTTGTCGAATGGGCAAAGCAAGGCGTACTTCTTCTTAACACTATATTGACGGTTAGGAAGAACGCCCCCCTTTCTCATAAAGGCAAGGGCTGGGAACAAGTAACCGACGCGGTTATCAAGGCGCTAAACGATAGGGAAGACCCCGTAATTTTCCTGCTTTGGGGTGCGCCCGCACGCGCTAAGAAAGTACTTATCACTAACCCCCGTCATCGTATATTAGAAACCGTTCATCCCTCACCATTGTCAGCGTACAATGGATTTTTTGGATGCAAACATTTTTCTAAGGCAAACACGATATTAACCTCGATGGGCAAAGAACCTATCGATTGGCAAATAAAAAACCTATAAGGAGAAGCTATGGATTACGAGAAAATAGTAATGGCACGTGTTAAATGGATAAAGGACTTGCTAGCTGAGAGTGGTGCCAAAGGCGTCGTTCTCGGTATGAGTGGCGGAAAGGATTCCGTTTTAGTAGGTATACTTTGTCGTATGGCAACGCCCAACGTTACAGGCATAATAATGCCTTGCCAATCAAAACGCAATTACGGAGAGGACCGCGACCACGGTTTACTCGTTTGCGAGCAGTATGATATCAAGGTTTTGGAAGCAGACCTTACTCCTGCAAAGGAAGCTATGGAGAAGATATTGGAGCCTTTGGACGAATCTAAAACTCCTATGGCATATGCTAATATCAATCCCCGTCTTCGTATGATAACCCTTTACAACTATGCTCAACGCAAGGGTTATTTGGTTGCAGGTACCGGCAATCGCTCGGAAATCACTATGGGTTACTTTACCAAGTGGGGCGATGGCGCTTGCGATTTTAATCCCATCGGCGACCTTACCGCAACCGAGGTTCTAGAATTGCTATACTATCTTGACTGCCCAAGATGTATTGTAGAAAAGGCACCTTCGGCAGGACTCTTTGAAGGACAGACCGACGAGCAAGATATGGGTATAACATATAAAGAGCTAGATACCTATCTATTGACGGGCGATGCTACCAAAGAGGTTAGAGAAAAGGTTGATGGGGCCGAAAAACGTGCCGAGCATAAACGCGCAATGGGAAGGGTATTCCCCAAATAAATAAACAACAACGCAAAAATCTATTTTTCGAGAGGATAAAATGAAACTCAAAAACATTGTTGAACTTTTGAACGCTAAAGTTTACTGCGGAGAGGACCAATTTGATATGGAATTGGTTTCCGCATGCGCATCCGATATGATGAGCGACGTGCTCGCTTTCGTAAAGGACCAAGCGCTACTAATTTCCGGACTATGTAATCCCCAAGTGGTACGTACCGCCGATATGATGGATATCAAATGTATCGTACTTGTTCGCGGTAAAGTGCCTACTAGCGATATGATGGCAATAGCTAAGCAAAAAGGTATTGCAATTATATCTAGCGATTATCGTATGTACTCGGCCTGCGGAGTGCTCTATAAGAACGGACTTATAGCCGGCGACCAAGAAACGGTATGAGCGAGGCGCTACATTTAGAATTTGAAGTAGCGGGCAACAATTTCGTATCGGCAGGCGGAGCATCCGACGAAGTCAAGAAGACTTTGAAAATGTTGGGTGTTAGCACTGCATCTATAAGAAAAGTTGCAATCGCTATGTACGAAGGTGAAATCAATATGGTTATCCACGCAGGCGGTGGTCGAGCCATAGTCGATATTTACCGAGATAGAATAGTTATCGTCTTACAAGATAACGGACCCGGTATTCCCGATATAGACCTTGCTTTAACGGAAGGCTATTCTACAGCAACCGATTCTATACGTGATTTAGGATTTGGAGCGGGAATGGGACTACCTAATATGAAAAAATATACCGACGAGTTCAAGATAGAAAGTGAAGTCGGTAAAGGAACTACCGTTACGATGGTCGTTAACTTTGTTTAAGTTATAAGGAGTTATTATGGATAAGAGTATCCACACGGTTATGCTTGACCGTGATAAATGTAAAGGATGTATTTCTTGTATGAAACGATGCCCCACCGAAGCGATAAGGGTACGCGGTGGTAAGGCTAGAGTGTTGTACGATAGGTGTATCGGTTGTGGTGAGTGCGTAAGAATGTGTCCGCACCAAGCAAAGTTGCCTATTTACGATAGTTTCGACAAGATATTCGACTACAAGTATAAAATTGCCGTTCCTGCACCCTCGTTGTTTGGACAGTTCAATAATCTTAAATCGGTAGATTTGATTTTGACCGGTTTATTGGAAATTGGCTTTGACGACGTATACGAAGTAGCAGTAGGCGCCGAGCTTATTAGCGAAAAAACCAGAAAGCTTCTTGAAAGCGGTAAGCTAAAAAAGCCCGTAATTTCGAGTGCTTGTCCTGCGGTTGTAGAGTTAATTTATATGCGCTACAAAGGACTTGCAGACCACGTTATAGATTTGGTTGCACCCGCAGAGGTCGCGCTTAAGCTTGCACGCGAAGAAGCCATACAAAAGGGTATTCCCAAAGAAGATATTGGAGTATTCTTCATTTCACCTTGTCCAGCAAAGGGCTTTGCGCTAAAGAATCCTGTCACCAGTGCCAAAGCGGTAGCTGACGGAGTACTTTCCATTAGTGAGATATACCTAAAGCTACTCCCCGTTCTCCCCAAAATCAAAGAGGTTAAAAAGTTATCCAAAACGGGTATGCTAGGACTTCGCTGGGCGGCAAGCGGTGGTGAATGCCTAGGTATAGATAACGATAAATATCTAGCCGCCGACGGAGTGGAAAACGTTATCAACGTTTTAAGAGAAATGGAAAACGATGCCTTGTCCTATATTGATTTCGTAGAACTAGGTGCTTGCACCTCGGGTTGCGTGGGTGGAGTCCTCAACGTAGAAAACCCCTTTGCTGCACGAGCAAGATTGCGTTCGTTTAGGCATAGATTGGAACCTATGAAGAATGCTCTTAACGTGGACGAATACGACGAGGAATTTTTCCATTGGGACCACGAGCCCGAAGTAAAGGATATTTTCCGACTAGACGAAGACTTTGGTATGGCTCTAAAGAAAATGCGCGAGATAGAGGAAGTATACTCTTCTTTACCACAACTAGACTGCGGTCAATGCGGTGCGCCTAGCTGTAGAGCCTTTGCAGAGGACGTCGTACTTGGCGAAACAACTATAGATAAGTGTCAACAATTGAAAAATGAAAATAAATGATTTAATAAAAAACCTTAATGCAGATATCATAAATATCGCCGACGTTGATAGGGAAATCGTGGGCGGATATTGTGGCGATTTTCTTTCCGTAGTAATGGGTAAAGCGCCCGAAAGTGCAGGCTGGTTTACCATTATGAACAACCAAAACGTGGCGGCGGTTGCAACGCTAACCGACGTAGGCGTTATAATACTTTGCGATGGCGTCAAGCCCGACCCATTGCTAGATAAAAAGGTTAGAGACGTCGATATAAATTGTATTACGACCTCTCTTTCCGTTTTTGACGCAGTAAAGAAAAGCGGACTATAAGCGGACTACAATTATGGCAAAATATCGCTACGATTTACATATTCACAGCGCGCTGTCGCCTTGTGCCGACGACGATATGACGCCCGTCAACGTCGTCGCTACTTGTAGCGCGCTAGGAATAGATATTATGGCGATAGCCGACCATAATGCGATAAAAAACGTTGAAGCTGCGTTAGAAGTAGGGGAAGCTCTTGGAATTACCGTAGTACCTGCATTCGAGCTTCAAACCAACGAAGACTTACATTTGCTTTGCTTATTCCCCGATTTTGATAGATTGAGTGCTTTCCACAAAAAGATAAACTTTACCGACCTCAAAAACAGAGAGGATATTTTTGGTAGACAACTTGTTATAAACTCCGACGACGAGATAGTGGAAATAGAAGAAAGCCTACTTTTGACGAGCGCGGAAATAAGCGAAAACGAAGCCTATGCACTTGCATTGAGATATGGCGGGGTATGCGTGCCTGCGCACGTAGATAGGGATTCATTTGGTATGATAGCAATGCTAGGTGCCATTCCGCCTTATTACTCTGCAGTTGAGTACTCTTGCGATGGGGATAACGCGCACGAGGTAGAGGACATTTTTATTTTGCACGATAGCGATGCTCACACCCTTGATAGCATAGGAAAAGGGGTGCATTTTATAGATTTAGAGGAGCCTACGGCGGAAGCTCTGATATCTTTTTTGATAAATAAAAGTAAAAAATAGGAAATAGCAAACTTTATTCAAAAAAATATTTGCAAATTCGCGCGCGTATGATATAATTATTATGCGCGTGCGCAAACGCGTGAACAAATACAATAAGACAATAAATACATTTCTTTGGAGGAAATAATGGCAAGAATTAAGTTAACTAAAGTTCCTTTTGCCGGCACTCCCGAACAAGCAGCAGCTCTAGACGCTAAATTAGTAGAGCTAAAGACTGTTCCCGGTGGACTAATGCCTGCATTACAGTTTGCTCAAGAGTTATATGGTTATCTTCCCATCGAAGTTCAAACCAAGATTGCTGAAGCACTAAATATCTCTCTTGAAGAAGTTTTTGGCGTAGCGACCTTCTACTCACAATTTACTTTGAGTCCTCGTGGACAATACCAAGTATCCGTATGTATGGGAACTGCTTGTTACGTTAAAGGCGCAGGCGACCTAGTTGATGCTCTCAAAGCAAAATTTGGTATCGAATCCGGCGAATGTACCGACGACGGTAAGTTCAGTCTAATCGAAACCAGATGTATAGGTTGCTGTGGTTTGGCTCCCGTTATGACCGTTAACTCCAACGTATACGGTAAAGTAACGACCAACCAACTTGACGGTATCGTTTCCGAGTATAAGTAATAATGAGAGAACTTGCCCTTCACATTCTTGATATAGCCGAAAATTCCGTTAAGGCTAACGCAAAATTAGTTACGGTGGAAATTTTGGTTGACGATAATCTTCTTACTATTAGGATAAGTGATGACGGCAAGGGGATGAGCGAGGAATTTTTAACACGAGTAACCGACCCTTTTACTACTACTAGAACTACTAGAAAGGTAGGAATGGGTATACCGCTACTAAAACAGGCGGCGGAAACGGGCGGAGGTACCTTCGATATAAAGTCCCAAGTAGGGGTAGGCACGGTAGTAACCACCACATTCCAGCTAGACGATATCGATAGAATGCCACTAGGAGATATAGCCGAAACCGCAACCACGTTACTATATCCAAACTGTGATTTCAAGTGGATATACAAGGTAGGAGATAGGGAGTTCGTGTTCGACACAAGGGAAGTAAAAGAAGAACTAGAGGGTATACCGATAGATAGTCCCGAAATAATCGCTTTTCTCAAATCAATGCTAAAAGAAAACATCGAAAGTATAAACGGAGGTATAATTATATGAAATCCATAGCTGATATCAAAGCAATTAGAGAAAAAATGCAAGCACAAATTATCAGCCGCGACAACGAAAGTGAAGCTAATGAAATTCGCGTCGTAGTAGGTATGGCTACTTGTGGTATCGCAGCAGGCGCTAGACCCGTTTTTAACGAGTTCGTAGACCAAGTAGCAAATAGAGGAATCAAACACGTTAAAGTTACCCGTACCGGATGTATCGGTATGTGCAAACTTGAGCCCATTGTAGAAGTTTTCGTACCCGGCCAAGAAAAGGTAACCTACGTTCACGTTGATGCAGAAAAAGCAAAGAAAATTCTTGACCAACACGTTCTCGGCGGTAAAATTTGCACCGAGTATCTTGTAGGCGACGAAGCATAGGAGGAAATGTTATGTATAGAAATACTGTTCTAGTATGTGGCGGTACCGGTTGTCATTCCAACCACAGCGCAGAAATCTATGATAGATTTGTTGCTAAGGTTGCTGAAAACGGACTTACCGAAGAAGTATTGCTCGTTAAAACCGGATGCTTCGGCCTCTGTGCTGTAGGTCCCGTTGTTATCATCTATCCCGAAGGTGCATTCTATAGTCAAGTTCAAGTAAGCGACGTTGACGAACTAGTATCAGAACACCTCGTAAAGGGAAGACTAGTAGAAAGACTTATCTACAAAGATTTGAACTCTCCCGAAGTTACCAAGGCTTTGTCCGAAACCAACTTCTACAAGAGCCAAACCCGTGTTGCTCTACGTAACTGCGGTGTTATCAACCCCGAAGATATCGATGAATATATCGCATACGACGGTTATCAAGCACTCATCAAGGTTCTAACCGAGATGACCCCCGAAGAAGTTATCCAAACCGTTCTAGATTCCGGTCTACGCGGTCGTGGTGGTGCAGGCTTCCCCACCGGTCTAAAGTGGAGATTTGCTAGAAACGCTAAGGCAGACGAAACCGGTATCAAGTACGTTTGCTGTAACGCCGACGAAGGCGACCCCGGTGCATTTATGGACCGTTCTATCCTAGAAGGCGACCCTCACGCAGTTATCGAAGCTATGGCTATTGCAGCTTATGCTATCGGTTCTAACCAAGGTTACATCTACGTTCGTGCAGAGTATCCTATCGCTGTTCAAAGAATGAAGATAGCTATCGAGCAAGCTAAAGAATATGGTTTGCTAGGTAAGAATATTCTTGGTCTTGGTTTCGACTTTGACCTAGGTATCCGTCTTGGTTCAGGCGCATTCGTATGTGGTGAAGAAACTGCTCTTATGACTTCTATCGAAGGTAAGCGCGGTGAGCCTCGTCCCCGTCCTCCCTTCCCCGCAAACAAAGGTCTATTCCAAAAGCCCACTATTCTTAACAACGTAGAAACCTATGCTAATATCGCTCAAATCATCCTTAAGGGTGCAGATTGGTTTAGGTCAATGGGAACCGAAAAGAGCCCCGGTACCAAGGTATTCGCTCTAGGTGGTAAGATTGTTAACACCGGTCTAGTAGAAATTCCTATGGGAACCACTCTACGTACCGTTATTGAAGATATCGGTGGCGGTATCCCCAATGGTAAGAAGTTCAAGGCAGCTCAAACCGGTGGTCCTTCCGGTGGATGTATCCCCGCTGCACATATGGACGTTCCAATCGACTTTGAAAACCTTGCAGCTATCGGCTCAATTATGGGTTCAGGTGGTCTAATCGTTATGGACGAAGACAACTGTATGGTTGATATCGCAAAGTTCTTCCTACTATTCACCAAGGACGAATCTTGTGGTAAATGTACTCCTTGTCGTATTGGTACTACCAGACTTCTTGAGTACCTTGATAAAATCACTTCCGGTAAAGGCGAACTTAAAGACCTTGACGAAATGGAAAAACTTTGCTACTACATCAAGGATAACGCACTTTGCGGTCTAGGACAAACTGCTCCTAACCCCGTACTCGCAACCCTAAAGTTCTTCCGCGACGAATACGTAGCACACATCGTTGATAAGAAGTGTCCCGCCGGCGTATGTAAAGCATTGCTTTCCTACGAAGTATTGGATACCTGTAAAGGTTGTACCCTTTGTGCACGTAACTGTCCCGTTGGCGCTATCAGCGGTGCTGTTAAACAAAAGCACATCATCGACCAATCCAAGTGTATCAAGTGTGGCGTATGTATGGACAAGTGTAAGTTCAAGGCCATCGTAAGGAAATAGGAGGATAATATAATGGAAGAAATCAAAATGGTTAATTTAAAGATAAACGGTCAAGACGTTAGCGTTCCTGCCGGTACTACTATCCTTGATGCCGCTCGTTCTGCAGGTATCAAAATTCCCACCCTTTGCTATCTTCGTGATATCAACGCAATAGGTGCTTGTCGTGTTTGTGTTGTAGAAGTTAAGGGCGCTAGAAGCCTTGTTGCAGCTTGTGTTTACCCCGTAAACGAAGGTATGGAAGTTACCACCAATAGTGCAAAGGTTATCGAAGCAAGAAGAACCACCGTTGAGCTAATTCTATCCGACCACGATAAGAACTGCTTGAGCTGTGTTCGTAACCAAAATTGTGAACTACAACGTCTATCCGAAGAACTCGGCTGTGATGCTAAACGCTTTAGCGGTGCTGTTAACGAGTTCGATATCGACGCAACTACTCCTTATATCGTAAGAGATAACAACAAGTGCGTTCTATGCCGTCGTTGCGTAGCTGCTTGTAAGGAATATCAAGGACTATCCATCATCGGTACAAACTCTCGTGGTTTTGCTACCCACGTTGGCGCAGCATTCGACTTTGACCTTAAAGACGTTCCCTGCGTAGGTTGTGGACAATGTATTAGTGCTTGCCCCGTTGGCGCTCTATCCGAAAAGGAAGAAATCGACGACGTTATCGCAGCTCTACAAGATAAATCCAAGTACGTTATCATCGCAACTGCTCCCTCCGTTCGCGTAGGACTAGGTGAAGAATTTGGCTATCCCATCGGCTCCAACGTAGAAGGCAAGATGGTTACCGCTATGCGTAAGATGGGCTTCAACGCTGTATTCGACGTAAATATGACTGCTGACCTCACCATTATGGAAGAAGGTACCGAGTTCTTAGGTCGTTTGAATAATGGTGGCGTTCTACCCATGATGACCTCCTGTTCTCCTGCTTGGATTAAGTTCGTTGAACATAACTATCCCGAATTTATTCCCAACCTTTCCAGCTGTAAGTCTCCTCAACAAATGTTTGGTGCAATCTGCAAGACCTACTACGCAGAAAAGATGGGTATCGACCCCAAAGATATGGTAGTTGTATCCGTAATGCCCTGTACCGCAAAGAAATTTGAAAAGGGTAGAGATTACCAAAACGCAGCAGGTGTTCCCGATATCGATATCGCACTCACCACTCGTGAACTTGCTAAACTCATCAAGAGATTTGGCATTATCTTCAACGAATTGGAAGATAGCGCATTTGATGCTCCTCTAGGAATTGCATCTACCGCAGGTCTACTATTTGGTGCAACCGGTGGCGTTATGGAAGCTGCTCTACGTACCCTTGCTGACGTTCTTGAAGGCAAGAGTCTAGAAAACATCGATTACACCGACGTTCGTGGAACCAAGGGTATCAAGGAAGCAACCGTAACTCTTGCTGGTAAGGAAGTTAAGGTAGCTGTTGCTAGCGGTCTTGCTAATGCAAAGGAACTTATGGAAAAGATTAAGAAGGGTGAAGCTGATTACCACTTTATCGAAATCATGAGCTGTCCCGGCGGTTGCGTAAACGGTGGCGGTCAACCCATCAAGAGCGCATACGAACGCAACAACTACGATATCAAGGCACTTCGCGCTGGCGCTATCTATGATGCTGATAAGAGCGCTGCACTACGTAAGTCCCACGAGAACCCCGTAGTTAAAGAAATTTACGAAACCTATCTTAGTGAGCCCAATAGCCACAAGGCACACGAAATTTTGCACACCAAGTACGCCCCCAGAAAAAAGTATTAATCTAATCAACCATAAGAATACGGCTGTCTTATGACAGCCGTATTCTATCCAATAGGAGTAATAAATGGGTAATAATTACCACTACAACAAACGTCCTAAAAAGAAGAAATCTTTTATCGACGAAAGTTACCTTCCACCATATGACAAGGAGTTGCTTGACCAAAGCATAGATATTTTGCGCCTAAGCGACGTTGTCAAGGAAAAATTGCTAAAAGGTAACGTAAAGACCGTTCGCGACGTAGTTATAAGATGCGAAAAAGATTTCTACCGTATTCCTACCTTTGATAAGCGTAACCTAGGCGAACTAAAAAGCGCTCTTAATAATAAACGCTTAAGATTGAAGCCTTTGCCTACCGAACAAAAGGAAAATACTCAAAAGGACAACAATCAAAATCAAGGTAAAATCGTTCCCAACCCTAACCAAAACAAGGGACAAAAGAACGATAATAAAGTTGTTAACAAGGAAAATAATCGCGTCCAAAAGAAGGGTAACGAAAAGCAACAAAATGCTCAAAACCAACATAATGGTCGTGTAAACGATAATAAACAAGCACCCAAACAAGGTAAATTCGATAGCAAAAAAATAAGAGAAGAGGTTAGCGAACAAAAGTCTAGGGAAGAAAGGGAAAAGCAACGTCCCAAAAAGCAAGAAGTAGTACATCCCCAAGATAAGTACGTGAAGATAAACAAGAACGGAAAGTGGGGCTTTGCTACTCGCGATGGTAAGGAAGTTATTACTCCCGAATACGACGAGGTATTCCTATTCCACGAAGAGCTTTGCTGTGTGGAAAAGAACGATAAGTTCGGTTACATCGATAGACAAGGCGAAGTGGTAATTCCAATAGTGTATGATTGTGCGCTAAGTTTTTCGGAAGGTTATGCTTGCGTGTTCAAGGGTGAACATTGTGGCTATATTGATAAAGAAAACAACTTAGTAGTAGACTATCAATTTGATGCCGGCACGCCGGTTATAGAGGGTAGTTCAAGAGTTAAGAAACTAGGCAAATGGGGAGAACTATTTATAGATAATCCCGCAGAAATTCGTTGGATAATATAATATGAAAAGAATAGGGGTATTTGGTGTAATCATATTTGTTATAATGATTATATCGGTGGCAAGTATATCGGGCACCGCTTTTGCCAATGCTTCTAGTTTATACGTATTACACGACGGAGTAAATCTTTACTTGGACGAGAGCTTGACCGAGACGATAAAGGAGCTGGAACAAAACGAAATCGTCGAGGTGATAGAAAGCGTAGTTATAGGTGGAAAAGATTACTATAAAGTTAAAGTAGACGATATAGTAGGATACGTTGATGCCAAATATCTATACAATACCAGTGAAGAAAGTTGTTATCAGTTATATACCGCAAAAGCCTATGCTAGTAAGGTGGGTGGCAGTATCGACGTTTTCGCGACACCCGGTGGCGAGGTAATAAGAAACTATCTTGACGGAACGGTATTAACGGTTTCAGAAAGTGAATTTGACGGTTATCATATTGTTGTAATGGACGACGGAATAGGGTACGTCAAAAACGAAAGTCTAACAACCTCTATTAGTTATAACGAGAGAGTAGCGATTGCAATTGCTTTAATATGCCTAGTTAGCATTATCTTAATTCTCGTAATAACCTATTATCGAAGAAACAGCGACTATTTCAAAAGTAAAAGGACTTCAAAGTAGTAAAACTAAAGACCGCTAATGCGGTCTTTTTTATTAGCTATATGCAAACTGCTTTACAAAATACGATAGGGGAAAACGGGCGTAAAAAAACTGCAGAACCTTATATTCTGCAGTTTTTGGTGGTCTGGGTGAGAAGATTTGAACTTCCGGCCTCTTGAACCCCATTCAAGCGCGCTACCAAGCTGCGCCACACCCAGTCAACCGCTAAAAGCGGTTTATTCAATCAATAATTATGCGTTAGCCTTCTTAAGAGTATCAAGCATCTTGGAAAGACGTGCAACCTTACGGCTTACGGTGTTATCCTTGTAGATGCCAGCTTTGGTGATGGTGCTAACGGTAACGGGAAGAAGTTCGCTTGCAAGTTGAACGTCGCCAGCAGCGATAGCAGCTTCGTACTTCTTAACAGCATTCTTGCACTTGGTGCGGAGAGAGTTGTTTTTTGCGTTTTCTTCTTTAGTGATTAGAATTCTCTTTTTTTGTGATTTGATATTTGCCATTGTAATCTCCTTAACAGTTACAAACTATAAGTCTTGCGTTCCCAATTATAATATCACAATATTTTTTAGTTGGCAAACAAATTTTGTATGTTTTTATTAAAAAAGTTAACACTTTTTCTATGAGAGATTATTTCGAGTTATTTGATGATGGATTTTTGAGTGGTAAGCTTGCCGAAAGTGAGCAAAAAATCATTATGGAAGAGGGTAAAGCCACTTTAAGTAGGGCTAAACGAGAGGATGATACAGTTTATTTTGCTTCGAGTAAAGAGTGTGTTATAGCTAACGATAAGTTAGAAAGCTCGTTCGTAACCCTTACGCAAATGGCTTTGAAACGTATTTTTAAGCAGTTCGGCATCACCAAAAAGCATCTTGTTATGGTGGTTGGAATAGGAAACGAAGGTTTGACTGCCGATAGCTTAGGCGCTAGGGTGGTAGAAAAGGTTATCGTTACCGCACATTTAGATAATTTAAGAGGAAAAGGTAATCTTTGCGCCTATGCTCCCGGGGTAGGAGGTAATACGGGCATAGCTTCGTTTGACGTTATTAAGGCGTTGGTTGAAAAGTTAGAGCCCAAAGTTATTATTTGCATTGACACCCTTGCCTCGAAAAATATCGAGCGCTTAGGAGGGGTAATTCAAATAAAAGATAGTGGACTAACTCCGGGTGCCGGAGTAGGGAATGCTAAGATATCGTTAGAGCAGTCCACTCTAGGCGTACCCGTTATAGGAGTGGGTGTTCCGCTTATCATATACGCGAGAAACTTGCTACTAAATTATCTTGCAGGGAGTTCTAGCAATCTTTCGTTCGATACCCTTAGCGAAGTAACGGGAGATTTGGTGGTTACTGCTAAAGAAATCGATTTATATATTGATTGTTTTTCCAAAATTATATCAAAGGCGATAAATAAGGCGGTTCACGGAAAGATTTAAATCCATTCTGCATATTATAAAATATGCAAATAGCCTTAATAGATTCGGGAATAGGGGGACTAACCCTATTAAAAAAGCTTATAAAAACTTGTCCTTACAACGATTACGTTTATTTTGCCGATACCTATGCCCATCCATATGGTAGAGAAAGAGCTTTTCCACTAAAAATGCGCCTACTAAGTATATCTGAACTTTTATATGAAAAAGGTGCACAAATGATAATTTTTGCTTGCAATACTGCTTCAACCGTCGCGCTAAGTTACGTTAGCGATAAACTCCCCGTCCCCATTATTGGCGTAAGACCGCTTTGTGAACGGGCAAACAATACTCTTATTATGTGCACTCCACTCACAGCGGAAAGTGCTTTGATAAAGGGATATGAGAGCGCGGGCGCAAGGGTGTATGCAAACGGATGTCTAGCCTCTCTAATCGAGCAAAATTGCCACAATTTGACCGCTTTGGAACAATACCTTACAAAAGAACTGAATGGCTTTAAAAATCTCGATAGCGTAATACTCGGTTGCACTCACTACGTGTTTATAAAAGAGCATATACGTAGAATAACCGGTGCAAAAGTATATGATGGTTACGACCCTATTATAAAAGAGGTTGAAGCTCTTTATACCCAAGAGGGAGAGGGTAGTATCCGTTACGTTTTTACAGGACCGCGCAAGGATAGCGAATATGCGAAAATTTTAGCCAAAATAGAGTAAAAAATATATTTAAAAACAAAGTAATTTCTTAATTATCCTTGTAATTTGCTTTAATATATAGTATTATATATGTACACGCATTCTTTTTAAGGAGAAAATATAATGGCAGTTTTTCACAAAGATAAGATTAGAAACATCGCTTTGATAGGACACGGTGGCGAAGGTAAAACCTCTCTTCTAGAAGCAATCCTTTATAAGACCAAGGCTATCGACCGTCAAGGTAAAGTAGACGATGGTAACTCCGTATCCGACTACGACCAAGAAGAAATAGCACGTAAGATGTCCATATCACTTTCTATGGCTTACGTACAATACAAAGATTATAAATTCAACTTTCTTGACGTTCCCGGCTTCTTCGATTTCGAAGGCGAAATGGTATCCGCTCTTTCCGTAGCAGATGCAGCTATCGTTGTAACCAGTGCAAACGGTAACGTTCCCGTTGGCGCAGAAAAAGCTCTTGAGTATTGTCAAGAAAAAGGCATCCCCACTCTTATTTGGGTAAACGGTGTTAATAAAGAAAATAGTAGCTACGATGCAACTCTCGATGCATACCGCAATAAGTATGGTTCAAAAGTTGTTTCTATCGAACTTCCCATTATGAACGGAACCACTATGGAAGGGTACGTTGACGTTATCGAAGGTAAAGCATACGACGTTAAGGGCGCAGAAATTGCTATGCCTGCAAGCATACAAGACAAATATGCAGAAGAAGACGGCACTCTAATGGAAGTTGTTGCAGAAGCTAGTGAAGAATTGATGGAAAAATACTTCGGTGGCGAAGAAATCAGCGTTGAAGAAAAGAAAGCAGGTATCAAATCTCGTTTTATAAACGCAGAAGTATATCCTATGATGGCAGGCGTTGCTACCGGTAACTCTCAAATTAGCGGACTACTCGACCACATCATCGATATATTCCCCATTCCCGGCGAATCTATCAAGACCAACTCCACTGCAGGCGAACTTGTATGCGACGAAAACGGTAAGTTTGTTGCTCAAATCTTCAAGACCATCGTTGACCCCTTCGTAGGTAGACTTCTTATGTTCAAAGTACTACGCGGTAAGGTAGCTATCGGCGACCAAGTTATCAACGTAGAAAAGGACGAAAACGAAAAGATTACCTCCATTATGGCTCTCCGCGGTAAAAAGCAAGATGCTATGGACGCTGTTTATGCAGGTGATATGGGCGCTTTTGCAAAGCTCAACTACACCCAAACCAACAACACTTTGAGCGATACTACCGACGTAGTTAAGTGCGACCCCATCGCATTCCCCGCTCCCGTTATCAGCTTTGCAGTTTCTTCTGCTGATAAGAATAGCGAAGATAAAGTTTTCGCAGGTCTATTCAAACTAATGGACGAAGATATTACCTTCAAACTAGAAAAGAATGCAGAAACCAACGAAATGGTTCTTTCCGGTCTTGGCGAAATGCAACTCGATATCCTTTGCAAGAAGGTTAAGAATAAGTTTAACGCAACTCCCGTTCTTCGTGAGCCTCGTATCGCATACCGCGAAACCATCAAGAAGACCGTTGAAGCAGAAGGTAAACATAAGAAGCAATCCGGTGGTGCAGGACAATTTGGTCAATGCTCCGTTCGTTTCGAGCCCGGTGCAGAAGATGGTATCTTCGAATTCGTAGACGCAGTTGTTGGTGGTGCTATTCCCCGTCAATTTATCCCCGCAGTAGAAAAGGGTCTCCGCGAAGCTGCTCCCAAGGGTATCCAAGCTGACTATCCCGTTATCAACCTCAAGTGCACTGTATTCGATGGTAAATACCACCCCGTAGATAGTAAGGAAATCGCATTTATCACCGCTGCTAAACTTGCTTTCCAAGATGGTTGCTCAAAGGCTAACCCCGTATTCTTAGAGCCTGTTATGCACATTGACGTTATCGTTCCCGATTCATACATGGGCGACGTTATGGGCGATATGAGCAAGCGTCGTGGTAGAATCCTCGGAACCGACTCCGTTGCTGGTAAGACCGTTGTTTCCGCCGAAGCTCCCCAAGTAGAACTTGCAAAATATGCAACCGACCTACGTTCTATGACCCAAGGTCGCGGTAAGTTCACCCTTGCTTTCGAACGTTACGAAGAAGTTCCCAGCACGCAAGCAACTAAAATAATTGAGGACTATAAGAAACGTCTTGCAGCAGAAAAATAGTAAGACACGCTATTTGAGCGAATAATTTCACAAAATAAAAGCCACTCTCGGTCGTTTACCCAAAGTAAAGTCCCGTCGAGTGGCTTTTTCATTTTGCTTGTTCTTCATCCCAACTAGCGAGTCTTACCTAAATCCTAAATATATAAAGATATAACTAGACGTTTAATAATTCTAATGAGACACGCTATTTGAGCGAATAACTTTACAAAATAAAAGCCACTCTCGGTCGTTTACCCAAAGTAAAGTCCCGTCGAGTGGCTTTTTCATTTTGCTTGTTTTTCATCCCAACTAGCGAGTCTTACCTAAATCCTAAATATATAAAGATATAACTCAACGTTTAATAATTCTAATGAGACACGCTATTTGAGCGAATAACTTCACAAAATAAAAGCCACTCTCGGTCGTTTACGCAAAGTAAAGTCCCGTTATTTTGTTCGTAATAGCTAGATTCTATGATACAAAAAGCATAACTAATCTAAAAATAATAAAAGCACCGCGAAGGTGCTTTGTTTTATTTTTAAAAGAAGCTGGTTATAAAAATTTCAAGTCCAATTAGTATAAGTATTACTCCACCGAATATGCTGGCTTTGTTTTGGAATTTTGTGCCGATTGCCTTGCCGATATATACGCCTGCTAGACAAATTCCTACGGTAAGAACACCTATAATGCCCGATGAGAGTAGTGCTTCCCATACGTTGTAGCTTGATATTGTAAAACCCACGGAGAGGGCGTCTATGCTTGTCGCAATGCCTTGTACGATAAGTAATCCGAATGATAGGGGCTTGGTAGGGCAAGAGTCTTTTTCTTCTTTTTTCTTGACACCTTCGTAAATCATTTTACTACCGATAAAACAAAGCAATATAAGAGCAATATATGGAATTGCAACTTCAATAAAGGTAAAGTATTTTGCAACCGTACTAACCAGCACCCAGCCTATAAAAGGCATTAGGAATTGGAAAAATCCAAACGTGCCGGCAATTAAGCTGGCTTTAGGGAATTTTATATCTTGATAACATAGTCCGTTTGCAAGCGATACGGAGAAAGCGTCCATAGCTAACCCTAAACCCAAAAGAAGACTATTGATAAAAAACATTACGTCTAAATTCATAATACCTTATATAATTAAGCCCAAGCAAAATGCTTGGGCTTTTTTTAACCGTTTAAAAACTAGATTCTATTAACACCGGTCTTTCTTGCAGCTTCGGCAACAGCAGCGGCAACAGTCTTGCCAACGCGCTCGTCGAATGCTTTGGGAATGATGTATTCTGCGGAAAGCTCTTCATCGGAAACAAGAGATGCAATTGCCTTTGCAGCAGCTATCTTCATTTCTTCGTTGATATCCTTTGCACGAACGTCTAGAGCACCACGGAAGATGCCGGGGAATGCAAGAACGTTATTGATTTGGTTGGGGAAGTCGCTTCTACCGGTACCAACAACAGCTGCACCTGCTTTAAGAGCGAGGTCGGGCATAATTTCGGGTACGGGGTTAGCCATAGGCATTACGATAGCACCGGGTGCCATAGATGCAACCATCTCTTCGGTTACAACGCCGGGAGCGCTTACGCCAACAAATATATCAGCGCCCTTCATAGCATCGGCTAGAGTACCGCTCTTTCTTGAGAAATTGGTAATAGAGGCGATATCCTTTTTGGATTCCATAATGTTGGGGTCGTCTATATTGAGGATACCTTGACGGTCGCACATATAGATTTCTTTTACGCCAAGTTGTAGGAATAGCTTTGCGATAGCGCAACCAGCGGCACCTGCGCCACTGAATGCAACGGTACAATCTTCAAGTTTTTTACCAACTACTTTAACTGCGTTGATAACTGCGGCTGCACATACTACAGCGGTACCGTGTTGGTCGTCGTGGAAAATTGGTATATCGGTACATTCCTTGAGCTTTCTTTCGATTTCGAAACAACGGGGAGCAGCAATATCTTCTAGGTTGATGCCACCGAAAGAACCGGAAATGAGAGATATGGTTCTAACGATTTCGTCTACGTCCTTACTCTTAACGCAAAGAGGGAATGCGTCAACGTCAGCAAATGCCTTGAATAGAACACATTTGCCTTCCATAACGGGCATACCTGCTTCGGGACCGATATCACCAAGACCAAGAACTGCAGTACCATCGGTGATAACTGCAACGAGGTTCCATCTACGAGTTAGCTCGTAGCTCTTGTTTATATCCTTTTGGATTTCAAGACAAGGTTGAGCAACACCGGGAGTGTAAGCAAGGGATAGCTCCTCTTTAGAGGTTACGGTAGCGCGGGGAACAACCTCGATTTTACCTTTCCAATTATAATGACACTTTAAAGATTCTTTTGCGTAATCCATATATTATCTCCTTATTTTTCCCAGGGGAATACGTATTGAGTAAGACCAAGCTTGTTACGAACTTCTATCATTTCTTGTTGAACGGATTCGTTAATCGGAACGCCTTTGTCCTTTCTATCTTGCCATACCAACCATTCTTTTTCGCCGGCGGTATAAATTCTTTCTGCGCCGGGAGCTTTCTTGGAAGCGCGGGTAGCACGGATAACGTCGCCTGCTTTCTTACGAGCAAGTTCTTCGCCGAGGAAGTGCTCGGTATCGATAGCGATAAAGTAATGTCCTAGTTGATAGGGCTTGATGTTTCCGTTTTCGTCTTTACCATCAAGAGCCTTGCCATATAAGCCATCTTGTAGTATGCAGGAAAGGAATTCTACTATCATAGTAAATCCATAACCTTTATATCCGCCTAGAGCTTCGCCGATACCACCAAGAGGTGTAAGAGCAGCAGTACCTTTACGGATAGCTTTTAGTGCGTCGCCTGCATCGCCTTCAACAGCATTACCATTTATGTCGATAATGGTGCCGGGGTGTACGGGTTCGCCTATTCTTTCGTAGTACTCTATTTTACCATTTTGGGTGATAGAGGTTGCACAGTCGAAGATAAAGTCGAATTCTTCATCGGTAGGAATACCTACGGTGAAGGGGTTGGTACCAAACATACCTTCTACGCCGAAGGTAGGGGCAACGGAAGGACGAGCATTGGTGCCTGTCATACCTATGCAACCTGCTTTAGCAGCCATAGATGCATAATAGCCAGCGATACCATAGTGGCAAGAGTTACGAACTGCAACCATACCCATACCATATTTTTTAGCCTTTTCGATGGCCATTTTCATAGATTTATATCCAATAACTTGACCCATACCGTCATGGCCGTCAACAACAGCGGTGGTAGGGGTTTCCTTAATGATTTCAAAGTTAGTAACGGGATTTTGGATACCAGCGTTAATTCTATCAATATAGATAGGCTTAAAGCGGTTTACACCGTGAGATTCAATACCTCTGCGGTCTGATTCAACTAGTACGTCGGTAACGATTTCGGCGTCTTCTCTGGGAACGCCAACGCCAACAAAAGCGTCGGTAACGAAATTGATAACGGTATTCCAATCAACAGTAATTTTTGGCATAAAAAAACTCCTTTGTTTTTACTACCTTGAATAGTACCACAAAAGAGTGTAAAAGTCAATAAGTAATATATAATCAATATTATATATTAAATTGCAACAATGCAATAATTACTTGCTAAATAAAGTGTGATTGAGACATATATTTAATAAAACGTTAGTGGCTATTGGAAAAGAAAAACTCCGCTAGAATGACTAACGGAGTTTTCGATTTATAAAAAGTGTTTTATCAAGTTTAGTTAAAGATATAACCCTTGGCTTTTGCTACGGTAACAAGGCGGTTAAGAGCAACTGCATAAGCGGCAAGACGATAAGAGAGGTTATACTTCTTAGCCATATCGATAACGTCGTTAAATGCGTTAATCATCTTAACCTTTAGCTTAGCGTTAACTTCTTCCTCGCTCCAGTAGTAGCCTTGAATGTTTTGGCACCATTCGAAGTAACTTACAACTACGCCACCTGCGTTAGAGAGGATGTCGGGAAGAACTTGTATACCACGTGCTTCCAAGATAGCGTCTGCTTCAACGGTTGTGGGACCATTAGCTGCTTCGATGATAATTTTTGCCTTGAGATTTTCTGCGATTTCAACGTTGATTTGGTTTTCAAGTGCAGCGGGAATAAGAACGTCGCAATCACAAAGAAGAAGTTCTTTGTTGGTGATGTGCTTAACGCCGGGAGCATTGTAGTTTTCAACGAGTTCGCGCTTGAGAGCCATTTGGTATAAAGCGGGGATATCAAGACCATCTTCGCAGTATAGACCGCCGGAAACGTCGGAAACAGCAACGATTTTAGCACCGATTTCACCGCTCAAAATTCTAGCGGATACGGAGCCGACGTTACCCATACCTTGTATAGCAATCTTGGTGTTCTTGGGGTCGATACCATTTACGTTAAGAAGAGCTTCGGTTACGATAGAAACGCCACGACCGGTAGCATCGGGTCTGCCTAGAGAACCGCCGGTTGCGAGAGATTTGCCGGTTACAACACCGCGGAAATCTCCGCCCTTAAGAGTGTTATAGGTGTCAACGAACCAGTCCATAATTTGAGCATTGGTGTTTACGTCCGGAGCAGGAACGTCTTGGAAGGGTCCAACGATAGGGGTGATACCTGCGGCATATTTACGGGTAAGTCTTTCGAGTTCCTTGGTGGAAAGCTCTCTGGGGTCAACGGTGATACCGCCTTTACCGCCACCATAGGGAATGTCGGCAACTGCGCACTTAAAGGTCATCCAAGCGGATAGAGCTTTAACTTCGTCGATATTAACGTTTTGATGATATCTTATACCACCCTTGCAAGGTCCACGTAGGGAACTGTGTTGAACGCGGAAGCCTTCAAATACTTTAAGTTCGCCATTATCCATAACAACGGGAACAGCGATTTTTAATTCTCTTTCGGGATGCTTGAGAATTTCATAATCGTTTTTAGGCATATTGATGGCGCTTGCGGCCTTGTCGAGAACGGAACAAAAGTTATCAAAAGGATTATAAACTTTTTCCATATAATTTCTCCTCATTTATAAAAAATTTTCTCTAATTATAATACAATATGGCGTATAATGCAAGAATTTTTTTAGGAAAAATTGTATTTTTTTATAGTCAATATTGAAATTATATGCATAAATGTGCTATATTATGGTTATGAAAGGAGTTTTTAACGACGTTGAGCTGTATTATGAGGAGTATGGAGAGGGCTCTCCATTCATTTTATTGCATGGAAATGGGGAAGACCATACCATTTTTAACGTGCTTATCGACGAACTTAAAAAGCATTATAAGGTATATGCGATAGACTCTCGTTCGCATGGTAAATCGGGTAAAGGCGAGCTATCGTATTCTTTAATGGCGGAAGACGTAAAGTGCTTTATAGAGAACCTAAACCTTGATAAACCAATAGTATACGGATTTTCCGATGGCGGGATAATTGGACTTATGCTTGCTAGCAAATATCCTCAACTTATCTCTACCTTGATAGCAAGCGGAGCTAACGTAACTCCTAGCGGTTTAAAATGGCATATTAGGACATTTTTTAAAGTACAAAACTTTTTTAAGCCTAGTCCATTGCTAGCGCTTATGATAAACGAGCCCAATATTACGAGGGAACAACTAGAAGGCATAACTGCAAACGTTTTGGTATTATGTGGTAGTAACGATATGGTTCCCTATAAACATTCGCTCTATATTGCAAAAGCTATTCCAAACGCGACTTTTAAAGTGTTAAAAGGAGAAAATCACGGTAGTTACGTTATAAATTCTCCAAAACTTTATCCAATTATAGCATCCTATTTATCATAAAGGAGAAAAATATGCAAAAACAAATCGAAATTAAAGAGCCAACCCTACTGCTTAACAAAGATGGTTCGCTAAAGCAACCCGGTTATTGTAAACGTAATCTTTACATATATAACCGCGAGGATATCAAAGCTCCCAAGCTACGTATCAAGGAATGGGACTTTTATCAAGTTAGCGATGGAAGATTCGTAGTACAAATGAACTTTTTTAATATTTCTATCGCCTCTGTTGGGCAAGTGGAAATCTTTGATATGCAAACGGGCAATAGGTGGAGCGATATGATGTTCCATTTGCTTACCGTAAACAGCCACCAAGTAAATCGTAACGGCGATGCTCCATATTCCTTTGAGGATAGACAAGGCTCGAAGCTCTATAAGGTAGACGTAACCGAAAGGGAAAGACGCCTATATTTTAAAAACAAAAAACTAGAGGTTGAACTTATAGCCGAGCGCGACCCAAATGCCGAAAGTATCACAATAGCGACCCCATTTAAGAATAAGACCAGATTTTTCTATACTAACAAAATAAATTGTATGCCTACCAAAGGTACTATCAAAGTTGGTGGAGAAGAAATCTATTCCTTTAATCCCGAAAACTCCTATATGGTACTCGATTGGGGACGCGGTCCTTGGCCATATAAGAATATGTGGTATTGGGCAAATGGTTCCACCCGTCTACCCGATGGTAAGCTTTTTGGATTTGAGTTAACTTGGGGCATCGGTATTGAAGATAACGCAACCGAAACTATGCTTTTCTATGATGGAAAGGCACATAAGATAGGTGTTGTCGACGTCGTTGACCAACCCGATGGTCGATGGCTTGAACCCTGGCATTTCAAGTCCGATGATGGTCGACTCGATTTGGTTATGACTCCTTTCTATGATAACTTTAATCCCTTGAACGTTGGTATCGCTAAAACCGTCTGCCACCAAGTCCACGGTTATTGGAATGGTACCGTAACCCTTGATGATGGTACTATCCTCGAGATAAAGGATATGTATGCTTTCTGTGAGAAGATGTACAACAAATGGTAAAAACGCGCTATTTGGGCGCTATCCATAGCAAAATAAAACTCTCACTCGGTCGTTTACGCTTAGTAAAGTCCCGTCGTGAGAGTTTTTGATTTTGCGTCGGCTAGCATCCCAACTAGCGCGTTTTTAGTAAAGCACGATGTTTTAGCGCTATACTTCACAAAACAAGAGTCTCCCTCGGTCGTTTACGCTTAGTAAAGTCCCGTCGTGAGAGTTTTTGATTTTGCGTCGGCTAGCATCCCAACTAGCGCGTTTTTAAGAGGCACCACAATACCTTTAGAACAATGCACCGCGTATTTTAGCGCTATACTTCACAAAACAGAGCCTCCCTCGGTCGTTTACCTCGTAGTAAAGTCCCGTCGATAGGCTCTTTTGTTTTGCCTCGTCTAGCATCTAAACTAACGCGTTTTTAATAGTAGAGTTTAGCTATATGTTGAATAAATCGATAAAAATTTTATTTTATATCTTGACATACCAAAATAATGGGAATATAATTGCAGTATGAAAAAGTCGTTAACCATTAACTTTTACGCTTTTTATTACTTTTACCGCAAGTCGGTATAGTTTAGCGTGGGCTTTTTTATAGCATATAGTTAATTAAAGACCACGCAATATCGTGGTTTTTTTATTATAAAATTATACTCATAGGAGTCAACGTATGATAGTAACCGTCAAAAATCAATGTAGCAAACGCGAGTTCGATAAACTCATTTCTTGGATTAAATCACTTGGACTAGATACTCACGTATCTGCTGGTGCGAACGCAACCGTTATAGGTTTGATAGGCGACACCTCTAGAGTAGATATCGAACTATTACATTCTTTGGAAATAGTAGAAGCTGTTACCCGTATCCAAGAGCCTTTTAAAAATGCTAATAGGAAATTCCACCCCGAAGATAGTATTATCGACGTTAAAGGAGTAAAGTTTGGCGGAACCCATTTTCCCATTATTGCAGGTCCTTGTAGTGTAGAAAGTGAAAAACAAGTTATCGAAATTGCAAAGGCTGTTAAAGAAGCTGGTGCAACTATGCTTCGTGGCGGAGCGTTTAAACCTCGTACCTCGCCTTATGCATTCCAAGGTATGGGCGTTGATGGTATAAAGATTTTGCAAAAGGCTAGAGAAGAGGTTGGTCTTCCCATCGTTACCGAAATTATGTCGGAAAAGTATATCGATGCTTTTGAAGACGTTGATATGGTACAAATTGGTGCGCGTAATATGCAAAATTTCGACCTTTTAAAAGCAGTAGGTCGTTTGAATAAACCCGTTCTTTTAAAACGTGGTCTTGCAAACACCATACAAGAATGGCTAATGAGTGCCGAATATATTATGAGCGAAGGCAATAACAACATTGTTCTTTGCGAGCGTGGTATTCGTACTTTTGAACCTTATACTCGTAATACTTTGGACCTTTCTGCAATTCCGATTTTGAAGGAAAAAACTCACCTTCCGGTTATTGTTGACCCCTCGCACGCATCGGGACTTTCCCGTCTTGTAAAGCCTATGAGCTTAGCTTCCGTTGGTGCAGGGGCCGATGGTCTTATCATCGAGGTTCACAACAACCCTGCTAAAGCACTATGCGACGGTGCACAATCTCTTCGTCCCGAACAATTTGCCGACGTTGTCAAGGCAATCGACGTTATGTTACCTCTTGTAAATAAGGAGAGATAAAATGAAAATCGGTGTAGTTGGCTTAGGTTTGATAGGTGGTTCTCTTGCAAGACAAATTATGCGCAATACAGAGCATACCGTTCTTGCGTACGATATTAGCGATGAGGTGCTAAAAAAGGGAGCGCTACTTAACGCATACCACGATATTTTGGATATAAACGCCCCCGAGATAGACGTCGATATTCTAATTATCGTTACCAATCCTAGAGCAACTTTAAAGATACTCGATAACGTAGTTCCCCGTATGAAAAGCGGAGCAATAATTATGGATTGCGCGGGCATCAAAAAAGAAGTTATCAAAAAAATGGAAGCGCTTAAGCAAACTAGGGAGGACGTCTTCTTTGTGGGCGGACACCCTATGGCTGGCAGAGAGTTTTCGGGTGTATCACACTCTACCGCTACTTTGTTTGAGCACGCATATATAATATTAACGCCCGTTGATATGGACGACATTTGCGCCCTAGAAAGAATGAAGGAGTTCTTCAAAGAGGTCAAGTGTGAGGGAATAACTATATCGGGCTACGATAAGCACGATAAGATTATCGCCTACACTTCCCAACTTGCGCACATTATATCATCTTCGTATATCAAGAATCCTTTGTCGAGTGAACACGTGGGATATTCGGCTGGTTCGTTTAGAGATTTAACTAGGGTAGCCAAGCTTAACGCACCTATGTGGACGGAATTGTTTTTATCGAACAAAAAATATCTTCTTGAAGCAATCAGCGATATTCAACTTAGAATAGAAGAGTACAAGACAGCTATAGAAAACGACGATGAAGAAAAGCTAATGGAACTTCTTCAAGACGGTACCGAGAAAAAAGAGATAGCCGATAAGAAGGCAAGGGAAAAGAAGCAATGTTAGTTACCGTAAAAAAGTCGAGTTTAAACGGTACGGTAGAGATACCGTCATCCAAATCGGTAGCACATCGTATGATTATAGCGAGTGTCCTTTCGGGCTCTCGTTCTTCTATAATAGGGAACCTAAAATCCAAAGATATCGTTGCTACTCTTGATTGTATGGAAGGGCTTGGCGCAACTATAATTAAGAACGAAACGGGTGCTATAATAGATGCAACCACTCTTAAATCGAATAGAAAAATCTTTAACGTAAACGAAAGTGGCTCTACTATGCGTTTTCTTTTACCATTGCTTCCCGTTTATTTGAACAACTTTAAAATGGTGGGAGAGGGTAGGATAGGCGAGCGTCCCGTGAGTGCTTTGCGTAAGGCTATGGCGGAAAGTGGAGTTAGCGTAGATAACGACTATTTACCGGTTAACGTTAGTGGAAAATATAACTCTAATAGCTTTACAGTTGATGCAGGAGTGTCGAGTCAATTTGTAACGGGATTGCTTTTTACCCTTGTAGCACTCGGTGGTGGAAAACTAAAAATAGATGGGGAACTAACCTCTAAAGGATACGTTGATATCACCATACAAGTGTTAGAAAAATACGGAGTAGCGGTTGAGTTCAAGGATAACGAATATAGCGTATCATTGCAGAATGGTATAAATGCTCCTAAAGAAATCAAGGTAAGTGGCGATTGGTCGAGTGCTTGCTTTTGGATAGTTGCTGGCGTTTTAGCGGGCGATATAACGATTAGTGGCTTGGAGTATCCTGATGCTCAACCCGATAGTATAATACTTTCCGTTATAAAGGCAATGGGCGGTAACGTTAGTTATGAGCAAGGCTTAGTTAGAGCCAAGAAGAGTGCACTCAAAGCAATCGAATTTGATGCCGACGGTTCTCCAGACATCGTTCCTATTTTAGCTGTAGCTTGTGCTTGTGCAGAGGGTGTTTCTACAATTACCGGTACTCGTAGGCTAAGGCTAAAGGAAAGCGATAGAGTTAAAGCAGTAACGGAAATGCTTTCCGCTTGTGGAGTAAAGGTCGAGAGTGGCGAAAATCATATAAAAATTTGGGGCACTAAAGATATTCAAGGCGGAGTAATCGACTCTGCTCGCGACCATAGAATTGCTATGAGCGGAATGATACTTGGAACTATGGCGCAAGGTATAACTACTATAAAGGACGTGGAATGTGTATCCAAATCATATCCCGATTTTATAAAGGACTTCGAAAAGTTAGGTGGTATATATGAATAAGTTGAAAGTGGAAATCTATGGGGAATCACACGCGGGAAAAATTGGCGTTATCCTTGGTGGGATACCGGTTGGTTCTAGTATTGACACTCTTAAAATAGACGAGATGCTTGCTAGACGTGGCGCAAGCAATACACCGTGGTCAACCCCTCGTAAGGAAAAAGACGAGGTTGTTTTCCTAAGAGGAATAGAGAATGGTAAAGTGAGCGGAGAGATAGAAGCTGTTATCTACAATAAGAACACTCGCCCACAAGATTATACCAACGTTAAGGTTGTTCCGCGCCCTTCCCACGCAGATTTTGTTTCTTACGTGAAGTATGGCGTTATTCCGTCGGGTGGCGGTAAATGGAGTGGTAGAATGACCGCACCTCTATGCATAGCCGGTGCTGTTGCCAAAGATTTACTTGAACGCGAAAATATAAAAATAGGTGCCTATATATCGAGCATTGGTAGCATAAATGGCAAATCATATAAAAATTCCCAAATTAGTGTAGAAGAAATAGAGGCTTGCCATAAAGAGCTTTTACCCACACTTTCTAATAGTCAAGAAATGACTAGCGAGGTAATGGAGGCAAAGGCTAACGGAGACTCCATAGGCGGTACTATAGAGTGTATAGTATACGGTTTGCCTATAGGTCTTGGAGATAATCTATTCGAAGGAATGGAAAGTGCCATATCACACTCGGTTTTTGCTGTCCCCGGTGTTAAGGGCATAGAATTTGGAAGCGGATTTGATATAACCAAAATGAATGGTTCAGTTGCAAACGATGGCTTCGCTGTTGAGGGTAATAAGGTTATAACTCTCACAAATAATTCGGGTGGAATAAATGGTGGATTAACTAATGGAATGCCTTTGACTCTCCGTGTCGCCCTTCGTCCCACTCCTTCTATCGCTGTAGAGCAAGATAGTGTAAATCTTGCTACGATGACCAACGAAAAGGTTGTTGTAAAAGGTAGGCACGACTCTTGTATAGTACCAAGAGCGGTCGCTGCGATTGAGAGTGCGGTGGCAATAGCCGTATACGATAAATATCTAGAATACAAAGGCGAATAATTATGGAATTAAAAGGAAAGTATTTTGTAACAGGTAGAAGCTTGCCTCATACAATGAGTCCCGACATATATATAAGGTTGGGGCTCAACTATGGAGTAAAGGAATTTGCTACAGAGGAGGAGTTTATTGCTTGGGTACAAAAGGGGGATTACGACGGATTTAACGTAACCATTCCATATAAGCAAACGATTATTCCTTGTCTAGACGTTATTTCTCCCGAAGCGGAGGAAATCGGTGCGGTAAATACGGTAGTAAAAAAAGATGGAAAGCTATATGGATACAACACGGACTGTTATGGACTTGCTCGAAGCCTAATAGAAAGAGGCATAGAGTTGAAGGATAAAAACGTAGCTATATTAGGTACGGGTGGTACTTCTAAATGCGCCTATTACGTTTGTAAAAAAGCGGGAGCAAAATCAATTAACGTTTGCTCGCGCAAAGGTGGATATAGTTATGCCGATTTGTATGCCGATAATACTGCCGACGTTATAATTAATACAACGCCGGTTGGAATGTTCCCGAATATAAACGACCAAGTTGTAGAGCTCAAAAAACTTTCAAACGTCAAGGCTGTATACGACGTGGTTTATAATCCTTTGACGACCTCTCTTATAGGAGAAGCAAAGAGCTTGGGACTCAAATGTGGTAACGGACTCAATATGCTTATATGGCAAGGAATAAAGGCATATGAGCTTTATACGGATTCCATAGTAGAAGATAAGGTTGCCCAAAATATTCTAAACGAGATTTATAACGAGAAGAAGAATTTGGTGCTAATCGGTATGCCCGGCTCCGGTAAATCTACTTATGGTAAGTTGATTGCAAAAGAACTAAACAAGGAGTTTTACGACACCGATAAGGTTTTTGAAGAAACCTTTGGTTCTACTCCCAAGCAGGTTATTTTAGAAAAGGGTGAGCCCGCGTTTAGGGATATGGAAAGTGAGATAGTTGCTACACTTTCCTCCAAGCTTGGCGTTGTAATTGCGACAGGTGGCGGTGCGGTGCTTCGTGAGAATAATCGCAAGTTACTCAAGGCAAACGGAACGGTCCTTTTTATCGATAGAGATATAAGCCTATTGCCAACAGATGGTCGTCCGCTTTCAAAAGAGTACGGAGTACAAAAGTTATATGAAGAACGCGAACCTATATATAGGGAAACTGCCGATATAACTATAAAGACCGATGCTACCACCATTATAAAAGAGGCGGTTAAAGATATAATCGAACTATTAAAATAACTACAATTCAAATGGAAAAACTCACTTATAAACAAGGTCTAAAAGACGGAATACCTATTGCACTCGGATACTTTGCGGTATCCTTTGCTTTTGGTGTTTCGGTGGTAAGTGAGGGAATGGAGTGGTATATAGCTACGGTTATGTCGTTTACCAATTTGACTTCGGCAGGGCAGTTTGCAGGTGCTACCGTCATTATGGCGATGGGAAGTGTTTTCGAAATACTACTTACTCAGCTTGTTATCAATTCACGTTATTTTTTGATGAGCATATCCCTCTCGCAGAAACTAGATAAAGATTTTACATTACTCGATAGATTTTTGGTATCCTATGGTATAACCGACGAAATTTTCGGAGTGGCAATATCCAAAAAGCAAGCGGTATCCAAAGAGTATATGTATGGACTAATACTTTTACCCGTTGTGTTTTGGACTTTAGGCACGTTATCGGGCGCGGTTGCAGGCAATTTTTTACCGGAAATAATCCTAAATTCTTTAAGTATCGCCTTGTACGCAATGTTTATAGCAATCGTCGTGCCGGCTGGAATGCACGATAAAAAGGTATTTATCGTAGTAGCAATTAGCATAGGACTTTCTTGTTTATTCTATTTCACACCCGTGCTAAATACCATTTCAAGTGGCATTGCTTATATAATTTGTGCGTTAGTTGCATCGGTAATAGGTGCAATTTTCTTCCCGATAAAAGAAGAAAAGGAAGAGCCCGTCAAGGAAAAGGAGGAGCAAAATGGATAGAATATTATACTCCTTCCTTATGGTGCTTGCAATGGCGGTTATAACCTATCTAATTAGGCTTATACCGATGATATTATTCAAAAAGAAGATAAAAAATCGTTTTATAAACTCACTTTTATATTATATTCCCTATGCAGTGCTATCGGCAATGACGTTCCCATTTATAATTTTTTCGTCGGGACACGTGATAAGCGCAGTAGTTGGAACGGTGGTAGCTTTGGTAGGAGCGTTTACCAAACGTAGCCTAGTAACGACAGCATTGCTTGCTTCGGGCGCTGTTCTAATAGTAGAGCTGATAATTTTAGTAATATAAAAAAGAGCCTTAGCTCTTTTTTTGTTTAAGAATGATTTTGTTTTAGCTTACTCCTCGCTACTAGCAACCTCTAGCATTGCTTGTGCTTCGGCTTCTTGTGCAAGGCGTATTTCTTCGCGTTTTTTTAGTGCTGCTTCGTGGACTGCCTTTTTCTTTTCTCCGGTGAGGTCGTAGAAGAAGAAGGGAATACCTGCAGCAAGCATACAAATTCCGTGGAATATGGTATAGAAGGCAAGCATCCAAAGTGCTGTTTTAAGGCTGTTTTCGGGGTATACCGTTACGCCTGCAGTATTGGTATAGTGTGGAAGATATCCAATCAAGTTGTCGCGATAAAGAAGAATAGGTGCAACTGCTTGAACTATTATACCACTTATAGAACCGCCTAGTCCAACTATCCAAGTGTAGCTTGCATCGTTACGTTTGCCCGTTTTAGCTTCGATTTCTTCAATAATATCGGCACCAAATAGGGTGGGGAGCAAGTTGGAAGCTCCGTATTGGAAGCCAACTAAGAACATAAATAAGAAGAATAGTATGGTTAATAGAACGTTCGAAGGATTGCTGAATGCAAAGTAACCTACTAGGAATGCAAGGCAGTTGATACATACCGAGTAAATACCGGAGCAAATATATAGGGTACGTTCACTATATTTTTTCATTAGTGCTTTGATAATAAACATACCTACGAATGTACCTACGCCCGTACATATACCAAAGAATAACGTTTGACCGCTCTTGCCGAAAAAGATGATTGCAAGGAAGGGCATCATATAACTTGCTAGTCCTCTAAACGATTTTACAAATTCGCTTATGATAACTAGTATTGCGTGCTTATTGGTAACGATAGATTTAATATTCTTAAAGGGATTTTCCGGTTTTTTATCATAGGTGGTACGCTCTCGAATAACCTTTACGCCAAGTAGCATAGTTATCATACCAACTACCGAGCATATAATTGCGCTCACAAGGTACATCATTTCGTCGTTTTTAATAAGTCCGGGCTTACGTAGCATACCAATAACCAAAACTACGACTAGAGGTGCGGAGTTACCTACGGCACTAACGATGCTTCTCCAGCTCATTATGCTGTTGCGCTCTTTATCATCGGTAGACATAACCATTGCTACCATATTGACCGAGTTGCCTACAGCAGTTAATCCACCATAGACTATAAACAATACGCAAAAGTAAACTATAATCTTGGTTGCAGAGTCGCTTAGGAAGTTTGGTAGATAGAACGAAAGCGATGTAACTATTGCAAGGGGTACCGAAACTATAAGTATAAGGGGACGGAACTTGCCCATTTTGGAACGACTGCGGTCTATAACCAAAGCCATACCGAAGCTTATAAAATAGCCCGAAATATTGACTATAGAGTTGATGAGTGATAGATGCTCTTCGGTTAAAACTCCCGCGCCGATAAAGGTCGAAAGGAATTCTTGACGATAGGAGCCAACCATACCGGTTATCATAGTATAAAAGAATGCGGCAAACAAAAAGGCTATAAGCTCTTTGTTTTTAACCTGCTTTTCTTTGGGAAGATTTATTTTTTGGCTATCTTCCGCTAGAGTTTCGACCTTTATTTCTGTCGTATTAGTCATTGTATACTCCTCCAATTACTTCTAAAGTATAATCTAAATACTACGACCTGTCAATATTAAATATAAATCATAGATTTACATTTACCTTTTTTTGCTTGACTATATTTTTTAGGGGGCGTATACTACGATTAATGAATTAAGGAGATTGTAAAATGAAAGATTTCAAAGGCATTTATGCAGCACTTTTAACTCCCTTTAACGAAGATGGAACCATCAATTTTGATTCCCTCAAGCTTCTAGTTGAACGCAACATCGAAGTTGGTCTTACCGGTATGTACGTTTGTGGCTCAACCGGTGAATCGGTTATGATGAGCGAAGAAGAAAGAATTTCTATTCTAAAGTTTGTTAGCGAAGTTAACGCAGGTAGAACCATTCTTATTGCTCACGTAGGTACTATTTCTACCGATTCCGCTGTTCGTATGGCTAAAAAGGCAGAAGAATTTGGTTACGATGCAGTTTCTGCAGTAGTACCTTTCTACTTCTCATTCAGCAGTGAAGCAATCAAGGGATATTATAAAGATATATTGAACGCAACCGAGCTACCTATGATTATCTACAACTTCCCCGGTGCAAATGGTTTTGGCGGTATGCTAGAGCTAGTTGAGGAAATGATTGATAATCCCAAACTTGTAGGCGTAAAGCACACCAGTGCAAACCTATTCGATTTAGAGCGCTTCAAGAACCTTTCCAAGCCTCTAGTAGTTTACAACGGATTTGACGAAATGCTTATCGGCGGACTTTCTATGGGCGCAGACGGTGGCATAGGTTCTACCTATAACTTTATGGGTTCACTCATTCTTGATATATATAACGCATTCAATCGTGGCGATATCAAGTCTGCTCAAGAATACCAAACCAAAGCAAACCGCATTATCGATAGAATGATTCCTTATGGTGTATTCGCTATGGAAAAGGCAATCCTTACCTTACAAGGTATTCCTATGGGTAATTGTCGCAAGCCCTTCTTACCTCTTAGTGAAGCAGGTTGGGAAGAAGCAAAGCGCATAGTTGAAGAACTAAAATAGTTAAACCAAGCTAAAAGAAACTCTCCGTTTTGGAGAGTTTTTTGTTTTATTTAGTACTAATAATATCTTGAAACGTAATCAAATGGTTCGCCTAGTATAAAATATATTGGTAGATATATTATTACTCCTAGTGCAACAATGCCAAAAACGATTGTGAACACAGCATTTGCTTTGTTGATGATTTCATCTTTTAGCTTTGGGCGAAGAAGGGCATATATCCCAATGCCCAAAAAGCCACCAAGAACGTTGACCATCAAATCAACGATATCGAACCAGCCGAAGCCGGTTAGTAATTGTATTGTTTCAAAAAGCATCGATACGAGGGTAACAATTGGGAAAGCATATCTTTTTTTGACCATAAAAGGTAGGTAAAAGCCAAGTGGCATAAATGCAATCACGTTTAGTATCATATCGAGGGATACGTATTGATAATAGGAATGTGAAAATGGTACTATCCCGCGTTCAAAACGATAGGATATCGGTTTTTGAATATAGTCGTAAATAAAAATTTCGGGAATAGTTGCCTTGAAAATTACCACCCATATCAGTAGCACCAAGTAGATTATAAAAGTGGAATAAATAAGTGGCATATAAAGGCTTTGCCAATCAATATTTTTTAACGATATCCTCTTCATATGTAAGCTTAGTGCATACTAAATAGCAAAACTGTGCCCACCATCATCAAGATAGGTCCTATCAACGTTGCGAAGTGGAAAACGGTGTGTATGTACTTTCTTTTTATGGTATATAGAGCAAGTCCGGCTACACAAAAAATAAATCCGATAAGGAAAAATAGGTTTATCTCTAGAGTGGCTAACGGAGAATTTATGTTTACAATATATAGTATAAGCAGTATACCGCCAATTATAGCGTCGATTACAACCCCAACCACCTTGAAGCGCATCAAGTCGTAAACGCAAAGGAAAGCGTTGATTATAGCGAGGGTAAAGCAAATACCGATGCCGATATAATTTATTAGATAATCACTAAAAAGAAGGGCAAAAGGCACACCGCAAGCGGTAACCAAGAAGGCGATATTAGCGTGGTCTATCCGCCTAGCCATACTCTTTTTAGCCTTATCGGTAAGCGCGTGATAAACACCGGAAGTGGTATAAACTTGCATTGCAGGAATACAGAGTAGGAGGGCGGTAAAAATTTCCTTTATGGAACTCGCAACGACCAAAAGATAAATCATAAAAGCAAGAGCAATAGGCGCACCTATGCCGTGAGTTATAGCATTCCACAATTCCTCGTTAGGAGTATAGTAGCGTAGTCCGTATTTTTCGTATTCTAATTTTAGAGCTTTTTCATCAACCATATAGAATCCCTTCATTATTTAATATTCTACACCTAGAGTTATAAATTGTAAATATTAGCATACGAAATATTTGTAATATTTTTCGTATCCCTTTTAAGGTACGCGTCGGTTGATAAAATGTTGATAATATAATGGAGGAAACAACAATGAGTTTATGTGACGAATACAATTTTGATTTATCAAAAGTAAATGCTTTAGCAAATAGTTGGTCTACAATGGCAATTGCTCTTAAGTATAAGAATAGGTTTGATTTTGAGGAGTTTGTAGCTCTATTTCAAAAGACCTATCCAATAATAACATTTTATTCAACGTGTCTTTTTGTGGAGAGAGGGATGATAAAATTACTTGATAGAATGCGCGATTTTTATGAAAATGATTATGGCGCGGAACTATTACCTTCCGTTTGTAAACTTGTGGTAAGACTAATGATTTTGGATGCTTTTATGGACAAAAGCCCACTGGAAGAAGAGAGAAAGTCATGCACAATATATTACAAGCATAAATCATATGATTTTGATTTTACTAATATTAAAGAAAGCATATTAGGATATATTAAAGCACCTTTAGAGGATGAATAATGAATAAATTTTTAGAAATAGCAATTAAAGAAGGCGTATCGCCCGCCCTAATACAAGCAAAATACGGCATTGGTTACGTTAAATCAAAAGAGGTGGTACGCACACTAAAATATATGGGGATTATATCACGCGAACCTTTTGACGATACTCACTATGCACTTCTTGACAAAGATAATTTTATTGGCGCAATAGAAGAATTAATCAAATAAAAGCCCATTTGGGCTTTTATTTGTTGATTATATCTTTAATTTTATTGGCTATAGCATTAAAGACAATATTTTTTCTAGATTTTCTAGCATTTGGATGATTAATCCATATGACTTTTTGCGAAATATTGTTGCAGTAGGAAGTAATATTAACTGCCAGTTTGTTTTCTTCGGATCCAATGTTTTCATAATCTATTATGATTGGTTTCTCATAATTAGGAATGGTAATATTTAGGGCGTTAGAAATAGAATCATAATAATTGCCACCTAGGAATATAAGAACGTCGGGCTTAACTATTTCTATTTCTTCTAATAAAAGAGATTTTTCCTTTGCATTAACGTGGAATTGCAAGTTTTGACCACTATTATTAAGAGCGTAGGTTTCTCGTTTATTTTCTTTGTTTAAATATACTCCGTGAATTTTATCAAGATTGTTCCAGCACACATTATAGGTTTTGGCTAACTCTCTAAACAAGCACCAAAAACGACTACCATTGCCACGTAATTTTTTTTCTGGAAAAGCGTCGTAGTATTTTTTGTATTTTTCACGATTTTCTTCTTTAAATATTTGTTTCTCAAAATATGTTAATGCAAACTCTTGTATGATATCGTATTCATTTTCATGATTATCAAACCAATAACTCGCCGCCTCTTCGCCAACAATCATAATGGTTTTTTCTTTGGTTGTTGAAAATTCTTTTTCAGAAAGCCCAAAACAAAAGGGTGAAGAATATTTTTTATAGTCAGTTAGTTCGGGGTATTGACTAATAATATATTCATACCAGGTTTTTGTATTTTCTCTCAATTGTGCATTAATTTTTGCAACATCTCTTTCCATATTATTCCTCCTCATAGTTTTTAACGGATTGTAGTAGTTCTTCTTTGATTTCGTCTACCAGGTTTTTGGGGCTAATAACTTTTACGTAGGGTCCATATTGTCTTGCCCATAGCTTCATTGCCTTAAGATTGACTTTGGTTTCAACCCGTATTTCGTCTTTTTGGGTTTTATCAGAGGAAATCCTAATATCTTTACCAAACCAATCTATCAAGTCGTTCATAAGGTGCTTTTTTGCTATGAACACTACACGCTCACTTTTACCGCTAAACATATAAAGATGCTCTGCCATGTGTTCGGGTAGGCGTAATCCTTGCTCCCATCCGAGTACCTTGTTTTGTGGTTTGCGAGGCTGTGGTTTCAATACTATATCTTTAATACGATCAAGGCGGAAATGAGCAACGTCATCATGTTTATCTACGTTTGCTATCAAGTAATACTTGCCGTTAGTTGCAACCATTTGATAGGGGTTAACAAGATATTTTTTTGGAGTACCGTCATTATTGAGTCTTGGACGTTGTTTTTTATCGGTGTCATAAGTGCAATACGAAAACTCAACCTGTTTTTTTTGCTCAATTGCCTCGTCAAGTACTTCTATTGAGTACAATAGGTCGGCATTTTGAGATGTATTGCTAGGAAGATTAATAACGTGCTTAACTTTGTTTTTAAAATATACGTTAGAAAGTCCTTGCAATTTTTCAATGAGCTTTTTGCATTGGTTGGTGGGTAACTGGCTGGAAAACAGTAGGCTATCTATGATTAAACGAAGTTCAGAGTCGGTAAAATCGCCTTCCAAATACCAATTGGTTTGGACCAGTTCTTCCTCACCCCACTTATTAATACGCGCACATTCGTCATTTTCAATATTATAACCAAGAGAAATTAGGTTGTCTAGGTTCCGCCGTATTGCCTTTCTATCAACGACAACCTCATAATCCTTTTCTAAGCGTGCTTTAATATCACTCACTTTCATGGGGTGATAAGCATCGGAGTATTTTTTGAGTATTTCTAGAATTTGTAGAATAAGTAGGTTTTTGGGTTTGTCGTTCATATTGCCCTCCTAATGGTATTATAACATTTGCAATAATAAATTACAATAATGTATGCGACATTTATGGTACATAAGCAGCATTATGATTTAATTATTAAATTATAAGGAGTGCTAAAAATGAAGAAAACGTCAATTTTAGATTTGGATCGTTATGAAATAAAAGATGGCATTATTAGCAAAAGGGTAATGAATGGTCACGTAAACCTTTTAAAACACGTTAAATGGATTTCAGACTACTGTTTTTACCGAGACGGTATAAATCAAAAAATAACTCTTAATGATGGTCTTGAAAAAATTGGAGCATTTGCTTTTACGGGTGGTTTTAGTGGTGATACTATACGTTTACCTAGCACGTTAAAAGAAATCGGCAAAGGGGCATTTAATGAATGTCCTAATCTTAAGTATATGCGAGTACCCGCGGGAGTAAAACGAATTAGTGAAATGTGCTTTAATTTTTGTTACGAATTAGAGTGGGTTGATGTTAAAGAAGGTGTTGAAGAAATAGGCGACTATGCCTTTACGTTTTGTAAAAAGTTGAGATATATAAAGTTGCCGAGAAGTATAAAGAAAATAGGCTTTTGCATCTTGTGGGGTGCCTATAATTATGTAAAACTGTTATACTCAGGAAGCAAAAAAGAATTTGAGAAAATAGAATGGGCGGAAAAGGAGAAATTCAAAGATAAAGTATTGTTTAATGATGACTCAGATTTAGAATGGGATGGGGAAGAAATCGCGCAAACGATAGAAGATTATACTATTGACTACAACTGGACCGAGAGAAAAGATTTGGTGTGTGATAGTAGTGGCATTTATCGCGAATCCAGAGCGAGATATATAACCATTCCGGAGGGAGTAAAAGAGATAGGGGAATGTTGTTTTGACAGAGAAATTTTTGTAGGAGTAGAATTACCAAATAGTCTGGAAAGTATAGGGAAATTTGGCTTTTATGAATATAAGGGAAGAGAGATAATACTACCTAATGGGTTAAAATTAATAGACAACTCGGCATTTTCAGAAAGCGAACTTGAAGAAATAGAAATACCTGGTAGTGTAAAAAAAATATGCGGTAGTGCTTTTAGTGGGTCAAAAAAACTTAAAAAAGTAACGTTGAACGAGGGGATAGAAACAATAGGAGTATTTGCTTTCAGTAGATGTGATTCACTAGATAGTATAACATTGCCAGAGAGTGTAATAGATGTACAGTTAGGGGCATTTGATAAGTGTATAAAATTAAAAGAAATCATTGTGAAAGGGCAAGATAAACAAAACCTAAAGGGATACTTAAAAAGTCGATATGAAAAAATAAAAATAATTTAGAATTTTTTATAAAATCTATTGACAAACTTTCAAAGCTATGATTTAATAGTAATAGTTACTAATAGCAATAATAAAAAGGAGGTCTAGAGATGAGAAATACAGTTCAAAGAGATACCGTTTTAAAAGTAGTAGAAGCATCTTGCGACCATCCTAGTGCCGAAACTATTTATACTCGCTGTAGAGAAATTATGCCGGAAATTAGCTTGGGAACCGTATATAGGAACTTGAAAGTTTTGGTAGAACTTGGTAAAATAAGAGAGGTATCCATACTAAATGCCGGTGATAGGTACGATAAAACAATTGGACTACACGCACACTTTCGTTGTAAAAAGTGCGGAGCAGTCCTAGACGTTCCCGCTAAAGACTTGGATGCGCTAGAAAAGAACGTGGAAAGTATAACAGGCTATCAAGTAGAGGGTACCGAAATTCTTTTTGTAGGATTGTGTGATAGGTGTAAAAATGAGTGCGCTATTTAAAATTACTTACGGATTATATTTAGTAGCTGTCAAAGGCGACAAGCATACGGGATGTATTTGTAATACCCTTATGCAACAGTCCAACGATAGAGTGAGTATAGCTCTTAACAAAAGTAATTATACCCACGAAATACTAAAAACTACTAAAAAAGCAACGATAAGCATATTATCTATGGACGTGGATGCAGAGCTAATAAAAAGGTTCGGAATGCAGTCCGGCAGAGTGGTCGATAAGTTCGACGGTATAGAAGCAGAAGAATGTGAAAACGGTTGTTTGGTAATCAAAGATGGGTTATGCGGATACCTAGAGCTAGAAATAGTTGACGAAATCGATTTAGGCTCACATACCGAATTTATAGCAAAAGTGCTAAAAGAAAAAGCCTATGAAAGCGAACCAATAACCTATGCTTATTATCGCAATCATCTACGCAATAAAGCCAGCGAGGGCTACGAGTGCATAATATGCGGACACGTTAGAAGTACACCCCCGAAAAAAGGTGAAATATGTCCCATTTGCAAACACGTGGACGTTTATAAAAAGGTCAATAATGCAGAGAAATCTGCACCGCTAAATACAAATAAAAATATCGAAAGTAAAGGAGACAAAACTATGGCAAAATATGTATGTAACGTATGTGGTTATACTCACGAAGGCGATTCCGCTCCCGAAAGATGCCCTCTCTGCAAGGCACCCGCTGAAAAGTTCACCAAGCAAGATGGAGAAATGACTTGGGCAGCTGAACACGTTATCGGTATCGCAAAAGGCGCAAGAGAAGATATCATTATGGATTTACGCGCTAACTTTGAAGGCGAATGTACCGAAGTTGGTATGTATCTAGCAATGGCTAGAGTAGCACATCGTGAAGGCTATCCCGAAATCGGTCTATACTATGAAAAGGCAGCTTGGGAAGAAGCAGAACACGCAGCAAAATTTGCTGAGCTTCTTGGCGAAGTAGTAACCGATTCCACCAAGAAAAATCTTGAACTCCGCGTTGATGCAGAAAATGGTGCAACCGCCGGTAAATTCGATTTAGCAAAACGCGCAAAAGAGCTTAACCTTGACGCTATCCACGATACCGTACACGAAATGGCACGCGACGAGGCTCGCCATGGTAAAGCATTTGCAGGTCTTCTAAAGAGATACTTCAAATAAAAGCTTGATATAAAATTGATTTTTGTAGCGAAAGAGTATTGCTTGAATGAGCAATACTCTTTTTATATCTAACTTAATCACTCTTGACAAAACGCGCGTGCAAGTAGTAATATAATCTAAAAGATAAACTAAGTACTATTATATGCGGAATACTAAAATGAAAACTATTAAAGTAAACACAGGCAGACCTTATGAGGTACTCATTGGTGAAAATATACTTCCCAATGTGGGCGAGCTAGTTAAAAAGGTTATAAAAGCCGAACGTCTTTTGATTGTAACCGACGATATCGTTAACTCTTTATACACCGGTATCGTCGCCGAGTCCCTTGCTAAGAGCGGATATCAAGTAGAAATTTTTGTTATCGAAAACGGTGAACAAAGCAAATGCCTTTCCGTGTATGGCGCGATACTAGATTTTCTTGCCGATAGTGGATACACGAGAAAGGATGCTATTATAGCCCTCGGTGGCGGTGTAGTTGGCGACCTTGCAGGATTTGTTGCAGCAACCTACTTGCGTGGTATCGAATTTGTGCAAATACCCACTACCCTCCTTGCGCAAATAGATAGTAGTGTTGGAGGAAAAACCGCTATTGACCTAGAGGCAGGTAAAAACTTGGTAGGTGCATTTTGGCAACCAAGCTTAGTTATAGCAGACGTTTTAACTTTGAACACGTTACCTTGCAAAGAAATAGAAAACGGACTTGGTGAGTTGATAAAGTATGCTTGTCTGATTGGTGGGGAAGCCTATGAATTGGTCGCCAAAGGTTATCAAAAGGATACCCTAAGAGCTGTTGAACTATCGGTAGCATATAAGCGCGATATAGTGGAAGCCGATGAACGCGAGGGTGGAGTTAGAAGACTACTTAACTTGGGACACACGGTTGCACACGGTATAGAAAAGTTATCATCCTACACCTTTACACACGGTAAAGCGGTAGCTTGTGGTATAATGGCAATAGCAAACGCAGAGCATAGAAAGGGTACTCTTTCTAGCGAAGATTACTATAAAATAAAGGAGCTTTACGCTACCTACAATTTGGATTATTCTTTGCCATATTCCATAAAGGATATTTGTGAAGTAGCAAAGGTTGATAAAAAGGCGGAAGCAAAGGACATCAACCTTGTGGTAATAAAGGGTATTGGCAATTGTACCATAGAAAAAATGGAGCTTTCAAAACTAAAGGAGTATTTAAAATGAAAAAGATACTTGTTATAAACGGCCCTAATCTAAATATGCTTGGTATTCGCGAACCTATGATTTATGGTAAGCGCGACTATGAAGACCTATATGAGTTTATTTCTACAAGGGCTAAAGAATTGGAACTCAAAGTTCGCATAGAGCAAAGCAATCACGAAGGTGAAATCATAACTTGGATACAAGAAGCATATGGCGAATACGATGGAATAATCATAAACGCAGGCGGATATACGCACACCTCGGTTGCTATTTTAGATGCTCTTAAAGCTGTTGGTATTCCCACGGTCGAGGTGCATTTGAGCGATATAAATTCTCGTGATGAATTTAGAAGATTTTCCTATATTTCCCTTGTTGCTAAAAAGGTTATTGCCGGCAAGGGCTTTTTAGGGTACAGCGAAGCTCTAGAATATTTTGCAGATTGATAATGAAAGAAAATCAAAAGATAAGACCTCTTGCCATATATCAGCTTTTAAAAAACCACACCGATAGCTCGGTTGCAATCGGTTCTTTCGAGATTGCTCAAACTCTAAATCTAGAGGGCTTACCGAGTAGCATCAAAGAGGTCAAAGACGACCTCAAGCTACTAAAAGATTGGGGATTTGGCGTCAACGAGGTGCAAGGCGAAGATTTGTACTATCTAAATACTAAAGTTTTTAGCGATGCCGAGCTTAGAATTATAATCGATGCAATAGAATCTGCGACCTTTATAACCGAGAAGAAAACGATGGAATTGGTTCGCAAGATATCCCGTCTTGCAGGCGAGAGTAGAGCGCAATCTCTTATAAATAAATCTAGTTTTTCGACCATAAAGCATACTAACGAAAACGTGTTCAATGCGGTTGCGACGTTGGATAGTTGTATAAGAAGCGGTATGAAGTGCTCTTTCTTATATTTTGACTACGACGTCGAAGGCTCTAGGCTTTATCGCAAGGAACGTCGTCGTTACGTGGTGAATCCGTTAGCACTAACCTTTTCCGAGGACAAGTATTATCTTCTAGCCTATGGGGACAAGTACGAAAACGTAGCCTCGTATCGTGTTGACCGTATGGACAAGGTTATGCCAGAAGGGGAAAACGTAACCAAAGCCGAGTGGCTCAAGAATTTTGATTTGAACGCATATAAAAAACAATCTTTTTCTATGTTTAAGGGGGAAACCAAAGAGGTTTCTCTTGAATGTAAAAACGAGGCGGTTGACGTCGTAATAGATAAGTTTGGAGAAAAGGTCAATATGCTAAAGCTAAACGACGACCTTTTCCGTGTAAAAGTTACGGTACAAATTAGCCCCACCTTTTTCGGGTGGTGTGCAACCAGTGGCGGTAGAATAAAAATCGTCGCGCCCGAAGAAGTTAAACTAGCATACTACGAGCATCTTTCTAAATGCTAAAGGAGTTACAATGAGCCAACAAACGTTAAGTGCAATCGATTATTATAAACAAAGTCCGCGCCCTAAAAAGAGAAAAATCATTCTTGCTTTGGTGGGTGCCTTGCTTGTTTTGGCAATAGTTCTTTTGATTGCTTCTTATGGTATAATTTATGGTATTACCACGCATATAAATAAGCCCGCTGATTATAAAGAAGCTATCGAAAATGGAACTCTCATAAGCGGTAATAAAATACACTTTTTGAATACCGAAAGTAGTGATTGTATCATTTTGGAATCCAATGGACATCTTGCAATGATAGATTGCGCCGAAGATAATGATAATCCTCGTGGATTTGAGGAATTGGAGCTCAAAGGATTTGAGGACCGCGTTCTAAAGTACGTTAAGGATAACTTTGCCGACGAAAATGGTAAGGTGCACTTCGATTTTATACTTGGTACACACTCACATTCCGACCATATAGGTGGTTTTGATACGTTGCTTGCAGATGAAGATATCACCGTTGGAAAGGCATATCTAAAACGTTATCAACCCTATTACATAAAGGAACAAGAGGTGGTTGAGTGGGATAACGAGGAGGTCTATAACCAAATGGTCGAAGCTATAAATGCAAGAGGAATACCGCTTATACAAAATATTCCCACGGAATCATTTATGCACGGTACCTTTAAACTTAGATTTTTAAATACCGAGGAACCTAAGGAAACCGATTTGGGTGAAAACGAAAACGCTGTAGCATTATACGTTGAAGACGGTGATAAAAAAATACTTTTAATGGCTGACGTTAATTATCTTGACGGAGACGAGCAAGCTATCAGTAAAGAAATCGGCAAGGTCGATTTTGTAAAACTAGGACATCACGGATACGGATATTCATCGGGCACACCCTTCCTTACCCGCACTCAACCCAAAATTGCGATATACACCAATTATAGGAATAACGCTACCATCACGGTAAGGATGCGTGTAACTCTAAATAGTAGAAGCTCTCAATATGCTACAGCCGATTATAATGGTATAGTTGCGGTTATAGGTGAAGAAATAAAGCTCTACTCCAATATCCACTAATTTATAAACTTGCAAGCGAGGTAAAAATGAAAATACTATTCGTATGTAGCTCCAACGTGTGTAGAAGCCCATATTGCGAATTCCATTTTAAAAGATATATGGAAGAATATCCTGCGCTCAAAAATATTGTTAGCGAGTGCAATTCGGGAGCGGTATTTAATAGGTCCAAGGCTTTGCATAGTAAGGCGAGAAAGGCTCTTTTAGCGGAAGGCTTTGATAACGCCGTTTTAGACGGACATAAACCTCGTTTTATAAAGGATAATTTAACGTTGTTTTTAGAAAGCGACGTTATAATAGGTATGACTCGTTGGCACAAGTGGTGCTTGCCTAAAGAGTTGCGCTCGAAATACGTTAATCTTAGCGAGGTTGCGGGAGAAAAATACAAGGCTATTCCGGACCCATTCCTTGCTGTTAACCAAACGGAATATAACAAAGTTATGGCAGTAGTTGGCGATTACGTTAAAAAGTATGCGCTTAGATTGCTTGGAGAAAATGATGGATAAGCAAGAGTACAAAATAGATTTAATCGAAGAAGAAAAGGAAGAAAGGGTGGTGAGAGCTAGTATTGAAGAGCTCCCTGCTGGGGATAAAACCAACTTTGATTGCCAAGAAATAAGGGAAGAAAATAGCGGAGAAATAGAAGAAGACAAAAGAATTTCTTCAGGGAATATCAAAGCTAACCTAACTCCCAAAAAGCCTATTAAAGAAATGGTCTATGGCTCAATATTCGTGGCTTTGGCTATCGGTTCTTTGCTTATAGGGTTCCTAATAAAGGGGTATCAAGTAGCAGGCATCATTTGTTTTATACTTGCAGGAATGGCAGGTTCAACTATGTTTAAAACCATTATGGATGCTAAAAAGATACAATCGCTCCTTGACGAAGGTAAGTGCAAAACTATTGACGAGTTAATGGTAGAGTTAAAGAGAAAAAAGAAGTACGACTTTTTGCGTAACCTCGGCGGTATGATAAGAGCCGGTTACGTTGTTGGATACGAAGTAATAAACGATAACGAAATTCGCAAAGTCAATTAGGTTAATTAGAAATTTAAGCACTCCTAGAGTGCTTATTTTTTATCATAGTAGGTAAAAAATAGGCAAAAAATATTTTTAATAATATTTAATCACTATCTAAAAAATATTAAATTATGTTATATTAAAGACATCAAATTTTCGGAGCACGAAATGAATACTAAATTTTGGACTAAAAAGAATATTATAATCACTATAATAGTAGCAATAGTTATTCTTGCGCTAGTAGCCGCAATAGTAGTTATTTCTCTAGAAAATAAGGAAGTACAAACCGCAGAAGCATCGGTTACTCGCGGTTCACTTTCTACTTCTATAAATGCGAGCGGTGTTGTTGCAAGTGTGGGTATAAACAACTTTGTACCTTTGTTTGCTTGCGTTAACGACGTAACCGATATCGATTCTATAACGGAATATGCTGGAGACGACTTTAATTGGACCTATGCTTTTATAAACTCTAACACAGCACCGGTCGTTTACGAAATTACATATATAAATCCCGATTTTAAGGACGTTAAAAACGTGATGCTTACGACCGACGAAGAACAAGTGATTATGGAGGTTATGCCTTACTTTATCGATTGGTCAAAATTGGAAGAAGCAAAAGACGATGCTATATTGGAAGGTAAATTGAGTGCAGGTTCAACCACTTCCGATTTTATCTTTATGCTCTTGATGACTAATAAGGATAATCCCTTTGATATACCTAGCGAATATCTAAAGTTATCTACAAATGCTAACGATAAAGTTACCATCACGACCGATTATATTAAAGAAATAATAGAAAAAGCAACCGTTTTGGAAGAAAGTACTGCTATGGAATATACGATATCCAATCTTACTTTAGAAGAGGGCGATGCTATTACTATCGACCAAAAGCTATTTAAGATTGCGGTTTCGCAACTATACACTTCCTTTACCGTTACCGAGTATGACGTGGCTGAAATTGATTCCAAGTTGCGCGCCGGCAATAAGGTTTATGCAGGTGTAACTATTAACGCGCTAGGCGGAAGAAAGGTAGTAGCCGATATCCAAGAAATCGTTATGGGTAGCTATAGTTCGGGTATCGCATATTATGCAGTAAAGGCAAAAATCGTTTTTGGTATAGAAGACGTTCTTGATTTAACGAAGGAAGAGAATTTGCATTCTAGAGCCGCTCAAGTAGCTAAGAAGAAGGGTGAGATTAGTATGAAATATGCTTCTTACACTTATTATGACGAAAATCTAACACCCGAAAAGGTGGAAGCTCTTGGTGTAGACGTTACCGACTTGGTTGAACGTGAAGAGGTACTAGAAAACTATTCGGTAGCGGTTAGAGTACAAAAGACAGCGGTAATTGATAAACTGATTATTCCTACCAAGTGTATTTTCTACGACGATGCAAAGAATCCTTACGTTTTGGTAAAACGCGATAACAAGGAAGCTAGAGTATACGTTAAAGTACTACTTTCCACCGGTTCGGAAGCAGCGGTTGAGGTAAAAGAGTCCAAAGATGAGGAAGCTCTCGTTGCAGGCGACAAGATAGTTTATAAAGCCGAGTCATCACTAATCAGTTCAATATTAGGATAGTTATGTTTAATAATCGTAGAGTTATCCTTTCTATGAAAGGAATAAATAAATCGTACCCGATGGGGGAAAGCGAATTGCAGGTACTTTTCGACGTTGATTTCAAGGTATATCAACGCGAATTTGTTGCTGTACTTGGACCATCGGGAAGCGGAAAGAGTACTCTTATGAATATCATAGGTTGTCTTGACGTTGCATCGAGCGGTAATTACGTTCTAAACGGTAGGGATATTAGCAAATTGAAGGACAAAGAATTGGCGGCGGTTAGAAATCGCGATATAGGTTTCGTGTTCCAAAATTTCCAACTTTTAAATAGAATGAGTGCCCTCGATAACGTTGTTTTACCGCTGATATACGCAAGGGTGCCGGGGAAGGAAAGAAAGCAAAGAGCTATGGTTTTACTAAATAAAGTAGGACTCGGCGATAAAATGCTCAATAAACCCAAGCAACTATCGGGCGGACAGCAACAACGCGTGGCTATTGCGCGCGCAATGGTAACAGACCCCTCTATTATCCTTGCAGACGAGCCCACGGGCGCGCTTGACCAAGCAACGGGCGCTCAAATAATGGAGTTGTTTAAAGAGTTGAATAGAGAAGGCAAAACCATAATAATGATAACGCACGACCCTAAAATTGCACGTCAAGCAGGGCGCGTAGTTCATATTTTGGATGGTAGAATTTATACCCAAGAGGAATACGACGCTAAATATAACGAAGAGGGACTGGTTCGCGAAGAGGAGCAATCGGAGATTACCGCACGCAATCGTAGAAGGAGGCTTATGAATGTTTAAAGATATCATTAAAATGAGCTTCAAAAACCTCCTTATGAATAAGATGAGGACTTTCCTTACAACGTTGGGTATCATTATAGGTATAACCTCTATAATTGCACTAATCACAATAGGACAAGGTGTAACGAGCTCGGTAATAGAACAGCTATCTGGTTTAGGTGGTAATAGGATTACGGTTGAAATAACCAATACCAACGTGAGAAAGGGCTTTACCGATGCGGAAATGGAGTCATTCCTAGAAATAGATGGAATAGACGGTGTTTCTCCAACGGTAAGAAAAAACTTGGTATACACGTTGGTCCCCGGCGAAACAAAGTCAAATTATAATTACGTATATCAATCGGCTACCAGAGTAATGGGTGTCAATAACTATTATTTCGAGCTGGTAGCGAACGATACTATCCAAGCAGGTCGTTCCATAAACGACGACGATATCAATAATGCTACCCACGTTTGCGTGCTAGGATATGGCATTTGGAAAAACCTATACGGTAATTATAATCCCGTGGGCGAAACTATAAAAATTCTTAATATGGATTTCGTTATAGTGGGAATAATGAACGAATTGGTAGGACTCGATACCGCCGGTAACTACTCTTTGATTGTTCCTTATACAACCGCGATGCGTGATTTGCAAATGGGTTTAGTTAAAACCTTTGATGCAGTGTTGGGCGATAGTGGAGATATGGGTATCGTTGTATCACAAATGGAAGATAGATGTGCCGAAATTTTGGGAACGACGAGTGGATATAGCGTAATAAACCAACAAGAAGTTATGGATATAGTAGTAACTATTACCGACTTGATTTTGGGTATGCTAGGCGGTATAGCCGCTATTGCATTATTAGTTGGCGGTATAGGAATTATGAATATGATGCTGGTTTCCGTTACCGAAAGGACTATGGAAATTGGATTAAGAAAGGCACTTGGAGCAAAACCTTCAACTATATTGGTGCAATTTTTGGTTGAAGCAGTTATAATAAGTATGTTAGGTGGTGTGCTTGGGGTAGCGCTTGGCGCAACTATTGCCTACGTAGCATCCATACTAATAGGATACAAATTCACTTTCCAAGCAACGACCGTACTACTTGCAGTAGGCTTCTCGGTTACGGTTGGACTTATATTCGGTATATTACCCGCTAGAAAGGCGGCAAAACTTAATCCTATAGACGCATTGCGCGCACAATAAAAGAAAAAGGGAAAAATTATGGAATACGATAAACATTCAAAAATAGCAATACTAATCGACGCTGAAAACGTATCATACAAGAATGCCCGTCAAATTATTGACACAATGGAACAAAAGGGCAAAATACTCGTTAAAATGGTAGTAGCCGATTGGACCAAGATAACAGGCTCGCAAACCAAGACTAACGGCAAATACGTTTATCGCACAAAACAAATAGAGGGCTGGCGCAACGAAGCAAGTAGGCACTCTATGACGGCAGTACAGCAATTTAGCTACGTAGTAGGTAAGAATACTTCGGACATAGCTCTAACTATCCAAGCAATGAAAATCTTGTACGAAAAGCCCTACGTAACGACCTTCTGTTTGGTTTCTAACGATTCCGATTTCACCCGTCTAGCACAAGAACTTCGCGAGCAAAATAAAGAAGTTATAGGTATGGGCGAGAGGAGTAGGGCGATACAAGAATTCGTTAACGCATTTTCCGAATTTGTATATCTTGGCGAAAGTATAGAAGAAGAAACCCAAGATATCATTGAGGAAATCAAGGAAGAAGTTAAGGAAGAGGTTAAGGAAGTTAAGGCTACTAAAATTGACAAAAAGGATACCTCTAAGGCAAACAAGAGCACAAAAAACAAAAAGAATGGAACCAAGAACAACACACCTAAAAAGCCTGTTTGCATACTAGAGGAAGAAAAGCTTTCCGCACTTAAAAATATTATTGAAAACGACATTGAGTCCTCCGAAGAAGGCGTCGCATACTATAGCAATATAGGTAGTCGTATGAAACGTCAATTTGCAGACTTTATTCCCGAAAACTACGATTCAAAAAATATTTCTCAGCTTATGGCAAAGTTGTTACCCTTCTTACCCGAATACGTAGAACACAAAGAACCCATACCCAATAACCCCAACGGATATTGGTATATGTTAAAAAAGAAATAGGATATTGGTAATAATAAAAACTCCGCTTTTCGTAGGATTAGCGGAGTTTATTTTTTAATAAGCTATAAAACAGAATTATTTGTTGGTAATAATCCATTCTAATAATTCGTCGTATTTCATAGTTCCCGAAGCAACAGCAAGCCCTACGCGAGCTACGTCGTCTACTGAAGGACGTAACTTTATGCCATTGACTTCTAGGAAAACCAATAAAACGAACATTCCTATCCTTTTGTTACCATCAACGAATGCGTGGTTGGAAATAAGCGAGTATCCCAAGCGAGCTCCTTTTTCTTCCTTGGTGGGGTAAAGCTCTTGTCCGTCAAAGGTTTGGAATGCAGAGGCTAGGGCACTATCAAGCAAGGCATAATCGCGTACGCTCGCATCGCCACCCGTTTCTCTAGTGATAATTTCGTGCAGTAATAAAACTTTTTCTTGACTTAACTTTATCATTTTGCCAATTCCTCAAATGCACTTCTATATTGCTCTAGCACTCTATTTGCAACGAAGTCTATTTTTTCATCGTCGCTCATTTCGATGGTAACTTCGTTTTCTATATCGATAATCTTGTATTTGGGTTTGTTGTTTTTGAATATAACAACTTCACCAACTTTATCAACAAGCCTTGCTACTTTAGAAAAGTTTTGGTTTGCTTCCGAAATAGAAACTATTTGATTAGTATTCAGTTCCATATTCAATCTCCATTTTTTTGATTATAAATATAGTATAGAATATTTTTAGGATAAATTCAACCTATTATTTGTACAATACAAAAAATATTATTTCTATAATAAGAAATAAAAAAGATACTCGCTAGGAGTATCTTTATAACTTTAATCTTGAATTTTTGCAAGTGATTGTTCTATTTCTTCATCGGTGGGAACGTAGTCAACCATCGTTTTATCGTTAAAGTTTTTATACGCAGTTAAATCGAAATATCCCGTGCCCGTAAGTCCAAAGAGAATAACCTTTTTTTCTCCGCTTTCCTTGCATTTTAGAGCTTCGTCGATGGCAACTCTTATTGCGTGAGAGGATTCGGGAGCGGGCAAGATACCTTCGGTCTTAGCAAATAACGTTGCAGCTTCGAAAACTCGAGTTTGTTCAACCGACGTTGCTTCCATATGACCTTGGTCGTATAGGGCGCTTATAACGGGGTTCATTCCGTGATAACGTAGACCGCCGGAGTGGTTTGCAGAGGGGATAAAGTCGTGTCCCAAAGTGTACATTTTCATTAGGGGCGTAATTCTACCGGTATCACCAAAGTCGTATACGTACTTACCACGAGTCAACGAGGGGCAGGATTTTGGTTCTACAGCTATAAATCTATAATCTTGTTCGCCTCTTAGCTTTTCGCCCATAAAGGGCGCGATAAGTCCACCGAGGTTGGAGCCACCGCCTGCGCATCCTATGATGATATCTGGTTTAACGCCATATTTTTCAAGTGCGATTTTTGCTTCTAGACCAATAACGGATTGGTGTAGAAGTACGTGGTTTAGTACAGAACCTAGTCCGTAACGACAGTTAGGAGTGCTAGTTGCAACTTCTACAGCTTCACTAATTGCACAGCCGAGAGAACCGCCGGTGCCGGGGTGCTTTTTGAGAATTTCTCGACCGATATTGGTGGTTTCTGAGGGAGAGGGAATTACGTTTGCTCCGTAAGTGCGCATAACCTCACGTCTAAAAGGTTTTTGTTCGCTACTTACTTTAACCATATAAACCGTTAAGTCGATGTTGTAGAATGCACAAGCCATAGAAAGAGCGGTACCCCACTGACCGGCGCCTGTTTCGGTCGTAAGAGAGGTGATACCTTCTTTTTTTGCATAGTATGCTTGCGCAACGGCACTATTTAACTTGTGTGAGCCCGAAGTATTGTTTCCCTCACTCTTGTAGTATATTTCAGCAGGGGTACCAAGAGCTTTTTCAAGCCAATAAGCACGAACTAGGGGAGAGGGGCGATACATAGTGTAAAAGTCCCTGATGTCATCGGGGATAGAGATATATCTATCGGTATCGTTTAGTTCTTGTGCTACACAACCTTTAGAAAAAATAGCTTCAAGTTCCTCTTGGGTGCAAGGCTTACGAGTCTTGGGGTTTAGTAGAGGGGGTAGCTTTTCCATATCTGCGCGGAGATTATACCAAGCTTTGGGCATCTCTTCTTCAGATAAATATATTTTTGTGGGAATGGGTTGCTTCAACATAGTTAACCTCCTTGTAGATTGTAATTGTTTAAGATAATATCAAAAGTTTAAAAATTTGTCAACAGACTAGGGCGAATAATAAAAATAGTTATTGAAATATAAGTATTTATGTAGTATAATAGCGCTATGGAAAAGAAAGATTACTTACATTTGTTTGAAAGAGAGTTGTTTGAAAGTTGCGTACCTTTCTGGCTAAAAAACGGATACGATACCGTAAATGGCGGTATGTACACTAGCCTTGATAGAGAGGGAAGAATTTATTCCACCGATAAGGGCGTGTGGATGCAAGGCAGAGCAGGCTATATGTTTTCACGTATGGCAAATGCTTTTGGCAAAAAGGAATATTTGCCAGTAGCTAAGTCTTGCATAGATTTTATAAACGCACACTGTATCGATGAAGATGGAAGAATGTATTTCACGGTTACCGCCGATGGTAAGCCTCTTCGTAAGAGAAGATATATGTTCTCCGAAACGTTCTACATTATTGCTTGTGCAGAGTATTATAAAGCGACCGGCGACGTTGAATGTCTAAATAATGCTAGAAAGTATTATGATTTTTGCTTAGAAATGTATCGTAATCCATCTAGCGACCCCTATAAAATCACCCCTAAATGCGTACCCGGTACTCGTGATAGCAAGGCGCTAAATCTTCCTATGATACTCCTAAACGTTACTTGCGTATTGAGAGATAGTGATAAAGAGAAGATTGCTTATTATGATAAGGTTGCAAAAGAGCTTGTAGAAGATATCAAAGCTTTTAACGTTGCAGGCACAGGCTTTATGTTAGAAAGCATTGGTATCAACGGAGAGTATTTCCGTGAAAGCGCAGGGGCTAGGGTTGTTAACCCCGGACATTCAATCGAGCTTAGTTGGTTCTTACTAGACCAAGCATTGTATAGCGGAGACGAGGAACTGCTGAACTTCTCTAAAAACGTGTTTGATACCGCTTTTGAGTTCGGATGGGACGAGGTGTACGGAGGAATTTTATACTTTAAAGATTTCGAAGGTTTCCCCGTAGAAGCTTATGAGCACGATATGAAGCTTTGGTGGCCCCATAACGAAGCAATTATTGCTTCCTTGAAGCTATATAAGGAAACGGGTAACGAAAAGTATTTCTCGATTTTCGAAAGGGTTGTAGAATATGCCTTCGACCACTTTAGCGACTTCAAATATGGCGAGTGGTACGGATACCTTCGTCGTGATGGTAAACCTACTGAGCCCCCTTGCAAAGGTCATACCTATAAAGGACCTTTCCACGTACTTCGTATGTTGACTATCGTAATCGAGATTTTGAGAGAAATAGCATAATGGAATATAAAGTTCAAGGTAACGTTGCTATAGTAAGAATGCAAAAGGGAGAAGAAGTAATTTCTTCGCTTTTAGCACTTATCGATAAGCTTGATATTAAGAGCGGTAGAGTGAGTGGTATTGGTGCAACCGATAACGTAACCATAGGTGTTTTCAATGCAAATACTAAAGAATACACAAAGAATTGCGTTAGAGAGGATATGGAAATTTTATCACTTTCGGGTAACCTAAGTAGAATGAATGGAAAGCCATACGCACATATTCACGGTTCGTTTGCCTCGCTTGATAGAGTATATGGCGGACACGTTAACGAAATTTATATTAGTGCAACCGCAGAGTTGATTATAGATATTTTTGATATAATCGTAGAAAGAGAATTTGATAAAGAGACAGGTTTGAATTTAATTAAGCTATGAAAGTATTCGTATTATTAGGAAACAGAATGAACGATGATGGTACTTTATCGGACAAGATGAAACTTAGACTTTCCCTTTGTGTAAAGTACTACAATGAATTTGCGCCCGATAAAATTATAGTATCGGGTGGAATAGCAAATCCTAAAGCAGGAGTTGCCGAAGCAGACAAGATGGAAGAATACCTTTTGAATGCCGGCATACCCGCATCGGTTATCATCAAGGAAGATAAATCGTTAACGACAAAACAAAACGCCGAATTTTCTTGCCCAAAGGCAAAGGAGCTAGGCGCTGACGTTATGGTGCTTTGCACGTCGAAAGAGCATATGGAAAGGTGGTATCTTAACCCCGTAAAACTCTTTAAACGTTATCTTAAAAAGTATGGCGCCGGTGATATAAAATTGGAAACTTATACCAACGACTAAAAAAATCAAAAAAATAAATATTTACTCTTGAATTATCATATTGTTTATGATAGAATAAATATATATTTGTGAGAGAGGTGTATTATGGCAAATTATAAGGCTCCTGAGCATAATTCATTAGATGGTCAAATTATAGAATACGGTGGTAAAAAATATCGTCTTTCTTCTAACCAAGCGTTTAGTTGCCCCATTCAAATGCCCATTCCCAAGTTCCAACTTAATCCCACTATGTCCTTTACCGCTGACGAAAACGGTGGACTACAATTAAAGATTAAGCCCAATCCCCAAGCAACCGGATTTGATTACTCTGGTTGGGGTAAGAAAAAATAGTTTTTGATTATAAGAATTAAGGCTCGCTATTGCGAGCCTTTTTTGTTTTAGTTAATAGTGTTTGTTGTTAGAGGTTCGTTAAATCTTACCGCCAAAATCGCAGTCGGTGGTGATATAGTCAACACCGAGGTACATAAAATGACGAACAACGGGTAGATGGTTTATCGTCCATAGGTTTACTTCGTGTCCCATACGGTGTGCTTTTCTAATTATATAGCCGGGGCAGAAAACAAACATCAAGTCTATATCGTAACCTTTGTTAAGGAATGCCCTTCCGCTAGCAGGGTATCTACCAAGAACTTGTAATCTAATCTTTTTGTTAATAGAACGTAGTCTTGCCATATTCATATAGTGGAAGGAAATAAATACTACGTTTTCTATACCAATAATTTCTTCGATTATCCTAATTAGGTCTTTTAGTTGGTTACGAGAGGGTATACATTTTAGCTCGATAACCGGAACCTTGTCGCCACTTTTACAAATCTTTAGATAGTTTTCAAAAGTGCAAATATAGCTTTCGCCTTCTATCTTAGCACTACCAACCTTATTTAGGTTCATAGGTAGCTTTAGGGCTTCCTCAAGCGTAATTTTGGAAACCGAAACGCTTTCATCGGCGAAAGGATTGTTGTCGTGGCAACATACCCATTTTTGGTCGGAAGTAAACCATACGTCGGTTTCTATTCCCCAAAAGAATGAGCTAGCAGCCGCTGCTTTAAAAGATTTTTCGCTGTTTTGGTAATAGAGGTTAGATAAACCACGATGTGCTATAAATCTTGTCATAACTATATCTTCCTTTTATTTGATTTCTACTAATATTTTATTGCAATTTCGGTTGCGATTGCCACTAGTTCAAGGCAAGGGCGTTTTGCATAGTATTGTTCGGTGCGTTTGCTAGGGACGGGAGAGTTGTCGTTTGCATCTGCCTTAATTAGGTCTCTACATAAATAGGAACCACAAGTTTCTTCAAACTCTTTTATTGCTTGTTGTCCTAGCTTGTACATAGCAAGCTTATCCATTTCTTTGTGTTTTAGGCCTAGTATCATTAGCATACCGCTAACTGCACCGCAAACCTCTCTCAAACGACAAAAGCCACCGCCGAAAGGGTTGGATAGAGCTTTCATATCTTCTTCGCTCATTCCTACGGTATCCGCTAGCGCTATCGCTACCGATTGTGCGCAATTGTAACCTTGTAAAAATAAATCTTTAGCCTTTTGTACACGTTCCATTATTTCACCTATTTTATAGAGTATAGTAAGTCTGCGTAAGTTGGGAATGGCCAATCGTTTTTATCAACCAAGTTTTCTAACTTATCACAATCATCGCGTAGTGCTTTCATATCAAAGAATACCTTTTCTCTATAGAAACGAGCTATCTCTAGACTGCTGTTGCCCTTGCTGGTTGACAAGGTATCACTTTCCAATTTATCGATACTTGCATAAAGGTTTTTAGCTAGAGCAGAAAGACGATTTATCAAATCGATTTCAACCGAGCGGTCTATGCTTTCATCTAGGCGCTTTTTGTTGAGTGCCATTTCTACAAGTTTTCTTTCGTAGGCAAGAACGGAGGGTAGTACTTGTTTTTTTGCCATATCAAGCATAGTCAATGCTTCGATATTTATAGTTTTAGAATAGATATCTAGAAGTATTTCCGTTCTGGAATATATTTCATTTTTGGATAAAACGCCGTGTTTTTCTAGCAATTTAACGTTTTTTTCGTCGGTATAGTGAGGAACTGCGTCAACAGTTGATATTAGGTTGGATAAACCGCGTCGTTGTGCTTCATCTACCCATTCTTGTGAGTATGAGTTGCCATTATAGATAATTCTCTTATGCTTTTTATAGGTTTTGGCAATAAGCTCGTTAAGAGACTTATGGAAATCGTCGGTGTTTTCAAGCACGTCGGCAAATTGGGAAAGTGCTTCGGCAACTATAACGTTCATTATATAGTTAGTGCAAGCGATACTAAAACTAGAGCCTAGCATACGGAATTCGAACTTGTTGCCGGTAAAAGCAAGAGGTGAAGTTCTGTTGCGGTCGGTAGTATCACGCGGGAAAGAGGGAAGCATAGATACGCCAATTTGCATAGTAGACTTTTTCTTACCCTTATAGGTTGCGTGGTGTTGTACCGCTTCTAATATATCCGTTAGTTCGTCGCCGAGGAAGATAGATACAATAGCGGGTGGCGCTTCGTTTGCTCCTAGACGATGGTCGTTACCTGCACTTGCCGCACTCAAACGCAACAAGTCTTGATACTCGTCTACTGCTTTGATAACTGCGGTTAGGAATAGTAGGAATTGTGCATTCTCGTAAGGGGTTTCGCCGGGTTCCAAAAGGTTGATACCATTATCGGTAGAAAGGGACCAGTTGTTGTGCTTACCGCTACCGTTTACAGCTTCAAAAGGCTTTTCGTGAAGCATACAAATCATACCGTGCTTTTGAGCTATACTTTTCATAAGCTCCATAGTAAGTTGGTTTTGGTCGGTAGCAAGGTTGACCGTGGTGAACAAAGGTGCAAGCTCGTGTTGTGCGGGAGCCGCCTCGTTATGTTTGGTTTTTGCAAGAACGCCAAGTCTCCAAAGCATATCGTCTAGCTCTTTCATAAATGTAGAAACTCTAGGCTTGATAGCACCAAAATAGTGGTCTTCCATTTCTTGACCTTTGGGAGGTTTTGCACCGAATAGCGTTCTACCGCAATGTATTATGTCTAGGCGCTTTTCGCCAATCTTCTTATCTATCAAAAAGTATTCTTGCTCGGCACCAACGGTTGCGTTTACTTTGGTTGTTTTGGTGTTGCCAAACAATCTTAGTATTCTTAAAGATTGCTTGTTTAGGGCTTCCATACTGCGTAGTAAGGGAGTCTTTTTATCGAGTATCTCGCCACCATACGAGCAGAATGCAGTAGGTATGCAAAGGCTTCCGTCTTTAATAAAGGCATAGCTGGAGGGGTCCCAAGCGGTATATCCACGTGCTTCGAAAGTGGCCCTCAAACCACCACTTGGAAAACTGCTAGCATCGGGCTCGCCTTTAATGAGAGCTTTGCCACCGAACTTCATTATAACTTCGCCTTGTTTGTTTACGTCTAGGAAACTATCGTGTTTTTCGGCGGTAATTCCCGTCATAGGTTGGAACCAATGAGTATAGTGGGTTGCACCATTTTCGAGCGCCCAATCTTTCATAGCGCTAGCTATAGCATTTGCAATATCAATAGTTAAAGGAGTTCCTTCTTTGATAGTTTGTTGCAAAGCATTATAGATTTCTGCACTAAGTCTTTCTTTCATTACTTTGTCGTTAAAGACTAACGAGCCAAAAATCTCGGGTAAATAGGTATCCATTCTCTACTCCTTGGTGGGCACAAATATTTATACTAATATATCACACCAGTGCGCGATAGTCAAATAATAAGAAATTATTAAATAAATATTTTGCGCGCGCGAGCGTAAAAAGTGTTTGGAAATTCAATTTCTTAGTGGTATAATCTAGTTATGAAAGTGTTATTTAGATTAGGTAAAGAAGCAAAGAAATACACAAGGTACTACGTCGTAGGAATCGTAGCGGTAATTTTAACGAGCTTGGTAACGCTAGCTGCACCAAGACTGCTGTCGGCTATGACCGGTATAGTTTCCGGAGGCGTGGGTAGTGAGGATTTGAATACCATACTTGTTTTGGCTTTTTCCTTGCTGGGACTTTATGCGGTAAAACTAATATGTAGGTTTATTTCTACGTATATGTTACATATTGCAGCTTGGCGCCTTGTAAACAATATGCGTGTTAAAGTGTACGACCATATACAATCGTCCTCTATGAGCTATTTTAGCGATAAGCAAACGGGCGATTTATTGTCGCGCGTTGTAAACGATACCGCCAACTTCGAAATGCTATATGCACACGTTATACCCGAAAGCATAACCAACGTTATAACCTTTGTCGGTGTGCTGGTTATGTTGCTTACCATAAACTGGAAGCTTGCGCTACTAGCAATGATAATAGTACCATTCGTTGCACTGGCCGGCGTCTACTATACGAAGAATGTTCGCCCCAATTTTAGAAAGGCGCAAAAAGTTACCGGTGAAATTTCCGCCGAGATGCAAGATAATTTTTCCGGCATACACGAAATACAAGCCTTTGGTCAAGAAGAGCACGAGCACGAGGACGTTAGGGTCGCGACCGAAAAGCATAGCGTGGCAATCATAAGGGCACTTAAAATATCGGGATTTTTCCATCCTCTAATCGAGTTCACCTCTTCCCTAGCAACCGTAATGGTCGTGGGAGTAGGCGGACTACTAGCATATCAAAACAATATAGACGTTGAAAGTGTGGTTGCATTCTTACTATACCTTTCATTGTTATTTGCGCCCATAGAGGGATTGGGAAAACTAGCAGAAAGCGCACAAACTGCTTTAGCTTCGGGCGAGCGCGTGCTCGAAATTTTAGATACCCCCATTGAAATCAAGGATAGCGAAAATGCAATTGACGTAGGTAGGGTAAAAGGCGATATTGAGTTTAGAAACGTATCCTTTGGTTATTTAGACGGAACCCCTGTGCTAAAAAATATTTCCTTTAGTTGCAAGGCGGGTGAGACCATAGCACTTGTTGGCGCAACGGGCGCGGGAAAGACGACGATAACCCAACTTATCCCCCGTTTTTACGAACCGGATAGTGGAGATATTTTTATAGACGGAGTAAATATCAAAGACCTAACTTTAAAGTGCTTGCGTTCTAATATCGCGCCTGTTTTACAAGATACTTTCCTATTTAATGGTAGCGTAGCGGAAAACATTGCTTATGCAAGACCGTCCGCAAAAAGGGAAGAAATTGTAGCTTCAGCTACCAAAGCGCAGATAAATGACGAAATTTTGGATATGCCGGATGGCTATGAAAGCAAGGTGGGAGAGCGTGGCTTAAAACTGAGTGGCGGACAAAAGCAAAGGATAGCTATTGCTCGTGCAATGCTTAGGGAAGCACCCATTATTATACTTGACGAGGCGACTGCATCCGTTGATAGTACCACGGAAAAACAAATCCAACAAGCAATCAATAGTTTGTGTGGTAATCATACGGTTATTGCAATTGCTCATAGACTTTCTACCATAAGAAACGCCGACCAAATATTACTAATAGAAGACGGAGAAATCGTAGAAAGAGGAACGCATTACGAGTTGATTGCTTTGAACGGGAAATATAAAAAGCTTCACGACCAAAACGTATAATTTAAAATTACATATTGCATTTTGCGCGCGTGTGTGATAGTATTATATAAATAAAACGCATATGCGCGTTAATCTTCAAAAAAAGGAGAACATATATGGCACGTTATCAAATTAGACAACAATATTTTGCACTTAACGATAGTTTCGATATTACCGATTCTAGCGGTAGCGCACGTTATACTTGTAGAAGCAAAATGATTTCTATTCCAAAAAAATTCTGGTTAGAAACCGCTTCGGGCAAACCCTTATATTTCGTTCGTAAAAATATGATTCATTGGGCAGGATATCCCAAGTTCAAGGTTTACAAGGGCGAAGATAAGAGTGGTGGCGAGCTTGCAACCATAGCAGTTAAATACTCATTTGTTGGCAAGAAGATTAAGATTTCTAGCGACACCTTTGGCGATTATATGATTATTGGTAGAGTTGGCTCCAATTGGACTTTCTACGTTCACGAAGGAGATAAGAATGGTCCTCAAGTTGCTAAAATTTCAAAGCACGTTTTCAAAGTAGCAGATACCTATGATATCGACGTAAATGGCGCAAAAGATTCATTGATGATTGTTGCTGCAGTAATACTCGACTTCTTGTATCACAAAAAGCACTAATAAAAGTAACTCAAAGAGTTATTATCAAAAACTAAATATTCTAGGAGATTGTTATGGCTAAAATTAAAGTTGGTGTAGCCGGTTATGGTGTAATCGGTCAACGTCTTGCTGACGGTGTTGCACGCCAAGGCGATATGGAACTAGTTGGCGTTGCCGACGTTGCTCCCACTCTTGCAGTTAGAGCACTTTACGAAAAGGGTATGCCCTATAACCTATATCTTGCAAACGAAGATAGACGTGCAGATTTCGACGCATTGGGTATTCCCGTGAGTGGAACTATGGAAGATATGGTAAAACAATGCGACGTTGTTCTAGATTCTTCTCCCGGTGGTATCGGCGCAAAAAATAAAGAGCTATATGAAAGACTTGGTAAAAAAGCTATTTTCCAAGGTGGCGAAAAGAATTCCGTAGCAGACGTATTCTTCCACGGATATGCAAACTATGAAAAGGGCTTGAATAAAGATTTTCTAAAGCTCACCTCCTGTAACACTACCGGTCTTATTCGTAGCGTTGACTGCTTGGATAAAGAATTTGGTATCGAAAGAGTTGCTATCACCATCATTCGTAGAGTAGCTGACCCCGGTGATTATCATAGAGGTCTAACAAATGCTTTACAAATTGACAAGGCACCTTCTCATCAAGCTGTCGACCTAATGACCATTATGCCCCACGTAGAGGCAACCGGTATCTTGGTTCATACTCCTATTACTCACGGACATATCATTACCGTAGTTGCAACCGGTAAACAAAAGATTACTAAGGAAATGGCTCTTGAAGCATTCAAGAAGCATCCTCGTATCCGTATAGTTTCTATCAAAGATGGCTTCCTCGGCAACGCAAGTCTATTTAGATATGCAAGAGACCTCGGCAATCCTCGTGGCGATATGTACGAAATTGCACTTTGGGAAGATAGTATAGTTGAGTCCGGCGATAGCATTATGTACGCTATCAATATTCCCCAAGAAGCAGTTACCATTCCCGAAACTATGGATGGTATCAGAGCTGTTATGGGAATGCAACAAACCTCTAAAGAGGCAACCGAAAAGACTAACGAATATCTCGGTATAGGAAAATGGAAGAAGTAAAAATAAAATCTATAATAGGGGTGGACGTTAAGGGTAAAACCGTACTCTTCCGCCCCGATATAAACTCTCCCGTTAAAAACGGAAAAATAGTTAACGACAACCGCTTGAACGCAACCGTTCCTACTTTAAAGTATTTGGTTGATGGTGGCGCAAAAGTTGCGATTATAGCACACCAAGGGGACACTTTGGATTACCAAAACCTTATGTCTATGGCTCCGCACGCAGAAAGGCTTACCGAAATAAGCGGTATCAAAGTCGAGTATATCGACGACGTTTGCGGTGAGTATGCGCTACAAAAAGTTAGAGAGCTTAAAGAAGGAGAGGTTGTTCTTCTAGGCAATTTGCGCTACTTGGCAGAAGAGGTTTCTACCTTTGAAAAAGACGTTAAGCTAAAAGCAGAGGATATGCTCAATACCTATCTAGTAAGAAGATTGGCACCTCTATTTGATATATACGTTAATGATGCTTTCTCGGCAGCACACCGCAATGCTCCTAGTATGGTTGCCTTTGAACTACTAATGCCTTCATACGCAGGTCCTCTATTCTTCAAGGAGTACGAAGCACTGCATAGTGTTATGACTTCGGCAAATAAGCCCTTGGTTTTCGTTCTTGGCGGTGCTAAAATCAGCGATGCTTTCGGTATGATGGGAAAGGTTCTCAAGGACGGAGTTGCTGATAAAATAGTTGCTTGTGGAGTAACGGGTGTCGTTATGCGTCTTGCTCAAGGTATAAAGGTTGGCAAGGCTTATGAAAGTTGGTTAAAAGACCGTGATTTACTCGTGTTCGTTGAGCAGGCAAAAGAATTGCTTAAAGATTATGGCGACAAATTCGTATTGCCCGTAGACTTTGCTTATGAATGCAATGGCGAGAGAAAAGAAATATCACTTGAAGAGTTGCCTAACGACATTGCAATGTTGCTGGACGTTGGTTCAAAATCGGTGTCGATATTTGAAGAAGTCATTCAAAGTGCGGGAACTATATTTGTAAACGGACCTGCAGGTGTATACGAGAACGAGATGTTTGCTTATGGCACTGATAAGATTTGGAATGCAATAGCAAAGAGTAGTGCATACTCTGTTATCGGTGGTGGTGATACCGTTACTGCGGCAAGCAAGTTTATCGACTTGAAAGACGTTAGCTACGTTTGTACCGCCGGAGGTGCTATGGTAAGGTTCCTCAGTGGTAAAAAGTTACCATTAATAGAGGCAATGCTAAATTCAAAATAACCGATAAAAACCTGTGAAAAACGGGTTTTTATTTAAAAAAGAATAGTTATTATATTTTGGACAGCTAAGGAAAAATGTACGATTTACTAATTATAGGTGGCGGAATAAGTGCAATGGTATCTGCTATTATCGCAAAAAGGCGCGGTAAGAGCGTTATTATGCTAGAAAAAAACGATAAGATTGGGAAAAAATTGCTTGCTACCGGTAATGGTAAATGCAATATGGCAAACATTATGCCGGTTGAGAATAAATACAATACCGATTTCGTTTATCCCATTTTAAAACAATATTCGCTTGAAAGACAACTATCTTTTTATGCAAGCATAGGATTGTTAACGAAAGAGGTGGATAGTAGGTACTATCCATATAGCGAACAAGCATCTAGCGTACTTAACGCGCTAAGAGAGGAGTTAACTAAACTTGGTGTTGAAATCGTTTTGAATACCGAAGCTAAAAGAATAGAGAAAGGGTTCGAGGTTTGCGGGTATAGAGCCAAAAAGGTGTTGCTTGCAACCGGTTCTCGCGCAACGTTTGGCGCGGATAGCGGTTACCTATACGAAAAATTTGGGCACCTAAATAGCGCTCTAAGACCAGCATTGGTGCCTATGCTGACTGCGAACGATAACCTAAAAGGTTTGCGCGGAGTAAGGCTAAAAGCAAAGGTTAAATTGTTTGCCGATAATCGTTTTGTCGGTGAATGTTACGACGAGGTTATTTTTAAAGATAACGGGGTATCGGGTACAGCTATATTTAACCTATCGCAAAAGCTTGCCCGCATAAATTATAAAAACGCAAGGCTAACCCTTGATTTGATGCCGGAGTATACTATCGATGAATGTCGAGACGTGGTACGCAAACTTGACGGTATAGAAGGTATATTCCATAAAGAGATAGTCAACAACATACGTAGAACTACCGGCAACGATATAAATAAAATGGTTGAAAAAATCAAGTGCTACGTTCTTGATAATGCAAAACTAGGTTCCGTAGAGCTAGCTCAAGTTATGAGTGGAGGATTGGCTGTTAAAGATTTTGATATATTAACGTTAGAATCCAAACTATGCAAAGGTTTATACGCGAGTGGCGAAGTGCTTGACGTTGATGGCGAGTGTGGCGGTTATAACGTAATGTGGGCTGTGGCGAGTGGAATGGCAGTAGGAGAAAATGTATAGAATCAATGGCATAAGATTGCCTATAGGTTACACACAGGAGGACCTAAGCAAGGCGGTTTTGAAAAAGCTCAATACCTATAAAAACAATCTTGAAAAAGTGGTGATACTTTCAAGAAGCATTGATGCGCGTTATAAAAACAATATTTTATACGTTATTAACGTTGCGGTCGAACTAAAAAATAATAAAGGTATTAGAGCAGAGGAATACGTTTTACCACCTAGTACTATAAAAGAGTTAGGATTTAAGCCCATTTCGACCGATAAAAAAGTAGTGGTAGTAGGCTCTGGACCTGCGGGACTTTTTGCGGGGCTTACTCTAGCCGAGCTTGGCTTCAAACCTATTATAATAGAAAGAGGCGGAAGCGTAGAAGAGCGCGTACAAAAGATAGAAGGACTTCGTAATTTTGGAGTGCTTGATACCGAAACCAACGTGCAATTTGGAGAGGGTGGAGCCGGAACGTTTTCCGATGGAAAGCTAAATAGTGGTATCAGCAAAGAGTATACAGCTGTAGTTTTTGGGGAACTTATTAAAGCAGGCGCACCAAGTGATATTGCATACGAAAGCGCACCTCATATAGGTACCGATGTGCTACGAAGCGTAGTTAAAAATATGCGTGCTAGGTTAAAGGAGCTGGGTGCAACGTTGGTTACTCACGCCAAGCTAACTGATATTAAAATTGTAGAAAATAAGATTACCGAAATTGTTATTAACGGAACCCAAACTGAGAAAATAGATTATCTTATACTTGCTATTGGTCAAAGTGCCGAAGATACTATAACGCTACTACACAATCGTGGTATGCTTATGAGCGCAAAGCCGTTTTCACTTGGTGTTAGGGTGGAGCACTCGCAACGATTTATAGATTACGCACAGTATGGCGATAGTTATAGATTGCTCCCACCTGCTGATTATAAATTGAGCACTCACGTTTCAAATGGAAGAGGGGTATACACTTTCTGTATGTGCCCCGGCGGAGAAGTGGTTTGTTCGTCGTGTGAAGAAGGAACAATCATTACCAATGGTATGTCCAATAGAGCACGTGATAGCGAATATGCAAATTCCGCAGTATTGGTTTCTGTAAATCCACAAGATTTTGGTGGCGATTTATTCGGTGGTTTTAGAGCTAGAAAAGAGCTGGAAAGAGATGCTTATCGAATAGCGGGCGGTGGTTATAAAGCACCGGCGCAGTATTATGGTGATTTTGTTAGAGGTAAGTCAAGCACCGGCGAAATAATTTCTTCCTATCTTCCGGGTATAAATGGGGAAAATCTTAACGCTTTACTACCCAAGTACGTTTGTGAGAGTATCAAAGAAGGAATGGAAACTTTTGGTAGGAAAATAAAAGGCTTTGACCAAGAAAAAGCACTTTTTATTGCTCCCGAAACCCATTCTTCTTGTCCCATACGTATGGAACGAAACGATAGAGGCGAAAGTAACATCGAAGGTATCTATCCTTGCGGAGAAGGTGCTGGCTATGCCGGCGGAATAACCTCCAGCGCAGTAGATGGTATTAAACAAGCCCTTAACGTTTATTTTAATGAGATGGAAAAACAATAATTTTTTTGAGGTTTTAATTATGAAAGGTATTACACACGTAAAAAGAATAACGATAACAGCACTTTTTACAGCAGTTATATTCGTTACGACGTCGTTTATAAAATTCCCGATAACTTTAGGATACGTTCACGTTGGCGACGTATTCATTTTGCTTGCAAGCTATATTCTACCTTTACCATTTGCAGTTATTTCCGCATCGATTGGTAGTATGCTTGCTGATTTACTTGCAGGATACGTTATATATATGCCCATAACTTTTGTCGCTAAAGGCTTGATGGCCCTAATAGCAAGCTTGTTTTTTTATAAGGAAACGAAAGTCGCTAGATACGTAATAGGGGCGCTTGTTTCATCTTTAGTAATGGTAATTTGTTACTTTATTTTCGAAGGATTCGTGTATGGTTGGGGAATGGCTATAGCCAATCTTCCAATGCAATTTATCCAACCTGCTATAGCTATCGTATTAGGAGGTGTTATGACTTTTACGTTCAACAAAATTCCGTTTTTTGTTAACGTTAAAAAAGAAATTGCACTTAAACCCCGTTCTGGAGTACCCAAAAATGGCTAAAAAGAGCTTAAATCTTTATGTTGCGTAACAATAATATTAAAATCACTTGAAAATTTTGACTAAAAACCATATAATAGTAATAGAACTTTGTTCAGTTACGGAGATATCAAATGGAAAGTTATACTAAGACCAACGTCAGCAAATATGATGCTAAAAAACTTTTTGACGAATCGGGCGTAGGTATTGCAGAAAATATAAAAGAAGTTGAAGCAGGTGAATTTAATACCATTTTTCAAATTAAGAGTGGTGATAAAAGATATTTTATAAAATTCGGTTCTAGTCCCGAAGTAAAGGTTTTGAGTTACGAAAAGGATATTTTGAATACCGAAATTTATTTTTATAGCAAGTTAGAAGGTAGTGCTGTTAAGCGTCCCGAAGTAGTGTTTAGCGATAGTACGCGTACTAAAATCGGAGTAGACTATTTCATTATGGAAGCGCTCAACGCACCTCTACTAGGCTACGCTTTCCCTTCCACCAATCAGAGGAAAAGATTTAGTTATCAACTAGGTGCAAATCTTGCAGAGCTCCATAAAATCAAGGGTGAAGGCTTTGGTTATCCTCAATGTGGTTTAGAAGAAACTTGGGAAGAAGCCTATAAGAAAATGATAAATAATCTTATTGCGGACGCAACCGTTCTAGACGTTAAATTGGATACCTATCGTATCAACAACGTTCTTACTTACGCAAGTCCATATTTGAAAGAAGTCGTTACCCCTTCACTTGTACACTTCGACGTATGGATGGGTAATATCTTTGTTTCAAAAACACATAATTTTCAAGGCCTAATCGATTGGGAGAGAGCTATGTGGGGCGACCCTGTAGGTGATTTTATTTCTCTTAACCTATTTAAAAAGTTTGAAAATAATGAATATTTAATCAAAGGATATAATAGTATTACTCCTTTTGAGGTTACGGAAAATATTCTTATTAGAGCAAATCTTTTACGAATGTATCTAGGTATGATTATGATGATTGAGCCCTGTACTCGTTGGAAAAAAGGAAGTTTGATTTACGTTGGTAGAAGAATGGTAGGAAAACGTTTATTTAATAGGGCAATCAACGCCCTTGAAAAACAATTAAAGGAATAAAAATGATTTTATAAAAGCACCTTGCAAGGTGCTTTTTTTATGCTGTGAAAATATAAGGATAATAAAATTTTAATTTTTAGGGTATTGACACGCGCGCACTAATTATATATAATTAAATAGTATGAACGTATCTAAACGTTTTCGATACACAAAATAGAAGAAGGAGATTGCGAAATGGATAAAGTTAGAAGAAAAATTAACGTCCTCCGCGTACTACAAGTCGTATTTTACGCACTCGGCTTCCCTCTATTCGTGCACATGGTAATGCTAACCGCTAAACCCATCCAAGAATCATACTTGGCAAGTGATTTGGGTGCATACATGGCAATTATCATCGCTGCAGTAATGTGGGTAGTCGTTATTCTTGCTCAATTATTGTTTAGAGCTATTTGCAGAAAGAATAGAATGGCAAGAGCTGTTTGGGTTGCACTTATCGCTACCGTTATAACCATAGCTCCCGTTGCATATTCCGATTTTATGCTAAAAGGTGAATATGAAGCTCTAGTAGACAAATACGTTGAAGAGGAAGGCCTAAAAGAAACCGATTTCTATACTTACGAAAAAGCTATTACTAAGTATACCGAGATTACCGAGGAACTCAATGATGATATCGATGAATATATCGAAGTATTCAACCTTGCCCCTGGTGCATTGGAAGGTAAAAATTATGGTGGAAATGGTGATGGTTCCAAAGCAACCCTCAATGAAGAAGACCAAGCATACTATAGCCCCAACGGAATGTTTAGTGATGGTTATCTATTCAGCTTGAAACAAGCAATCGCTGTACAAAAAGCATACTATAGCAACAAACTTGCTTACGAAGCAGAAGGTAAAGATATCGATATGGCTCTTGCAGAAGCACTTCTCGAGCTAGAAACCAACCCCTCTTCCGATTGGAACAAGTATAAGAATGGTGCAAGTGAATCCAGCTTCAAGAAAGAAGGATTTACCTATATTACCTCTTCTGACGAATACGAACTCGCATATGGTGAAGATGGTTATGCTAAGAAGTTCTACGTTACCGACGACCGTCTAGACGCTATTGCAAGCGTTATCGGCGGTAACCTCGGCGCTTGTGATGCAGTAGGCGATTTGTTGAATATTCTAACTGGTACCGGTCTTGTAAAACTTCCCGATGGTTTAAATCTTGATACTCTACTAACCGAAGATTTGACCGTTGACCAACTTATCGAAACTATCAATGCTCTTGGTCTTGGTAAAACTCTAGCAGGTCTTATCGGCACCGGTGCAGATAGCATCACCAAGGACGATTTGATGGGACTACTCGAAGGATACTCCAACTATCAATCCCCCTCAACTTACCCCATTTTCTATTTCCTAGAAGATGATGCTCTCCAAGAATATGCATATGCTAACTACTATGGAACCATTCATGGTGGTAAAGTAGGTGCTGTTCTAGTAGGCGAAAACGTTGGCTTGATGAACCTTGATAATATGTCTGGAACCAAGAATCCTTATACCGCTTCTGGCCTTATCAAGACCTTCAAGATTTGGGATGCTCAAACCGAACTTATTAACGAGTTCTATCCCATGTTTGCAGTTCGCGCTATTGCTCTCAAGATGAGCGCATCTATCGTGTTCTGCTTGCTAGCAGCATACTGGTTCACCGCAAAGATTGACGACCAATATGCAAAACTTGCAGTCGTAAGAAAATAAGGGAGGTAATTATAATGAAAAAAGTTCTTAAAACCTTATTATATATTATAGGCTTCCCTGCACTCGTTGCATTGGTTGCTTACAACAGTTTAACTATCTATGAACAAGGCGATACCTATAGCTTTTGGCCCTACGTTGGTCTTATCCTTGCAGGCGTTATCGCTATCGTATACACCATTATCTTTATCGTAACTGGTAAAAACTCCAAGAAGAATAAAGGTAACTATAACAAAGTTAAGAAGAGTGTTGCAACTCTAGTAATTATGTCTTTCGTATTGACCGCAGGTATTTGGCTAGTAGTTGACCTCCCCTTCGTTCTTCCCGATATTCTAGAAACCGCAACTCAAGGTACTCGTAAGTTTGAACAACTACACGAAGACTACAACGCACAAGCTGTTTTACATGGTAGCCTTCTAGACGATTTCATCAAGATGAACGTTAGAAACGGTAACCTTTCTACCGAAGAACGTACCGAAGAAGAATGGTTAGAAATTGGATACCAATCTCCCGAAGTTCAAAAGCTTATGAAGCAAAATTTCGTTGAAATGGATACCAACGGATATAAGACCTTCACCAGCAATGGTCCTTGGCTAAATATGGCTAACGATAATCGTTTGACCATTCCCGTTCTTGTTCACCTACTCCTCAACGAAAGAGAAGTAAACGAAGAAGTTCTTTACTACCTACAAGCAGACTTGGTTCCCAAGGAGATAGTAACTGATGCAGACGGAGATAATACCTTTAAAGCCCCCGTTGCTAACGAAGAAGTAGAAACCGTTATCCATTGGACCATCCTTGATATGCAAGGCACTCCCATGAATATTGATTTATCCGGTGTAATAGGCGGTTTAGGTCTACCTCTAGATACCTTGCTTCCCACTTTGTCTGGTCCTTTATCAGAAATTTTGGGTACCGTTAACGAAACTCTAGCTGACCCCGCTCTTGCAGGCGCAGAAATTTATATCGGCCTAGATATTCGTGATGGTGGATTCCAAATTATGTTATCCCCCGCTGCTGAAGCTCGTGGTATGCACGGTTACCAAAACTCTGCTTGGTTAGATAGCAACAACCTATTATTTGCAGTTATCTCCATCTTCCCCGCACGTAAGTGGCTATATATCTGGGGCGCAGTTGTAATCTTCAGTGCTGTTGCAGTAGCTGCTCTCCGTCTAAAGGAATACGGCGGTAAAAAAGAAAAGCTAGAAGAAATAGAGGAAGACGAACCTTTGGATACTACCGGTATGAGTAAGTACGAAAGAAAGGTTACTACCGCTATAGCAGAACGCAATAGGATGAGATAATCATTTCGCATTAAATATAAAAAGAGAAACCGAATGGTTTCTCTTTTTTTGTCCGTGATTTATGCGCGCACGTGTGCGCACGCGATACATATTATATATTATCCTAATAAAATTCGATATTTTTGGCTTTGTTTAGTATATTCAATTGCATTTAGTCTTGACATACTTTTCGTTTTATTGTAAAATTACTTTTAGTGAGGTAGTATTATGATTTTTAGAATTTTAAAGAAACTTTACGGTAGAGCAGGGGACTTCGCACTCCGCACCGAAATGGGCGATATGCTTTGCAAGGCTGCATATTTGAGTTCCGGTTACTATATCTATAACAAACTAGGCGACCAAGTAGCTCAACTTTCATTCGAAGGCAACGTTGCAACTATGGCGATAGCTACTCCCAATCCCGTTTATCCCGGCGCAGTTAAGATGGTATGCAATGGTAAAGATAATTTCTCTTTCTTCACCAACGTTATTGACAAGGGCGACGACCAATACATCAAGAACGTAAAGGGTAAGCAATCATTCAACTTTAGCATTTGGGGAAAACCCAGCGAATATGGTTATGATATCTACGATGGTAAAGATTTGGTAGCAAACGTAATTCCTCTACCTCAAGACGAAGAAGTATACCAAGTTAGAATACACGAGAAAGGCAATCTCTTCTATATCTTTATGATATGTCTTGCAACGGAAAGACTTCAAAAAGATTTAGTATAATAAAACAAAACGAATATAAGAGAGAGCGTTTCGAATAGGCGCTCTCTTTTTTATATCTATACTCGACAGCTAACGCCTAAAAAGTCAAAAAAATAACGATTTTTAACGATATAAAAAGTGTTAAAAAAAATTCATAAAAATTTTATAAAAATTTGTTAAAAAAGTTTGACAATAAAATAATAAGGTGTTATTATAACTAGGCTGTCGCGTAACGATAGTATATAAACGCACCTTAAAAACAAACCTATGGGGGTATAGCTCAGTTGGTAGAGCGCCTGCTTTGCAAGCAGGAAGTCTGCGGTTCGAATCCGCATATCTCCACCAAATATAGGCTGGTAGCTCAGCAGGTTAGAGCACGCGCCTGATAAGCGCGAGGTCGGTGGTTCGAGTCCACTTCAGCCTACCATCTAATTAAAGATGGACCTTGCACCTTGACAACTGCATACAGATAGAGTAGACAAAATCTAGAAAAATATCTTAAAGAAAAAGAATAAAAGTTTGAGTAATACGATAAACGTATAGTTAAGCTGGAATTAAGAAACTGAGATATTTTGCTGAGGAAAAACCTAAAACAATAAAAAATGTTCTTTTGAATCGAAGATTAAGACGAGATTAAGCTATAAAGAGCGTAGGGTGGATGCCTTGGCACTAGGCGCCGAAGAAGGACGTGACAAGCTGCGATAAGCTGCGGGGAAGTGCAAATGACTTATGATCCGCAGATTTCCGAATGGGGGAACCCACCTCGAGTAACGTTGAGGTATCCATACATGAACACATAGTGTATGGAAGGGAACCCGGGGAACTGAAACATCTTAGTACCCGGAGGAAGAGAAAGAAAACAATCGATTTCCTGAGTAGTGGTGAGCGAAAGGGAAAGAGCCCAAACCAAGTAATAGTGATATTAATTGGGGTGACGGACACTCAGAATCATCAAATTTGTATAGTTGAACGCAACTGGAAAGTTGGGACAAAGAAGGTAAAATCCCTGTAAGCGAAATACAAATTGAGTGGAGTGTATCCAGAGTACCACAGGACACGAGGAATCCGGTGGGAAGACAGGAGGACCATCTCCTAAGGCTAAATACGACCTAGTGACCGATAGAGTATAGTACCGTGAGGGAAAGGTGAAAAGAACCCCGGGAGGGGAGTGAAAGAGAACCTGAAACCCTATGCTTACAAGCAGACACAGCACCGCATGAGTGTAGTGTCGTACTTTTTGTAGAACGGGCCGGCGAGTTACGGTGTGTAGCGAGGTTAAGGTATTAAGTACTGGAGCCGAAGCGAAAGCGAGTTTGAAGAGAGCGAAATAGTTGCATGCCGTAGACCCGAAACCGATTGACCTAACCATGAGCAGGTTGAAGCAGTAGTAAGATACTGTGGAGGACCGAACCCACGTTCGTTGAAATGCCCGGGGATGACTTGTGGTTAGCGGAGAAATTCCAAACGAAATCGGATATAGCTGGTTCTCCTCGAAATAGCTTTAGGGCTAGCCTCTGATTAGCGTACCGAAGGTAGAGCACTGAATAGCCTAGGGGGTTTCACGACTTACCGAAGCTTATCAAACTTCGAATTACGGATACGTGATGTCAGGGAGTCAGACAGCGAGAGATAAGTTCCGTTGTCAAAAGGGAAACAGCCCAGATCTACAACTAAGGTCCCTAAGTTACAGTTAAGTGGTAAAGGATGTTTCACTGCAGAAACAACCAGGATGTTGGCTTAGAAGCAGCCACACATTCAAAGAGTGCGTAATAGCTCACTGGTCGAGTGGTGGAGCGCCGAAGATTATCGGGGCTAAAACTGTACACCGAAGTTTAGGAATGTGCGTAGCGCATTGGTAGAGGAGCAATGTATACGGGCTGAAGCGTTAGCGGAAGCGGGCGTGGACTGTATACAAGAGAGAATGCCGGCATAAGTAGCGAGAATGGAGTGAGAATCTCCATCGTCGAAAGTCTAAGGTTTCCTGGGGAAGGTTCGTCCCCCCAGGGTTAGTCGGGAACTAAGGCGAGGCCGAGAGGCGTAGTTGATGGACAACTGGTAGATATTCCAGTACCTTCCGAAGACGGTTAAATGAAGCAATGACACAGAAGGATAGTCTGGCCGCGATGATGGATAGTCGCGGACAAATCGTGAGGCTGGTGAGCAGTGAAGTACACTTACCTGAGGCTAGGCGATGATGTGGAGTGAAAAATAGTAGCGAAGCAGATGAATTCACGCTGGCGAGAAAAGTTGCTAAATATGTTAGAGGGAGCCCGTACCGCAAACCGACACAGGTAGACGGCAAGAAAATTGCAAGACGAGCGGGAGAACCATTGTTAAGGAACTCTCCAGAATGACCCCGTAATTTCGGGAGAAGGGGAGCCTCGAAAGAGGCCGCAGTGAAGAGGCCCAAGCGACTGTTTATCAAAAACACAGGTTTCTGCGAAAACGCAAGTTGAAGTATAGGAGCTGACGCCTGCCCAGTGCTGGAAGGTTAAGGGGAAGTGTTAGAGCAATCGAAGCACAGAACTAAAGCCCCA
>JAFQOO010000013.1 GCA_017403145.1 Clostridia bacterium
TCGCCAGCTAAATTCCCTTCGGGAGCTAAATTCGCGTACCGCGAGCTTATGGTTGCAAATTTAATTTAGCTACGAACGTAGTGAGTAATTTCGCTATGAGCGTAGCGAATAATTTAGCTATTAAATGCAGAACGCAGAATGTGCCAAAACCATATTATTCAGTTTATTCTATCTCTTTGCCAATACCCTCGCACAATTAGACCGCGATTTTGAGATGAGATACAAGCAAATAAATAATCCCCACGACGGGAGTTTACTAGACGTAAATGACCGAGTGGGGATTGTTATTTGTGCAGTAGGTCGCTCAAAAGCGCGGTCTAATTAAATTTTTCGATTTGGATGCCAGCTTCCTTAAATAATCTTAACGAAAACTCATCCGGATAACCTTGCTCGTAAACCACGCGGACGATACCACTGTTGATTATCATACGAGAACACATAGAACAGGGTTGATGGGTGCAATAAAGGGTGGCGCCTTCGAGGGTAATTCCCAGCTTGGCGGCTTGGATAATGGCGTTTTGCTCGGCGTGTACTGCGTAGCACATTTCTTGACGGGTGCCGGAGGCTATTCCTAGCTTTTCGCGTAGACATTCTCCGCGTTCCTTACAGCTCTCTACGCCTGCGGGGGCTCCGTTGTAGCCGGTTGTTAATATCCTTTTATCTCTTACAACCACTGCACCAACTTGGCGGTTAGTCTTGTAACAGCTTGACCAAGTGGATACAAGCCTTGTCATTTCCATAAATCTTACGTCCCATTTATCCATAATTCACCTACTAAATATATTAACTTATTTAAGGGTACCATATAAAGCAACAAATTTCAACAACAATTTTGATTTTTTTTAGCAAAGGCACTTGCAATAGCACATTTACTATGCTATAATTCCCCTAGTTAGCAATCGAGCCAATAGAGTGCCAAAACCATACGTGGATAAATTAGGTTACCTTCTACAAAATTCGACAAATATTTTATAGGTATTTTAATTTTCTCGGCGTATAGTACTTTATGACAAAAATAATAAATCATTTTTTATATAAGGAGCAAAAAATGAAACTAGTACCTTTGTTTGATAAGATAGTAATCAAGCACGTTGAAAGTGAAGAAACCACCGCTAGCGGACTATATCTTCCCACCTCTGCGCAAGAAAAGCCCCAAATGGCAAAAGTAGTTGCAGTTGGCGAAGGCGGAGTTATCGATGGTAAAGAAATCAAGATGGTTGTTGCAGTCGGCGATACCATACTATACAGCAAGTATGCTGGTAGCGAGTACAAAATTGATGGTGAAAACTACGTTATCATTCGTCAAAGCGACGTTCTCGCAAAAGTTCTATAATATAAGGAGAAAGTTATGGCAAAGCAATTTAAATATGGCGAAGAAGCTCGCAAAGCGCTAGAAGTTGGTGTAAACACTCTAGCCAATACCGTTAAACTCACACTTGGACCCAAGGGCAGAAACGTTGTTCTCGAAAGAAAATACGGTGCTCCCCTTATCACCAACGATGGTGTAACCATTGCAAAGGAAATCGAGCTAAAGGACCCCTTTGAAAATATGGGCGCACAACTAATAAAGGAAGTTAGTGTAAAGACCAACGACGTTGCAGGTGATGGTACCACCACTGCAAGCGTACTTGCCCAAGCAATCATCCGTGAAGGACTAAAGAACGTTGCAGCGGGCGCAAACCCAATGCTACTCCGCAAGGGCATCACTATCGCTACCGAAAAGGCAGCGGAAGCGCTAAAAGCAATCTCCAAGACGGTTGAGAGCAAGAGCCAAATCGCATCGGTAGCTTCTATTTCCGCAGGCGACGAAACCGTAGGTAAGCTTATAAGCGATGCTATGGAAAAGGTAGGCAAGGATGGTGTTATCACCGTTGACGAAGGCAAGAGTATGACCACCGAGCTCGTAGTTGTAGAAGGTATGCAATTCGACCGCGGATATGCTAGCGCATATATGGCAACCAACCCCGACAAGATGGAAGCGGTTATTGATAGTCCGGTAATTTTGATTACCGACAAAAAGATATCCTCCCTCCAAGAGATACTCCCCCTACTCGAACAAGTAATGAAAAACGGACTAAAGCTCGTTATCATTGCAGACGATATCGAAGGCGAAGCACTCACCGCACTCGTACTCAACAAGCTAAAGGGCGTAATCAACGTTCTAGCAGTCAAGGCACCCGGCTTTGGTGATAGAAGAAAGGCTATGCTCGAAGATATCGCAATTCTAACCGGCGGACAAGTTATAAGTAGCGAAGTTGGTATGGAGCTAAAAGACGTATCCCTATATCAACTTGGTAGAGCAAGACTTATAAAGAGTGATAAGGATAACACCACTATCGTTGGCGGACAAGGGGACGAAAGTGCAATTAGTGCAAGAATAAACGTTATAAAGGGACAAATCGCACAATCGACCAGCGACTACGACCGCGAAAAGCTACAAGAAAGACTTGCAAAGCTAAGCGGTGGTGTAGCAGTTATCAACGTTGGCGCTGCAACCGAAATCGAAATGAAAGAAACCAAGATGCGCATCGAGGACGCACTCTCCGCAACCCGCGCAGCTGTTGAAGAAGGTATCGTTCCCGGTGGCGGAATTGCCCTACTTTCGGTTATCAAAACCGTTAAAGAGGGAACCCAAGACCTCGTTGGCGACTATAAGACCGGTGCTAATATCGTAATCAAAGCTCTCGAAGCTCCCATAAGACAAATCGCCGAAAACTGTGGAGTAGACGGTGGCGTAGTTATAAACAATATTATGCACGCAAACAGCGTAACCTATGGTTATAACGCACTCACTGACGAATACTGCGATATGCTCGAAAGTGGCATAATCGACCCCACCAAGGTTACACGTTCTGCACTACAAAATGCAAGTAGCGTAGCAAGTACCCTTTTAACCACGGAAAGTCTTGTAGCGGATATTCCCGAGCCTCCGGCGCCGATGATGCCGGGTGGTAATCCCGACATGTACTAAAAACGCGTTATTTTAGCGCTATACTTCACTAAATAAAGAGTCCCTGCAGGGCGCAGTACCCAAGTACAGCAACCCTTTGGGACTCTCTCTTTATCTCGTCTAGCATCTAAACTAACGCGTTTTTAAGAGGCTAGTCAA
>JAFQOO010000014.1 GCA_017403145.1 Clostridia bacterium
AGGAGTTACTTTTATCTAAAGCAAGTACCATTACCGCAATCTCAATCAATGATATTATAATGCTTAAAAATTCATATCCACTCATTTTGTAACTCCTTTTTCTTTTATCAAGCACAAAATGTGTGGAAGGTCAACGTGCCCCTTAGGGCTATTAAAATTATTTTATTTGCGCAACGTTAAACTTTCCCCTTGTTTGCGTTGCTTTAGCGGAGCAAAGTCGTTCTGCATTTAATAGCTAAATTATTCGCTATGCTCATAGCGAAATTAAATTTGCAACCATAAGCTCGCGGTACGCGAATTTAGCTCCCGAAGGGAATTTAGCTGGCGACAGCCAATTTAGCTTGCACGTTAGTGCAAATTTAGATGAGTGCTTCGCACTCCGTTCCGCACTTATATAATCTTTCCTTGTGAGTGAATATCTATTTGTTTTAAAACACTCTCTCAATAAAATATTTGTCGAGATTGCTAAAGCCTTCTTGGGGCAAATATTTGATATACTTTTGAGAGTCTTCCGTACAATAAGTCATTCTTACTTTTCCCACGTAAACCGTTACGTCTTCGTAAACGATTTTATAATGAAAATTTCTATTTTTAAAAGACATTTTATACCCTTCGTAGCCAAACACTCTTTTATATTTTACTTTGTAAAGGTCTTTAATAAAAGCTTCTTTTTCCTCACCTTTTAATTCCACCTCGTAATCGGGGGTATCTTCTGGAAAAATAAAGTTATCATTATGGAAAATTTGCCTACTCACGGAAATAACCTCACTATTAGGCAACGCTAACCCAAAAGTTCTGGGTATTTTTAAATATCCCAGCACCGAAAACCCGGCAATAACAATCACTAAAAGCACACTAAGAACAATTATTTTACCTTTTTTCATAAACACGTCCTTTTTTTTATTATACTTTACGCATAACAATTCGTCAATAGCCAGTTGACTGAGTGCAGGTCGTTATTGTTCAGTTTATTTTATCTCTTTGCCTTTGTTAGACCACTTGTAGACCTTGATTTTAGATGCAGTATGCGACAAAAAAGTTATAACTATATAAAACACGCTAGTTTAGATGCTAGACGCGACAAAAGTAAAACCCCAAAGGGTTGCTGTAGTAGACCTACTGCGCCCTGAAGGGGTTTTGCTTTTAACAAAGTATTGCGCCAAAATACAAAGTCCAAACCGAAGGGAGTTTACACAAGCGGTAAATGACCGAGTGGGGATTGTCTATTTGTGCAGTAGGTCGCTCAACTATCCTTATGGTACAGTTAATTTCCTCTCTTTGCCTTTGTTAGACCACTTGTAGACCTCGATTTTGAGATGAGATACAAGCAAATAAATAATCCCCACGACGGGAGTTTACTTAGCGTAAATGACCGAGTGGGGATTGTCTATTTGTGCAGTAGGTCGCTCAAAAGCGAGGTCTACAAAATTATGGTTACGGGACCACAATTAACTTGCTCAATCCTCATATCTGCGCCAAAAACCCCATAACTAACTTTTATACCCTTTTCCTCTAACTTTTTACCAAGAAGCTCGTAGAGAAACTTAGCCCGGGAGGGTTCTTCGGCACCGAAGAAATCGGGACGATTACCGCGGGAGCAGTTGGCACATAAGGTGAATTGTGAAATCAAGAGTATTTCATAACCTAAATCTAGGCAAGAGAGGTTCATTTTACCATTCTCATCTTCAAAAATACGCATTTGAGAAATCTTTTTTGCATAGTAATCAAGTAGGCTTTGGTCGTCGCCCTTTTCTACGCCGAAATATACGCATAGCCCCTTGCCGATTTGGGAAACGAGGGTATCGTTTACGGATAAAGTTGCACTATTTACTCTTTGGATAACAGCTTTCATACTCACCTACTTGGACTTATTTCTAAAGGTTACGCGGAACTCGGTATATTGATTGGGTTCCGAGAAGCACTCTATTTTCGCATTATGTTGGTCGCATATAGTTTTGGCTATGGCGAGTCCCAAGCCAAAGCTCTTTTTATTGGTTTCTTGGGTGCGAGCGCGGTCGCCCTTATAAAACCTTTCAAAAACGGAGCTTAGGTCTTCCTTTTTTATACCCTCACCGCTATTTTTAACGGAGAGCACCACCGATTTTTTACCCCTATGCAAATTGACCGATATATCACCTTCATAAGGGGTATATTTTATGGCGTTATCGAGCAATATAAGCACCAATCTTTCAAGGTTTTCTTTGGAGCCGATAACGGTAACGTACTCGTCGATATTCTCTTTAATGTTTATAGCCTTTTCAAAGCAAAGTGCCTCTACGGAAAGGGTAGACGAGGTTACGATGGCACTCATATCGATGGTATCGGAGTAGCGAATTTCGGCGTTATCAAGACGGGAAAGCTCTAGCATATCTAGGACGAGCGAGTTGGTGCGCTCGATTTGTTCCTCGATGGTTTGGAACCATTTTTCGTTATCCTTTATAGTTGCATTGGGTTCGCTTTGAATAACGCTTAGGTTTGCCTTCATAATTGTAAGAGGAGTTTTTAGCTCGTGAGAGGCATTGGATATCAAATCTTTACCCTTTTTCAAGCCCTCTTTTACGGGGTCAAGCACGTGGTCGGATAGTATATATGCTAGTAGTCCCACCGCAACCGAAGCGAATACCAGAGCCATAAGATACCAAAAAGCCGAGCTAAAAATAAGCTGTCGCTCGGTGGAAAAGTCATAGAATACGTAGTCGGTATGGTCGGCGTAATCGCGCGAAGATATGCGGTAAAATCTAAAGTTATATTCAAAGGTTTTTGCTCCCTTGTCGGCGTGGGCAATCGTCCTATTCACAATGGCTTCCAGCTCTTGTTCTTCGGCTAGATAAGGATAGCTTTTATATAGCTTTTGGTAGTCCACAATCTTATCTTTGGTAGCCGAAAACAGTATTGTTTTGGAGTAAAGGGAGTTAACCTCGTTATAGGATTCGGGGTCGTCGTCGGGAAGCAGGGGCGGAAGAGAAATGTTATATTGGTTAAGCACCAACATTCTTTCCATAGCGGTGTTGACCTCATTTATACTATTGCGAAAGTTTATTGCCCAAAGCACGCAAAACAACACTGCAAGAAGCATACTTACAACAACAACGCAAGTAGCTACGAAAGAAAGTCTTAACCTTTTGAACAAGTCTATCTTATACATTATTTTTTAGAGAGCTTGTACCCTATTCCTCTTAAAGATTCAATGGTGAAATCGGCACCAACGAAGCCCAATTTTTTTCTAATAAAGGAAATATATACTTCGAGGTTATTGGAAAGAAAATCGTTATCGAGTCCCCATACGCGGGTGATGATTTCTTCCTTGTTGCCAACAAAATCGCTTCTTTCAAAAAAGAACTTTACTATGCCCAGCTCTTTTGCGGAAAGCTGAACCTCTTTACCGTTTGCGCGCAAAACCGAGTTTGTTAGGTCCAGCTCGGTATTGCCATAGGAAAGCTTGTTATCAATAGCAAGGGTAGATTGACCTCTACGCATAAGTGCCCTAACGCGTGCCATAAGCTCTTGGAAGCCAAAGGGCTTTGCAAGATAGTCGTCGGCACCGAGGTCGAGTCCCTTTACCTTATCACTTTCGCCAGAAAGTGCGGTAAGCATAAGTACGGGTGTGGTTATTTTATGTTTTCTTATTTCTTTTAGCACGTCGAACCCATTCATTTTGGGCATAAGCACGTCTAGAAGAATGATATCGAAGGCACCGCTAAGCGCATATTCCAAGCCCTCTCTACCATCGTAGCAAGCGGTAACCTCTATTTTTTCCTTTTCGAACATATTTACCAGCGCGTGGGATAGCGCACGTTCATCTTCAACAAGTAATAGTCGCATATTTTTCTCCTACGTATATTATATCATACTAATTATAAAAAACTATACTTAAATAACAATTAAAAAAAGAGCAACCACTTAGTGGCTACTCTTTTAGAAGGTTCCGAGAATAACAAACCCGCGTATGTGCAGGTGGGCGAACTGCTGCTCCCTTTTGTCTTCCCCTAGCGTCAGGATATACCCGGGGGGCTTGACATTATGAGCTAGACTCCGTAAGCCCTTTTAGTTGTTAGGGTTCCGCATCATCGGCAACCTTCTTGCTAGTATTATATCATATGATTCGGTGTTTGTAAAGTACCAAAAAATGCCACCCTTTCAGGTGGCATCTAATTGATAAATTATCCTAGTATTAGTATAAGCTCCTAGTCCAAGCGAACAAGTCCGCAATTAGCAAAGTATAGGAAGAAGTTTTGGTCTTTTGCATTGCTTAGCGTGGTGCTAAGTCCGCCTGCGGTGGTGATGGTGTTCTTGCTCATATGCTTATAGTTACTACTGCTAGAAGCATCGGATTCGGTATAGGAATAATACTTGGAGGGGGTGGTTGCGCTTATTACAACCGATGCGCCAAGCTTTTCTTCACCGAGGTTGTAGAAATAGAATCCGTCTTTATCGGTTTCGACAACGACAACGTCGCTCTTCTCGTTTAGGGTTATGGTGATAGTAACTTTTACGCCTTCTAGCTGAGCGGTGCGGTTGAGGCTAACGAAATAGCTTTGGTCTTCCTTGGTGTAAACGTAACCGCAAACTGCATATTCCTCTTGCATATTGAGGTCGCTCATTTGGAAGTTTTCCGCCTTGAATCTTTCCAAAGTATAGTCGGAAGTTTTACCCGAGTAATCGGTATATTTCATTTGATACTCGTGTCCGCGAACAGCACGTAGGTACACGGTGGGAGTCCAAGCGCTGATAGAATATTTAACCGAGCTGGACACGGTAGTACCCGTCTTGTTATAACCGTCTATCATAGGACGGATATCGGTTTCGGTTTGGGTGCTTATTGAACCGGAGTCCGAACCGTTAACTGTATACAAGAACCAATCTAGGGTACTTCTCTTTAGTGCCTTGTAGCTATCGGGAAGCTTGGTACTAAAGGTTTCTCTAAAGTTTAGGTAAGCAACTTTTTCCTTTATATCAAGGTACAATGCTGAGTCATAAGTGTCGGTAAAGGTAACTTTATCGTCGATTACGGATACCCCTTGGTAGCGAACGTCGTAACTATCATAAAATTCGCTATCGCTTTCGGTAAGGGTAAATACCGTTCCTTTGTCGGCAAGCTCTACTATAGCTTTGGAGTTATATGCTAGGGCTGAACCGATGGTGGTTTGGGAATAGAAATCGACCACGGTAGCGACTCCGTTATTGGAAAAATAAGGGTCGATAATATCAATTCTATCGGGAAGGTAGCCAACGCCAACCGCTCCGTTTTCGTATAGATAGTCAAGGTATTCTGCAACCGATATTGCAAGGGATGCGCCAACACCGTTACCGATAAAGCGAACCTCTTGGATATACTTGCCACCGCTATATGCAAGGGCGTCGTTGGAGCAAGCCTTCAAATAAGCGGAAATAAAAGCTTCGGTAAGGTTAAAGTCGGGAGCGGTGGTAACCGTTTCGCCATCCTTATTGATATAGGTCATTGTAGAGGAGTTATAAACTTTATTGGTGATATTTTCTTCGTTATCGTCTGCAAAGTTTTCGTAGTGGAAAATGCCGATATTCCAACCTTGACGAGCCCATAGGTAGGAAGTCTTTTGTAGCTTAACGTTGGAATCCATAACGCTGGAGTTATAGATTTCCTCGCTCAAATTGATACCCTCTTTCAAGTTATACTCGGTAGCACCGCCAAAGACGATTGTGGTAGGTCTATTGGGCATAAAGGTGGTAGAATTACCATCGCTACCTATCCATTCAATGGTGAGAGCGTAGTCGGGCAAATCGGTGGGGAGAGTAAAGTCAAAGGAAGGAGCTACAAATGGAGTTTCTTCCTCCTCATCGGGGTTACAAGCAACCAAGCAAACGGCGGTTGCGATAATACTAAGAACCAAAATTGTTACCAATAAAATTTTTTTCATTATACACCTTGAGTTACGTACAGTATATATATTATAAACTTTATTATAGGTATCGTCAAGAAAAAGCCCGATTATCCCCCTTAAATAAACTGAATTTTAGGTGATAATTGACATTTTGCGCCCCATTTCGTATAATTGAGATATGATACTAATCGGCATAGGAAAAATCGAGGAGCGCGAAAGAATACAAAACGTAACGCTCAAGGCATATCGGGAGCTTATAAAGAAGCCCCCTACTCCAACTATGCTTAGCCACTATGAAGACGGAAAGCCCTATTTTAAAGGTGCGGAGGATATAAAGGTATCGATATCGCATAGTGGTGAATATTTTGTAATAGGATTATCCCAAAGCGAGATTGGTCTAGATATACAAGAAAACAAAGAAATCGATTATAAAAAGATAAGTGTGCGTTATGGTATAGAATGTTCTTCTATAAATGATTTTTACCGCTATTTCACGTTAGCCGAAGCGCAAGCCAAGCTTGATGGCGAAGGACTCCCCCACTCACTCCACCGCACAAGCACGATAGTCGGCAAAACCTACCGATTTATAAAAGGCTACACTCTTTCAGTCGTAGGTAGTGAAGAAGCGGTTTTTATTACTATGTAATAAAAAATGCAGAATGCAGAACGCAGAATGCAGAATTATCTTCGCTTCGTTGTACTACGCTCATAAGGATAATAATATAATAATTTCCTTGTTTGCGTAGCTCAGCGGAGCAAAGTCGTTCCGTATTCCGCGCTCCGCGTTCCGCACTTATCATTCTTTCCTTGTGAGTGGAGCGTTAGCGGAATGAGGTCGTTCTGCATTCTGCGTTCTGCATTAACATTAAAACGCGCTAGTTGGGATGCTAGCCGACGCAAAATTAAAAACTCTCACGACGGGACTTTACTACGAGGTAAACGACCGAGTGAGAGTTTTATTTTGCTATGGATAGCGCCCAAATAGCGCGTTTTAACGGTTGTATTTGGATATTAAGTACCGATAATACCCCACGTCTATATCGTCGAGAGTTGCCATAGTAATGCGGAACTCCCAATTTCCGTCGGGTTCACCGGGGGTGTTGATGCGGGTATCGGCACCGTAGCCGGTAAGGTCTTGGAGGGGCATTATAGCTACGCGTGCAACGGAGGAAAGAACCTCTTGCGCCATAGTTTTGGTGGAAACACACTCCCTACCACCTATTCCCCATACGTTAGATGCTATATCAAGGTAGTTTAGTATACCCTCGCGCACCTCGGGGGAAAGCTCGTACAACCAACCAAGAGAGGTGTTGTTGTCGTGGGTTGCGGTATATGCAAAGGTGTTTTTATCGTAATTATAGGGTAAGTGTATATTCCCTTTATCGCCATCGAAAGCGAATTGAAGCACGCGCATACCGGGGAAGCCGGTTTCTTTTAGGTATTCGACGACTTTATCGTCTATAATGCCTAGGTCTTCTGCGACTATGTTGGGGGATTGTACCCTTTTGTATACCTCTTTCCAAAGCTCCATTGCAGGACCTTGTTTCCATTCCCCTACTTTAGCTGTAGGTGAGGTGATGGGTACAGCCCAATACTCACGTAGTCCGCGGAAGTGGTCGATACGCAAAATATCATATAGCTTTAGGCTATGTACAATGCGTTCAACGAACCATTCATAATTGGTTGTAGCCATTTTTTTCCAATCGTACAAGGGGTTATTCCACAACTGACCTTCCTCGGCAAAATAATCCGGAGGAACGCCTGCCACCTCTTTGGGTGATAGATTTTCGTCAAGGGCGAATATATCGGTATTTGCCCATACGTCGGGGGAATTATAGGATACGTATATGGGCATATCACCAAATATTTCCACCCCGCGCTTATTGGCATATTCCTTTAGGCTATACCATTGAGTGTAGAACAAATATTGCTCGAAGCAATAGTAATCTATTCTATCTTTTAAGGATATTTTTTCCTTTTTTAGTTGCTCGGCATCGCGGAATTTTAACTTATCGTGCCAATTTATCCAATCGGTGCCACGTATTTCGGCAATAGCCATAAAGAGCGCATAGTCCTCTAGCCAAAACTTATTTTCTGCACGGAACTCCGCTATCTTGCTAAAATCCTCTTCATCAAGGCGGTCGAAAGCAAGGTTGAGTGCTTTAGCCTTGTTGAACTTGACCTTTTGATAGTCCACCCTATAAGGACTATTTATTTTTAAGCTTTCCTTTTCGCTAGCGGTAAGTAGCCTTTCGGGAAGAGCTGATATATCTATAAATAGATAGTTACCCGCAAAAGCCGATACACCGGAATAGGGACTGTTGCCCGCCCCTATCGTAGTAATGGGAAGAATTTGCCAAATCTTATAGCCAATTTCCCTAATAAAGTCTATAAAATATCTACTGCTCGCGCCAAAATCGCCTATACCATACTCGCTCATAAGCGAAAATACGGGTAAAAGTACGCCTGCCTTTCTCATTTTACAACCTATCTTTTGAATTTCCTATAGGGATTTTTGCACCTCGGAGTGGAAAGTATCTCTCCGAGCACCATCGCCTTTAGGTAAGGATTTTTCAATTTTATACCGTTTATAGGCGCACTCACGTACGAGGCGTCGGTTTTAATAACGCGCTCGTCATAGTGCTCCTCGCACCCCTCTCCCGCATAGGGAATGGTGGGTACTTTTTCTTTTATTACTTCCCCTTCCGTCAAGGGATGATTATGTTCAGCCATTGTTAGTTATCACTATTTTGGGGTGCCGACTCGCCACTAATGGTATTCCTCATAGCGGTATCAGCTTGAAGATTTAGCATATTGTAATAGTCCATCACACCCATTTTGCCACTCTTTAGAGCCTCGGCAAGAGCCTTTGGAACTTCGGCTTCGGCGCTAATAACAAGAGCGCGCATTTCTTGGGTTTTAGCTTTCATTTCTTGCTCTTCGGCAATAGCTAGTGCCCTTCTTTCTTCCGCCTTAGCTTGTGCTACTCTCTTATCGGCTTCCGCTTGGTCCATTTGTAGTTGTGCACCAATGTTTCTACCAACGTCAACGTCTGCAATATCAATGGAAAGAATTTCGTATGCGGTACCAATATCCAAGCCCTTATCAAGCACCTTCTTAGAGATGCTATCGGGGTTTTCCAGCACTTCTTTATGCTCCTTTGCAGAACCGATGGTCGTAACGATGCCTTCGCCAACACGAGCGATAATGGTTTCCTCACCCGCACCACCTATTAAGCGAGCTATATTTGCTCTAACGGTAACTCTTGCCTTTGCACGAAGCTCGATACCATCTTTTGCGATAGCGGAAATCATAGGTGTTTCTATAACCTTGGGGTTAACCGATACCTTAACTGCGTTTAGCACGTCGCGACCTGCAAGGTCGATTGCCATAGCGGTTTGAATGCTAAGCTCTATATTTGCACTATGTGCCGATATCAATGCGTTAACAACCTTTATAACGTCGCCCTTTGCCATATAGTGGGTTTCGAGGGTAGCGATATCAATATCAAGACCTGCCTTTTTACCGGTGATATATGCGTCGACTATCATAGCGACTTTAACCCTACGGAGTCGCATACCGATAAGGCGGAACATAGAAACGGGTGCTCCCGATACCAATGCTCTAAACCAAATTCCCATTGGAACTAGTAGGAAAAAACCTACGACCAACAAACAAGCGATTACGATTAAAACTATCCAACCTGCTCCCATATTTTTTTATCTCCTTAATAATAATTTAGCCTATCAAACGCTTTTTATCCACGTTCAATAGGCTATGATAAACTAATTTTCCGCTCTATCGACCTTTATTTTTCCGTCTTCGATGCGAGTTACTATCAAGCTTTCGCCCTTATCGATATAAAAGCCTTCGCTAACGACGTCTACCACGACGCCCTCTACGTTTGCTCTACCGATGGGCTTAAGGTCTGTTAGCGCCACTCCGTACTTATCCTTTAGGGCGCTATAGTCTTCGGTACCCGCCGAACGTTCAACGTCGACTGCGGTACTATTTTCTATCAGCGGAGAGCGTTTTACCCATCCGTTTTTTGCGGTGAGGGCAAGGGCTAAGAAAGCGACGAAGGTTAGCGACGACATTATAAACAATATAATGAATATTTGTGCAAAGATATTGCCATCGCCCACGCTAACGCGAAGCACAATGCCAAGTACCACGAGCGCACCGCCAACTACTCCAAATATACCAAATCCCGGTTGGAACAGCTCTATAACGATGAACACGTAGCCTAATAGAAGTGCGAGCCAAACAATCCAGCTCATACCTTGAAATAGAATTGCTACCTCATTAAAGAATGTCATTTTTCACCTTTATAATCAAAATAATTTAGCGATTATTTTGCAGAGTTATATCCTAGTTCGAGTGCCTTCAAGTTTGCAGGAATGACTTTGGGCTTATTTTGGAACTTATTCTTTATCATTTCGCCAACAAGCTCCAAGCTAAATAGTCCGGATAGTGCGATATATGCGCCAAGGATAACTATGTTTGCGGTACGTGCGTTGCCTGCTTCCATAGCAAGAGCTTGAGCATCGATATAAACTGCCTTGACGTCCTCTCTTTCTACCTTATCGGGGATAAGAGAGCTGTTTACTATAACCGTTCCGCCCTCTTTAACGTTGTTAACAAACTTATAAAGGCTGGGTTTGTTCATTGCGATTAGGCAATCGGGACGGGCAACTATGGGGCTAGCAACCTCTTTGTCGCATACTACTACGCTACAGTTAGAGGTACCGCCACGCATTTCGGGACCATAGCTGGGGAGCCAAGTAACTTCTTTACCATCTGCTATAGCAGCATAGGCTATAAATTGTCCAAGACTCAAAACACCTTGTCCGCCAAAACCTGCAATAATGATTTTTTCTTCCATATATATTATACTCCTATAACTAACTTTTGTGAAGATAGGAATTTTTATTCCTTATCAATGTCCTTAAATACGCCTAGAGGGAATACCTTGGTCATTTCTTCCTTGACGAAATCTACTGCTTGGGTGGGAGTCATTCCCCAGTTGGTAGGACAGCTGGAAAGAAGCTCTACCATACTGAATCCCTTGCCTGCCAATTGGTTTTCGAAAGCCTTCTTGATAGCTCTCTTTGCCTTGTTAACGTTAGCGGTATCGCTAAGCGAACATCTGGCGATATAGGAAGGACCATCTAGCGTAGCAAGCATTTCGCAAACGCGGATTGGGTTACCGTTTATAGCAACTTGGCGACCTGATTGAGAGGTAGTTGACTTTTGTCCAACCAAAGTGGTAGGAGCCATTTGACCACCGGTCATACCATAAATAGCGTTGTTGATAAAGATAACGGTAACGTTTTCGCCACGAGCTGCAGCGTGTATAATTTCGGCGGTACCTATACTTGCAAGGTCGCCGTCGCCTTGATATGCGAATACCACTTTATCGGGGTTGGTGCGCTTAATACCGGTAGCGAGCGAAGGAGCTCTACCGTGAGCGGCTTGTTGCATATCGCAGTTAAAATAGTTGTAAGCAAATACCGCACAACCTACGGGTGCAATACCTATAACGTTGCCCTCTACGCCGAGTTCTTCAAGACATTCGGCGACAAGTCTATGAGCTATACCGTGGGTACAGCCGGGGCAATAATGGAAGGGAGTATCGGTAAGCATATTGGTTTTCTTGAATACTACTGCCATATTATTTTTCCTCCTTTGCCAAAACGTAGTTTACGATATCGTCGGGAGTCATAACGTTACCACCCGTTCTACCATAAAATTCTACGGGTTTAAGACCGTTAACAGCAAGGCGAACGTCCTCTATCATTTGACCCATAGAAAGCTCGATGGTAACAAACTTGCGAACGCAATCTTGTTTTGCAACGTCGTTGATAATCTTTTCGGGGTAGGGATAAAGGGTGATAGGACGAATCAAGCCTACCTTGATACCCTTTGCGCGAAGGTCGTTAACAGCACTCTTGGAAATACGAGCAACGGTACCGTATGCAACGATAACGATTTCTGCGTCGTCGCATAGATATTTTTCGCACATAACTTCTTTTTCCTTGAGCATATCATAGCGCTTGAATAAACGATGATTTACCTCTTCTAGAACGTCGGGCTCGATGTATAGAGAGTTGATGATACGACGATTTTTGCCAATGCCTGTTCCGTCGGTAGCCCATTCCTTTTTGGGGAAGGTTGAGGGGTCTTTCATAGGCGGAAGCTCGACTGCTTCCATAATTTGACCTATCATACCGTCGCCTAGCATCATAACGGGCATACGATATTCATCTGCCTTGTCGAATGCGTCGTACATAATGTTAACTGCTTCTTGAACGGAGCTGGGTGCATAAACGAGCATATGATAATCACCGTGTCCGCCACCTTTAACGGTTTGGAAGTAGTCGCTTTGAGCGGGTTGGATACCGCCCAGTCCGGGACCGCCACGAACCATATTTACGATAACGCAAGGAAGCTCTGCGCCACAAATATAGCTTATACCCTCTTGTTTAAGGCTGATGCCGGGAGAGGATGAAGAAGTCATTGCGCGAGCGCCGGCGCCTGCAGCACCATAAACCATATTGATAGCGGAAACTTCGCTTTCAGCTTGGATAAAGCAACCGCCAACCTCGGGTAGTCTTCTGGAAAGATACTCGGGGATTTCGTTTTGGGGAGTAATGGGATAGCCGAAGAAGGCACGGCATCCGCCTCTAACGGCAGCTTCTGCAACTGCCTCGTTACCTTTCATAAGAATCTTCATAACTTTCCTCCTATCTTTCAACGGTAATCGCTACGTCGGGGCACATAACAGCACAAGCAGTGCAACCTATGCAACCATCGTTTTGCACTTCTGCAACGAAGTAACCGGCTTTGTTGGTTTCTTCTTTGGAAAGAGCAAGTACGTTTTTGGGGCAAGCACGAACGCATAGCCCACAACCTTTACAGGTATCTTTTGCAATAATAACTTTAGCCAAAATTCTATTCTCCTATATAAATAAAATTTATTGTCGCCTATTATATCACAAGCGCGCGCGAAATGCAACAATATATATTCCAAAAAGTAAACCAATTTTTTGAAAGCTCCTTCCCCTATTTTCGATTGCAACCATTTGTATCCCAAGATACATATTTTTTGTAGCTATGGATACCATAAAAAAAATAAACCCCCTTTTTAGCCCTTTACACCTTATGTGTAGATGCACCAAAAAAACAAGCTCTAAAAGCAATCTTTTACACCTTGTTTAAATGCAGAACGCAGAACGGGCTTCGCTTCGTTACACTACGCTCATAAGGATAATAATATAATAATTTCCTTGTTTGCGTAGCTCAGCGGAGCAAAGTCGTTCCGCACTCCGCGTTCCGCGTTTATACATTCTTTCCTTGTGAGCGAAACGTAGTGTAGTGAGGTCGTTCTGCATTCCGCGTTCCGCATTCCGCGTTCTACAATACTCCTCCTGCACAAAAAAAAGCCTCGCTTTTAGCGAGGCATTTTTTACAATCTTAACTAGATTATTTCTTTGCTTGACGATACTTATCGAAGATAGCGTTACGAGAGGTAATTCTCTTAGCTTCTTGAACGTATTCGTTTTCACGAACGGGGGTAACGATAGCTTTGGGAGCCTTCTTAACAGCGGGCTTGGTTGCAGGAGCAGCATAACCTTCACGAAGTGCAGAGGTGGGAACTGCGATAAAGCCGGTGTAAGCATAGGTGTATTTGCCTTCGTATACGTTAACGTCATAGCAATCAATACCCTTGCTCTTCAATAGGTCAACAACGGGAAGAATGTCGCCTTCGCCGGTGATGAGAGCAACTGCATCAACCTTAGCAGCATTAGCGATATTAACAGCTTCCATAACTTGACGAGTATCTAGCTTGTTACGACGACGGCTTGCGCTGGGAAGATTGGTTTCGTATCCGTTAGCAGCAATGTATTCGTTAAAATCGCGGTTACGTTTTGCAACGTAGGAGTAGAACTTACAAGTTACGATTTCGTATTTAGCTTCCAAATTCTTAACGATTTGTTTGAAACCATTACAGGTAACTCTAAGACTAGCGATATCAGCAAGGACTATCATTTTGGGTTTGTTCATTTTGTTTCCTCCGAAATAGGGTATTTTTATTTAATATTGTTTTCTCTATAATAGTAATATAGATACTGTTGAGCGTAACCGCTCATATTGCCAAAATAGGAACAAAGTATATCTGCTTTGCGCTCGGCAGTATAATCCGATTCGCCAAACAATCCGTCGTAAACGCGTTCCGTCCAAACGTCGACGGGGAACACGTCGGTGCGGTGGTAACCAAAAAGCAATATGCAATCTGCTACCTTTCTTCCAACACCGGTTAGAGTCATAAGACGTTTTCTAGCCTCTTGTGTCGTTAGCCCGCTCATATCCAAGTTAAAACCATTGTTTATAGCATCTATAGTTTTAACAAGGTAGCTTGCACGGTAACCGCAACCCAAATCTCTAAAGAAGTCCACGCCCTTATCCTTTAGCATTTCGCTACTTGGAAAGCCGAACTCGTTTGCCCCTATCCTTTCTCCCGCGCGCTCGCACATTCTATTTAATATGCCCTTTATACGCGGAATATTATTGTTGGCGGAAATAATAAAACTAATTATCATTTCGTAGGGGTCTTGATTTAGAATTCTTATGCCCTTGCCGAACTCAACTGCTTTGTCTAGTATCCCAAACGAGCCGGTTAAATTGGCTTTTATGGCACTATAATCACGTTCTAAATCGAAGTAATGGACGTACTCCAAAGGATTTATCGATTCTATTGTAACATAGCCTTGTATATAAATCAAGCCACAAAATGAATTTTTTGAAAAAATTTTGTGGCCTGAATCGCAGTTTAGGTACCTAAAAGCCTGTCCACATTCCAAAATGTGTCTAGGAACGAATTCTTCGGTATCTTTTATTAAGATTTTATTGTTTAAAATTTCGTAATTCATTTTGGTGAATTACTAGTACATTTTTTGCAGGTAATTAAGCTTCTTTTGCGTAAACGCTAACTTGCTTATCCCTACGACCTCTACGCTCAAAACGTACAACGCCATCGATTAGAGCAAAAAGGGTGTCGTCCTTACCGATACCAACGTTGTTACCGGGATGGAACTTGGTGCCTCTTTGTCTTACCAATATATTGCCAGCTAGAACGAATTGACCATCACTTCTTTTGGGTCCAAGACGTTGCGCATTGCTGTCGCGTCCGTTTTTGGAGCTACCCGAACCTTTCTTGTGGGCGAATAGTTGCAGATTAATAAACATATTTGCAGTCCTCCATTTTAATATGGCGTTTGTAACCTGATGCCAAATCTTTTAGTGCCAGATACGTTGTATTTAGTATCGCATCACTTTCTATTGTATATTCGGCAATTTTAAAAAACAGGTATCCGTCGCCGATGCTACTTTCCGTTTGGACTTTGGCAACCTCTTTTAGTCCGAGCAGTGCCGATTGCGTTAGCACCGATACTCCTGCACACACAATATCTTTTCCTTCTTCTTGGAAACCGGTGTGTCCTTTAACTTCTAGAGCCATTATATGCCCGTCTTTGCGGAAAACCTTGATTTTGGTCATACTAACCTACGATTTCGAGTACCTTAATCTCGCTATAAGGTTGTCTATGACCTTGTCTCTTACGAATATTCTTCTTTGCTTTATAGGTGAAGATATTTAGCTTGGGGCCCTTGCCGATAGATACGACTTCTGCCTTAGCCTTATATGCTTTACAAGCTTCACCGGCGATAACTTGACCTTCATTATTTACCATAAGAACGTCGAGTTCAACGATAGCGCCAACGTCGGTTTTCTTCAAAAGTTCAACCTTTATGGTATCACCTGCGGAAACCTTGTATTGCTTACCACCACAAACGATTATTGCGTACATACGATTTACCTCCCTTTAGGAACTCGCCATCAAGGTGTCGCGATTGCGTGCTTAATATACCTCTACTGCGCGGCTTTCTATAATTTACCACAATACTTTTAGATTTGCAAGCAAATATTATATAAAATATAATAATTTTGCCTAAAACTATGCTTTTTCCACTTTAAGGGCATTATTTTTTACCCTCACGAACCATTTACCGCCCTCAAGTCTAAGCCTAAAGGTGCTGTTTTTGGGCTTATTTTTAGAAAACGGTGGATAGTTAAGGGTAATGGTTGCCCCTTTATTTATGCTAATTCCAAAGGACACGCCCCCTATTTCCTCTTTGAAGTCGCTCACAAATATGGTGTCGCCCACCGCCTCGAAGACGCAAACGGAGTCTACAAGCAAGCTAAAGCTATCTTTTAGAAGATTTACACCCAACTTTCTTGACCAAACGGTAAGGTTGGATATTCTACAATCATCACTACTTGCGCCAAAGTTCAAAGCGGGACGTATATCGTTCGAGTAAAAATTTATGCCGAGCGTTGCGTTTAGAGCAACGAAATAATACAGGTAGCTCTCGAGCGACTTTTCTACGCTTGCATACCTAGACAATGCTTCACTGCGAAGACGACCTATGCCATCAAAATCGTTAGCACGGAGCAAGGATAGATATTTTATAAAACAACCGAAGGGTGAATTATCGCATAGAATTGATATATCCTTATCATCAAAGTTGTAGCGCTCCAAAATAGCACGTATACCCTCGTTATCCTCCGTGCCAAGTACTCTTGAAGCGCGCTCCATTATATCATATATAAAAAGTTTCTCTGCGCGCTCACAATCGCTAAGAGTAGAAAGTCTATCCCATTTCTCTATTGGGTTAGCTTTCAGAAGTAGCTCGTATCCCCTTTTTAGAAAGTCGTGGTTGCGCGTAACCATAAAAGCGCACCACAGATTAATAGCGGTATGAAGTCCGCCTTTAGCGTAGCATATAATTTGTTCATACGGTACGTCGAATGCAAGTATTCCAACGAGTGCGCATATTTCCATATCGGCATTTGCACTCTCGGAAAGATATGCGTTTATGCCCATATTTTCGTCAAAGGTCTTGTAACCGTACACGGTGGGTAAAAGGCGACTAAGCTCGCTAAAGAGCCCGCCTTGTCCAACGGGAGTGCCAAGAGAGTAGTTAAAGGTTCTAGCCTCTATACCGTTGCGTAGCTCGTTTAATTTGGGAGTACGCGCGCAAGCCCTTTCGCCCACGCCGAGATATATATAAACCTGCTCAGTGGCTCTAAGAGTAAACTCTATACCCCTTTCGCTCACCCTAGCATCTTCTTCCAAGCCAACGATTTGAAGCACGCATTTCTCGATTAGGGAAACCCTACCGTTATTTTCGGTATACTTATTCGCTAAAACAATGGAGTTTTCACTACTCCTATTCGATGCGAACCAAAAGCGGTTATCTAGCGCCATAACAGGCGATAGCGCCTCGAAAGAGCGAACGTTAAGGACAAAGCTCAATTCCTCTTTTGCGCTAATTTTAAAGGCAATAGCGCGCTTGGAATAGGAAGCCTCTACGATTTCGTAGCCCTCGCCACGTACCAGCGCATACCTATTCGTGCGCTCCTTAGCATACAAAAAGCCATTTGCTATCGGCTTATTTTGGGTGTGGCTATAAGGAGTAATATCCAAGCTCCACACTCCGCTCTCGCCCACAATTTGCAAGGTGTTGGGCTTCAAGGTGGTACTCAAAAAGGTAGTCGTCGGTAAGGAGTAGTAATTACTAATGCCCCCGTTTGCGGGGGCATTAGTGTTTTTAAAAGGATTATTATTTATCATTTTTATCGTTTGCGGGGAAGCAAAGGGCAACAGCTCCTAGCATACCTGCATCGTTCTTTAGCTCGGCTTTTTTAACAAGAACTCTGGGGTTACGATGTCCGCCATAGGAGTAGCGGTTTACTCTGCGTTGTATTCTTTCCATTAGATAATCGCCCTCGTTAGAGATGCCACCGCCAATCAAAACGACGTCGGGACGGAACAAGTTTACAAGGGAAATGATACCTTCTGCAACGTATCTAACGTAGTTGTTAACAACGGTTTGACCTGCCCTATCGCCATCGCGTGCAGCTTGGAATGCGGTTTTACCGCTAACCTTACCCTCTTCTTCGGCGTATTTAACCATCAAAGATTGGGGATTTCTTTCAATAGCGCGCTTGGTTTGGCGAATTAGTGCGGTAGCCGAAGCATAAGCTTCCCAACATCCGCGCTTACCGCAAGAGCAAGGTTCACCGCCTACTTTTAGACCGATATGTCCACCCTCTGCGCCTGCGCCGGCCTTACCTTCAAGGAGTGTTCCATCAACGATTATACCGCTACCGATGCCTGTGCCGAGAGTAACAACGATAACGTCGTTATAGCCTTTACCTGCGCCGAAACGTTGTTCGCCGAGAGCTGCTACGTTGGCGTCGTTACCGATAAAAGTGGGAACGTCGATATATTTTCTAAACTCCTTAACGATTGGAACCTTTTCAAAATTTATATTGTTTGCATAGGTAATAATGCCGGTTTTCGAGTTGATAGTACCGGGAATACCCATACCTACAGCGGTGATATCCTCTTTAGTCAAGCCCTTTTCCTCTACCAGAGCGAGGCAGAGGTCCGCTATATCTTTAACGATAACCGAGTAATGTGCGTCAGCCTTGGTTACAACCGATTTTTTAGCATAAACCACGCCGTTTTCGTCGACAAGACCGCCCTTAATACTCATACCACCAATATCAATACCTATGTAATACATATATTTTTCTCCTTTATAATTAAATAATCGTTACAACAAGAGTTGCATTATCAGCAATGATTTTCGCCATATAATATGCGGGGATAAACCAAGTTTCACCCTTTTTGATTTGCTCACCGGTGGAGAATGATGCGCTTCCATCGGCAACGGTGAAGGTTACGAAGCTTTCTTCGGAGTAAATTAGGTACTCTCCGTTTTCGATTTTTACCTCTTTAGAGGTAAAGTATCCGTTTTTGGTAAGAAGTCTAATTTTTGCACCGCTACTCAGTTCTTTGGTTTCTGCAGGTACGGGAAGCTCGCTCTTCTTTAGGTTCATAACGTCGAGTGCCTCGCGAATATGAAGCTTACGAGCGTTGCCTGCCTTATCCTTTCTGCCATAGTCGTATAAGCGGTAGGTAATATCGGAGCTTTGTTGAACCTCTATTACGGTTACGCCCTTTTGTAGTGCGTGAACGGTACCTGCGGGAACAAAGAAGCAGTCCCCCTTCTTTACGGGGCAACGATTTAGGAGCTCGGTGATAGTTCCGTTTACAACTCCGTCGATAACGTCTTCTTTGGTAACGTCGCGGTTAAATCCATAGTAGATAGCGGAGCCTTCTTCCGCATCGGCTATGTACCAAACCTCGTTTTTACCCAACTGACCGCCCTCGCGAGCCATAGCGTAAACGTCATCGGGGTGAACTTGGATAGAAAGGTCTGCACTAGCATCCAAAAGCTTAACCAAAATGGGGAATTTGGAGTAGTCGTTTACCTTATCGCCAAAAAATTCGGGATAATTTCTTTGGAGTTTAGATAGCGTATACTCGTAAAATGCAGGGTCGTCAACGATAGATTCGCTATCGGTATACATACTAAGCTCCCAACATTCGGCGATGGTATCGGTATCCGATTCTTTACCCCAAAGCTCTTTGAGTTTAGTTCCGCCCCAGATATAGGTGCGCACAGCGGGTTTAAGTTTAAGCGGTCTTAACTTCATAATAACTCCTATTTAATGGCTTTATGCCTAGATTTCTTTAACGTATTTGGTATATCCCGACCTATCGGAGGTGGTTGGGTTAAAGCCCGTGAAGAGCTGGTCTGCTTGACCTTCCAAGCCCTCCAAGACGTAAACGACGTCGGCGCGCGCTATAAGTCCGGAGCAAGCGAAGGGAGTATCCAAAATATCATATATCGTTTCGCTTTCCACTACTACGACTTTAAGTGCGGTGCAGTAGTTGAATGATGCCGATTTAATGGTAGTGATATTTGCGTGAATTGTTATGCTTTCGAGCATATCGCAACTAAGGAAGGTATCTTCCTCGATGGTAGTAACTTGGTGTGGAATATTGACGTTAACCACTTTCGAGCCCTTGAAAGCGCCCTTTCCAATCACTTTTACGGAGTCGGGAAGGGTGATATTCGTAATGCCCTCTAGATATGCAAAAGCTTCCTCGCCAATGGTTTCAACATATGCGGGAACGATAGTCGAGGGGGTGGTTGCGATAAGGGTTGCACTATCCTTTTCGATAAGGGCGTTGCCCTCGGAGGAATAAACCTCGTTTGCGTTATCGACAGATATAGTGTTAAGCGCGCCCGAATTATTTAGTGCAAGAGCGCCTATATAGCTTACCGATGCGGGAATAGATATGCTGGATATATAATCGTTATCGTAGAAAGCCTTGCTTGCGATAGATATGGTATCGTCGTTAAGAGTGATATCTTTTATCGTGGGATTTTCGCTTTCGGGGATATATGCGTAAGCGACTTTACCGACGTAGAGCACTTTATTTTCGGTTATGGAATGGAACCAACCTGCGTGGAATGCGTTAGCGCCTACCTTGACCAAGCTATTGGGGAAGGTAAGGTTTAGAAGGTCGATACAACCGCTAAACGCCTCGTCGCCGACCTCTAGTAGCTCGCTGGGAAGATTGATGGTGTGCAGTCTTTCGGTAGAGAAGAAAGCGCGTGCCCCTATTTTCTTTAGCTGTGAGCTAGCGGAAATATTAACCTTTTTAAGGTTAACGCAAAGGGAAAAAGCACGTTCGCCTATTTCAACGATGGTATCGGGGATACTAACTTCCCTAACCATCTCGTTGCTATAAAATACTTGGGGAGCAATTTTAACTACGGTTAGACCGTTGTTGGTAGCGGGAATTTCCACCACGGGGTTGACGATGCTAACCGCTTTCAAGTAGCAAGTTTTGGTATCCACTATCGGCTCAAAAACGAAAACGTTATTGTTTCCCAAGCTGGGCTTCAACTCGGGAGTAGTGCCGGGCGTGGTGCTACTATTGTTATCGTCGCCATTATCGTCGGTGGGATTGTCGATATTATCGGTCGTATTTTGGTTATTATAGTTATTTTGCTCATCGGTAGTCGGCGTACAAGCAAAAAGCAAGCACGTTATACATAGAACTATCAATACAACTATCAACGATTTATATAATTTTTTCATAATATCCTTTATAATTTCCCGTCCACAAAACCAAAAGCTCTAATTATTTTCGAGCGCCATAATTTTATCAACGCGGAGAGCGTGTCTACCGCCTGCAAAAGCGGTGCTTAGGAAGGTTTTGGTAAAGGTGTATGCGTCTTCGCCGGAGGTAATTCTACCGCCCATAGCGATGATTTGCGCGTTATTATGCTCAGCACTCATTTGAGCGGAAAAGTTATCGGTAACGTGAGCGCAACGGATACCTTTGACCTTGTTAGCAGCGATAGAAATACCGATACCTGTACCGCAAAGAAGTACGCCCTTATCTGCCTCACCGGCTAGAATGGCATCACAAACTTTTTTAGCGTAATCGGGGTAATCTACGGAAGATAGGTCGTAGCAACCGAGGTCGATAAACTCGTGCCCCAAATCAACAATAGCCTTGATGACGTTATCTTTTAGAACGATACCACCGTGGTCGCAACCGATAGCAATTTTCATAACAACTCCTTTTAGCGCCTACGCGCACGCATATTTATCTAGATATAGTATATTACAATAATAAAGATATTGCAATAGGGAAACAACAAAATAAATTTCCATTATCGTGATATATATTAGTAAAATGCCTTGTTAGTTTATCTAACAAGGCATACTTGCAAAATATTTAGAAATATAATGTTTCGTTTTTATTGTACCTTATAGCTAATTAACTATCGTTACGTATAATTCATACGTGTACACGACAGCTTGGGACATATGGTAGCCAGATATTTCAAAGGTAGTTCCTAAGGGGACGTCGCTATCAATCGTGATATAATTTTCCATTATCTTAATTTTAGTGTTTTCTATATCATTTTTGACGTTTTTAATTTGATACCCTACCGCTTCATATTCAACGTTGTCAATAGTGTAAGTTAAAGATAGTACATATGTTTCATTTCTTCTTAATTCAACCTTTAAACTAGGAATACTTTGTTCATTTACTTTCCAAGTAAACGTGGAATCGAATTTTTCTATAGTCATACTCGTGGCTAAATTTTGTTCGTCATATGGCGGAGCTAAGCTTACGCAAAGCCAACAGTAATCTTCTAAACCAAATAATTCTATCGATTTGTTAACTTGAAAAGTATAAACGGGTAAACTATTAAAGTTTGCATCAAAGCCATAGCAAGAGAAATTGGATATACCTAAAGTCAACCTATAGTTTTCTAAATCTTCTGCTATAACTTTATAGAACTTGGGCTGTGTACCTATCGCTATATTGCCATTTTCACACATATTTAAAATGGGTGTATCAACCATCGTTATTTCTGCCAATTCATTTTTTTCCGTAGAATTTATCAATTCAATATAGTTTTTACCATTTCTCAAGGGCACAGATTTCTCGCTACTTAATGAAGCATCTAAAGTTTTATCAACCAATTTTGTATCATCATAAACGTAGACTTTACCTATTGCAATATTATTATTCCCGGTAGAAAAAATTGGAAAATCATTTTCAGTTACTTTATATGCGATTAGACTAGCGCTATTATTACCAACATTTATATTTTGAATTTTCTCCAATACATCAAAACTGATTTGGAAATCAAAATTTGATTTAGTGTTGGCAAATATTTCCAAATATAATTCTCTTTCTTTTTCAATAATACATTTGCTATTATTATATGGTACGTTTTCTCCATTTCCTTTTATAATTAACTCAGTATCCGATATAATCGAAAACTCTAAAGTTGCACTCCACGGAAAATCAACAGCACAATATATTTTATCTCCGTTTGAAACAAAGTTTTTGCACTCTAATAACGAAATAGACTCCATTTCTTCAATATTAGGTATTCTTTCATTTTGATTTATGTTAGGCGAACTAAGATTGCTATCTTCATCATTCTGAGCACAAATTCCATATATAACTAAAGATATGGTAAGGATAGCTAAAATTAAAATTATAACAATTTTAAATCTTTTCATAAAAATGCTCCTTGCTCCTAATTGTAGTAGAGCATACAGATATCTATTTTTCAATAGGCACTATTTTCCTATAGCACCCGTAAGGTTCACGTATTCTTGCTGTGCCGGAGTAAGTGTACCAACATTTATACTAGCAGAATTATAGACAACAATTTCTCTTTGTTAATTATTTTAAACATAAAATCTCTAATTGTTTTATTTACAAATCGACTCTCTTTAAAATTTATATTTATAATATAGACAATTCAAGAACCACAAAAGTTACAAAAATTTCAAAAATTTTACTTTTTATTTACGTTTTTACAAAAAAAGACGTTACTGGGTGTAACGCCTTTATAAACGAATTTTTGAGTGAGCTAGACTATGACGTTGCCCGTCGTCTTTTTTAGTCTGTTGTATAGGGCAAAATATTCCGCTTCGCTGGAAAAATCTTCTATGATAATATAGTCGTATTTCTTTTCCAAATCGCGTAGCAAGGAAAAAATATTACGCATACATTCCGCGGGGCTTTCGCCAAGGGAGGCAACCGTTACGTCGCTAGGAAGAGCCTTTATAAAAGAATTTCTTCCCACTATTACCCCGTTATCGTGCTTGCAGTACTCTGCAAATGCGCTACTAGGTGCGCGCGCGCCCACGCAAGGACAGGTGGGTGCATAGTGCTTATATTTCATACCGGGGGACTCGGCGACGATAACCTCGCCCTTATGGTTTATAACCTTATCCAAAACCTCGGTAAGCATTTCTATGGTAACACCGCCGGGACGAAGGACTATAGGTATATCTTTGGTTAAATCAAGCACCGTCGACTCTATACCGACGTCGGTTTGTCCACCGTCAAGAATAAGCGGAATTTTACCTACCATATCTTCGTAAACGTCAATAGCTCTCGTGGGGCTCACTCTGCCCGAGGTATTTGCGCTCGGTGCAGCGATACCCGTACCGCTTTTCTTTATAAGCTCTAGGGCTATGGGGTGATTGGGTATTCTTATGCCAACCGTTTGGATACCTGCAGTAGTTATAAGTGGCAATTTATCGTTTTTGGGAAGCACAAGGGTTAGCGGTCCCGGGGAAAACCTTTCCCATAGCTTGTAGGCAACGGGTGGGATTTCTTTTACCGCCATTTTAACGTCTTCTACCGAGGCAAAATGCACAATCAAGGGGTTATCTTGCGGTCTTCCCTTTGCGGTAAATATATCCTTGACTGCTTGGGGGTTGAAGGCATCTGCACCTAGTCCATATACCGTTTCGGTGGGGAATGCTACAAGTCCGCCCTCTTTTAGTATTCTAGCGCCCTCGTCGATAAACTCGGCTCCGCCTATAATTGTTTTAACGTCGTTACGAGAGCTCATATATTACCCCCGCACCGTTTTCTATAGTAGCAACCTTGGTGGTAAACACCTTTCCCTCTTTGAAGAAGTAATCGGTACAAGATACCTCCTCGCAAACGTTGGGAATAAGGGTTATCCCGCTATTGGTCTTTAGTCCATATTTAATGGTTTTGTTATCTTTAGCATCGGTTTCCACGTAGCGAGTAACGTAAACTCCGTTGAACATTTGGTGGCAATCGGTTATAGAGCTGACGCTACCGTCTAGGGCGATGCGATAGAAAGCTTGGGTTTTTATAGTACCCTCTTCGGTCATCTCCCCTACTTTCGATGCGGTTGCATAGTTACCGAAGAATGGCGAGAAGGAGTCGTACTCATAAGGAGTGATACGTGTTCCGTCAACCTTAGTTGCGCCCAAATATGCTACAACGCCTTGAGGTTCAATTCTTTGCTCGTAGGAAATTATAACTCCGTTATGTATAAAGGAGTTCTCGAAAGCCGAAATATCGGTAAGCGGGATAATGGTCGTACGAGTTCCATCGGTATAGGAGTGATATCCCACGTCGCGCATAGCTAGCTTAAAGTTAGGTGAAATATTTTGTAAACCATATCCGTCTACGAAAACGGGGGGCATAACAAGGTTTGTGGGAGCGGTGATATTACATTCGCTATCACAAATCATAAACGACGTTGCCCAAGAACGGATATTTTCGGTATTGTAATAGTAGTAATAGTAGTAAATTATGCTATACCCCTCTTTAGTAATCGCCGAGGTGGGCATAACGGGGAGAAGATATGGTCTTTCCCATCTGGCGGTGGCGGTAACGTCCTCGGTATTTATCGTATTGCAAAGGTTTCTAACGTGGCTATCGGTATACTTGTTTGCAACCATCGTAACGCGCTCGCAGTCGTATTGCTTACCGCTCTTTAGAGAAATTCTAACCGACTTAATCATAGTGTAATAAGTGGTACCGTCCTCGTGCATCAAGGGGATTTCGTATCCGTCGTACTGCTCCGGTGAGGAGTAGGTCGAAGAAACTATAAACCACCCGTTACCCATATAGTAGGCGTCGGTAGAGGTATATGATTCTGCGTATCCATCGCCCGATTTTATAAGATTTACCGCATATTGTCTAATTAGACAACCCTCTTGGTCGATTTTATTTATATCGTAGAAGCGGGCTTGCATATTGTCCACTACCGCAAGATATCCCTCGCCATAAACGAAAGCGGAACCATTGTCGATTCCGTTTATAACAGCGACCTCTTTTAAGCCGAGTGAAGATGAGTAATCGTATATGGTTGCATAGGAGTAACCACTGGTAGCGAACTCGGTCATATCCTTGTTGCCCATAAAAGATATAAGGCTATCGCTTAGGAAAACCACTTGCTCAATGAGTGGCGCATAAGGATAGGTAAAGCCATACTCATAAGCCTGTCCGTCATCACCGCGGAACTTTACGACACCAACGTAGTTGACTTCCTCGTTACCCACCAAAGCGGTACGCAAGCAAATGGCGTAGTCGCCACGGATATCGATAATCGCAGTATAAATGGGGTCGATATAAACTTCGGTGGAAGAACAAAAGCCATAACGTTCTTTGGTAACGCCTGCTAGCTCAAAGGTAAGCTTGGTAACGTAAACGTCGTTATCTCCGTCGTAGAAAGCAATGGTAATACCCTCGTTTAGGCGCAAGGTTTCCTTGACGGAGGTGTATTCGCCATTGGAAGTAAAGTTCATAAAAATGTCTTGGGTAGTAATGGTTTCGTCGTCTTTAGGTTGGCACCCAACTAGGACTACCAAGAACAACGAAAGCACCAAAACCAAAGCTAAAACCTTTTTCATAGTTCGATTATATCATATACGCGCGCGCAAGGTCAATGTAAAAGAGGTGAATTTAAAGTGTTAAAAGAGAAACTTTTTCATATATTTAAATATGAAAACCTATAAAAGTTTTATGTCTTTCACCCTTTCCCTTGCCCTAATCTTTGTAGTAGCCTATGCTTCCAGCTACTTTTTGGATGGTGGGAAAGAGTATATTTCTTCGTTATACGCTCTCGGTCGCGGTATGCCTAGTCAAAACCTATTTATGATACTTTGGGGCATCGTATATGGGTGTATAGTAATCCAAATGAGTGCAACGATATCCAACCGATGTCTACGCAGGGGCATAAAAATATGGATATTATTGCTCGCTACAAACCTACTATTTACGCTAAGCTATTTTTATCTATCACTAAGATATTTGGGGATAAGCCTAATACTACTAAGCCTAATACTACTATTTATCCTAACCGCCTTTTACGTACGCAACACTCGATACCTATGGCTATTTAGCATTCCCATACTATCGGTATACGGATATAGTCTATTTTTGAGTATCGTTATCCAACTCTCTTCCTTGTGAGTGGAGAGATAGCTAATAATTTAGCTATTAAATGCAGAACGCAGAATGCAGAATGCAGAATTATCTTCGCTTCGTTGCACTACGCTCATAAGGATAATAATATAATAATTTTCCTTGTGAGTGGAGCGTTAGCGGAATGAGGTCGTTCCGTACTCCGCGCTCCGCGTTTTGCACTTATACATTCTTTCCTTGTGAGCGAAACGTAGTGTAGTGAAGTCGTTCTGCATTCTGCGTTCTGCATTCAATTAGATTTCTTTGTTTGCGTAGCTCAGCGGAGCAAAGTCGTTCCGCGTTTCGCGTTCCGCACTCCGCACTCAACAACTCTCCCCTACCCTATGCTTCACTATCGCGCGGTGGCTAAGTCTATCGCCATACCTACTTTAAGCTCGTTAAAATACATTTTTCCCCTATTTTCTTTCGTAGGTGGTTATTATTTTCTTGTAGAACTCGACGCACTCCGCCAAATTCCAAATATAGATATGTTCGTTTACGTTATGTATCGAGGCATATTGCTTGGTATCCAAATCGATGGGCGCAAAGCGTAGTATACAATCGGCTACGTCGCCAAGATGCCTTGCATCGGTACCTGCGGTAAGTAGGAATGGGGAAACTATAACGTCGGGGAACAGCTCGTTCATCACCCCTTCCAGCCTTGCAAATTGGGTGGTTTTGTGGGATGATGGAATGCAGTAATCACGTTCGGTTTGAACCAACTCTACGTCGTACTTTTTGGCAATCTTCTTTATTTTTTCTATTTCGAGCATCAAATCTTCTTCGCGTAAGCAACGGAAGAAGGCAGTCGTGCTACATTCGTTTGCATCCCCTTTTATATCCTTGAAGTAAACCGAGGTAGCAAGCATAGCCTCTACTACGGGGCTTACTTTACCAAGAACACTGAGCAACAATCCCTTGAATATGGTAAAATTGGACATAACCAAACGTAGTACAAAGGGCATATATGGTGCGTGTGTGCGGAATAGACCTTCTACTTCTGGGGTAAATTGCTTTTTGAATATATTGCTCGACTTTACCTCGCTGATAAATGCCGAAAGTCTTTCTACCGCGTTATCCTTTACGGGGTTAAGACCAAGGTGTCCCCTTTCTCTCTTTTTAGCGGTACAAGTATAATAATGCCTACCCTTTTCGTGTACTGCGACCATCGCGCTCTTTTCTTTTACACCGGGCATCATCTTTTGTACTATAGCACCACCCTCGTCAAGTACCAAGTCGAAACGTAGTCCGCGTTCTACAAAATATGCGTGGACTTTGGGCATACCGTCGCCCGCAACCTCTTCGTTGTTGGAAGAGGCTATAAACACGTTGACGGGGAACTCGTATCCGCTTGCTAACAGCTCGTCTACCGCTTTTAGCTCTGCGAACAATGGGGTTTTGGTATCGATTGTACCCCTAGCGTATATTGCGCCCTCCTTTATGGTGGGCTCAAAGGCAGGTGTTTCCCATTCACCCTCTTCTGCTACTACGTCGTGGTGGGACATAAGGAGCAAGTTAAGGTCGCTGTTGCCCTTTATTTCATAAAGGAAGCATCCGTCGAAATCGTGGCGAATTGCCTTTTTCGTAAGGCTGGGGAAGTTATCCTCTATCACCTTATAAAAGCGCTCGTACTCCGCCTTATAGGTGTTTTCCTTGTCGTACACCGTCTTGCACGATACCATTTCTAAAAGTATCTTGGTATACTCTTCGTCTTTAGCTTCGTTAGAAGAGGGGCGTGGAGAGTTTTTGGTTTTTCTTTTATAGGGAGCAACTAGTGCGTTCACTACCAAATAGGTCAAAAAAGCCCCGATAACAGCACAAATAACGCATATTGCGATAATTTCAGTAGGCATTATGCTTCCTCCTTATTGCGCTCGGACTTCAATCTTTCGATATTTTCGGTAACCTTTTTATCGTCGTAAAGGTGGAAGAAAACAAGGGAAACCACGGTAAATACACAAGCGAAAATACCCGTTAGTTTAACGCCTAGAAGACCTACTTCTTCGCCGGCGTTAGCCCCTATTGCAAGCACGCTGGAAACGATTACCATAGCGACTGCGTAAGCAATTTTTTCTATAAAGGTTTTTACTGCCGAGAATATGCCCTCTCTATTTATACCCGATACCAAGCTATCCTCTTGAATGATATCGGAAACAATTGATTGTGGAAGGATATTTATTGCCGCGAATGGGAAAGCAACCGCGAGTCCCATAACGATACCAATAACCAGTTCAAGACCGGGCATAAGGGAAGCAATCATATCGCCGAAGAAAATCAGTGCGAAAACTACCGCAAAGATATAGCTACCAACGAGCAATGGCAATTTCTTATTGAACTTTTTGCTTATTTTGACTATAAGCGGGAAGGAGCAAATAGCAACGCCGATAGCAACCGCCATAACTATAAAGGATTGACTCTCTTTTATACCCAAAAGTATGGTTATATAATAAAGCATAGCGGTTTGGAAAAAAGCCATCGAAATATAGCTTGCGAGGTCGCCGGCAGAGAATAGCACGAAGTTTTTATTTTTAAGCACAATGCCAAAGCTCTTCCAAATGGAGTCTTGGGGAGTGGCGTGGGTTTTTACGTAATCGCTTTCCCTAAATGCAAATGCCGAAGCGCATAGGCAAGCCATACCAACCACAGCGAATATGGTGAACACCAATCTCCAAGAGGTGATGGCATCGAAGCCCGCTTGCTTAAAGAAGCTTACGAACAAAGTGGTTGCGTACATAACTGCGCTTGAGCCCATAAACAAAGCGGTGCTTACCGCATAGTAACCTACTCTCTTTTTAGCATCGGGAATAATTTCGGGAATAAGAGCGCGTTGGGGAATAAAATAGAAGGTATAGGCGGTGTAGTAAATAATCAACCAAATACCAACCCAAACTGCGTTACCGACAGCACCTGCAGGGAATGGCGCAAGGAAAATCATAAGCACCGCTACCGCATAGGGAATGGCGGAAAGGCGCATAAAGGACATACGTCTACCGTATTTACTATTCAGTTTATCGCTAAGGTTAGCTACAAGGGGGTCGGAAACAGCGTCGACGACCTTACTTATACCCGTCAAAAGAGCCATAATGGTTATAAAGCCCAAAATCTTATTGCTGGGAAGCAAGGAAATAATTCCCGACTTAACGGTGGGCTGATAAAAATACAAAAGGTAGTTACCAATCATACCATTAAACAGACCTTTTGCGACGTCGCAAAGGAAAAACTGATAAACTTTTCCCCTACTGATTTCTTTAACGGAATCCATAATCTTCTCTCCCAAAAAGTGATAAATATGTTATAACACACGCGCGCGAAAATATCAAGAGGAAAAAAGCCTTGCTAGAAGGTATATCAATACTTTCTAACAAGGCCTATTATTTCATTACTTAATTATTCCCTTGTGAGCGAAACGTAGTGTAGTGAGGTCGTTCCGCACTTAATAGCTAAATTATTCGCTACGCTCATAGCGAAATTACTCACTACGTTCGTAGCTAAATTAAATTTGCAACCATAAGCTCGCGGTACGCGAATTTAGCTCCCGAAGGGAATTTAGCTGGCGACAGCCAATTTAGCTTGCACGTTAGTGCAAATTTAGCTGAGTGCTTCGCACTCCGTTC
>JAFQOO010000001.1 GCA_017403145.1 Clostridia bacterium
CTGGCTTGACGAGCGCGGTATGATCCACCCAAGCGTGAGAGAAGCCGTGTTGCCCATCATTTGCGCGCCGTACGTTTTTCCAAGCGATATACTTGATGCTATAAAATCAGATATGGTTGCGTGGAAAAACTATGAGAAGCTGTCCGAGCCATACAAACGCATTCGTATTGCTTACATTGATGCGGCGAGAAAACGTCCCGACGAGTTCAAAAAACGCCTTGAAAGTTTTATTAAAAAGACTCGTGATGAAAAGTTGATTGTCGGCTTTGGCGGGATAGACAAGTATTATAGTTAAAATGTCAAATTCCAATTTATCGAGTTGATATTTTTTGTGGGGAATTTTTTGTGGAAAATTTTCAAAAGTGTAGCACACTATACTTCACTAAAAGTGAAATGTAGTGTGCTTTTCTTATCCACAAAAGTTAATTTTATATAAGTTATATTTTTAGCCTTGTGGCTAAAAGTTATATGCAAGACAAGTCTTGCGTTATATTTTGGCTTTCGCCAAAGTGATATTAAATAAATCCTTAACTTGCCGTTAGGCAAATATAACTGCGTAGCAATATCACTTGCGTTAGCAAATCTCACAAATCCGTTCACGGATTTATTTAGTTGCCGAATCCCTTATAGGGACTCGGCTATACCTGCTCTTTTTTTATAGTAATTGCACGTTGTAAAGGTTATTCTATGGGCTCGGGGGTGATAGGGGTGGGAGTGATGGTCAAGGTAACGTAGATATAGCCTTCTATTGTTTTTTCTCCGTTTTGCATATTGTATGCAAGGCGATATGCACCGCTAGATATTTCGATTTCGTCGCCAACTAATGCTGTGTAAACTTCGTTTTCTTCGTCGGTAAGCATTTCGATATTGGTGCTAGAAGGGATACCGTGTTCACAAGCAATGCCAGCTATGATTGTATATAGACCTTCGTAGTCAAGCGTTCCTTCGTAGTCAAGCGTTGTGTTGACGTCAGGCATAGTGGTATAGGTAAGGATAAGTGCGCCATTATCTGACTTTTGTGCAACCATCTTGGTTTTTTCGACAACGCTTTCAAATGTAGTGTTAACTGTGTCAAATTCAAAGGTAGTATAGGCTGACGAGCGTATTCCGTCATCCGTTGCTATATATGCAACCAACTTGTATTCCCCGTCGACGAGAGTAGGGATATCAATTGTAACGTCTTCAATGGTAACGGAAAAATCTTCGCCTTTATTAAAGAATGCGGTACCGATTCCCGTTTTCTTTTCTAGATGAATTAAACCTGCTTCCGAGGTTAAGGCAAAGTTTATGGTATAGCCTTGATTTTCGATAAATAGTAGAGTGTCGCCAATCGATAGGGTAAGGGCACCAACGGAAATACCACTCTCGGAATGTATGGTTTCGCTATGGGCGGTAACGGAAACTTCTGCAAAGTGGGCGTTCAATTCTACAACAGCCTTATTGCTAAAGTCTATAACGGTTGCATCCTTGACTGCGTCGAATAGCTCCATAAAATCTCTAGTCCTTTCGTTTTCGATATCAATAGCTTCTCGTACGTTTTCCTCGTTGGATTGATTTAGTCCATTCCATACGTGATATTTTGTTATTTCGCGAAGTTCATCAAAGGCTCTCACGACACCGGATATCACGTTATCAATATTATGGCGACTGGTAAGGCCGACTTCGTCTATAAATTCTTTGAATATTGCTAACTTTTCATTGACGGTGGGAGCTTCTATTCTTAAAGAAAGAGAGCCAATAAAATCGGGGTGCGTTATTGAGGTGCGAATGGTTGTTATGGTGACCTTACCATCAAGGAAGGTGTCGCCCTCGTGGATTTCTAGCCCGTTAGTTAGAACAAGTGTCATAGTAGCATTGCTTTTAGGTACAGGGGTTTCTCCCATATCTCCACCCATATCGAAGTACTCAATCTCGTTTACCAAAACGCCCTTAATATTGTTAAAACCGGAAAAGTGAATATCGAAGTCAACCATTTGTGAATCTTCGTAGCCTTGATACCAAAAGATATCCGACGTTCTATCTGCGCTGATAATCTTTAAAAAGTTGGTCTTTTCAATGTCTGGGTCATAGAATGAGTCATAGCATATATCGTCCTTCATAACCATATAAGAAACGTTAACGTGAGTAGGGTGTGGGCCTACCCAATAGGTTTCCCAATATCCCTTCGCGTTATCGCAAATAAGGTGGTCGGTTCTATCGAAAATACCATCAACATAGGTGCCTCTTGCAGTTTCAAAATGAAGACCGGGAATATAAGTAAGCCTATCGGTAAATCCGTTTTCGTATTCGTGGGACAAGAACTCATAGACGTTATTACCATCTTCGTTTATGTAGCGTCTGCATATTTTATAGTTATAAGGTGTTCTTTCATAAAGAATTTCTTCGTTTTCGCCAACGTGCAAATAGTATTCCATACCATAGGCAATGAGTACCCATTTGTCAACTATGCGAACATTTTTCTTTATGCCATCAATCAGCTTAGCCGCGTCGTCTGCCATCATTGCAATATATTTTGCCGTTGATGAAAACGAGTCGTAGGAATTGGAAACTTCTATAAAATCGCTAAACAGGTAGTTTTCTCCGTCGAAGGTTACCTTGCCACCGCCATAGGCGTTATCGAATATAACTTGCTCATCGGAAGCATTGTGAATGCTCGCGGAGGATAGTCTATTTGAAGTGTTAAGCGTTGTTACTGTTGAGGTCGTTGTTGTATAATTATCTATATTATCGATACTTTCCATAGCCTTTGTGGCAAGGGTGTTCATCACCTCTACGCCCTTATCAAACACGTTGCCTTGGTTCTTTAGTAGAGCAGTGTTAAGGCGTTCCTCTGCAAGAAGAAGCTTTACAATAGATTGCGTATCAAGCTCAAAGACCTCGTTTGTTCCCGAGTTAGGTCTATCGTTTATACCATCATCGGGAAAATTATTATTGTCGAGGTTAGTGTTCGGAGTATCAGTATTTGTTGTGCATCCAATCAATATGGGAGCTATCAACATTAAAACAATAAATAACGTAGCGAGTTTTTTCATATTGAATTTCTCCTTATTTTTCTTTATATTTCGGCTATTTCGTTCGTTTTATCAATGTATTCACGGAATTCCAAAAGAATACGTCTACCTAGTTCTACGTAATCTATGGAAAGGGCGCGGTTTATATATGGAATGCGTATATTTTCGGGCACGTTATAGGTGGATAATATGGCGTTTAGTGCCTTTTCTATAACAAAACATAAATCTACGTTTTGTTTGGAAAACGTTATTGCTCCATATTCAATACCGGGAACTATAGTTTCCGTAGCGGTCCAATCGCTTTCGGAAAAATCGGAACAAAAAGCACCAAACACAGCTTTTGATTTAATCCTGTCGTTTTTCCTAATAAGTTCTAGAGTGAAAGGCGAGGTGTATGCCGAGGTATAGAAATCTTTGATAACTTCATTTTCGCTACAAAGTGCCACCATAGCTACGAATTCCAGACAATATACGTAGATAGAATTTTTTTCGTCGCTAGTAGCCTTTTCAATCATCATATTTTGAAAATCGCATAGCTCTTTTACAAGGACTGCAAGTAAATGGTCTTTAGTAGGGAAATAGAAGGTAATGTTTCCCGGACTGAGGTCTAGCTCTTGAGAAATTTTTTTCATCGTGGTTTTTGTATATCCGTCCTCGATAAAATGTTTTGCTCCGGCTTTGATGATTTGCATACGTGTATCACCACGTTTTCTATTAATATGAGTCATTTTGACCACCTCTCATAAATTAGTACGCGTACTATTAGTATACGTACTAATTATAAAATCAAAGGTATAAACCTGTCAATAGAAAAACAAAAAAACGTAACGAAAATATCTAGGTAGCGCGAAAGGCTGTCTCGCTCAAAGTAAGCGAGTAACGATTAGACGTGATAGGGGTAGAAAAATTATCTATCAATTTTTAGTTTTTCGCTTTCTTTTTTCCTATCTTTTGAAAGACTTCTTTTGTTACTTTAACATCTGATACCAATAGAATCAATACAATAACAATGACGCCAAAGACCGTCAAAGTTATATATTGGGATACACCGGGAATCACAAAAGGCAAACCACTTCTATAAAACATATAATCTCCGGTTAATCCAAGAACATAAATATCAATTACTTCACAATTTATAAAATGCAAAAGTGTGCCGAGGAAGGTCCAGCCAAAGTCCTTAATGTTCGGAATATACTTTTTACTTGCGTATTCAAACACAGGAATAAAAAGTAAGCCCGTATGTTGAAGAACACTCTTGAGAATAGGAAATACAAAAATAGTGTTGCAGAAAATCCCATCTGGCATAGCAAAGGTCAACAGCCCGCCGATAAAGCCAAATAAATAGAACATTTTTTTCATAATCTTATTATCAAGTAAGGCCGCAATTGGTACTAAAATGCCATTAAGATTGCAGGGATACATTGGATATAAATCTATCCAAGGGGACTTGTTGACAGTTATATATATAATACGCCAAAAAACTTCAAACAGTAATTGAAATCCTGCAATGCCGATTACTATTTTTCTCTTGGTTTTATCAGATATTTTTTTATTTGCTCCAAGTATGGCACAAATGATAACTCCGACTAAAACAACTGCAATAACTACTAAATGCATTGTTTGGTATTCATATGCTCCGGGTGTTCCCATGTTGCCGTTAAACCAATTTTTAATAATTTCCATAATGCTCCTTGTAACCGATATTGCTTTATTAGAATAATACCATATCTTTACCGCAAGTTAAACATTTTTGCATTGTTATTATATCACGAATATACTCGGTTTTCAATACTACAAAAGATAAACTTTTACGCCACATTTTGCATGAGAAGGAACTATCAAAAATTTTTATCAGTATAATAAGAAACTTAATTATGCCAGAGTATTTAAGAGAAAGATACGCTAAAAATAACAAAAAGCAATAAAAAAAGATTTGCAATCCCGGCCTTTCGCCTATGCCTTTAAAAAAGGTCAATGCAAATCTTGTATCTATTATAACTAACGTATGATGTGCTGTCAAGCAAAAAAGATTTTAGGAAATAAAAAAAGAACTCAACCCGTGCTGTGTTACCACATTATATTGCCTTTTGGGCTTGGTTGAATTCTTATATAACTATTATAGTTTAAAAAAATAAATAAATCAACTAAAAATTAAACTTTAAGGAATTGATTAAGCAATTTAAAAGCAATAAAAAAAAGAAATGGCGCGAAACCTCGCAGTGTCAAACACATCCACTATGTGGCAGGACTTCCATTCCTTATAAATAGTATAAACGTTGGTGTAGTAAAAAATCAAGTAAAATAAGAAAAAAAGAAGTATAATAAAAAGTTTAAATAAAAAAAGAACTCAACCCGAGATGCGTCACCGCAATGAATTGCCTTTTGGGCTTGGTTGAATTCTTATATAACTATTATAGTTTAAAAAATAAATAAATCAACTAAAAATTAAACTTTAAGGAAGTGATTAAGCAATTTAAAAAGCAATAAAAAAAAGAAATGGCGCGAAACCTCGCATTGTCTATCTTCCACAAATTGTGGGGACTTCCATTTCTTATAAATAATATAAACGTTGGTGTAGTAAAAAATCAAGTAAAATAGGTATTTTTCTAAAAATAGTAAAACGGTAGGAATGCTGATAAAGTTCTTGTAGAAATCAATGCAACACGATATGGTCTAAAGAAGAGAACTGGTGTAGATTTTCAAAGATTTAAAGAGAATAGGTTTAGTGGTAAAAAGCTTAACTTGAGTGATAAAAAGGTTTTTCCTGAATCGCATGCTCGATTTAAGTTGGGTAGTCATGATACAAGTAGGGTGTTAAGGCATACTAAAAATAAAAAATGTCCCAAGGGTGTTAATCTTGGGACTCCTAACATCACCTTTCGGTGAAGAAATGTCTTTCGACACTATTATTATATGCAATGCTAAAGGATAAATCAAGCAAAATGAAGATTTTTCTAAGAAGTCTTATAATCGTGGGCATAAAAAAAGAAGATAGGTATCGGTAGCAATTAAGCGTCCGCATCGCTATTTTTCAAGCGTAACCTATCTTCTATAAATAGTATAAATGCTAGTGTAGTAAAAAATCAAGTAAATTGGTGCTTTTGTATAAAGCATACTAAAAATAAAAAATAGGGAGTAATTATACTCCCTAGCTTGCGAGGTCGGAACAAAGCCGACAACTAATCAATAAGATTAGGTTCGCCACCTTATTTTTAATATATTTTATTTAGGATTAAAAATCAAGCAAAATGGGTATTTTTCTAATAATAGTTAAATGGTTATTCGTACTTTTAGGGATTTTTTTCTCTAGGGTACGTTGTGTATACAGCAGTAGGAGTAGCGTGATGAACGTAGCAAGCATCAAGGCAAAAATTAAAGGTATAGATTACCGTCATTACGTAGCGTTAGGCATAACGATACTTTTTGCTTTGTTTGGTGCTTTTGTATAAAGCATACTAAAAATAAAAAATGTCCCAAGGGTGTTAATCTTGGGATTCCTAACATCACCTTTCGGTGAAGAAATGTCTTTCGACACTATTATTATATGCAATGCTAAAGGATAAATCAAGCAAAATGAAGATTTTTCTAAGAAGTCTTATAATCGTGGGCATAAAAAAAGAAGATAGGTATGGTAGCTGTTAAGCGTCCAGTTCGTTATTTTTCAAACGTAACCTATCTTCTATAAATAGTATAAACGTTAGTGTAGTAAAAAATCAAGTAAAATGGGTATTTTTCTAAAAATAGTTCAATGGTTATTCGTACTTTTAGGGATTTTTTCTCTAGGGTACGTTGTTTTTACAGCTGTAGGAGTAGCGTGATGAACGTAGCAAGCATCAAGGCAAAAATTAAAAGAAAAAGACGAACTTAATGTTCGTCTTTTCGTGTGTGGTGGAGCGGTGATAAGCATAATCGAACACTTAAAATACGCACTAATATACCAAATATATAAATTGGAATTTGATTATTTCTTGTTCAAAACACTTACCGGGCGAACAAAGTTAAGTTCTTCAATCATAACTTGACCGATCAGCACGTCACCGTACTGAAAGGTGTGACGAGTCGGCATTTTACCGCCTTCACATTCCTCGACCTGAAAGATATTCTTATACACGCCTACGATCTTCGCAGGCGATGCGTCTACGATAATCTTCGGGTGTGTTTTGCTTACGCTGATGTGTATATTGGGATTGTTTCTATATAGTCCTTCAATGCCGCTTTTTATCTGTTCTATGTAGTCCATTTTTCTTCACCCTCAATCATAAAATTAAGCCGCCCGATTAAGACTCGGACGGCTTTGTTTGTCAAGCGAAATATTCGCTTACGTCTGTCTTGTCGTTCAGGTGCTTTCTGACGCGAACGATGATGGACGCATCTTCCTGCTCCTCGACAGACACGATCTGATAACGAGTCTTATTCTTCTCAAGGTCTTTCTTGTACTTCTCGACCTCCTCACGATTGTATCTGAGTTGGGATTCCTTGCTGAAACCGCAATCTTCCTTCTGCAAAAATACAAGCGTTTGAAGAATACACCCTGCTTTTACACGCTTCATTGTATGATCCTCCTCTCTCGATGTCGCGGTTCGGGCAGAACCGACGGAATCGTAATGCAGAGAGGAGTGAGCGAAACATATAGTTTGAACGTACCTAACTGCCGCAGATATGAACAGGCTACATCGCTCTCTTGGTAGAATTTCTACAACCTAATTATATCACAATTTCGCAATTTTTTCAAGCGAAGGGAGTCGAAATTTTATTGTAAATTTTTTGTTCAAGACCTGCTTTGAAGATGCGTGCAGATGGTATCGACGGAAGCATCTACGCCGATAGAGCTGTCGATCATAAGATCATAATTTCGTCTGTCGCCCCAAGTATTCTCGGAGATGTTCTTGTAGTAGGATGCTCTCGCATCATCGGAACGGCGAACGTTCTTCTTTGCATCCTCGTAACTGTCGCCATAGATTTCCATTACACGCTTGATCTTATATTCCTCGGGCGCGTAAATAAAGATGCGAACCACGTCCTCATAATCACGGAGAACGTAATCTGCGGCACGTCCTACGATGACACAGCTACCATTATCGGCAATCTTGCGGATGACCTTATCCTGCGCCTGTACTGCTTGCTGAACAACGTCTGTGCTGAGATAGAGGCTGTGAAGATGCGAGGGAGAATTTACATTAATGTCGGAAATAAACTCCTGATCAAGTCCGCTTTCCTGTGCGGCAAGGGCGGTCATTTCCTTATAGTAGAACGGGATACCGAGTCTTTCTGCCACGAGCCTACCGATCTGCTTGCCGGACGAGCCGTGTTCTCTCGCAATCGTGACAATAACACCTTTTTTCGAGGGTTTCAAAGCGACCTCACTCTTTTCGTCTGTGGCGGTGTCCTTGAGCGATTTGAAGAACGGGATCGTCAATGCCATTGCCACGATCATTGCAAGAAGGTCAGCTGTGGGCGCGGCAAAGAGGATCGCCTCCACGCCACCGAACACGGCAGGATAGATGATGATCAGCGGAATGAAGCATACGATATCACGGATCATCGAGGCCACTCCCGCGCGGATAGGCTTGCCGACCGCTTGGAAGAAGATCGACGTCATCTTGATGATACATGTAAAGGTGACGAGGCAAAGGAAGATGCGGAATGTCTTTTCACCAAACACCCAATAGTCCTCGGGATTGGGAAGATTGGTAGGTGCGCCGAACATACCGACTACGGCACGGGGAGCAAGCTCAAAGAGCGCGGTGGATGCAAGACCGATCACAGCGGTACAGAGAAGGATCTTTTTATAAAGCTCTTTGACTCTGCCGTAGTTCTTTGCGCCCATATTGTAACTGATGATAGGCTGACATCCGAGAACGATACCGACCACAAGGTTGATCACGACGGTAAATACTTTGCTCTCGATACCGATAATGGCAATCGGAATATCCACGCCGTACTGCGACATTGCACCGTACTTTGCAAGAAGGATATTACAAGCGAGAGAGATAATAACGATGGTCATCTGTGTGATAAACGAGGACGCGCCAAGCTGTAATGCTCCCTTGAATGCCTTGAAGTTGGGGATAAAACTCTTGAGATTTAACTTAAAGGTCTTGGTACGGAAGAAGTACACGAGGGTGATGATGAAGGAAACGGTCTGACCGATGACGGTGGCAAGAGCCGCACCGAACATTCCCCATTTCACGCCGAAGATGAACACGGGGTCGAGGATGATGTTTGTCAGCGCACCTGCGACCATAGAAGCCATCGACCACGCAGGGCTACCGTCCGCGCGGATGACGGCGTTCATCATATTAGAAAGCATATAGATCGGGAAGAATGCAAGTATCAGATTGAAGTATTCGATAGCGTAACCGATACTGTTGTCCGATGCTCCGAACAAACGGAGTAGCTGCTCCTTAAGAGGATAGAAGATCGCCATCAGCGCAAGCGCGGAAATCAGAGTAACGACGATACCAGTTCCGATTGCATTCGTGGCGTTTTTGGTGTCTTTTTTGCCTTGACAGATGTTCAGATAGGCGGCGCATCCGTCACCGAAGCACCAAGCGAATGCCTGTGCGATGATGAAGATCGGGAATACAACGCCGGTTGCTGCATTACCAAGTGCGGAAAGCTCACTGTTGCCAATGAAAATTTGGTCAACGATGTTGTAGAGCGCGCTGACAAGAAGTGAAAGCACGCAAGGAATAGAGAATTTCAGCATCAGCTTTGAAATTCTCTCCGTTCCCAAGAATTGTTGTGACTGTTCTTGATTCATAAAGTCCTCCAAATATTATATTTTTGGAGTCTTTATCAGAGGAAAGCTCCCGAAAACTACGCCGATTCCGCAAAAAACAGCGCGTAGAATCTCGTCGTGATTCTACGCGCTGTGGCTGTTCGACTTAAATATTATATCATAAAAAGCCGCTTTTGTCAAAGGCAATTTTTCACAAATCTCATTTTTGTTCGACAAATTCTAATTTATCAATCAAATCCTTTTTAAATATACCATATAAGAACAAAAAACTCAATAACCTTATGATTTTATAAGAAATATCATTTTTTATTTTGGCACTATAACGTGTGCTTGTCTTGGTAAAGTCGGTGGACGATAACGGACCGCGAAAGAATGTCTCATTCGTAGAATTAGATAGAATATGATTAATAACTTGTAATAAATTGTAGTTAGTTAACAAACAAAAAATGCAAAGCATTTTTCTTTCGCCAGGTTTGCTAACGCAAACTTGCGCACCGCAATTGCTTTGCAATAGCGTGCACTGTCCGTTATCGTCCACCACTGCTATAAACAAAAAAGTCGAACACACAATGTGTTCGACTATGTTTTGCAGTGGTGGAGACAAGGGGAGCGCGAAAGACTATCTCAAACTAAGTAATGATAAAGTAAGATTAAAGCGCTTGTAATGCTGTTTAGTTGGTAAATATACTTGAACGCAATGCGTTCACTTTCGCCAGGTTTTTGCTTAGCAAAATGCCAAACTTGTTTTGGCTATAATGTGAGCAACGCGAACTATAATTTGAACGAAGTGAGTTACTCGCAAAAACTTGCGCACCCCGTTTGCTTTGCAAAAGGGGTAAGCGCTCGTCTTGTCTCCACCGCACACAAAAGAAAAAGACGAACTTAATGTTCGTCTTTTCGTGTGTGGTGGAGACAAGGGGAGTCGAACCCCTGACCTCTTGAATGCCATTCAAGCGCTCTACCAACTGAGCTATGCCCCCAAGGCGAATTTTATTTTAATATATTGGCTAAGCTTTGTCAATTGATTGTAATAAAATCGTGCAAAAGTTGTATATTTTACTTTTTCACATAACTTTCATTGTACTTGGGTGGCTTTTGTGGTATTATTTAACTATGAAGAAAGTTTTAACGTTAATTTTAATATCTATCCTTTGCCTAGCTTTTATGGGTAGCCTTGTTGCTTGTAATAAGGAATGTAAAGAGCACGTCGACGATGATGCAAACAACGTTTGCGACGTTTGTGGTGAAACTCTTTCGAATAACGATAATACCAATACTGAAGAAGGGGACAACGAGAGCAACGAAAACGTCGAAGACGACACGCAAATCGAGGTGGTGGTAGTACCCAAAGCTGAATATGAAAGAGAGATAGTAGGCGACGTTAATTATATTTATTATGGTTCTCTACCCCAAAGTGCTGTGGATATAGAGCTTAATAACGTGCTTAAAAATTTGGTACAAACTGACCAAATAGAACCTAATGAAGAGGGATATTATACCTATGCCAACGGAGAATATGCTTGTATAGTGGGTGGTGAAAACGTGGTAGGCAAGCGCCTTTCGAATGGTCTAACTATTGCTAAAGACGAGCTATATTTCTTTAACGTAGAAAAGTTAAAATGGAGAGTGCTCGAAGAAAAAGACGGACGCACACTGCTTATATGTGAAAATATAATAGGAGAACACCATTTTAATCCTACGGGTTCCTTTAGTAGCAGTTTGGGAACCTTGATAGGCACTCCTAACAATGCAAATGATTATGCGGTGAGTGCATTGCGTACCTACGTAAACGAAACTTTATTTAATGAAATATTCTCTTTGCGCGAAAGGCAATCGATATACGACACCCAAGTTTTACTTAGACCCGGTGAAAGCGCATTTGTAAAAACGCAAGGTATGTATGCAACGACGGTTAATAAAATGTTTGTCCCGTCATACTGGGAGATTAACGATAAATACGACCTTAAAGCACCGGAACTAGCAGAACAAAAATTATATGCTATCGAGGTGAAAGACTACCAAGTAGCAAGTGGTTTTTCCGCAAAAGCGGTAGCAGGGCACTATTACCAATCTTGGTGGCTACGTACCAGCGGTTCACATATGAATATGGGTAATATAGTGCAATTCGACGGACTGCTTGGCACTGATTCCAAATGCTCGGTAAATCTAGATGCGACTATGGGAATACGCCCTTGCATAACCCTAAGAACAGCATAAAATAAGCACCCAAATCGGGTGCTTTTAATTGATTTATCATAGTTTGTATCTTAGTCGGTGAAAAGGCTAAGTAATACTTTTATAATGCTCGTGCGCATTTTATCATAATCTATATAATCGTGCAAATCGTAGACACATTCGTGGGCGTAGGATTGTATCATTTCCATTGCGAGGTGTACGCGTTCGTATAAATCATCGGGAGCATAGCCTACCGCTTTTAGCGTATCGACTATATTTATAGTCATATCCTTTTCCAGCTCTAAAAATTTGTTGCCTACCGCCTCGTCGGATGAGGTCAACGAATGCAATGCCTCGTGTATACTTGCATTGTTGCGGTGTATTTCAATGGTGCTATCGATTATAGTGGATAGCAAACTTTCGAAATCTAGGGGAGTCTTTAGGTTATCAAAGATTTCCATTATAGGCGTGAACGCCTTGTCAACGTATATGGATAGTACTTCTAGAAGAATATCCCTTTTATCACGAAAATATCCGTATACTATTCCGGTCGATACACCCGCGTGTTTAGCTATTTGAGCAGTATTGGTATTGAAATATCCGTCGCGTGCAAAAAGTTCGTATCCTGCTTCTATGATACGATTTTTTTTGTCGATACTTCGTTTTTGTTGGGGGGTCCTTATGCTTTCACCCATCGAAGAACACACTCCTTTATTTGATATCATTATTATATCTGCTTAATACGAATTTTGCAACCCAAATTCTAAAACTGAAATTTTTTTCATATTTTTTATTGTAACGCTTGACAACGAAAAAACATATTATTATAATAATATCGAAAAAACTGAAATAAATTTCACATTTTGTGTAGGAGATATATTATGAAAGAAAAAAGGCTTAGCGAGTACAAGATTGGCGAGTATGGTAAAGTCAAAATCGTAGAGGGCGAGGGGAAAATCCGTCGTCGTCTTTTCGATATGGGCGTAACGCCTAGCGCAGATATAATTATGCGTAAGCGCGCTCCTCTTGGGGACCCCATTGAAATAACAATACGTGGCTACGAGCTTACCCTTCGTAAAAGCGAAGCGGAGTGCGTTGTAATGGAGGGAAGAAAATGATTAGATTTGCTCTAGCAGGTAACCCCAATAGTGGAAAAACTACTTTGTTCAATGCTCTTACCGGGTCTACCGCTCACGTTGGTAACTGGCCCGGAGTTACTGTAGATAAGAAAGAGGGCACCTATAAAAAATGTGCCGAGCCTATTTCTATAGTAGACCTTCCCGGTATATATTCACTATCTCCTTATACTCCCGAAGAGGTTATTTCTCGTAACTTTATTCTTGACGAGAAACCCGACTGTGTTATAAATATTGTTGATGCAACCAACCTTGAGCGTAACCTATATTTAACTACGCAAATAATGGAAATAGACGTGCCCGTTATCATAGCATTGAATATGATGGACGAGCTTACAAAACGCGGTGATAAAATAGACTCAAAAGCTCTTGAAGAAAAGATGGGACTCCCCGTAGTAGAAATTTCGGCACTACGCGGAAAGGGCATAAACGAATTGATGGAACGCGCATACGAAACCAGCAAGGTTGCACGTAAGGGCAAGACCGTTCTAGAAAAAACCGCACTTATCCATTTGATAAACGACTGTCGTATCGCACTATCCGGTCAGGGCGTAGATAACGCACTGTTCCACGCGGTAAAGCTAGTTGAAATGGATGAGCTAGAAGTAGCCTCTCACCCAAGTTCTGCTAAGATGGTAGAGGAATTCAAAGCGGGCTTCTGCGATGAATTATTCGGCGACGACTTTGAAGCACTTATCGCTGACAGTCGCTATAAGTATATAGTAGGGCATTATTCACCCACCCTTACCAAAAAGCCCAGAAAGGTTAGCGAGCTAACCAAATCGGAAAAAATAGATAGAGTGTTTACTCACAAGTTCCTCGGTATACCGCTATTCTTTATAATTCTATTTGCGGTATTCCACCTAACCTTTAGTGAAAACCTACTTTGGCTTGGTGCAGGACCTCTAGCCGATTGGGTATCTTGTGAAGGTACTGCTTTCGAGGGTGTATTCGGTGATGGCGGTCTTGCTTCACCCGGCGTAATACTATTTAACCTTCTCGACCTTGCAACCGCTTCTCTTGGCGACGTTATACTAGGCGCTATGGAAGGCACGGGCGTTGCAGAATGGTTTACGGGCTTTATATGCGACGGTATATTCGGTGGCATTTTCGCAGTTTTAAGCTTCTTACCCCAAATATTGCTACTGTTCCTCTTCTTCTCACTCTTGGAAGATAGCGGATATATGGCTCGTGTTGCATTTATGCTAGATAAAATCTTCCGTAAGTTTGGTTTATCCGGTAGAGCGTTTATGCCTATGATTATGGGCTTTGGTTGCTCGGTTCCCGCTATGATAAACACCCGTACCCTTGCTAACGAAAACGAAAGAGTGGCAACCATTCGCGTTATTCCCTTCTTCAGCTGTGGCGCTAAACTTCCCATTCTTACCGCAGTTGCAGGTGGCATTATGCAAGTATTCGGCGTAGGTAACGCAGACCTTATCACCTATGGAATGTACGTTATCGGTATAATAGTAGCAATAGCTTGCGTAATACTAATGCGTTCAACCACTATGAAAGGCGAGGTTCCTCCCTTTATTATGGAGCTTCCCGATTATCATAGTCCCCAATTTAGAAACCTTATGCTACACTTGTGGGACAAGGCAAAGCACTTTATACAAAAGGCCTTTACCATTATATTGATATCCACCGTTATCATTTGGTTCATAAGCCACTTTAATTGGCAATGGGAGTTCCTTACCGACGAGAGAATAGACGAAAGTATCCTTGCAGGTATAGGCGGACTAATTCAACCTATATTTACTCCTCTTGGATTTGGTAGTCAGCTCGGTGCTATGGGTTGGGTTTTCGCAGTAGGCGCTATCACCGGTCTTATCGCAAAAGAAAACGTTATAGCAACTTTTGGTACTCTTGCGGCTTGCATAGTTGCCGGCTTTGAGGGAACCGAAGAGGGTATTGCCGAAGTAGCGGTTATGATTCAAGCTACCGGTGCAACCATCCCCGCAATGATTAGCTTTATCGTATTCAATATGACAACCATTCCTTGCTTTGCGGCAGTGGCGGCGGCTAAAGGCGAGCTTTCAACCAAGAAAAAGTTTACCGCTACCTTGCTATTCTGGGTAGCAACCAGCTATATCGTATCAAGTATGATTTACCTAGTTGGCTCTTGGTGGTGGACTATCTTTATATTCCTTGCAGTTTGGGCAGTTGTTATAGCGGTTATCGTTCTCTATAACAAAGGTAAACTCGACCTAGCAAAAGTCAAGGCACTATTCAAAAAGATACCCCTCAAGAAAAAGAACAAGAGTCTAGGTTGTGGCTATGGTTGTGCAAGTTGCAGTATGAGAGATAATTGTTCTTCAAATAAAAAATAGGCTTTTGCCATAGAAATGTATTTAGCAAGAGAAAGAAACCCCCTAAGTGGGTTTCTTTTTCTTAATTATCCTTATTTTAGTAAGGAGTATTTGTTTTTTGTTTGACTTTAATTGTGCGTATATGATATATTATTAACGTGACCTGCGACTGACGGAACTTTATGGATTACCATAGTGGAGCAGATCATATGTAAGCCGACCGTCTGGGCGCACTTATCTAATAGATTTGTGCGCCCTTTTTTACTTTTAGTGCTATTATAGCCACCGATTAAAAGGAGAATAGTATGAGCAAAAAAATTGGCATAGTAATGGGTAGCGATAGCGATTTGCCCATCGTAAAAAAAGCAATGGATACTTTGGATGCTTTTAACGTAAAGTATGAAGTCCACGTATATTCTGCACACAGAACGCCCGATGAAGCAGGCGTTTTTGCATCTAATGCAAGACAAAATGGTTTTGGTGCAATAATTGCAGCAGCAGGTATGGCAGCCCATCTAGCAGGTGCAATAGCCGCTCGTACCACTCTTCCCGTAATAGGTATTCCTTGTAAATCAAGTTGCTTTGACGGTATGGATGCACTACTTTCTACCGTACAAATGCCAAGTGGAATTCCCGTTGCAACCGTAGCTGTCAACGGTGCTACGAATGCAGCTCTCTTGGCTATACAAATGCTTGCAATCGAAGATAAAGAGCTACAAGAAAAGCTCGATGCAAAAAGAGTAAGCGACGCCCAAAAGGTTCTAGAAAAGAACGACGCTATTTGCGCCGAATATAATAAATAAATCTTATTTCTAAGGAGAAAAAATATATGATAACCAATCTTGTTTACACCGGCAAAACCAAGAACGTTTACGCACTCGACAACGGCAATTATCTTTTAAAGTTTAAAGACGATTGTACCGGTAAAGACGGCGTATTTGACCCGGGCGAAAACACCGTAGGACTAACTATCGAAGGTGTTGGCGACGTAAATCTACGTATGTCCATTTACTTCTTTGAAAAAATCAATCAAGCAGGTATCAAAACTCACTACGTATCCGCTAACTTGGAAGATACCACTATGGAAGTTCTTCCCGCAAAAGCTTTCGGTAAAGGATTGGAAGTAATTTGTCGTTACAAGGCAGTAGGTAGTTTCTATAGAAGATATTCCGATTATTGCACACTAGGTCAAGACCTTCCCGCATACGTAGAAACCACCTTTAAAAACGATGAAAAGGGCGACCCCCTAGTTACCAAAGACGGTCTTGTTGACCTCGGCGTTATGAGTAGCGAACAATACGACTCCATTAAAGATATGACTCAAAAAATTACCGCTATCGTTGCAAACGACCTCAAAGAAAAGGGCTTGGACCTTTATGATATCAAGTTCGAGTTCGGCTACGATAAAGATGGTAGCGTTATGCTTATTGATGAAATAGCAAGCGGTAATATGCGCGTTTATAAGAACGGCGAATACATTGACCCTATGACTCTTTCTAAACTTTTCTTTGCATAATACTAATCAATAAGGAGCAATTATGGGAGCTATTTTTGGCATAGTATCGTCAAAGGACTGCTTGAGCGACGTTTTCTTTGGTACAGACTATCATTCACACTTGGGTACTCGTCGCGGTGGTCTTGCAGCCTACGATACAGAGCTTGGTTTACAGCGCAAAATTCATAACATTCAAAATGCGCCTTTTAGAACCAAATTCGAAAATATTTTTGATGAAATGAAGGGGACCAGCGTAATCGGTTGTATTTCCGATTACGACCCCCAACCCCTTATGATACGTTCAAAGCTTGGTATATTTGCTATGTGCGTAGTAGGGTACATAAATAATTATGAAGAACTAATTACTAACTTTTTGGATACCACTAGTGGACATTTTAGCGTAGCAACCGGCAATAGGATAAATACAGTTGAGCTGGTTGCTTCTTTAATTAGCCAAAAGGACAATTTTGTTGATGGTATAAGATATGCTCACGAGGTGATAGACGGAACTGCATCGATAGTTATCCTAAAAGAGGGTGGACACGTTATCGCTGCTCGCGACCGCTATGGTAGATTGCCTGTGCAAATCGGTAAGGATAAAAACGGTCATTGTCTATCGTTTGAATCATACGCTTTCGATAAACTCGACTTCGAAAAAGTACGCGAACTTGGCCCCGGAGAAATAGTAGAGATTACTCCTACCGAAATAATACAACTTTCTCCCCCTCATAAGGAAATGAAGATGTGTGCTTTCTTGTGGTCATATTATGGTTATCCCACCACTTCGTACGAGGGTATTAACGTAGAAGTTATGCGTTATCGTAACGGAGAAATTATGGCGGAAAGTGATGAAAAGAACTTCCCCGATTTGAAAATAGATTACGTTAGCGGTGTGCCCGATAGCGGTACTCCCCACGCGATTGGATATGCAAACAGGTCCAAAACTCCCTTTGCGCGTCCATACATAAAGTACACACCCACTTGGGCACGTAGCTTTATGCCAAATAGTCAAGTGGACCGCAATAGAATTGCTAAAATGAAGCAAATTCCCGTACACGATTTAATCAATGGCAAAGACTTGTTATTCGTAGACGACTCGATAGTTAGAGGTACTCAACTACGTGAAACCGTCGATTTTTTGTACGAGCACGGAGCAAAGAGCGTTCACATTCGTTCTGCTTGTCCACCCATTATGTACGGATGTAAATATTTAAATTTCTCTCGCTCTACTTCCGATATGGAGCTTATTACCAGAAGAACTATCGTTGAGCTAGAAGGAGAGGAAGGACTAAATCACCTTGAAGAGTACGCCGATTCTAATACGGAAAGGGGTAAGAATATGAGAAAAGCTATTTGCGAAAAGATGCATTTTAGCACCCTTGAATTCCAATCGATGGAAGGACTCGTTAAGGCTATTGGTATAGACGAGTGCAAACTTTGCACTTACTGTTGGAACGGAAAAGAAAAATAAGGAGATACATTATGAACGAACAATCCAAATCTATTGCATACGCAGAAGCAGGTGTTGATATTACCGCAGGTTACAAAGCTGTTGAGCTAATGAAGAAACATATTGCAAGAACTATCGTTACTTCCAAGTCCAGCGATATAGGCGGTTTCGGCGGTCTATTCGAGCTTGACCTTACCGGTTACAAAAACCCCGTTTTGGTATCCGGCACCGATGGTGTAGGCACCAAACTTAAGCTTGCATTTCTACTAGATAAACACAATACCGTTGGTATCGACTGCGTTGCAATGAGTGTAAACGACGTTATTTGCTGTGGCGCAAAACCCTTGTTCTTCCTCGATTATATCGCTTGCGGAAAGAACGTTCCCGAAAAAATTGCCTCTATAGTAGAGGGTATCGCGGAAGGTTGCGTACAATCGGGAGCAGAGCTTATCGGTGGCGAAACTGCAGAAATGCCCGGATTCTATCCCATTGACGAATACGACCTTGCAGGCTTTGCAGTAGGTATCGTCGATAAGGCTAACGTTATTAGAAAAGAAAATATGGCTGAAGGCGACGTTATTATCGCTCTACCTTCATCGGGCGTTCACTCCAATGGCTTCTCCCTAGTTAGAAAGGTATTCGACGTTGAAAACAAAGACCTTAACGGATATAAAGAAGAGCTTGGCGGAAAGGGACTAGGCGAAACATTGTTAACTCCCACGAGAATTTACGTTAAAGCAGTACTCGCTCTTATGGAACAAGTAAAGGTAAAGGGTATTTCCCATATTACTGGCGGTGGCTTCTACGAAAATATTCCGCGCTCCATTCCCGATGGTCTTGGCGCTGTTATCGAAAAGAGCGCAGTTAGAGTTCTTCCCATCTTTAAGCTTATTCAAAAGGTGGGCGGTATTGACGAAAGAGATATGTTCAACACCTTCAATATGGGCGTTGGTATGAGTATAGTCGTTGCTAAAGAAGATGCCGATAAAGCTATCGAAATACTAAAGGCTAACGGAGAAGACGCATATCTTCTAGGCGAAATCGTTAAGAGCGACAATAAGATTACTATCAAATAGGATAAAATATGGTTAGAAATATACTAAAGAATATCGTTTATGGTTTTTTAGCAGGTGCTATGATTAGCATTGGTTGCGCAGTATATCTTGCTTGCCAAAACAAGTACGTGGGCGCAGTTATGTTTAGCGTCGCTCTTCTTACCATTTGCTATAAGGGTTACAACCTATATACCGGAAGAATAGGCTTTATGGTAAACGCTCACTCCAAAGAAGACTTTAGCGGTTTATTACTAGGCTTACTTGGCAACACCCTTGCTATGATGGCCTTTGGCGCTATGCTTGGTTACGCATTACCCAATTTGCAACAAACTGCGGTTACCATAGTTACCGCTAAACTTACGCAAAGCTTTGCTTCGGCACTCATTAGAGCAATCTTTTGCGGTATTTTGATGTATATTGCAGTTTCTCTTTATAGAGAAAAAAGTACGATAGTCGGTATAGTATTTTGTATTCCCGTATTTATTCTAGCAGGTTTCGAGCACAGTATTGCTGATATGGGTTACTTTGCTGTAGCGGGTGAGTGGAGCCTAAAAGGATTCGGTTATATTTGGACCATAATACTTGGTAACTCCATAGGCGCAATGCTATTTCCCGCACTTAAGCTTATTCCTAAAATTAAGGTTAAGGAGAAAAATGGTGAAAACTAAGATTGCTGTTTTAGTATCGGGCGGCGGAACAAATCTTCAGGCTCTTATCGATGCCGAAAAAAGCGGTATTATTGTTAGCGGAAGTATAGCTTTGGTTATTGCCAATAATAAAGACGCATACGCCCTTGAAAGAGCCAAACAAAATGGTATAAAGAGTGCTATCGTACTCAAAAAAGAATGTGCCTCTCAACTAGACTTTGAAAACAAAATCATTGCCCTAATTGAGGAAAACGATATCGATTTAATAGTGCTTGCTGGCTTTATGTCCATATTGAGCGAGCATTTTACTTCTAAATACGACCACCGCATTATTAACGTTCATCCTTCCTTGATTCCCAGCTTTTGCGGACAGGGATTTTATGGATTACACGTTCACGAAGCGGCACTAAGCTATGGAGTTAAGGTTACGGGTGCAACCGTGCATTTTGTAAACGAAATTCCCGACGGTGGCGAAATCATAATGCAAAAGGCGGTTGAAATCCAAGAGGGGGATACCCCCGAAACTCTACAAAAAAGGGTTATGGTAGAGGCAGAGTGGAAAATTTTACCCTTATCAGTTGAAAAAATAAGCAAAAAAATAATAGAGGAAAGGAGATAATTTATGGATATCTATAAGATTAACGACATCGGCGAACTCATCAAGGACAACGCATACGTAGGCAGAGGTATAGTTCTTGGCAAATCTCAAGACGGTACCAAAGCTGTTAGCGCATACTTTATTATGGGAAGAAGTGCTAACTCCCGTAATCGTATCTTTACCGAAAAGAATGGCGAAGTATTTACCGAACCCTTCGACGCAAGCAAGGTAGAGGACCCCAGCCTTATAATTTATGCTGCAATTAGAAGATACGAAAATAAGCTTATCGTTACCAATGGCGACCAAACCGACACTATTTACGAAGGACTACAAAACGGAAAGTGCTTCAAGTGCGCTTTGGAAAGTAGAGAATTTGAACCCGATGCTCCCAACCTTACCCCTCGTATTAGCGGTATGATAACCTTCGGCGACAACGATTTTAGCTACGAAATGAGCATTTTGAAATCAGCTGACGCTGTTGGTAGTGCTTGCAACCGCTACACCTATTCTTATAGCCCTTTGAATGGCTTAGGACATTTTATCCACACCTACGTTTGTGATGGCAATCCCATCCCCACCTTCCAAGGTGAACCCGAAAGAGTATTTATCGATAACGATATCGATGCTTTCACTTCCAATCTATGGGCAAATCTAAACGAGGCTAACAAGATATCACTTTACGTAAAATACGTGGATATCGCAACCGGTAAAGAAGAAAACAGACTTATCAACAAAAATAAATAATAGGAGATAAAAATGAAAGAATTTGAATTAAAGTATGGATGTAACCCCAACCAAAAGCCCGCTAAAATTTATATGAAAAGTGGTGCAGACCTACCCATCGAAATTTTGTCCGGACGTCCCGGCTACATCAACTTTTTAGATGCTTTTAACTCTTGGCAATTGGTTAAAGAAGTTAAAGAAGCAACCGGTATGGTATGTGCAACTTCTTTCAAGCACGTATCTCCCACCTCCGCAGCTGTTGGTAAGCCCCTTAGCGATAAATTGAAGAAGGCCTGCTTCGTAGACGATATCGAAGGTCTTGACGAAAGTCCTCTCGCTTGCGCATATGCAAGAGCTCGCGGTACCGACCGTATGAGTAGCTTTGGTGATTGGATTGCACTTTCCGACGAATGCGACCTTACTACCGCTAAAATAATCGAGCGCGAAGTTAGCGACGGTGTTATTGCTCCCGGATATAGCGAAGAAGCTCTCGCTCTTCTAAAAACCAAGAGAAAGGGCAACTACAACATAGTAAAAATCGACCCCAACTACGTACCCGAAGTACAAGAAACCAAAGACGTTTTTGGTATCACCTTCGAGCAAGGTAGAAATAACTTCAAGATTAACAAAGAGCTACTACAAAATATCGTAACCGAAAATAAAAATCTTCCCGAAGACAAAATGGTTGATATGATAATTGCTCTTATCACCCTCAAATATACCCAATCCAACAGCGTATGCTTCGCTATGGACGGTCAAGCAATCGGTGTAGGCGCAGGACAACAATCACGTATCCACTGCACTCGTCTTGCTGCACAAAAAGCAGACCTATGGATTTTGCGTCAAAGCGATAGAGTGCTAGGTCTTGAGTTCGCAGATGGTGTTGGTAGACCCGACAAGAACAACATTATCGACTTGTATTTGAGCGACGTTGACTACGTTGACGTTCTTGGCGACGACGTATGGCAAAAGTACTTCAAAGTTCGTCCCGCTCGCTTTACCAGAGAAGAAAAAGACGCATATCTTGCAACCGTTAAGGGCGTAACCCTTGCTTCCGATGCCTTCTTCCCCTTTAGCGATAACATTGATAAGGCTGCTAAGAGTGGAGTATCCTACGTTGTTGAACCCGGTGGTTCCATCCGCGACGACCTCGTTATCGAAGCTTGCAACCGCCACGGTATGGTAATGTGCTTTACCGGAATGAGATTATTCCACCACTAAAATATAACCACCACTAGTTGGAGAAACGGAGAAAGATTATGAAAATATTAGTTGTAGGTGGCGGTGGTAGAGAACACGCAGTCATCAAGGCAATAAAAAAGAATAAAGAGGTTAAAGAAATATATGCTTGCCCCGGCAATGGTGGTATTGCAAGCGATGCTACTTGCGTTGATATCAAAGCCACCGATATAGAAGGCATAGTTAATTTCGCGGTAGAAAAAGGTATTGATTATGCTATCGTTACTCCCGACGACCCATTGTGCCTCGGCTGTGTCGATGCTTTGAACGGGAAGGGTATTCCTTGCTTCGGTCCAGAAAAGAAAGCCGCTATCATAGAGGGTAGCAAAGCTTTTAGTAAAGACTTGATGAAGAAATATGGTATTCCCACCGCGCAGTATGAAGTATTTACCGATAGAGAAAAGGCACTAGAGTACCTAAAAGGATGCTCTATGCCCATCGTTATCAAGGCCGATGGACTAGCTCTAGGTAAAGGCGTTATTATCGCAAATACTATGGTAGAGGCAATTGACGCGGTTAACTCTATGATGGAAAGCAAAATCTTTGGAGAGAGCGGTTCGAGAGTAGTTATAGAAGAATTCCTTACCGGTCCCGAAATTAGCGTTCTATCCTTTACCGATGGTAAAACCGTTATACCTATGGTATCCTCTATGGACCATAAGCGCGCACGCGATAACGACGAAGGCTTAAACACGGGCGGTATGGGTACGGTTGCTCCCAACCCTTATTATACCGAAGACGTTGCCGACGAGTGTATGAGGAAGATTTTTATTCCCACCATACAAGCTATGAACAAAGAGGGTAGAACCTTCAAAGGATGCCTATACTTTGGCTTGATGCTAACTCCTAACGGACCCAAGGTTATAGAGTATAATTGTCGTTTTGGCGACCCTGAAACCCAAGTAGTTCTTCCCTTACTCGAGAGCGACTTGCTTACCATTATGAAGGCAACCACCGAAGGTAATCTTCTAGAAACTGAAGTTAATTTTTCTTCCGGTTCTGCTTGTTGTGTAATAATGGCATCAGACGGGTATCCAAGTAACTACAAAAAGGGATACGAAATTGACATTCCCCAAGAATTGACCGATAGCGTATACGTTGCCGGTGCAGTTATCAAAGAGGGTAAACTTTTAACTAGCGGTGGTAGAGTATTGGGCGTTACCGCAACCGCAGATACACTAAAAGAGGCTATCGATAAAGCATATTCCAAGGTGGAAAAAATCAGCTTTAAAAATGCTTATTATAGAAAAGATATAGGTAAACGCGCACTTTTAAAAACGGAGGCTTAAAATGGTTTATAGAATATACGTAGAAAAGAAGGCAGGTTTTGACCACGAAGCACAAAGTTTAACTAGGGAAGTACAAGACCTTTTGGAAATAAAAGGTGTAAAATCCATTCGCGTTATAAATCGCTACGACGTCGAGGATATCGAAAAAGAACTTTTTGACTATGCTGTTAAGACTGTTTTTTCCGAACCTCAAATGGATAACGCAACCGCTAACGTACAAAGCGAGGGTGCAAAGGTGTTCGCAGTAGAATATCTACCCGGACAATTCGACCAAAGAGCGGACTCCGCTTCGCAATGTATACAGCTCATCAGCCAAAAGGAGCGTCCTTTGGTTAGAACAGCAAAGGTATATTGTGTATATGGCGATATCAACGATAACGAGCTTAACCAAATAAAGAAGCACGTTATCAACCCCGTTGAGTCTCGTGAAGCTTCACTCGAAGAAGTTGCCACCTTGAAGCAAGAAAACGAAATTCCTACCGAGGTAGCGACTCTCGATGGCTTTATAGACCTTGACCGCAACGGACTAGCCGACTTCGTAAAGAGCTATGGCTTGGCTATGGATACCGACGATATTGCCTTCTGTCAACAATATTTTATCAGCGAAAATCGTAATCCCACCATTACCGAAATTCGTATGATAGATACATATTGGTCCGACCATTGCCGTCATACCACGTTTAACACCACTATAGATAACGTTAAATTCGAGGACGAGCTTTTGCAAAAGACCTATGCAGAATATATTGATACTCGTAAAGAGCTAAATAGAACCAAGCCCGTAAACTTGATGGATATAGGTACTATCGCTGCCAAGATTTTAAAGAAGCAAGGATATCTTAACAAGCTTGACGAAAGCGAAGAAATAAATGCTTGTACCGTAAAAATCAAGGTTAACGTAGAGGGTGTTGACGAAGATTGGCTACTTCTATTCAAGAACGAAACCCACAACCATCCTACCGAAATAGAGCCCTTTGGTGGTGCCGCAACTTGTATCGGCGGTGCTATCCGCGACCCGTTGTCAGGTAGGTCGTACGTTTATGCCGCAATGCGCGTAACCGGTGCTGCCAATCCTCTTAAGCCCGTAAAAGAAACCATAAAAGGTAAGCTTCCTCAAAGAAAGATTGTTACTACCGCAGCGGCAGGCTATTCGTCGTATGGTAACCAAATAGGACTTGCTACCGGTCAAGTAGACGAAATGTATCACGATGGATACGTTGCAAAGCGCCTTGAAATCGGTGCTGTTATAGCAGCTGCTCCCGCGAAGAACGTTAGACGTGAATGTCCCACTCCCGGCGATAAAATTATCCTTATCGGTGGTAGAACCGGTCGCGACGGATGTGGCGGAGCAACAGGCTCATCCAAATCACATACCACCGAATCTCTTACCAAGTCTGGCGCCGAAGTCCAAAAGGGTAACGCTCCCGAAGAAAGAAAGCTACAACGTCTATTCCGTAACGAAAGAGCTTCTTTACTTATCAAGCGCTGTAACGACTTTGGTGCAGGCGGTGTATCTGTTGCTATCGGCGAACTTGCAGACGGACTAGAAATAAATTTGAACGCAGTACCCAAGAAATACGATGGTCTTGACGGTACCGAGCTTGCTATAAGCGAATCTCAAGAGAGAATGGCTGTAGTTGTAGAAGCGGATAAGGTAGAAGAATTTATTGCTCTTGCAAGCAAAGAAAATCTAGAAGCAACCATAGTCGCAACCGTAACCGATGCCAACCGCTTGGTTATGAATTGGAATGGTAAAACCATATGCGATATATCACGCGACTTCCTAAATAGTAATGGTGCGGAAAAGCACGTTGACGTAGAAGCAGTAAGCTGTAATAATTACGCTAAAGAAGAAGTTAACGACTTTACTAGCGGTTACAAAGCACTTGCCGGCGACCTTAACGTTTGCTCCAAGAGAGGTCTTTCGGAAAGATTTGACTCTACCATAGGCGCAGGAACCGTACTTATGCCCTTTGGCGGAAAGCACCAACAAACACCCCCTCAATCAATGGTGCATTTGGTATCCGTTGAAGAAAAGCATACCGATACCGTGTCCTATATGAGCTGGGGCGGTAATCCCTATATCGCGGAAAAGAGCCCTTATCACGGAGCATATTTTGCGGTTGTAGAAAGCGTAAGCAAGCTTATTGCAAGCGGTGCAGACTATAAAGATATATACCTAACCTTCCAAGAATACTTCAAGAAACTTGGCAAGGATGCAAAACGTTGGGGCGAACCCTTTAGCGCTCTACTAGGTGCTTTCAAGGCTCAAAAAGAACTCAAATGCGCGGCTATCGGCGGTAAAGATAGTATGAGTGGTAGCTTCGAAAATATAGACGTTCCTCCCACTTTGGTATCGTTCGCGGTAACTACCGGCAAGGTTGATAGGGTAGTTTCACCCGAATTCAAGAAAGCAAATTCCAAAGTAGTTGTTATCAAGCCCGATTACGATAATAACGGACTACCGGTTACCGAAAGCTTGATTGCAGTATACCAAAACGTTGTAGAACTACTTAAGAGCGGTAAAGCTATTTCGGCATATACTCCCACCTATGGCGGTATTGCAGAGGGTGTATTGAAAGCGACTATAGGTAACGGAATAGGCTTTAAATTTGCTGAAAGCGTAAACGTTAACGAGCTATTCAAATATAACTATGGTGCATTCGTACTAGAGTTGAACGATAGTGCTCTAGAGGTAGGCGAGCTACTAGGCTATACTACGGAAGAAAAGGTTATCGCACTTGGTAACGAGGCAATCGCTCTTGAAGAGCTACAAGCAATTTACGAAAACAAACTAGAACCCGTATATAGCTGTAATATTGCTACTCGCCCGCAAGACCTAAAGAATTATAGCTTTGTAAGCGACAAGATTATTGCTCCCGCTATCAAAGTAGCAAAGCCAAAGGTACTAATTCCCGTATTCCCCGGCACTAACTGCGAGTTCGATACCGCAAAAGCATTTAGAGATGCAGGTGCAGAACCCGAAATCTTCGTTATCCGCAACCTCACTAGCGACGACGTATCACGTTCGGTAGAAGCATTTGCAAACAAGTGCAAAGGCAGTCAAATAGTATTTATTCCCGGTGGTTTCTCTGGTGGCGACGAACCCGATGGCTCCGGTAAGTTTATCACTGCATTCTTCCGCAATGGTGCTGTTAAAGAAAAGGTACACGAGCTACTAAACGACCGCGATGGTTTGATGGGCGGTATATGTAACGGTTTCCAAGCACTTGTAAAGCTAGGACTCGTTCCCTATGGTAAGATTATCGATACCGATGAAAACTGCCCCACACTCACCTATAACGATATAGGTCGCCACCAATCAAGAATAGTACGCGTACGAGTTTGCTCCAACAACTCTCCTTGGTTGAAAGGCGTAAACGTTGGCGATATAGTAAACGTTCCTATCTCTCACGGTGAAGGTAAATTTATAGCACCTCAAAGTCTTGTAGACGAGCTTGCAAAGAATGGTCAAATTATGACTCAATACGTTGACCTAGAGGGTAACGCAACCACGGATATCCGCTTTAACCCCAATGGTAGCACTATGGCTATAGAGGGTATCCTATCTCCCGACGGAAGAGTATTCGGTAAGATGGGACACTCCGAAAGAAAGGGTTACGGCCTATACAAGAACGTATGTGGTAAGTATGATATGGCACTCTTTGAGTCTGCAGTAAAATATTTCAAATAAAATAAATCAACGATAAAAACTAAAAAAAAGGAGAACACTATGGCTTATTTAACCGATATCGAAATTGCCCAACAATGCAAAATGAAACCTATCACCGAGATAGCATCGTCTATCAATATCGATGAGAAATATATTGAGCAATATGGCAAATACAAGGCAAAGATTGACTACTCTTTGCTAAAAGAGAGTACCAGAAAGGATGGTAAACTTATTCTCGTAACCGCTATTACCCCCACCCCCGCAGGTGAAGGAAAAACCACCACGACCATAGGTCTTGCCGATGGACTAAAGAAAATTGGTAAAAACGTTGTAGTTGCTCTCCGCGAACCCTCTTTAGGACCGGTTTTCGGTGTTAAAGGCGGTGCAGCCGGCGGTGGCTATGCTCAAGTTGTTCCTATGGAAGACATCAACTTGCATTTTACCGGCGACTTCCACGCAATTGGTGCTGCTAATAACCTTCTCGCTGCAATGATAGATAACCATATTCAACAAGGCAATGCTCTTGGCATCGACCCCAGACGTATCGTTTGGAAGCGTTGCGTTGATATGAACGACCGTCAACTTCGTTTCGTAGTAGATGGCTTAGGCGGAAAGGTAAACGGTACTCCTCGCGAAGACGGATTTGATATTACCGTTGCTAGCGAAATTATGGCAGTTTTCTGTCTTGCAAGCTCCATAACCGACCTTAAAGAAAGACTTTCTAGAATAGTAGTTGGCTATACCTATGATGATAAACCCGTAACTTGTGGTCAAATCAAGGCAGTAGGTGCTATGGCTGCTCTACTAAAAGATGCCCTAAAGCCCAACCTAGTACAAACGCTAGAGGGAACTCCTTCCTTCGTACACGGTGGACCTTTTGCTAATATCGCTCACGGATGTAACTCCGTTATCGCAACTAGAATGGCTATGAAGCTAGGCGATTATGCTGTAACCGAAGCAGGCTTTGGCGCAGACCTCGGTGCCGAAAAGTTCCTAGATATAAAGTGCCGTATGACCGGTCTAACACCCAGTGCTGTAGTAGTAGTTGCAACCGTTCGTGCACTCAAGATGCACGGTGGCTCACTCAAAACTGAGCTTGGTAACGAAAACCTTGTTGCTCTCGAAAAGGGACTACCTAACCTACTCCGCCACGTATCCAATATGGTTAACGTTTATAAACTCCCTTGCGTAGTAGCAGTTAACCGTTTCCCCACCGATACCGATGCCGAAATCGAACTCGTTATCAAGAAGTGTAAGGAGCTTGGCGTAAACGTTGTTCTTTCTACCGTATGGGCAGATGGTGGCAAGGGTGGTATGGCTCTAGCAGAAGAAGTAGTTCGTCTATGTGAACAAGAAAACAATTTCTCATTTAGCTACTCACTCGAAGGTACTATCGAAGATAAAATCGAAGGTATCGTTAAGAACGTATACGGTGGCGTTGGCGTTAACTTTACCGCCGAAGCTAAAAAGCAAATTGCAACCTTAACCGCACTTGGCTTCGATAAGATTCCCGTATGTATGGCTAAAACCCAATATTCTTTTAGTGATAACCCCGCACTACTTGGCGCACCCGAAGGTTTCGTAGTAACCGTTCGTAACGTAAAGGTTAGCGCAGGTGCAGGCTTTATCGTAGCTCTCACCGGCGATATTATGACTATGCCCGGTCTTCCTAAGGTTCCCGCTGCTGAGAAGATTGATGTTAATGAGGAGGGTGTAATCACCGGCTTATTTTAGACCTCGCTTTTGAGCGACCTACTGCACAAACAAACAATCCCCACTCGGTCATTTACGCTAAGTAAACTCCCGTCGTGGGGATTATTTATTTGCTTGTATCTCATCTCAAAATCGAGGTCTAAAAGAAGTCTAACAAAGACAAAGAGAGAATATAAGCTTAACAATAAGGTTTTTGGCGACCTACTGCATAAACAGACAATCCCCACTCGGTCATTTCTCCCGTTGTGGGGATTATTTATTTGCTTGTATCTCATCTCAAAATCGAGGTCTAAAAGAGGTCTAATAAAGACAAAGAGAGAATATAAGCTTAGTAATAAGGTTTTTTGGCGACCTAAAAGTCTAAAGATAATAGGTCTTTAGTTGGTTTTTTAGTCGGGCAACCGCTCGACTTTTTTATTGCTTTATGAAAGTCTTCACGAAAAACTTTTTAGTTGTATCTCATCTCAAAATCAAGGTCTAAATAGGACTAATATAAGCTAAACCATAAGGTATACTTTTGATAATTTGGGTATTTACTAAATACTCTTTTAAGAGTATAATATATTCGTTAAGGAGTTAGTATGGATAAGAGTTTAACTAAAGAGCAAAAGATAGTTTTAAGACGCGAAAGAGAAATTAAACATTGGGAAAAAGAAAAGAATCGCCCAAAAGGTAGGTATTATATTGCCTACGTTATTTTTATAATTACCCTTATCTATGCGGTAGACGAAATTGCTTCGCAAATTACTACCCTTATGAAAACGGAAATTGCTAACGACCTTTTTGCAACCGAAAACTCGATAGGACTTTTGAATATATTGACCATTTTGGTAGTCCCATTCCAAGCATTAGGACTCCTATATCGCCCACTTGCCGATAGATTTGGTAGAAAGGTTTTCTTGATTGTTAACACCTTTGGAATGAGTCTTGCACTCCTTGTTATATTCCTTTCTCGTAACGTAATCGTATATTTTATAGGCGCGTGTATGATACAATTCTTTATACCGCACGATATGCACGTGGTATATATTATGGAGTCATCGAGCCCCAAACAACGCGCAAGAACCTATTCGGTTATAAAGTTTATAGCCAATATGGGAGTTATGCTTATACCCCTTATGCGTAAGCTTATGATGGAAAATGCTAGCGAATGGCGTAACGTATTCCTTGTCCCTGCAATAGTTGGGCTAGTAGCCTCGTTTATAGCTCTTATCCTCGCTAGAGAAACCGATAGCTTTATCGATTCTCGTTTACGCTACCTTAGATTAACCGACGAAGAAAGAAGGGCGGAGAAGGAGCAAAAGGCTCTTGACAATGCCCAAGGTGGACTAATTCCCGCGCTTAAGTTCGCGCTAAGGCACAAGCAACTGCGTTGGTTGTATATAACCTCGGCTCTAATGAATATAGGGTTTATTGCAACTATTGATTATCAAGCGATAATGACCTATGGATATGCGACAAACTTTCTAAATAGTGGTTTATTCGTTACCCTAAACGATGCGGTTAACTCGGTTAGCACCGGCGTGATTACCGATGCGCTATTCTTGTTCCCGATTGGTAGTGCGGTAGCACAAGTTATTATGGGTTTCGTTAGCGATATAAAGGGAAGAAAGCTCGCTGCAATCGTAACCGCACTAAATTGCCTAGTAAGCTTTATACTATTTGCAGTAGGCGCAACCCTTGCTTGGAACCCATATTTCGTAGGACTTATGTGCGGTGCTTGTATAGGCAGTTACTACAGCTCGAACGACGTAATTATAATGATGATAGGGGAATCATCGCCCACCAACTTGCGCTCTTCCACTATGTCTGCGCAGTTTATAGTTACGGGCATAGGGGTTGTTATTTCCTATGGTATAAGCCTTCCACTTACCGCCATACTTGGAAACACCGTTGTAGGAATAGTTGCTTTCTGCTTACTGGTTCCCGGATTTCTTAGCGGATTTATATCACTCGTTAAAAAGTGCAACGAAACCAAAGGTATCGATATGGAAACCGTTCGTGGCGACGAATGGGACTAAAATTCAAAGTTCAATAATACCTTTTTATGAGAGCACCACTATAAAATAGTGGTGTTTTTTATTGTCAAAAAAATTTACAAAATTTTACACTTTTTTACGAAAACCACTTGACAGAACTTTACAGAAAGTGTAAAATAGTGTCAAGTTAAGGAGGTCGAACAATGAAGATAACCGATATGATTTCTATAACCGAGTTATCCCGACTGCTCAAAAAAACAAGGCCAACGGTATACAAGTATCTAGCTGATTTTGAAAAGGGAAACTACTCGGCACTACCGCACTCGGTAAAAAAGTTGTTTAGTAGCATACAAAGTGGCAAAACACCGAAAAAGGAAATTTATGAATATTGCGACCACTGGTATCAAGATGATTTTACCGCAACAGAGTTTAAAACTAAAGAAGAAACTACTTCGTTAAAAGAGGTAATAAATCTTCTAAAAACACACGAAAGAAAACTAAATCTCGCAAAAATCAAAGCATTTATTTTGGAGGAGTTAAAGTAATGAGAAAGGCAAAGAGAATGGCAAAGGCCAAAGCACTCGTAGTAAAAAATCTAACCTATATCCGTTTAAAGAACGATTTAGCGGTTATAGAAAACGAAATGAACAATAACCAACCCGTAGAAAAGGAAAATGGCGGTAACGTTATAACCAAGTTTTTTAACGGTATCGTAACCGAGCTTTCTAACACCGCCAGAAGAAAGAGTGTTGTAGACCTTTCCGTAGAAAAGAAGATGGCACTAGATAATCTAACTGCTTTTGAAAGAGAAAACAACGTTAAAGAACTTGAACTTGCTTCCGACGTTGAAAAGCTTAAAAAATATATGAATAAAGAGCTATTCAAAAAGGACGCATATGGTATTCAAAAAATCCAATTTGCTCTTTCCTTAATGCTCGATAACTCGCGCGAATACGTTAGAAATGAAGAGTCTTTGCAAGCTATATCCGCTATCCTATTTAACGACGAAGGATATATGAATATTCTCTTTAAACTATTCGAACAAAACTACTATGGTATTCAAAAGAAAGCTGTTGACGAGCTTCAAACGGGAATGTTACTCGGCGTTGGCGTTTGGTCGCTTGTAGTAGGTAGCTGGCTACCCGTTGGAATAGGCGGTATTGCTACGATTATCAATCACCTAATCCACAGAAGCGAAATGAAGAAGAAGTTCCAAAGTCTATCAAAAGACGAGCTACAAGCATTCCTTGCTATGAAGCTAACCGTTATAGAGACAACTAGAAAGAATATGCCGGAAAGTGCAAGAAAGGATTTGATAGACGACCTTCTCAAGTACGTATCCAACCTACGTGGTGATGCAGAATACGAATGGCTAATTGAAAAACTAGATGCTCCTGCAAACAAAGAAAAGATTGAACTTTGCAACCTAACCGTAGATAGACTCTCTAGAGTAATAGGAATCTAGAATAGATAGTATTTTTAAGTCGCGAAAAAAAGAAGTTCCCGTTTTGGGAGCTTCTTTTTTAACGTTAGGTATACTAATTATAGTTAAGCTATGATGTCTTCTACTTCTTCGCTTTCTAGAGAGGAGGTTTCGTCTTTCTCCATTTGAACCTTGTTTTTCTTTTTGAAGAGCTTGTTAAAATCGCATTTATCAACTAGCTTTTCGCTAACAAGCAGTAGAGATGGAAGTATGAAGATTACTATGATTAGCGAGGTCAAGGCACCTACTCCAAGCAAGCTACCCATAGCGGAAACGGTACCGCTAGCCAATAAGCTTAACGCAAAGCCCGTGCCCGTTAGAATTATGCCCGAAGTTATAATGGTGGGGAATACCGCGTTTTCGGCATCTGCCATTGCTTCGTATCTATCAAGGTAGTTTCCTCTTGTTTCACGATATCTATTGGTTAGAACTATTGCATAGTCTATGGTTGCACCCATTTGTACTGCGGTGATTATTAGATATCCTATAAACGCAATGGGCGTACCGGTTAGATAGGGGAATACGAAGTTTATCCATATACCGCCTTGAATTGCAAGAATAAGTACTATGGGAAGAAGTAAATTTTTGAAAGTAAGTAATAATATTACGAGTACGAAGCCAATTGAACATAGGCATACGATAAGGTTATCGCTATCGAAGTAGCTTGCCATATCGTAACAAGCAACGCTTTCACCCGTCATATAAAATTCACTAAAGTAGTTGGGAATATTTGCACTCAATTCGTCTAGGAAAGCAAAGGTTCTTTCGCTTTCTATTTCCGAGCAAATATTAAAGGTTAGACGTGAATAGTTTTCACTTTCAAGATTTGCTTTTGCAAAGGTTAAAGAATCTAGCATACCTGCGTATTCGGCGGGAATAACCGATGCGATAAAATCGTTTTCCGTAACGACGTATTCGAGTAAATCGATTATACGTACTTTAGCGTTCGTATCGGTGATACCTTGCGAGAGGAGATAGTCGTCGAATATCGAACCGATTATCGGCTCGAATGCGCTAAAATCTTCGCCACCTGCAAGAGCTCCCATTAGAGAGGTCATATCCCCTTTGCCAATTTCATCGGTAAGATAGATTTTGCCTTGTTCCGTAGGGTCAATGTCGATATAGGATAGAGCATTTACCGAATCAACGTTATCTTCAAACAACATAACGAATTCGATAAGCTCCCTTTCCTTTTCCGGATTACCCTTGGGGACGACTACTACAAGCGAATTCAAAGTGCCAAAGTCTTCGGTGATATGCTCTTTTGCATCAACTATCATAGAGCCACCGTTGTAGTTGAAGGAATAGGTATTAAAGAATTGTCCTACGCAAGAAAGTGCTACTATAACTACGAATATTGGAACGATAACTTTTCTGCCTTTTACAAGAGCTCTAGCCGGTTTCTTTATGCTTGGAACAAAGGGTTTATGTTTGCTCTTCATTAAAGGTTTATCAAGTAAAACCAATAGGGCGGGCATTAGGAATACTACACTAAGTAAGCTTGCAATAATGCTCTTGCCCAAAGCGAGTCCAATTTCTACGCCGATGGGCATACTCATAAGCAGTAGTGAGCCTAGTCCTGCAATCGTCGTTAGAGAACTAGAGAATATTTCGATTAGTCCTTTTGTTAGAGCGGTAGAGGCTGCCGAACTAGCTTCTTTGGTTCCCCTTTCTTCCATATAGCGGTGTAGTAAAATTACCATATAATCTAGGGACAATGCTAGTTGCAATACGAGTGCTACAAGGTTGGAAAGATAGCTTATACCATTAAATAGGATGTTTGTGCCCATATTTACCGCTACCGCGCAAGCAAAGGTAATAAGCATAATCACTATCTCGAAATAGGTTTTTGAGGTGAAGAATAAAATTGCAAGAATAAGAACTACTATTACTACACCTATTTTTAGAATGCTGTCCTCGGTTTCCGCTTTGGTAAAATAGGAATAGGCGGACATTCCGGTTAGATAACCCTCTCTACCCGTTTCGTCAAGATAGTCGATGATATCTTCTACTGCTTGGAAGGCTCCTTTGGTGCTATCGTAATCGGTAAGATTTACCGTATATAGAGCCTTATTATTGCGGTAGTTCATATCTTCAACGTAGGTTACGTTGGCAACGCCTTTTATGCTTTTTAGCTCGCCTAGTAAAGAATTGGCTTCATTCTTGGTGATGTTTACCACGCAAACATAGGTCATACCTTTATCGTCGAATTCTTTTTTGAGAATATCGAGAGCGTCGTCGGTATAACTTTTATCGGGCATTTGTCCCGTTAGGTCGTATTCGATTTCTATAAAAGGTATCATACACGCGCAACCTATCGTAAGTACGATAAAGGCTACCAAACATATCCATTTACCCTTTACGATAGCGCAAGAAAACTTGTCTAGAATACCGCTTGCGTTTTTAAAGAACCTATTCATTTTGCACCTTCCCACAAATAACTAAGCTTATAATATAACCAATACGTTAATAATATGTTAAAACAATCTTAAATTGCAAGAGTTTTTTATAACTTGTTATAAAAATCCGCTATTGACAGCTATATGCGTTTCCTTATATAATAAAAAAAGGAAAGGTGCGTGTAAGCTATGAAAAGAAACGTGAAAATCATAAGTAAAATATGTGTTTTTGTATTGGTGTTTACTCTTTTGATTGGCACTTTATCAGGCTGTAATTTGTTTAAAAAGAAGCTCAAATACGACGAAGAAGCGGGAGCTAAAGCAGTAACCGTTGTAAATAACGCACAATATAAGCCCGATTTGGATAAATTTAAAGTTGCGAATTCAAGTGATACTATGCCTCTTTCCTATAGCAACCTTGCCACGATAGAAGAAAACGACGAATTAACTATACAAGAATTCAATGCACTCGTAGATAAATATGCTACTATCGAAAGTTATTCCGGCGCGGGTAAATATTTAGGATACGATATACACGAAATCAAGGAAGAAATTGGTTACGTAGTCGACCAAGTGCCGGCATTTGAGCAATGGTTCAAGCTTCCTTCTATGCGTAACGAGCAGGGATTTATAAGTATTCCATATAACGAAGGATGGAAATATTACGTCGAGTGGCAGGGCGAAATGCTTTCTATCACCCGTGTATGTAATGCAACTAGAAGTAGCTATTTGGATTTTAATAGGCACGTTTCGATTGAAAAATACTATGACGAAGAAGGCTTGGAAGTAAGCGCGTTCGTGCAATACGAGGTAATGAAAACAAACTACTACGTTGATAAAAACGGAGACGAGGTGGTTGAATGTTACATCTATACGGTTGGCGTTGACAAAGCGGTTGTAGTCGATGGCGGAAGGTTTAACGAAAACGAGACGGATTATCATCCTTTTGAATATCAATATTTAAAAAACGTCAAAGATAAACAGTTTATGAAATATCATATTACCGCATCTAACAGATATAGCGAGGATAGTTCCTTTGGCTTTGCCGGTATGGATATTAGAGGCTTAACGCCTTATGGCATTAGAAGAGAGCTTATGATAGTAGATTATAACGGATATAAAAACGTAGAGGTTTTGGATATCGACCAACGTTTTGCTACTCTTGATAATTCCGACTTGAATGGCGCGGTTGACTTTGATACTAGCTCTAATAGCGCAAAAGCGCTTGCTTCTTTTATTGGGCTAGATGCCACCGAATATGAAAACATTGACGATGCTAAGCAACTAATGGACCTTTTTGCGCATAAAGAGATAGATGACTTCGAATTGAAAAACGAGTGGAAAGATATCTATTCTCAAAGCAACGAAGCGATAGAGGCGGAAGCCGTCGAAGGACCTTTTTACGGAAAAGAAATGCCAATCAAGGACCTAAACCTTTACGTTAGCTGTAGAAGTCATAAATATGATGAAATCGAATTCAACGCTTACGCAAACGTAACTGACAAATCGAAGATAAATGCGAACGAAAATTATTCGTTAAGTATGGCACTAAGGAACAAAAAAACGGGTAAACTACACATTATTGCGGATAAATATCAAAACGTTGAAAAGGTGGAATATAACTACGGACCGTGGTACGAGGGTGAAAAAGAAACCTATTGGCGCTTTAGTCGCGGGGACATAAAACTTTCTGCAAGCAAGCTTCAAATCGCGGAAGAGGGGGAATACGATATTACTTGCGTGCTGATGCATAACGGAGAGATTATGTTCGATACTTTGAGCGTAGCTTATTTGCGCTCCTACGTTGGCTTGGAAATAGCTGATTACGAGCTAGGTGGGGTAACCTATAGCTATTACGTAAGTAGCGCCGGAGGAAAGATAACCATAACGGTTACGAGTAAACCGCCAAAAGGCATATCACAACAAACGTTAAGTATATAATACTTAAGCCCGATAAAATCGGGCTTGTTTTTTAGGTGTAAACTATATTGACTATAGTCAAAAACGGGTATATAATAAAAGATAGGAAATTAAAAAGGAGAAGCTTATGAGCAACTATGACGTAATTGTAGTAGGTGCAGGTAACGGTGGACTTATGGCTGCCGCAAATACCTCCAAAGCAGGTCTAAAAACCTTACTACTAGAAAAACACAATTTGCCCGGCGGTTGCGCTACGAGTTTTAGAAGAGGAAGATTTGAATTTGAACCTTCTCTACACGAACTATGTGGCGTTGGTACCAAAGAGCAACCCGGCGAGATTTTCGGTTTATTCGACGAACTTGGTGCCAAAGTGGATTGGAGATACGAAGACACAATGTATCGCACCATTGTTAAAGGGGAAAACGGTTACGACGTAACGGTAAAAGCAAAGCGTGAACCCTTTTATGATAGTATGGAAGAGGCTGTTCCCGGATGTAGAGAAAAGGTAAAAGCATTTATCGAATTGAACGATAAAGTTGACGAAGCTCTTGCTTACGTTGATAGAAAGAAAGGGAATCCTAATCCTTTGGTTATGGTACTCAAACACTCGGATTTTATGCGTGTTTGCGCTCACTCCACCGAAGAAATTTTGGACGCGTTGGAAATGCCCGACAAGGCAAAGAAAATTCTTACTACCTATTGGGGATATCTTGGCGTTCCCACCGACGAGCTTAACTGTATGCACTTCTTGAGTATGCTTACAAGCTATATGGATAATTGCGCTGCAATGCCCTATAAACGCTCGCACGAACTATCCCTTGCACTATGCGACGTCATCTATAAAAACGGTGGCGAAATTAGATACAATAGCGAGGTAACCGAGTTCTTGTACAACGAAGATGGTTCTATCGCAGGCGTAGTTGCAAATGGTGAAAAGCTATATGCAAAAGAGGTAGTATCCAACGTTATAGCAAATAACGTATTCACCCGTTCAAAGGGTGTTAAGCTTCCCGAACGCGACGTTAAACTTGCTAAATCCAGAGAATTTGGTATATCGGTTGCAACCGTCTATTTGGGACTTGATAAGTCGGCAGAAGAGCTTGGTATTAAAGATTACACCGTATTTATCGCAAACAATGGCGACCCTCGTACCCAAGACGACAATAGAGTTAACGATGGCTTCTATATAGTTAACTGCCTAAATAACGTTATTCCCGATAGCTCGCCCGAAGGAACTTGCACGTTGTTCTTTACCACTTTGATTTATGGTTCCGATTTACCCAAGGACCTCAAACCTCAAGATTACAAGAAATATAAGAACGATTTGGCCGAAAGACTTATCCTTGATTACGAAAAGACTATGGGCGTAAACGTTATGGACCATATCGAAGAAATATCGGTTGCAACTCCCGTAACCTTTGCTAGATATCTTGGTACTCCCGATGGTACCATCTATGGTTATAAGAATGCCGGTTGGGATAACGTTATTATGCGTACAACTGCTCAAGGCAAAGACAATAACGTTAAAGGTTTATCTTTCGTTGGCGGACACGGCGTTCGTGGCGACGGATATAGCAGTGCATACTCAACGGGCGCAACCCAAGGTAAAGTCGTTGTAAAAAAACTAAAGGGGGATAAATAATATGGCAAGTGCAATTAAGAAAATAAATCCTGCTGATTTTTTGAAGTTAGAGCCTACTCGTGAAAAGAAGATTGCCCAAGCCGAGTACGGTGATATTACACCAGAAACTGCATATCTTCCCAATAAACTCGCAAAGGCACTCCATCCCGAAGTACAATACCTAGTCGTTAAAGAGGTTATCGCTTTTAGTAACGACGTTAAAACCTATACTTTAGTTGCCGACAAAGAAGCCGGTACCGAAAACGTTGCTTACTTTAGCGCAGGACAATATCTTTCCGTTAGACTAAAGGTGGGCGATATAGAGATAACCCGTCCTTACTCCATTTCCTCTTGCCCCAAAGATGCTCTTGATGGTTTCTATCAATTGACAATCAAGAGAGTGGATGGCGGTCTTGCTTCCGAGTATATTTTGGATAATTGGGCAGAAGGAACAAAAGTTTCCGTTTCCGCGCCCCAAGGAACTTTTACTTACGAACGTTTGCGCGATGTCAAAACGGTAATCGGTGTTGCAGGTGGTAGCGGTATCACTCCTTTTAGAGCTCTTGCAAAGTCCATAGCAAACGGAGATGAAGATTTCAACTTGGTTCTTCTATATGGTTCTCGTACCCAAGCGGACATACTATTCCTAGACGAGTTCAAGGCAATCGAAAAGGAATGTGATAAATTCAAGCTCGTTAACGTATTGAGTAACGAAAAGGTTGAGGGCGAGGAAAGTGGTTTTATTACCGCCGAGCTAATCAAGAAATATGCTCCCGAAGGCAATTATTCAATTTTCCTATGCGGTCCCCAAGCAATGTATACTTTCGTAGACAAAGAAATCGAAACGCTGGGACTACGTCAAAAGTTTATACGCCACGAACTATTCGGTGAATATCGTAATCCCGAAAAGCTAGAAGATTATCCCGAGGATATCGTAGGCAAAACCTTTAAGCTTACCGTTAGCGTATGCGGTGTTACTAAAGTCGTTGAATGCAATGCAAACGAAACTATGCTAAACGCGATGGAACGCGGTGGCATACTAGCCCCTGCAAATTGTCGTAGCGGTGAGTGCGGATGGTGCCACTCAAGACTTGTTAGTGGTAACGTTTACGTTCCAAAGCGCGGAGATGGTAGAAGACTTGCCGACCTCGATTTTGGTTACGTTCATCCTTGTATGACCTTCGCGCTAAGCGATTGCGAAATAGACGTTCCTCCTTTCAAAGCATAACTAAAATCCAAAACGAAACAGCCCGCTAGTCGGGCTGTTTATTTTACCAAATAAATATATGATTATGTATCTATAGATACCAAATTACTTGAAAGTGTGGGAAAAGAAAATTTTGTATGCTTCGCAAAAACTATCGCTTGTAGCATATCTTTTGCACCCGCCTTTGCATATGTTTAGATAGGGACATTCTTTGCACTTTTCTTTTAGTCCACTTGTCGACCTGAATTTTATTGCCGGCTCGGAAAGTAATAGCTCTTCTATGCTTTGGTGCTTTACGTTGCCAAGAACGTATTCGTCGGTGCAATAAAAGTCGCAAGGGAATGCAGTACCATCGCCTTCGAAAACAAGGGTGGGTTCGCACCTTCCATTCATTCCGCATTGCTCGGCATAGCCTCTTTTTATTAGCATAAGATAGTTGTCGAACTGCCTTATTCTAGTGGGACTAGTGTTAAAATCACGGGCATATAACGAGTAGGTATCTATCAAAAATTCGGCATAGTCTTTTGCGTCTAGTACGTAGTCCGGGTTGTCGCCGAGATAGGGGATGAATTGTAGATTGCTAAATCCACGCTTTTTGAAATCTTCGTAAATTTGCTTGCCTCTTTTAACGTTGCCTTTGTGAATGACGGAAAGAATATTGAAGTCCACTTTTTCTTCTCTTAGTATCCTTATACTTTCTAGTATCCTAGGGAAAAGCTCTTCTCCTTTAACCACTCTTTCGCTAGTGGCTTTTCTATCACCATCAAGACTAACCCCAACCAAAACGTTGTGCTCTTTAAACAACCTTGCCCATTTTTTATCAATGAGTAATCCGTTGGTTTGTAACGATAGCATTACTTTTGCGTTAGCGACGTTCTTTATTTTTAGATAGGAAAAAAAGTGTTCAAAAAAAGCATACCCCGCAAGAGTGGGTTCACCGCCTTGAAATACTATAGAAAGATATCCGCTACCCACGTAGTCGAGCACTTTATCTATAAGGGTACAAGCAAGCTCGTTACTAAAAGTTCCGTAATCTTTTACGGAACGTGCTTGCACTTCGTCGCGATAAAAACAATATTTGCATCCGGCGTTACATTTTGCCGAAGCGGGCTTTATCATTATGCTCAAGTTGTTTGCCATACCTAAATTATAGCAAAGGGGGAGACTTTTGTCTATATGATAAAAGATAAGTCTATCGAAAAATAACAATAAAAAGTATAACAATTTAGCTGTGTTTAAATAAAAATACAAAAGCATTTTGATAAAATACGACGAATAATCAAGTTCCGTTTAGTTGTTGAGGGATATCTTTTTAAGATAAAGTGTTAAAATCGTTGAACATTCCCAAGTATAGTGATATAATCTTATAAAATAAATCGTATAACAAATTGTTATACGAAAATCAAACGTAAATCATTTTAAGGAGAATTATATATGAAGATTTTAGTTACAGGTGGAGCAGGATATATTGCTAGCCACACCAACGTTGCACTTTTGAACGCAGGCTACGAAGTAGTTGCAGTAGACAATTTTTCCAACAGTTCTATCGATGCAGTTAGAAACGTAGAAAAAATAACCGGCAAGCAAATAACCTTCTACGAAGGCGACGTTTGTGATAAGGCAATTCTCGAAAAGATTTTTAGCGAAAACGATATCTACGCAGTTATCCATTTCGCAGGTCTCAAGGCTGTTGGCGAAAGCTGTGCAAAGCCTTTACTATATTATCGCAATAATATCGATAGCACCCTTTCTCTTCTAGAGGTTATGAGTGCTTATAACGTTAAGAAATTCGTATTTAGCTCTTCTGCAACCGTTTACGGTACTCCCGAAAGATTGCCTATTGACGAAGATTGCCATTTATCTACCACCAATCCTTATGGCGCAACCAAGCTTATGATAGAAAATATCCTACGCGACGTTTATGCTGCAGACAAAGAATGGAATATCCTTTTACTACGTTACTTCAACCCCGTTGGCGCACACGAAAGCGGACTTATCGGCGAAGACCCCAAGGGGATTCCCAATAACCTTATGCCCTACGTTGCAAAGGTAGCACACGGTATCCTTCCTTACCTCAACGTATTCGGCAACGACTATGATACTCCCGATGGTACTGGTGTTCGTGATTATATCCACGTTATGGACCTTGCTGAAGGACACCTTGCTGCACTTGAAAATATCAATAATTATGGCGTTGATGCAGTTAACCTCGGCACCGGTGTTGGATATAGCGTTCTCGATATGGTAAAGGCTTTCGAAAAGGCTTGCGGACACGAGGTTGCTTATAAAATTGCTCCCCGTCGTGCAGGCGATATAGCTACTTGCTATGCTTGTCCCGATAAGGCAAAGAAAGAACTCAATTGGAGTGCAAAACGTAATCTAGAAGATATGTGTCGCGACCTTTGGAATTTCCAAAAGAATAGATAGACATCAGGAGAAAAAATGTACAACAAGAAAATGCATCACTTGGGTAGCGTGCGCTCGGTTATCAGAGAACTTTTTGAGTTCGGTAAAAAGAGGGCGGAAGAAGTTGGCGCCGATAAGGTTTACGATTTTTCGCTTGGTAATCCTTCCGTTCCCGCGCCCAAATGCGTAAACGAAGCAATTAAAGAATTGGTGGAAAATTATCCCTCCACAGCTTTACACGGATACACCTCCGCTCAGGGTGATTTCTCGGTAAGAAAGGCGATTGCCGAATATATAAACGAACGTTTTGGTAGAAATCTAAACGCCGATAGCATCTATATGACGGTAGGTGCTGCAGCCTCCCTTTGTATCACGTTGCGTGCGTTGAACGAGGGCGACGACGAGTTTGTAACTATTGCTCCTTTCTTCCCTGAGTATACCATTTTTACCGAAGCAACGGGTGCTTCTTTGAAGGTTGTTCCTATGAAGAAGGACGACTTCCAAATTGACCTTGTAGCATTCGAAAAGGCCATTACTCCTAAAACCAAAGGTATAATTCTAAACTCTCCCAACAACCCTTCGGGCGTGGTTTATACCAAGGAAACAATAATGGGCGTAACTGCAATTTTGGGTAACAAACAAAAGGAATACGGACACCCTATATACCTAATTAGCGACGAACCCTATAGAGAGTTGGTATATGGCAACGTAGAGGTTCCATACCTTATGAACTACTATGATAATACGATAGTTTGTTATTCTTACAGTAAATCACTTTCCCTTCCCGGGGAACGTATTGGCTATATAGCACTAAGCGACAAGCTGGAGGCAGAGCGCGACGTATACGCTTCAGTTTGCGGAGCTGGTAGAGCCCTTGGTTACGTATGCGCTCCCAGCCTTATGCAAAGAGTGGTTGAAAAGTGCTTGCGCGCAACTCCCGATATCGCAGAGTATAAGAAGAATAGGGATTTGATTTACGGAGCACTCACCGATATGGGCTATACTTGTATTAGACCCGACGGTGCCTTCTATTTGTTCGTAAAGGCGTTAGAAGACGATGCTAATAAATTCTGCGATAGAGCAAAAGAACTAGGACTACTAATAGTTCCCGGTGATAGCTTCGGAGCACCCGGTTTTTGTCGTATATCATATTGTGTATCATACGATATGATTAAACGCTCACTCCCAGCGTTTGAAGAATTGATAGCAAGTTACAAATAATGCTTAACATAATAATCTATATCCTAATAACCCTTTTCGCCACCACACTCGGAGCCATATCCGGTATGGGTGGCGGTGTTATTATGAAGCCCTCTTTCGACTTGATAGGCGAATATAACGCATCGCAAATTGCAGTGGTAACCTCTTGCTCGGTGTTTACTATGTCGCTCGTGTCGGTTGCGCTAAAGTTCCTCGCAAAAAGAAAAGAGGGGGAAGAAAAACCCGATTACGTCATAATTCTATTTATGGCATTGGGCTCTATTGCGGGTGGATATTTAGGTAATTTGGTATTCGGTCTAATTACCGCTTCCGCAAGTGATGCTATAGTGAAAATATGCCAAAACTCCGTGCTCATCACCGTTATGATTTTTATCATAATATATATGAATTCGGCGTCTAAGCCCAAGTCCCTAAATTCAAAAAGTAAGATAGTAGCGGTCGTTGCAGGATTGTTCCTAGGTATAATTTCCAGCTTCCTTGGAATAGGAGGCGGACCTATGAACGTGGCAATTATAATTTTCCTATTCGGCTATGGTATGAAGACCGCTTCTATATGTTCGCTCGCAATCATAATTTTTTCCCAAGCAACCAAAATCATAACAATGACGATAGAGGGTGGCTTTGGAATATTCAACGTAGAAATACTAATTTTCGTAGTGGTAGCAAGCGTGGTCGGAGCCTTTATCGGTAGATTTATTACAAAAAAAATCTCGGAAAAAGGCGCAAAAGTTTGCTTCCTTTGCGCCCAAATAATAATCGTAGGATTGTGTATTTATAATATCGTCAAGTATGCTCTTGCTATTTGACCTACCTTTTAGCCAAGTGCACCCTCAACGACAACAGCAATAATAAAGCATATCCAAAGTGCAACTATGAACGCGCCTTCCGCAGGGAGGGCGAGTTTTGTATATGCGCACTTCCAACCCTTATCAACGAAGGTGAATGCAAGGCGAGTAAAGAATACGGTGTTAGAGAAAATCAAGCCACCGATTAACGAATAGAAGGGCTTGCCGAATAGGAAAGCTAGTAGTGCTAAGAATAGACCCAAGGCGAAAGAAATACCGCCATAATATACGCGGATTTCGGTAACGCCGGCTTCATCTTTTGGCTTCATTGAGTATTTTTCGGCACTTTTTACGGGATTCAAAATAAATACTATCGCAGTACCGAAAAAGTAAATACATAGTCCTATTGTGGCAACGGTTGCGGCTACGTTATGGGAAATGATTTCTAGCATATTGATTTTTCTTCCTTTTTATGATATAATGATTACGTTGATAATAAGATTTTACTACTAAATACAAATTATATCAAGGGGAAAGATATAAAGTAAAATCACAATTCAACAAAATTATTAGCGTTATGAGCGCAAAGGAGAAAATTATGAGCAAAAAATTGTTTAGCACCTTTTTAGTGGCTTTTATCGTTTTGGTATTATCATTTTCCTTAATAGCTTGTACCCCGACTAACGACGAGAACAGTAACGATGATAATACTAACCAAAATCAACAACAAACAAATACTAACCCGCCCACGACGCCCCAAGTAGAAGAGGCTTGTTCTTTTGTAAGTTTGGATATTAACCCCGAAATATCTCTTACGATAGACGAGAACGAATTGGTAGTTAGCGTATATGGCGAAAACGAGGACGGACAAGTTCTTCTTTACGAGGAGAGCGCCAATATCGTAGGTAAGGATATTGAAAGTGCAATCGATAAAATAGTATCCCTCGCTATCGAATATGGTTACCTTGATGAGGAGAATAAGGTTGTAGGTACCACCGTTTCTTCGGCAGACGACGACAAGGTTTCCGCCCTTTTGAACAAGGTAAACGGTAAGATTACCGCTAGCGCACAAAAGTCGGGATTGAGTGTTGAAATCGACCCCGAAGGAGCACTATCCTTACTTCGCGACCTTGAAGAACTAAAGGCAAAATATCCCACAAACCAAGCAGTTCAATCGCTCACCGTATCCAAGTACCAACTTGCTCTATCCGCATCTGAAGCAGGTGGCATTTCTGTTATCGGCGCGGTAGAAATGGATGACGAAGACCTTATCGAAATGGTATCCGAGTCTCACGCCAAGATGGAAGCTTATGCAACCGAAGCATATCTAAAAGCAAAGCAAGAAGCTTTATCAATATATGATAAGGCTGTAGGAATGGCAACCGACGTTATATATAATACCTATTATATGGAACACATAACCAACCACGTTACCACTTGCTACTATGGTCCCGTTTATTATATGTATTCAGCTACCGCTCGTGGACTCGATGCTGTTGCAGATGCTATCGATTATGCGGAAAAATATTCCAATTACGAGCTTGAAGATGCTCAAGTAACCACCGTTATGAACGCACTTGGTATCGAGGACCGCACTTTAATAGAAGACGAAGATGGCAAAGTTACTATCGATAGTATAGAAGCTTATACCGATAAGGTACTAAAGAATATGGATAAGGGTGCAGAATATGATGCGTACAAAGCACAAGTTAAGAGTGCGCTATCTAGTGCTGAAGCAGATATCAAAGAAACCGTTCAAACTGAAGTAAACAAATATGCTCCTCAAATAAGAGAGTTTATGTCAGCAGTAAAACCTTACGTTGATGCACTCGAAGCACTAAAAGCCAATCCTTTGATTAGCGGTAAGGTTGAAGAGTACGTAACCGATTACGAAACTCTAGTAGGTGAAGTTAATGCTTTATTAGACGGTAACGTTTTGAATGCCGAAGCATTGCGTTTAAAGGTTGAAGAACTTCGTGAAAAAGCAGACGACGTTATGGATTTAATCAAAGAAGACCTTAGCGACGAGGAACTCAAAGAGATAGAAGATGCTAAAGCAAGCATACTAGCCGGTTTGCAAAGCCAAAAGGATGCCTTCGAAAGCGCTCTAAATAGTGCTGCACAACCTGCGAAATCTCGTATCGAAGCTATTAGAAACGAAAGAAAGCAAGCTGAATAATAGTTCTAAATAGCACTAATCAGTCATAATAAGCATAGAGAGGAACGAAAGTTTCTCTCTTTTTTATTGAAAAGCTATTGACAATTATTAGAGCGAGGTTTATACTTTGGAATATGAAAATAAAGAATTTTAGCGCATTTGAATTTTTCTTTTTCGGCTTTAGAAATAGAGTATAATTTGCGTGCGGTAAAATACTTATATTATGATATGATAAACCGCACGAAAGTGTGGTTTTTTTATACAAGGAGAATATATCTATATGGAAAAAATGGAAATCAAAGACCTAAGACAAAGCATCGATGCATTGGACGATGAAATAGCTTCGTTATACGTAAAACGTATGGCAATTGCTAGAGAAATTGGCGAATACAAGGTGCAAAACAATCTTTCTGTTGGCGACGCTAATCGTGAAAGGGAGATTATCAATAGGGTTACGAAGACTATGCCCAACGATATCAAGCTCTACGGAAAGCAACTTTTTGAAAGCTTGTTTAACACTTCCAAAGCTTACCAAACAAGGTTTGTAGAAATCGATTCTAAGGTTATTAGCGAAGTTAAAAAGGCTATTTCAGAAGGCGTTCAAGAGTTTCCTACTTCGGCTTGCGTAGCTTGTCAAGGTGTGGCTGGCGCATACTCGCAAATAGCAACCGACAGAATGTTTCCTATAGCTGATATCTTGTATTTTAAAGATTGGGATGCAGTGTTCAAAGCAGTCGAAAAAGGTCTATGCGAATTTGGAGTTCTACCTATAGAGAATTCCAACGCAGGTTCCGTTAACGCGGTTTACGACTTGATGCGTAAGCATAATTTCTATATTGCAAAAAGCATAAAATTGCGCATACAGCACTACCTACTCGCTAAATCGGGTACCGAAATTAAAGATATAAAAGAAATTTATACTCACGAGCAAGCTGTTGCACAATGCAGTGAATTTATAAAAACTCTTGGTAACGTTAAAGTTACCGTATGCGATAATACCGCTAAAGCGGCAGAGCTTGTAGCCGATAGCGATAGAACGGATATTGCTTGCATTTGTTCCCACGACTGCGCAGGTCTCTATGGACTAAGCATAGTAGAACCCAACGTTCAAAACAACGAGAACAACTATACCAGATTTATTGCAATTGCAAAGGAACTCAAGGTATACGAAAACGCTTCCAAGATTTCAATTATGGCAAATCTTCCCCACGAGGCAGGTAGTCTTAATAAGGTACTAAATCGTTTTGCATCACTAGGACTAAACCTAACCAAGCTAGAATCTCGTCCAATGAGTAACACCTCGTTTGAGTTCGCATTCTACTTTGATATTGCAGCAAAAATCGAGCAACCCGAAGTTCAAAATTTACTCGCCGAGCTAGATAATACCTGCGATAAGTTCGTATTCCTCGGCGCATACGAAGAAATTTAAAAAATAAATAAAGAGAAGATTATTTGTAGCACACTTTTTATAAGTGTGCTATATTATTTATATGAAAGCAGAATTTTTAAAAGATAAAAAGTTGGTTATCTTCGATATGGATGGCACTCTAATAGATTCTCTAGGCGTTTGGAACGCTGTTGACGAGAGGGTGGTTTCTATAATTCGTAACGATGGCTTGAACAACAAAGATAATATGCAACAGCTACGCGACGAGGCGCTTCGCGTATTTTCGACAAGTCCAAATCCATATATAGAATACTGCATTTTCCTCAAGGAAAAATATAAATCCAGTCTTACGAAAGAGGAAATTTACGATATCCGCTACAAGATTGCAAACGAGTATTTAGAAAGGGATATCGACTATAAGCCCAATGCGGAAAGGTTTATAAAAGAGCTTAAAAAAGAGGGGTATTTGCTTGCTATAGCTAGTACCACTCAAAGTAATAATATGGCGATATATCGTTTTAAAAATGAGAATATAATGTCAAAGGCCAAAATAGACGACTATTTCGACGTTGTATTCGCAAGGGGAGATTGCTACGAAATAAAGCCACACCCCGAAATATTCCTCAAAGTTCTTTCGACCTTGAACGTTAAGGCGGAAGACGCCATTGTTTTCGAAGACTCGCTTGTCGGCGTGGAAGCAGCCAAAAGGGCGGGTATGGAATGTTGCATAGTGTATGATAAATATTCCGACCACGACCGTGAAAAGATAAATGCACTAGCCGATTATACTATAAATTCCTATGACGAACTTCTTTAATATCGACCTAAAAAGCACCTCAAATGGTGCTTTTATTATGGGTTATTGCAGTAAATTGTCTTTCTTATAGTTTCTAATAATCGTCAGGTAAACGAAAATCGCTATTAGCGGGAAAATCATTCCTAAAAGCATACCCGCTTTCATTCCTAATTGCTCGGGACTAATACCCAAAGAGGAAGCAAGATTGATGCCGAAATTTGATAGGGTAATTGCATCGGTTATGCTTCCAACAAGCTGGGGTGCTATTGCAGAGCCGAGGTCTCCGCCCGATGCCATCATTGCAAACATAAATACACCGCCTTCGGGTATTCGTTCTTGACCTACTATCAAGCTCCCCGGCCAAAGCATCGAGGTGAAAAAGCCCGTTAACGCACAAGCAATAAGTCCAAGCACGGGAATGGGAGTGAGCGATGCAACCAAATAGCAAACGGTGGCGCCCACCGCACCCCATAACAAAACCTTGGATATATTTTTACCTATCTTTGAATATAGAGTACGTCCTATACCGAGGAACAATGCAAATAGGGCAAGCCCAAAAATATCGCCTAGAATTTTGGGAATACCAAGTGATGCTTCCAAATATCCACTACACCATTGGCTCATTACGTTTTCTGCGGCACCACCGAGGAAGATTGCGAAAAAACATAGCCAAAGCTCTTTGTTTTTCATAAGCTTTAGTACGCCGGAAACCTTTTCGGGTGTTTCCATTTTAGGAATGGTAGAACTAATAAATAGGCAAGCGGAAACAAGGGGGATTACGCCCAGTACGAGTGCTAAATAGTGCCAGTTATGATAGCCCACAAGATATAGGAAAAGGGAGCTGAATGCGATAACCCCAACCACACCCCAAGCATACATAGAATGTAGTTTGCTCATTTCACGTTCGGGATTTTTGGAAGGGATAGCTGCGATAACAGGACTCATAAGTACCTCGCCAAGCCCACCGCTCACAGCAAAAATAACGGTGCCTATAAAAATTCCAACCACAGCGTGCGTGGGGAAAAATAGGGGGACTAGCGCATATATCAATAAACCAATACAGGTAAGTATGGGTGTCAGTTTAACCGCAAGTGGGATATTAAACTTGTGCGAAAAGAAACTAAAGAGTAAATCTATTGCTAGTTGTGTTAGGAAGTTTACAGCAACCAATAAGCCTAACAAAGTAAAGCTGATATTATAGGTCTCTTTAAACGTCAAAAATAAGAGTGGCGACAAACAAATTACCACACTCATAGACATACCGGACGTATAACAAGCATATTTAACTCTTTTGTTGTTATCCATAAAAACCTCGCTATCCAATTATAGCATAATTTTCTTTTTGTAACAACGCTTTTTACTAACACTTGTTACCATAAAATATCGACGTTTATATGGGTAAAATATCGACGAAAAACCGCCAAATTCTACAAAAAGTTGACTTTTATTAAAAATACGTATTGAAGTATATTTGAATATGTGCTAATATTATAATATTAACGCAACTCGACTAAACAAAGGAGAAGAGATGATTACTAAATTTAGAAGAACTAGTAAGTTATCCAAAAACTTAGTTAACGAGAAGTTGAATGCCAATAAGCTTGATATCAATAATTACAAGCAAAGAAAGGCATTTTTGCAAGCTATTGAGCAAAGACCTCGTCTTTTGAATTCGTTAGATGCCGAAAATAGAGAAGAGTTTTTGATGCTTGCTATCAAGGAAGACTATCGTTACTTTACCTATTTGGATAAACAATACTATACCGAAGAGCTAGCTAGCGAATATCTTTATTCACGTCTTTTGGAAGGCAGTAAAGATATGTTCAAAGACAAACAAAAGCACAATTATTTGAAAGGCTTTGCTAGTATCCTAGATGGCAACGGAGAGGGACTATACGACTCTTTCGTAGGTCAAGTAGGTGATAATTTCCGTTACGTTATCCAAAAGAGCTACGAAAATAAGGTGCTGTTATCCTTTAACTATGCTACCGTTGACGGAGACGAGGTTTTTTACGTTGATAGAGAACTAGAAGTTCCCACTTCGCTAAAATCTCACTTTAAAGTATCGTTCCAAATGGTAGATACTCTAAAGTTCCTAGAAAAAATGAACGTCAACGTTGCTCAGCTTGGCGTAGAGAAGATTTATAATACCTTTACCGACCTTATTTGTGGCAATTATAAAACTTTCTTGCACCAATATATCGACGAGCATAACGCAGGCTTTTATACGTTGACCTCGACCACTCCCCAAATCCAAGAGTGGATTAAGTCAAGATTTGAAGAAAAATTTACCGAGTACGGCGTTGAGCTTACCGATTTTATCATCAAGAGCATAAACGTACCTAGAGAGGTTGTATATAAGATAGAGGACCAAGCTTTAGACACCCTTCTTGCTCGCCACAAGATGGAAGCGGATACCGTTTTGCAAAGACAATCCCTTGCAAACTATATCGAGAAATTGGAAGCCCTCAAGGCATATCCCGATGCTTATCCCGAACAAACCGAGTACGAAAAAGACCTTGCTCTCGATAGAGAACTCAAGAGAAGCGGTAAGTATCAAGATAAGCTCGTTGATAGAAACATCGGTCTTGCCAAGATGGAAGAAAGAGTGGACAGCGACGTTGCACAAGTCAAAGACGTTCTACCCAAGAGAAGATGGCTCACCCTTGCAAAGGTACTATACCATACCGCATTCTGGATTTGCGTAATAGTAGCACTATCTATGTTCGCAGTAGACGCAACCGGTGGTATCACTATGGTAGCTCTTGGTGGCGTATTCCTACTCTTCGGACTAGTAGCATTCTTTGCATACGATAAGTTCAAGGCCCCCGACCTTATACAAAAACAAAAAGGAGATATAGAATAATGAAACGCAAAATAATAATTAGAAAAGCTATAATACTCATTTCCACCATTATTTGCTCCTTAGCACTTATCGTACCCGGAATACTAAGATTATTAGGAAAGATATAATATATTAGTAAAACGTTTTGCTTATTTAGTATATTTAGATTTCTAATAATATCTACGAACTAGAAAAATTAGTTCATAACATTAAAAAGGCTCACGATTGTGAGCTTTTTTTGTGGAGTAAAGTATTGTTAAAGTGGAATTTGTATATGTATTTCACTAAAATCAATTGTACTCAAACTCAAAATCACCATTCACACACTTGCCCGCTGATTCGAGAATAACGTAGACTATTTTTTCGTTATCATATTTATCATCAAGTATAATGGTTTCATCGTAGGATTCTCCGCCCTTGATTGTACGGAGCAATTCTTTTTCACCGCCAACACCAATATAAACTTTCATTTCGCCTTCATCAAGGCTTGCTTCAATATCAAGCAAATGCTCGGGAGCACCATCTCTTCTTAGTTTGAAATTATACGTTCCACTAAAGGAATCAAATTCCATACTTGCTTCATCGCCCTGACAGGAAGTAATCAAAATGGTTGCAGAATAATTCTTGACATATCCGCTACAACCGCAGAGGGTGGCAAGTGTAAGTATTATAAGCAATGCAAAACAAACTTTTTTCATACCAATTTTCCTTTTTCAAATTCTTATTTATATACCGACTTCTAATCTAAATATATCACATAAGAACGAGAAATTCAATAGATATAAGGCAGGCTTGTTTTGGTGGAGTGCCGACAAGTGTAATCGAATACTTATAAACTATAATTTCGATAAATAAAATTTAAAAGATTAAATCGGCGTTCCTACTTCAATTAAGTTACCATCTAAATCGTAGAAACGGATTACTCGTTGTCCCCAACTATGTGTCATAAGATGATTTACATATTCAATTTTTGGGTATAGTCTTTCTAGTTTTTCAATAAAAGATTCGATATCTTGTTCCTCAAAATACAATTCGCAAGAGTTGCTCTTTGGAACAATATCTCTATCTAAAAAAGATTTCCAGATTTTTTCATCTTGAAGAACTAAACCTTCTGTTAAAATCATATTGCCATCGTTGTCAAGAACTAAGTCTATACCAAATAATTTGTGATAGAATTCTCTCGCTTTATCTATATCTTTAACTACAATCAAAATGTTCTTCAGTTTCATATTGTATCTCCACAAATTCTTATTTATCTATCAATTATTAATTAATAATATACCACACAAGAACACAAAATTCAATAACTATAATATAGGGTCGGTGGACGATAACGGACCGCGAAAGAATGTCTCGCATAATGACAATATTAGTTAAGTATCTTTCACGTAATAGGGATAGTTTTAGATATGCTTGAACGCATCGCGTTCACTTTCGCCAGGTTTGCTAACGCAAACTTGCGCACCGCGCTCACTTTGTGAGAGCAAAAAAGTAGCGCATATAGTGGACGATAACGGACCGCGAAAGACTGTCTCGCATAATGACAATATTAGTTAAATATCTTTCACGTAATAGGGATAGTTTTAGATATGCTTGAACGCATCGCGTTCACTTTCGCCAGGTTGCTAACGCAACTTGCGCACCGCGATTGCTTTGCAATAGCGGTGAAGGTCCGTTCGTCCGTCAACAAAACAAAAAAGCAACCTAAATTGGTTGCTTTCGTTTTGTTGGTGGACGATAACGGACTCGAACCGCTGACTTTCTCCACGTCAAGAAGACACTCTACCAACTGAGTTAATCGTCCTTGTGCCTATATATAATAACAAATAGATTAGCTTTTGTAAAGTGTTTTTATTTTTTAGTTGGTAAAATTTTGATTATGGGTTGTCAAGCATAATCTCGCTTGGTTTACTACAAATGCTTTTATTAGCGGTTGAAATATAAAATATCGTGAATAGGGCTCTATAATTCAGAGTTGGGTTGCCTTAAATCGCAAAATATATTTATATTGACAAAACTTTATAGGTTTGGTAAAATTATTATATGGTTACTAGAGAAAGAATAAAAATAAATAGATTATTGGCACTCGTTTTGCTAACTATCATTTTAGGGACGCTTGTTTTGTGCGTTGCTTGCACCAACGAAGATAGTGGTGAAAAGGTAGCTTGCAAAGACCACTCGTTCGTAAGAGTGGAAGACGAGCTTAACAAAGAGCCTACCTACGAAAAAGAGGGTAGGGAACTGCGCAAATGTTCGGTTTGTGGAGTGAGTGCATCGTTTGTTATCCCTAAACTTGTTAGGGAGGCGGTAAGCGAAGACCCTAACTATATGCCTCTTCTTGAAAGCTACGTGGTCCATTATGGCGATACTTTGGAAAAGGTTGCTACAATGTATTTTACGAGTGGCTGGAGCTTCACGTTAGATAAAGAAACCAAGGTTGGTAACGTTAGTGAGAGTGGCTATGACTTTGCAGTAAAATATACGCCAAGTGCCGATAAATACGAGAGCTTATCTACTACCATAAGACTTGTTGTTAAGAAGGCTGTTTTGAAGGAAACAGACGTTCATTTAAAGGTTGAAATAGATATACCTACTAGTGTAACTTCTCTTGAACAAATAGAAATAGGTTTGCTAGCTAGTCAAGAAATTGCGGGTAGCGTTCGCTGGGTGGAAAATCAAGAAATATTGCGTAATCAAGTGGCGGAGTATGATTATATTTTTACCCCCGAAGATACCGATTGCTACGAAATATACTTTGGTAAAGTGCGCCTTAGAGCATAGCTTTTACCTATATAATAAATAAATTAACTAAAACGTTTGATATTGTGCGCGCGTATGTGGTATAATCTAGCGCGTACAAATCTTTTATACGGAGTATAATATGAGAAAAGAAAATCCTACCCCCGATTTTGTGGCAATGGAAAAAGCCACGTTGAAGTTCTGGCAAGATGAAAAATGCTTTGAAAAGCTAGTTGAAAAGAATAAGAACGGCGAACGTTTCCGTTTCCTTGATGGTCCTATCACCGCAAATAACCCTATGGGTATTCACCACTCTTGGGGAAGAACTATGAAGGATATGTATATCAAGTATAATGCTATGCTTGGTAAATCGTGCCAATATCAAAACGGATTTGACTCCCAAGGTCTTTGGGTAGAAGTTGAAACCGAAAAGGACCTCGGTATCGAAGTTAAGAGCGATATCACCAAGTATGGTGTAGACAAATTTACCACCAAATGTATGGGCAGAGTAGAAAAGTTTGCAGGTGTTATTACCGAGCAATCCAAGAGACTCGGTCAATGGATGGATTGGGAAAACAGTTACTTTACTAACACCGACCTTAATATCACCTCTATTTGGCATTTCCTAAAGGTATGTAACGAAAAGGGTTGGCTTGTTAAGTCCCATCGTCCTATGCCCTGGTGCCCCCGTTGCGGAACCTCGCTAAGCGACCACGAAATGAGCGGTTCTTATGCAGATATGGAACACCTTTCCATTTATGCAAAGCTTCCCATCGTTGGAACCGATGATAAAATTATCCTTTGGACCACCACTCCTTGGACCTTGACCTCTAACTGCGCACTAGCAGTTAACCCCGAAATCGAGTACGTTCGCGTAAAGGTTAAGAGCGACAGAGCTAACCTTATCGTTGGCAAGAACGCACTTGGCAAGTTAAAAGGCGATATAGTAGAAGTAAGCGACCCCTTCAAGGGCGCAGAGCTTATCGGCAAAGAATACAAGACCTGCTTTGAAGACTTCGAATGTCAACAATTCACCCACGTTATCGTTCCTTGGGAAGACGTTGATGCTACCGAAGGTACCGGCGTAGTTCACATTGCTCCCGGATGCGGTGCTGAAGACTTTGAGCTTGGTAAGAAGCTTGGTATCCCCACCATTTGCCCCATCGATGACGAAGGCGTTATTATTGAAGGCTTTGGTAAGTTTAGCGGTATGAAGACTACCGACCTTGTAGATGACGTTGTTAAGGCACTAGAAGAACAAGGTAAGCTTTATAAAACCGAGCTTTACACCCACAGCTATCCCAAGTGCTGGAGATGTAAGACTCCCGTTGTTTTCAAGTTGGTTGACGAGTGGAGTATCCGTACCGACGAAATCAAGCCTTTGATGATTGAGGCTGCCAAAACCGTTAAATGGGAACCCGAATTTGCAGGAAAACGTATGTTAGACTGGTTGAACAATATGGGAGATTGGAACATTAGTCGTAAGAGATTCTATGGTCTACCCTTGCCTTTCTACGTCTGTAAAAAATGCGGACACGTTACCGTTATAGGTTCTAAAGAAGAGCTAATCGAAAGAAGCGAACACGGTAATATCGATAACGTTCCTCACCTTCATAAGCCCTATATCGACGAAGTTAAAATTCACTGCGAAAATTGTGGCGAACTAGTTGAAAGAGTGCCCGAAGTTGGCGACTGCTGGCTTGACGCTGGTATCACTCCCTTCTCCACAAAGAAATACTTTACCGATAGAGAATACTTTGATAACAACTTCCCAAGCGATTTGGTTATCGAAATGAAGGAGCAAATAAGACTTTGGTTCTACTCACTCCTATTTATGTCCGTAACTCTTACCGGCAAAGCTCCTTATAAACAAGTAGTAGCTCACTCTTCCGTTATAAAAGAAGATGGTGGCAAGTTTAGTAAGACCGGTTATATGATTCGCTTTGACGAAGCGGCAGAAAAGATGGGTGCAGATACCATCCGTTATATGTTTATGGGCAACCCCATTGCTTCCGACGTTCGTTTTGGCTATAATCTTGCCGACGAAGCTAGAAGAAAAATGTTGGGCTTCTGGAATATCTACGTATTCTTCAACCTATACGCAGCTATCGACAATCCCGATATTGCAAACCATAAGATTGATTACGCAACCCTAACTCACAGCGATAAGTGGTTGCTAAACCGCACCAACGCATTTATCAAGTTCGCTAAGAATTGTATGGATACCTTCCGTCATCCTGCACTTGTAAAGGAATTCGAAGCATACGTTGACGACGTTTCTAACTGGTATATCCGTATCAATCGTAAACGTTTCTGGAAGTCTACCGACGAGGTTGACCAAATGAACGCATATTGGTGTTTGTATCAAGCTATAAAGGCAACCGTTGGCATTATGGCTCCCATCACTCCCTTTATTACCGATTACATTTACCAAAACACCGTTCGCGAGATAGAAAAAGATGCTCCTATAAGTGTTCATCTTACCTCTTATCCCACTCCTCTAGATATACCCGAAGAGGCAAATATCCTAAGCGAAACTACCATTTCTCGCGAAATTATCGCTACCGCACAAAGGATGCGTAACGAAGCACAAATCAAAGTTAAGCAACCCTTATCACGTCTTTTTGTTACCGCAAGTGCCGATGACGTGAATGCTGCAACCGCACTTCAAAACACTATCAAGGAAGAGTTAAACGTTAAGGAATTGGTATTTAGCGCCGATACTTCCGTTTACAACGACGTATACTACACCGTAAACTTCCGCGTAGCCGGTCAAGCACTCAAGGGCGAAGCACAAAAGTTGAAGAAGCTTGTTGACTCCCTTGACCAAGATGGCTACAACGCACTCGATAAGATGGTAAAAGAGAACTCTGTAAACATCGGTGATTTCGTAGGTCTAGCAGGCAACTTGTTCGATGCTCACAATCGTCCCAAACAAAACTTCCTAGTTACCACCGAAAATGGCAGAACTCTTGCTCTAGATACTGCTCTAAACGAAGAGCTAATCCAAGAGGGTATCGTAAGAGAACTTGTAAGACAAATTCAAGTTATGAGAAAGGATGCAGGCTTTGCTGTTGAACAACGTATTGTTGCCGAAATTACTACCGAAAGCGAAATAGCAAAAGTAGCCATTGCTAAGTATAGCGATAAGATAGCAACCGATATTCTTGCAACCGCTATTACCACCATCGACGACGCAGAAACGGAAAAGGTAATCACCGTTCAAGAAAACGAAATCAAGGTAAAGCTAAAGAGATAACAAACTATAATTGAGATAGGGAGAGTCGCAAGGCTCTCCTTTTTTATGGTTTAGATTATGGATTAGTGGTAATAATATCACTATGAGAAATCCTATAAATAACGATAAAGAAAGTACTATAAAAAAATTGAATAATATGAAAGGTACTCCTTTGACTTTAAAAATCAATAGGGGACGTAATAAGATTGAAAGCTACGATGGCGTTATAGAAAACACCTATCCCAACGTTTTCACCTTGCGCCTAGTAGACGGAGGAATAGGGACTTTTACCTACGCCGATATCCACGCCAACAACATTGCATTTTTTAAAAGAAAAATTTAATTTGTAATAATGGTAAAACTCCCTGCATACATTTACGTAGAAACACAAGGGGGTTACCGAATGCAAATTAAATGTGATAAGAAAGTAAACTTTACACCAAATCAGTTTTATGAAAGCAAAGAGCTTTATCTTGACGGAGCCGAAAAAATACTTTCCGTGCAAGCCTTTGCACGCACTACTTCTATTGAAAGTCTAAACGGAGAGGTTAGGGTAGGATATCTTCTTACCATCAGAGCGCTGTACCTCAACCAAGATGGTATGGTAGAAAAAAGAGAGGAAAGCTATGACCTTACTTCCAGTCTTAGAGCAAACGTCAATGCTAATAGTTTTGCCCTAGTCAACACTACGGTTATAGGAGTAGAGTACCACGGCAGTCAAAATCTAAAGGTGAGAGTGATGGTAGAGCAAAAGGGATGCTATATACAAAATTGCAATTTTGAGCCTATCGAGAACCCTTCGCTTTGCTATAAGAAAAAGAGTACGAACATAAAATCTATATGCCCGCTTAGAAACACCGAGTTCGTTGTAGATAAGAACGAAAAATGCAATTTTAACGTTGGTCAAATGCTTTGTGCCGATACTATTTTATCCGTTAAAAGCGTATCTATAGCTACCGATATTTGCGAAATTGAAGGTATTGCTACCATTTATTTTTCACATATTAACGAGGGTGAGCTAAAAGGTCAAAGCCTTTCGTTCCCTTTTAGCTACGAGCTACTTAGCGAGGGTATAAAGGCAGGCGACGTTGCTTCTATCACCCTTTTACCCATTAGTACGACTTTGAACGTAACCGAGCTTGATAGCGGGGTAGAACTTGACGTTCAAATACTTGTAGAAGCAAAGGGCTACTTTGAACAAAAAAGCGAGGTAGAGTACGCAATCGATGCTTATAGCAAGGAATATGAGCTTGCTCTAACAAATGGCGAAGTGGTGATGGAGGACGATGGTTGTAACTTTGCAAGCAAGGAAAGATTTTCCGCAACCTTACCTCTAGACGAAATTACCGATGCGGTAGAGATAATAAGTATTGGTGTGCCCTGGGTGGGTGCAAGTAACGTGAGTGCTAAGCCTACGATTACTATTGACGGTGTGATTTGTAGCGAAATTATTTTAAAGCGCGAAAGTGGTGAATATGCAAGAGTGCTTGCGGAAATCCCATATTCTTTCGACCTAAAAGAAGATAGTACTTGCTCAAGCGATATTGATGCTCGTTTAGATATTATCGAACTTAGTGCAAGGATTAGGTTTGGCGCTACTTTGGAAATTGCAGGCGAGGTATCGGTTACCGTTAGCGGTAGCAGTGAAAAGGTTGTTTACTATCTGGAAAAAGCCGAAAGTATTGGCGAAAGAATAAAGAACGACGCAGTAATTAGCGTATATCTTGTGGGAGAGGGAGAAACTTTATTCGATTGTGCAAAGGCTCTTCAAAGTGATGAAGAGGAGCTTCTTGCCCTCAATCCCGAACTCGATTTACCTCTAAAAGAGGGTGATAAGGTTTTATTGTATCGTCCTCTATAACAAAAAACTTCAAAAACCTACGTTATTCGGTTTCCTTTATGATTTCGGCGGCGCTATACCGCCGAAATTTTTACTTTTTTTTGACTTTTGGGTATTGATTTACTTTATATATTATTATATAATAAATACAATGTTGGAAAGTATTGATTTATTTGGATATGCAAAGGTTAACCTTGCGCTTGGAATAGAGGGTTGTCAAAAGGGCTTCCATAATCTAGATAGCGTTATGGTTAGCATAGATATGGGCGACCGCATTGTTATGAAAAGGCGCGACGATAACCAAATAAACGTTAGCTATACTGGTGGAGAGGTTTTCCCTTTCGACAATGCTTACAGGGTAGCTAGTGCTGTTGCAAAAAAGTATAATATTGGCGGAGTTGATATTATTATATCAAAAGGCGTGCCCGTGGGCGTTGGCCTTGGCGGAAGCGCAGTGGACGGAGCCGGCATTATACGTGGATACGAAAGGCTTTATGATATCAAAATCGACGATAACGATTTTATGGTAGAGCTTGGCGGAGATATCCCCTTTTTGAAGACAGGCGGTAGCGCGATAGTAAAAGGACGTGGAGAAATTATAATTCCCATAGAGCTACCTAGCATATATCTTCTACTCGTATACGGAGCACCTTCGATTAGCACCCAAAAGGTATTCGAACTATACGACGAAATAGGGGGAGATAATGGGAAATCTAGTGATTTTCTAGTAGACCTTGAACCTTTCAATGCGCTAGAAAAGAGTGCTATTCAAATAGAACCTTCCATCGAAAATAGTAGAAAGTTGCTAGAAAAAGCGGGCTTTAGATACGTCGTTATGACGGGTAGCGGAAGCGGATATCTAGGGTACGAGTTAGACGAAAATAAATTTATTACCAAAGTAGAAAGGGCAAAAGAGCTTGCCCCAACGTACGGACTAAAAGTTAGGATACTAAAAACAATCAAGGACCTGCAATGAAAAAACCTACCGATTATCCCATATATCTTTTTAACGAAGGCACCAACTCGGAGTGTTACAAGTTTATGCGCCCCTCTTACGTTGTTAAGAACAAGAAGAAGGTGTGGCGCTTCCGCGTATGGGCACCCAATGCAAAAAGCGTATCGGTAGTAGGCAACTTTAATAAATGGGATAGGAACGTTAACCCTATGGTTCCTATCGGTGGAGGCATTTGGGAAACCTACGTTCGTAGCCTTAAAAAGTACGATATTTATAAATTTAGCGTGGAGTGGCAAAACGGAAAAATCGTTTTGAAAGCAGACCCGTATGCTATGCATACGGAAACCCCTCCGTCGAACGCAAGCAAGATATACGATATAAGCGGATATCAATGGGGCGACAAGGAGTGGCGCGAAAACCTTAAAGGTACCGACCACGCAAAAGCACCCATCAATATATACGAGCTACATTTGGGCTCTTGGAAAAGACACGATAACGGTAATTATCTATCATACCGTGATATGGCGGACCATCTTATCCCTTACATTAAGGAAATGGGCTACACCCACGTGGAATTTTTGCCTGTAACCGAGCATCCTTTGGAAATGAGCTGGGGATATCAAGTAAGTGGCTTTTTTGCACCCACTTCTAGATTTGGCACACCTCACGATTTTATGTACTTGATAGACAAACTTCACCAAGCGGGAATAGGAGTTATACTCGACCTAGTTCTTTCCCATTTCCCCAAAGATGAGTTTGGTCTATACAACTTTGACGGTGTGCAAGAATACGAGTATTCCGACCCCTATAAAGCCGAACATAAGGGTTGGGGAACGGTTGTTTTCGATTATGGCAAGGGTGCGGTTAGGTCTTTCTTAACCTCGGTTGCTTGCTTCTGGCTCGAAAACTATCACGTGGACGGACTGCGTCTTGATGCAGTTGCAAGTATGCTATACCTCGATTATTGCAGAGAGGAAGGGGAATGGCGTCCTAACGTGTTTGGCGGAAACTATAATTTGGAAGCGGTAGATTTTATTAAGCATCTTAACAAAACCGTGCTTACCAAGTTCCCAAATGCTATGATGATAGCAGAGGAATCAACCTCATTCCCAATGGTAACGATGCCCCCGGCATTGGGCGGTCTAGGCTTCAATTTCAAGTGGAATATGGGTTGGATGAACGATATGCTTGCTTACGAAAAGGTGGACCCGTTCTTCCGTAAAGGCTCGCATAATAAGCTCACCTTCGGTATATCGTACGCATTCAAGGAAAACTACGTATTGCCCTTTAGCCACGACGAAGTGGTACACGGTAAATGCTCTATGGTTTCCAAAATGCACGGTAACTACGAGGATAAGTTTAGAGCTCTCAAAGCATTATATGCTTTCCAATATGCCCATCCCGGCAAAAAATTGAACTTTATGGGTAACGAAATCGCTCAGTTTATTGAGTGGAATTTCCTTCGTCCCATCGATTGGTTTTTGCTTGACTACGACACCCATAGAGATATGCAAGGATACGTCAAAAAGCTAAACCATCTATATAAGGAGTACCCTGCTTTCTACGAGTTGGATAACACCTACGATGGCTTCAAGTGGTTGGTTGTAGACGACGCTGTTCAAAACGTGGTCGCGTTCTATAGAGAAGACGAAAAGGGCGAAAGAATTATAGCCATAATAAACTTTAGCGACGTATGGCGTAAGGATTATACCTTCGGTGTGCCCGACGAGGGTAAATACAAAGTAATTATGAACTCCAACGCAAAGGACTTCACGGGCGGAGATATAATAGAAACCCAAGAAGTACCTATGCACGGACACGAACAATCATTAAAAATTATGCTAGAGGGTAACTCGGCTTTATATTTAAAACTAATTAAGGAGGAATAAAGATGCAAGTCAAAAAAGAATGCGTTGCTATGTTGCTTGCAGGCGGTCAAGGCACACGTCTTGGCGCTCTAACACGTAAGGTTGCCAAACCTGCCGTACCTTTTGGAGGAAAGTATAGGATAATCGATTTTACCTTATCCAATACTATCAACTCCGATATCGATACTATAGGTGTTCTTACGCAATATCAACCCTTCGACCTCAACCAATACATTGGTAACGGTCAACCCTGGGACCTCGACAGATTGGAAGGTGGCGCTTTCGTCTTACCCCCTTACCAAAAGGCAAAGAGCGGTGAGTGGTATAAAGGTACCGCTAACGCAATATATCAAAACATCGATTTTGTAGACCGCTATAGCGCCGATTACGTACTTATTCTTTCGGGCGACCATATTTACAAGATGGACTATAACAAGATGCTCCAATACCATATCGCAAAGGGCGCCGATTGTACTATAGCTGTTCAAAACGTTCCTATCGAAGAAGCATCTAGATTTGGTATTATGAATACCGATAGCGACGATAAGATTTTCGAGTTCGAAGAAAAACCCAAGCACCCCAAATCCACCAAGGCAAGTATGGGTATTTATATCTTCACTTGGGCAAAGCTAAAGAAGTACCTTATCGAAGATGAATTAAACAAAGCGTCACACAACGACTTTGGTAAAAACATTATCCCCAATATGCTAAACGCAGGCGAGCAAATGTACACCTACGATTTCAAGGGATATTGGAAAGACGTTGGTACTATTTCTTCACTTTGGGAAGCCAATATGGATATTTTGGATAACGATAGCGGTATCAATTTGAGCGATAGCGATTGGAAAATTTATGCAAGAAATACTGCTGAACCTCCGCACTTTGTTGGCTCGGGCGCAAAAATTTCTAACGCTGTTGTATCCGAAGGTTGCGTGGTTCAAGGCGAGGTAGTAAACTCTATTATCTCTCGCGGTGCTACCATAGAAAAGGGAGCAATCATAAACGATAGTATAGTAATGCCCAATGCAGTTGTTAAAGCGGGAGCAACCGTAAACCATTCTATTATCGGTTGGAACGCTATTATCGAGAGCGACGCAAAGGTAGGTTCCTATCAAGAAAAGGCAATCGCCGGCGAATGGCAAATTGCTGTGGTTGGTCCTAACGTAACCGTTGCTAGCGGTGAAGTTGTTAAAGCAGGCGCTATGTTAGAGGAGGATAACTAATATGAACAAAAAGATGATGGCAATACTTTTTGCAAGCGGTAACGAATCCAAACTCAATGAGTTAACTTTACACCGTACAACCGCATCACTACCCTTTGCTGGTAGGTATAGATTGATAGACTTTGCACTATCTAACTTTGTTAACTCGGGCGTTACCCGTATAGGTATTATTACCCGTAACAATTATTCTTCCCTAATGGACCACATCCGTATGGGACGTGATTGGGACCTTAACCGTAAGAATAGCGGTATAGCAGTATTCCCTCCCTTTGGTTTGAACACTTCCAGAGACGTTTATAAGGGAAAGATAGAAGCTCTTTATACCGTGCTCGATTTCTTAGAAAAAGCTCCCGAAGATTACGTATGCGTATCTAACTCCAATATAGCAAGCAACATTGAACTCGACGCTATTTTGGAAGAGCATATTGCAAGAGGTGCAGACCTTACTATGCTTTGCCACAAAGCAAACGTAACCAGCTCTAAGCGCGTTATCATTACCAAGAACGAACAAGACGTTGTAACCGACATTTGCCAAGTTGAAATTCCTTCTACCGAAGAAAAACTTGTATCCCTCAATATCTATATCGTTAGAAAAGATTTGTTGGTAAGCTGGGTAGAACAAGCCTATGCTCGCGGATACGTTGATTTTGAAAAGGATATACTCTTCCGTGAAGTGGAAAATGGTAAGATTTATGCTAAAGAAATTACCACCTATGCCGCAATCGTAGACGACGTTAAGACCTATTATAACCAATCTATGAAAGTGCTCAACGACGACGTTCGTACCGAGCTTTTCGAAACGGGCAGAAAGGTATATACCAAAGTTAAGGACTCCGTTCCCACTATCTATGGCAATAAGGCAAGCGTATCTAACAGCCTTATCGCAGACGGATGCGTAATCAACGGTACAGTTGAAAACTCTATCCTTTTCCGTGACGTAAGAATAGAGGAAGGCGCCGTAGTTAAAAACTCTATCATTATGGAGCACGGTGTAGTTATGAAGGGCGGTCAAATAGGTTATACCATTACCGATAAGAGTGTTGTTATCGGTGCAAACCGTCAAATATCGGGTTCCGAAGATTATCCCATCGTAATTGTTAAGAACAAGAAAGTATAATTACTGCTTAACCTATGGTTAACCGTAGGTTAGCTTATTCAAGGAGATATATTATGAAAATACTATTTGCCGCAGCAGAAGCCGCACCATTTATTAGAACGGGCGGACTAGGCGACGTAGCAGGGGCATTGCCCAAAGCACTCCAAGCCAACGGCGTAGAATGTGCAGTTATTCTTCCCCTTTATCAAGATATGAAGGCAGAGTATCGCAACAGCTTACAATTCGTTGGCTCAACCACCGTTTCTCTTGCTTGGCGTAACCAATACGCAGGTGTATTCAAGAGCGCGGTTGACGGAGTAAACTATTATTTTATCGATAACGAGTTTTATTTCAAACGTAAAGGTCTATACGGACACTTTGACGACGGTGAAAGATTTGCCTTCTTCTCAAAAGCAATTTTGGAAGTTATGCCTTTGACAGGCTACTATCCCGACGTGCTACACGTGAACGATTGGCAAACCGCTCTTGCACCTCTTTTCCTAGATTGCTTCTATCGTGATAAAGAGCCCTACAAGAATATTAAGACCGTTCTTGCTATCCATAACATAGAATTCCAAGGCTGTATGGATAAAGGTGTTATTGCAGACGTATTTGGCATTCCGGCATCCTATAGTAACGTTGCTGAGTACCGAAACGATGCAAATATGTTAAAAGCAGGTATCGAAGCAAGTAACAAAGTAGTTACCGTTTCCCCCACCTATGCAACCGAAATTTTGGACAAATTCTATAGCTATGGACTAGACGCTATCTTGGAACAAAGAAAGTTCAAGCTATCCGGTATCGTTAATGGTATAGACGTAAATCTATATAACCCCAAGACCGATAAAGCACTTTTCAAAAACTATGAATATCGTTCATATGGTCAAAAGGCTGTTAACAAACACGGACTACAAGAGCTTTTGGGACTTCCCGTTTGCGACAAGCCTCTAATCGGTATGGTAACTCGTCTAACCACCCAAAAAGGTATCGACCTAGTGCTTGCTGTAATACACGAGATATTGGAAAAGGACGTTCAACTAGTTGTTCTCGGTACGGGAGATTGGAAGTTCGAAAACGCACTACAAGAAATTGGCAAGCAATATCCTTCCAAAATCGGTACTGCAATATACTTTTCCGGCGATATCGCATCCAAGATTTATGCCGCAAGCGATTTATTCTTGATGCCCTCCAAGTTCGAGCCCTGCGGTCTATCGCAAATGATAGCAATGCGCTATGGTAGTATTCCTATCGTAAGAGAAACGGGTGGACTAAAGGATACCGTTATCCCCTTTAACAAAGAAGACGGTACCGGCGTAGGCTTTACCTTCAAGAGCTATAACGCACACGATATGCTCGATGCTATCAATCGTGCGTTAGAGTGCTATGGCGATGCAAAACTATGGCGCAACGGAGTAGTAAAGAACGCTATGAAGGAAGACTTTAGTTGGAAAAAATCAGCAAAACAATACATTGAATTATACAAATCACTTTAATATAAATTGTAGCAAAACAGGAGGCTAAATGACAAACTTAAGTAAAACACAGCTCCGCGAACTCGTCGAACTTAAACTTGCCAAGAACTTTGGTATAAGATACGACGAGGCTTCCGAAACGACTATGTTCCGTGCTTTGAGCTTGGTAATCAAAGACTTGCTCACCCAAAAGCGCGTTGAATATAAAACCAAGGTACGTAACGAGGGTTACAAGCAAGTATACTATATGTCTATGGAATTCTTGCTTGGTAGGTCTCTACGCAACCACCTATATAATATGGGTATTTTGGACGATGCAACCGAGGTTATGCAAGAGCTTGGCTTCGATATCAACAAGATTATGGCAGTCGAGCCCGATGCAGGTCTTGGTAACGGTGGTCTAGGTAGACTTGCCGCTGCATATATGGATTCATTGACCGCGCTCGGTTATCCGGCAGGTGGTTTTTCTATTCGTTACGACTATGGTATCTTCGAGCAAAAGATAGTAGATGGTTGGCAAATGGAAATGCCCGATAGATGGCTAGACCAAGGCGACGTTTGGTTCAACAAGAGAAGCGAAGTTTTCGAAGTAAAATTCGGCGGACACATTGACGAAAGATGGGAAAATGGTAGACTTATTTGTGAGCAAAAAGACCATACCACCATTTTGGCGGTTCCCTATGATATGAATATTTCCGGTTACGATTCCGACGCGGTTAACGTTCTTCGTTTGTGGAGTGCAAAAGCACCCGTTGAACTAGATATGCAAATGTTCTCACGTGGAGAATACGTTAAAGCTATCGAAGCTAAGGCTATGGCAGAGGCTATAAGTAAGGTTCTATATCCCGCCGATAACCACACCGAGGGCAAGTCGCTACGTTTGAAGCAACAATATTTCTTCGTGTCGGCATCTATCCAATCCATTCTTAAAAAGCATCTTATCAGCAATAAAGATTTATCCAATCTTTCCGAAAAGGTTGCAATTCACATCAACGATACTCACCCCACCCTTTGTATTCCCGAACTTATGAGAATACTACTTGACGATTACGGTTATTCTTGGGACGATGCTTGGAAGACTGTTACCGAAGTTATTTCCTACACCAACCACACCGTTATGCAAGAAGCTCTTGAAAAATGGCCACAAAGCCTATTTATGAGCCTTCTTCCCAGAATTTATCAAATCATCAAGGAAATCAACCAACGTTACTGCGCAGACCTTTGGAATATCTTCCCCGGTGATTGGAATAGAATTGCAAATAACGCAATTTTGAGTGATTTCGAAATCCGTATGGCAAATCTTTGTTTGGTAGCATCACATACCGTTAACGGTGTTTCTCAACTCCATAGCGATATTCTAAAGAACGACGTATTTGCCGATTACTATAAGGTTGCTCCCCAAAAGTTTACCAACGTAACCAATGGTATCACCCACCGTCGTTGGTTAGCAGAAGCCAATCCTTTATTAACCGCTTACCTCAAAGAGTTGATAGGGGATAAGTTCCTAAAGGATGCTAGCGAACTCGAAAACCTTATGAAATATCAAGGTAACGTTCAAGTGCTAGACAGATGGGCGGATATCAAGCTAAAGAATAAGGAACGTCTTGCAGAATACGTTAAGAAATCTAATAACGTTATTTTGGACCCCAACTCTATATTCGACGTTCAAGTAAAGAGATTGCACGAGTACAAACGTCAACTCCTAAACGCACTACAAATTTTGTACCTATACAACCGCTTGAAGGAAAATCCTGACCTCGATATTACTCCCAGAACCTTTATATTTGGTGCTAAGGCAGCAAGCAGTTACTATATTGCAAAACTCATTATGCGCCTAATATATATGATTGGTGAAGTAGTAAATAACGATAAGTCCATAAAGGGTAAACTAAAGGTTGTCTTCCTAGAAAACTACCGCGTTTCTCTAGCGGAAATCATTATGCCCGCAGCTGAAATAAGCGAGCAAATTTCCACCGCAGGTAAGGAAGCAAGCGGTACCGGTAATATGAAATTTATGATTAATGGTGCGGTAACTCTTGGTACAATGGATGGTGCTAACGTAGAAATTCACGAAAGAGTAGGCGACGAAAACATATTCATTTTTGGTCTTCTTACCGAGGAAGTAGAAAAGCTACGTGCTCATTATAATCCTACCGAATACTACTCGAAAGATATCCGTATTAAGCAAATTATCGACCAACTAAGGGCTGGTATAGGTGGCGTAAGCTTTGCTGAACTTGCCGACAACCTAACCCGCGCACGTGGTGGTGCTGACCCCTATATGGTACTTGCCGACTTCGGTTCATACGTTGATGCTCAAGCAAGAGTAGATAGTACCTATAAAGATAAATATCGTTTCCAAAAGATGAGCTTGGTAAACACTGCAAAGGCAGGATTCTTCGCTGCAGACCGTAGCGTTGATGAATACGCAAAGCGCATTTGGGGACTAAAGAGTGTAAAATAGGATACCCAAAAAGTAGCAAATGTTAAAATTCGATTCTCGTAATATCACTTATAAAACACCCTTTGGCGCGGTAGCAACCCACCAAAGGGTGCACCTTTTATTCCCCGTGGACAAAGCTATAGGAGCTGTCGGCGTAGGGCTAGTTTTGCGCGCGGAAAAAACGTGGAAATTCGATATGCACTTTGCAGGTAGCGAGGGCGAATACGATAACTACAAGATAGAATTTATTTTACCTTCTGCAGGTGTTTACTATTATAGATTCGAAATCGTTACCGAAAAAGGTATTGTTTTCGTAGGTAAAGACGAGAGCGGAAAAGCCATAGTGGGCGACTGGCTCCCGGAATGGCAACTAACTTGTTACGACAATTCCTACGTTACCCCCAATTGGCTTAAAGGTGGCGTTATATATCACATTTTCCCCGACCGCTTCAATAGGGTGGAAGATAACGTTCGCCCCGTTAAAGGTCCATTTAAACAATGGAAGGAGCCACTCACCATAGTTGACCCCGACGGTGTATATCGTGCTAACGATTTTTATGGTGGCAATGCTCGTGGCGTTATGGCAAAGCTTCCTTATTTGCAAGAGCTAGGCATAACTTGTATCTATTTTTCACCTGTTTTCGAATCTTACTCCAACCATCGTTACGATACCGCCGATTATACCAAAATCGATAGGCTTTTCGGCAGTGAGCAAGACTTCAAAGCACTTATAGATGAAGCTGAAAAGTATGGTATAAGTATAATTCTAGACGGTGTATTCAACCATACGGGTGCAGATTCCATATACTTTAACAAGTTCGATACCTATCCCGAAAAGGGGGCTTATCAATCAAAGGATAGCAAGTATTACGATTGGTTCACCTTCCAAGAATTCCCCGACGTATACGATTGTTGGTGGGGTTGTACGGTGGTGCCCACGGTATCTAGAAAGGCAAAGTCCTTCCAAGACTTTATAACGGGCGAGGGCGGTGTTATCGATAAGTGGACGCGACTTGGCGTGAAGGGTTGGCGACTAGACGTCGTTGACGAGCTTTCAACTCCCTTCGTAAGAGCGATAAGAGAGTCTGCCAAACGTGTAAGTAGCGAAATCGCCGTAATAGGCGAGGTTTGGGAGGATGCTAGTACTAAAGAAAGCTATGGCGAAAAACGCACCTATTTTCTAGGTAAAGAGCTAGATGGCGTTATGAACTATCCCTTCCGTACCGCAATAATAAACGCGCTACTCCAAAAGGACGGAATTGCCTTCAAAAACGCAGTTTACGAAATAATGGAGAACTATCCAAAGTGTGCACTAGATTGCTGTATGGGGCTGATAGGAACGCACGATACCATAAGAATTCTAAACGTATTGGCGGAAGTAAAAATACCCGCAACCAAGAAAGAAAAGTTAGATTACGTTCTTACTAAAGAGGAATACGATAGGGGCGTTAGAAGGGTAAAACTAGCCTCTAGTTTGCAGTTCTTCTTGCCCGGCGTACCCACCGTATACTATGGCGATGAGATAGGAATGGATGGTTACGAGGACCCGGTAAATCGTCGTCCCTATGCTTGGGATAATCCCAATTTAGAGTTGCTAGAGCACTATAAAATGCTTGGCAAAATACACAAAGAATTTGGTAACGAGGACTGCGTTATAAACGCGCTAAAGGGCATTATAGAGATTAAGCGCGGTTGCTACGTGTTAACCGTTGACCTTGTTAAAGAGAATTTTAGCATTGTAAAAAAGTAAAAAATAAGTTTTATAAAAAAGAAAAAAAAGGGAACGTTGAGTTCCCTTTTTTTAACCTGTTTTGGTATTGAATTATTTGGTGTCTTTAAATACGAAATTATTGTTTTCGATACCCAAAGCCTTCTTTGCCATATCACGAAGTACGAATTTTTGGATTTTGCCACTTGCGGTCATAGGCATCTTATCTATGAACTCAACGAAGGAAGGAACCTTGTGGCGTGCCATATTGTTGGCAACGTAGTTTTGGATATCCTTTTCGGTAACGGTGCTACCTGCTCTCTTGGTAACAAAAGCATAGGCTTCTTCGCCATACTTTGCGCTAGGTACTGCAACTATTTGTACGTCTACTACGTCGGGGTGAGTATAGATAAAGTCTTCGATTTCTTTGGGGAAGATGTTTTCACCACCACGGATAATCATATCCTTGAGTCTACCGGTAATCTTGTAGTATCCATCGTCGTCTTTAACAGCGATATCACCGGTGTGTAGCCAACCATCTTTATCGATTGCAGCAGCGGTAGCTTCGGGCATTTTGTAGTATCCCTTCATAACGTTGTATCCGCGTACTACGAACTCGCCGGGGGTACCGTTGGGTACGTCTTCGCCGGTATCGGCATCGACTATCTTGGTTTCCATAAAGGGAAGCTCTTTACCGACCGTTGCAACGCGGTGCTCAAGAGTTTCGTCAACGGTAGTCATCGTACAAGCGGGGCTTGCTTCGGTTTGACCATAGGTGATGGTTATTTGGCTCATATTCATCTTTTCGATAACGTCTTGCATTACCTTGATAGGGCAGGGAGAACCAGCCATAATGCCGGTACGCAAAGAACTAAAATCGTAGCGGTTAAAGTCGCGGTGCTCAAGCATTCTTATATACATTGTGGGAACACCGTGAACAGCGGTACACTTTTCGTATTCGATTGCGTGCATAACCTTCATAGGAGTATACCATAGCAAGGGAACCATAGCGGTACCGTGAGTTACGCTAGCCATAATTGCTAGAACCATACCGAAGCAATGGAAGAAGGGAACGGGAATACAAAGCTTATCTTTATCGGTAAATTTCATACAATCACCGATTGCAAGACCATTGTTAACGATATTGTTGTGGGTAAGCATAACGCCCTTGGGGAAGCCTGTGGTGCCCGAAGTATATTGCATATTTACTACATCATCGGGGTTAACTGCGTCTTTTATAGCTTGGAATTCCTTATCGCTAATAAGAACGCCAAAGTGAGGAACTTGGGACCAATGATACATACCATCGTACCAGTTATCGAAGCTTACGACGTATTTTAAGAAGGGAAGCTTTGCGTTATTTAGCTCACCGGGCTTAGCGGTGCGTAGCTCGGGGCAAACGGAATATATAATCTTTTCGCAGTCGATATCCTTGATACCATCGCAAATAAACAATGCTTTGCTGTCGGAGTTGGATAGTAGATATTCAAGTTCTGCTTCTTTATAGTTGGTGTTAACGGTTACTAGAACAGCGCCGATTTTTGCGGTAGCGAAGAATAAAATCATCCATTCAGGGTAGTTTGTTGCCCATACTGCTACGTGGTCGCCGGGCTTGATGCCCATACCTAGTAAACCTCTGGCATATTCGTCAACTTCAGCGTTGAATTGATAGTAAGTACGTTTGTAGTTTACCTCAATGTACTTGATTGCCAAGTTGGTTGGATACTTTGTTGCAATGTCTTCGAGCATTTGTCCAACCGTTACGTTAAGTAATTTGTCCATTAGTATATCTCCTATTGCGATAGATTGAAGTTAAAATAATAATTGTTTGATAATATCGTATACGTCGGTGTTATCAATAAGAGCGGGAATACTGTTTACTCCTATACCATATCCAAAGTAATGGATGTTTTGGGAGGTGTGGCCGGTGCTGTGGAACCAATCGTTGGATATTTGGTCAGCGGTTGCCTCTGCGGGGATTTTAAGATTGCCCGTTTCGTGGTCGGCTAGTACCAATACGGTGGTGTTGCCATTCTTTCTTGCCCAAGCAACAGCTCTGGATACCGCTGCATCGAAACCGTTAAGCTCGTCTATCATCTTATCCATTTCGTTGGTGTGGGAATAAGAATCTATTTTGGAGCCTTCAACCATAAGGAAGAATCCGTTTTCGTTTTCCAGCTTTGCAAGTGCGGTGTCGGTCAAAGAAGCAAGAGTGTTTCTACCAATGTTGGGTATATCTTCGTCGAATAGACCAAATATCTTTTCGGAAGTAGAAGCACTGATTTCTTCAAACGATGTGCAGTAATCACGATTATCAGTTTGGATAGAGCTTGCAAGTGCCTTTAGTTCGTCGTTGTTTAGACCGAATAGAACGTCAACGTCGCTAGCGACTATTTGAGAAGCAATTTCCGCGGTGTTATGACGACTATTACTATGAGCAAGGAATGCGGCGGGAGTAGCATCGGTTGCAACTTTGGTTGCGACTATACCTACTTTCTTGCCATTTGCCATAGCTTCTTCAGCGATGGTGGTAAGATTTTTACCATCTTTAAAAGATAGTCTTCCGTTATAGGTCTTTTCACCCGTAGCATAGGTGGTAGCCGAGGCGGCGGAATCGGTTGCTCCTGCAGATAGGCTTCTGGTCATAACCTCGCCGGTTACGGGAAGCTTTCTCATATTTAGCAGAGAACCATTGTTGTATAGCTCTGCGGTTTTGATATGGTTTATACCCATACCATCACCGATTAGCAAGATAAAGTTTTGTGCTTTTTCCTCTACAACGGGGTCGGTACCATAATTAAAGTAATAAACGCCGAATAGGGTAACGCTGGTTGCTATGGTAACTATCAATACGCAACTGATAATAATCCATAGAATTTTGTTTTGCTTCTTCAAATCGATTTCTTTCATTTTCACTCCTAATATATCTCGTAACAAGCTAGGTCGTAGTAGGGGATGATGCCTTCAAAAGGATTATCCTTTACTCGTCCGCCTTGACCGAGGCATATCGATATTAGTTCTCTTTCGGTAAGGGGTGTTCCTTGCGAAAGGGTGGTGGTAAGACTATGGAATAAACCACGTTTTACCGTTAGATTATAGTTTGTACCTTGTAGCTCGAAGCAAACGTTACCGCTTACATTTTCGCTATAAGGAATAACTTTTAGTAACTGCTCGGCTGATAGAACCGAACCCATAGAATAATGTATATTTCCCCCTACGAGGGGTAGCGTATAACCTTGCGGTAGGGGCAGTCCGTCAAAGTATTCTTTTCTCTTTGCGAGAGCTTCGACACAACCACCGTCTTCGCACCAAATATAACCGTTTGGTATACCATTATGGTAAATAATGTAGCCAAAACCACCGTGTTTTAGTGAGTTGCCAATCAACAACTCCGTTTCTTTTAGACCGCGTAGTTTGTATGCGGAATGGGTGGATATATTGCTATCGTAAAGCTCGCTTACGAGTGGGATATCGTTTAGCTCCATTGCCCTAAACGTTACGCCTTCCGCTACTTGCGAGGTAGGGGATAGACGGGTTACGTAGTTGATGGTTTCGAAACCAAGTTTTCTATAAAAGTCGTGGTTGAAAGGGTGTAGCATAACGAAAGGGTAACCCTCGTTTGTAAGCTCGTTTTTTGCCTTTAACACAACCTCTCTGGCGTATCCTTTATAGCGGTGGTTAGGTGAGGTTGCTACTCCTGTAAGGAATGGTATTCTTATTTGTTTTCCTGCTAGTACCAAGTCGAAGAACCTTGCGTAACAAGCGGAAAGGATTTCACCTTCGTTTTCAACCGTATAAATCTTGATTTCCGGCAAGCGGTTTTCAAAGAAAAAGTCGGCGTAATCTCCGTCGTTAAAACAAATCTTATGCAACTTTATCAGTTGATTTTTGACCGCTTCGTCTAACATAATTTTCCTCAATCCGCAAAATGGTTAAATTTCGGGATGGTAGTATATTATCAAAATTTTAATATAAATGCAAGCGCCCGCGTGTAATTTTAGTAAATAATTAAAAAAGGTCTTGCAAAAAGCCCGCTCTTATTATATTATATATGTGCACACGCGATAGGTGAGTGCGAACACCTAGGCGCGAATAAGCAAAACGAGGTTTATTACAATGACTAACAGGCTAAAACTCACAGTTCTAATGCTACTAATTATGGCTCTTGCCCTATCCGTACTTGCTTCTTGCACGTCGGTGGGTATTGCTTCGGTTGAAATAAAAGACGACTGCGATTATAAAACTGAATACGTTATTGGTGATGAACTCGATTTAACGGGTCTTGAACTCGTCGTTACTCGCACTGACGGCGAAGTCTACACCGTATTCGCAACGGACGTTAGAGAAGATATAAAGATACTAAATTTCAAGACCGATAAAGCGGTTGAAAGTCTAAACGTAGTAATCGAATACAAGGGAGTTGCAACCAGTATCACGATTAAGGTAACCGATAAAGATAGCGCAACCGCAAAGTATACCGTAACCTTTAGCACGGGTGAAGGTCAAAGAATAGAACCTATAATGGCAGGGGAGTTCGAAACGATATCCGCACCCGACGACCCCACTCGCGAAGGCTACGTATTCGACGGATGGTACAAGCAATCGACCTACAACGACCAATGGGATTTTAACATAGACAAAGTGGTAGAGGATACCACTCTTTATGCTAAGTGGTCCAAATTATATTCAATAACCTTTAAATACGACCCCGTATACAACGATATTCCCGACGTAGTAAAATACGTTAAAGCGGGTGGAAGCCTTACCGACGTTCCCGCCCTTCCTCACGTTGAGGGTATGGTGGGTAGTTGGAGCCGTACCACTTTTGCCGATATTTATAGCAACATAGTAGTTAATGCCGAATACGTTACCGCAACCTATAGGGTTGTTTTCTGCTATATGGATGGCGACGAGCGCATCATACTAAAGACTTTCGAGAACGTTCCTCACGGAGCAGACCTGGGAGAGCTTTATGCTCAAGAAATTGAAAACCTTAGCAAAAACGAAGTTCCTCAAAATAGCGCAGACGGAACCAAGCATTTCTCGGGTAAATGGTCGCAAAGCTACAATCACGTTGTATCCGACCTTACCATCGAAGCTCTATACGAAATCAACAAGTACAACGTATCGTTCTTGCTAAATTATGGCGAAAACGAGGCTTATACTACTGCAACCGGTATCACCCATAATAATCCTGTAAACCGTCCCGCAATCGACCCCGTTCGCGAAGGCTATGCTTTCGACGGATGGTTCAAGAATGCAGAAGGTACCGAGGGCTATGCGTGGAACTTTAATACCGACCGCGTTACCAGCAATACTAGAGTTTACGCTAAGTGGACCAAGCTCTATTATGTTAGATATTGGGTAGACGAGGAACTCTATCAAACCATAGAGGTAAGAGAGGGCACCAACGCAACGAAGGCTCCTTTGCCTATCAAAGAAGGATATACCGCAAGTTGGTACATAGGCGAAACTTTGTTGAACGACGACGCACTACAAAACATAGTTGCTGATAAAGATATATTGGCAAAGTTCACTATAAATTCCTATACCGTAACCTTCTTTAATAACTTTGACGGAACCACGGTTGACGTTCAAACTGTAAACTATGGTAGCGATGCAGTTAGACCTACAACCTTACCGAAGAGATTGGGCTACAAGTTCGTAAGCTGGGGCAGTACCGACGAAGAAGGTAACGAAATCGAATATAAGAACATCAAGATTGATACCGTTGTACCCGCAAGATTCGAAGCCGATAGTTATCAAGTAACCATAGTTCCCAACGTTGCAGGACTAGAGAACTCCTATAACGTTACCGCTGTATACGATGCACTAATAGGTTCCGATAGCGAAACCGCTACCAGATTGGAACTAAGCTACGAAGGATATAATTTCGACGGCTGGTACACCGACAATGCTTGGACCAAGTCTTGGAATTTGGGAGCAAACGTTCTAAACGTAAATTCATTGGTTAAGAACACTCTCGATAAGGAAAACCAAACGGTAGAAGAAAAGACCGCTGAAATCGAAGGCAAATTCGCTACTTCCGGTAACGTCGTTATGACGCTATACGCAAAATGGTCCAAGATTCATACCGTACTTATTTACGACGAAAACGATATCCCCTTCAATTCTACCACCATAATAGACGGTAATTATTTGGACAGAGCAACTCTTCCCGAAATAGCAGAAAAAGAGGGTATGACGGGCGATTGGTATTTGCGTGGCGATACGAGTACGCCTTTCGATTTTACCCAACCTATCAAGAGTAACGTTGCTCTAGCGATTGCATATAAGGTAAAAGTTTATACCGTAAACTTCTACAAGGGCGTAGGCGATTTCCACTATAGCGTAAACGTTGAGCATAACGGTCAAATACAAAGCAATATTCCCGACCCCGTTGTCGAAGGTAAAATCTTTGAAGGTTGGGATAAGGACCTAAATCAAATTATAGTTGAAGATACCGATTATATGGCTATCTTTAGCCCCGTATTCTATACCATAACTTGGTCTTATAATGGTATTACTTATGCAACCACCTCGGTTGAACACGGTAAGCAAGCAATATTCCCCGTAGAGGAAGAGCTACCCACTCAAGAGGGCTATAAGCTAGTAAGATGGGTTCCTGTAGGCGACGAAAGCTTGGATATCAATAACGTTAAGAGCAATATGAACGTTATTCCCGAGTGGAATATAAATACCTACACCGTTGAGTTTAGAGATAAAGAAACAAACGATATCTATTTGCAATACGATGGTCAAGCAGAACAAGAATATCAACTAAAATCTCACGGACAAGCTATCGACGTGGATAGCACCGTAGCTAACCCCGTTAAGGAAGGTAAGGACTTCGTTGGTTGGACTATCGGTAATCGTACCATAAAGTATAATAACGACCTAAGTTCTTGGGTGCTTTCCGGCAGTTACGATAACGATAACGTATATTCCGTAGGCGATTCGATGGTATCCTTGATTATTAGAGACGACCATTATTACTATTCGTTTGAAACTCCCGCTACTATCTCCAATATGATAGCAAGCGATATTTGGGACGAAAATAAGATTATCGAGTTTACTGCTTCCACCAACGGTTGGGCACTTATTAGGAATAGTACCATTTTGAGCGAAGCAAATAACCTTGCATTTAGCGGACATCTATTCTACGTGGTAACTTCCGATATCGTTTTATACTCCAACCACGTAACCTCGGTTTACGAAATTAGCTACGTAACAAACACCGATACCGATATCGATGCAAGAGCTTACGAGCACGGAGCAATTAGCGTAGCTCCCATAGAAAACTTGGAAAAGACCGATTACGTATTTATCGGTTGGTATACCGAGCCCGAATTTAGAAATAAATATGCATTCGGTACCGCTGTAACTAGCGATATTACCTTGTATGCAAGATGGGAAGAAAAGAGAGATTATACCGAAAACGTAATCTATACTTTGAACGAAAGCGGTACCGCTTATACCTTGACCGGACTTGGCGAAGGCTTTAACGAGAAGAACGTAGTGGTAGCAAACTTCTATGGCAACCCCGGTTTACCCGTAGACTCCATTGGAGCCGAAGCATTCAAGGATAACGATATTATCGAAACCATCGACTTACCCAACACCTTGCTAAACATAGGTCCCGGCGCATTTATGAATATGTCCAAATTGGTAAGTATTGATATTCCCGAAACCATTAGCATTATTCCCGACAATGCCTTTAATGGTGCAACCGCTCTAGAAACGGTAAGCTTTGGCGATTATCCCGTACTCACCACCATAGGCAAAAACGCATTTGCTAAGGCAACCTCGCTCAAGTACTCGGTTGTAAATGGTAATATCCAAAACTTCACCTTGCCAGAAAGCTTAACTACTATCGAAAGTGGTGCATTCTTGAATTGTACCGCATTCGACCAAATTTATATTCCCGCTAACGTTATCGATATAGGCGATAACGCATTTGCAGGTGCAAACGGACTTAGATACGCCGTATTTAGTAGAACTACACCTGCAAACTTGGGTGAAAACGTATTCCAAAATTATACCTCGCTACAAAACGCATTTAGAATTTACGTTCCCAGCTCCGTGATGTATACATCCGGTGCCGCTAACGCAAATTGGAAGCTCCTAAAAGATAAGATTTACGAATCTGCCAATATCATCAAAATAGAAGGTGTAGCAGAGTGGTCGTATACTCTTACCACAGATGGTAGAGTAAAGCTTATACAGTATATGGGTAGTATGACCGAAGTCGCAATTCCCGAATTCGTATCGCTAAACGGAGAAAACGTTCGCGTAGCTGAAATAGGGGACTATGCGTTCGATGGCAGAATTACCTCGGTATCTCTCGATGCAGTAGTAGGCATAAGCGCCAACACCTTCGCTTCAACCGAAGTACTAACCAACCTATCCATAACCATAGGTAGCAACAACTCTATTAACTCTACCTATCTATACGATGCATACTCGAACGTATCCACATTGAATACTTTGAGCGTATCACCCAACGTTACCATTCTAGATTTGTTCGGTGGTTCTGCTCCTACCGCACTTACTACCGTTAAGACTCTAGCAGGCTCTAACAACCAAATGAGCCCCAGCTTCTTAGCAAACTGCGTATACGTTAAAGAAGTTATCATCAATGGTAGAACGGAAAACGTTAGCCAAGACGCATTCTTGAATTGTACCGCGCTTGAAAGAGTGGTGTTCGATAATAGAAATTACACCGACCTCAAGAAGATAGAAGCTAACGCATTCAAGGGTGCTATATCTCTCGATACCTTCGAAATCGTAACCAATAGTGGTTCTACATATGGTATTCCTCAAACCGTAGATACCATTGGCGCAGACGCATTCGACGGAACCAAGTGGTTGAATGCAAACGATAACGATATGATTATAGTAGGTAAGGGTATTCTATACCGCTATAATGGTAGCGAAAGCATAGTTGCAATTCCCGCAAGCGTAACCGCAATAACCGCAAACGCATTTAGCGGTAACGTTAAATTAAGACAAGTTTACGTAATTGATATAGAGAACTCCAAACTAGTTAACATCGGTGAAGGCGCATTTGCAAACTGCGTAAATCTTGAAGTAATCACATTGCCCGCAAGTGTCGAAGTTATTGGTGCAAGCGCATTCGAGGGCGACAATAAGCTAGCTAGCGTAATCCACTTTGGCGATGGCGAACCCAACAACATCGGTGAATACGCATTCAATAAAACCCATAGCGAAATGAAGGTTTACCTACCCTCCACGGCAAGTGCTTGGTCGAGCCCTTATCAAAGCTCCTTGATTAAGAACATCAAGTTATACGAAGAAAACAGAACTGCTGATGAAAAATGGGTATGGGTATATGGTGATGCTATCGGTAACGAAACCAATGCTATTATCATTATTAAAGCATTCGGTATGGTAGGCGGTAATTCCAAGTTAACCGTGCCCGAGCAACTTGCAGGTAAAGACGTATATGAAATAGCAGACTATGCTCTACCTAGAACCATAGAAAGCCTAGAATATTCCACCTTTATTAAGAACGTTGGCTTAAAACCCTTCGGCGGTGTAACTTTCGTTAAGGAAATTACCTTGAGAAACAGCTATAACGACCATAGAGTTTCGCCCGAAGCAATGATGAGTCTATTCGTTCAAAACGAAAGCGTAAGCGTACTCAATACCGTTGCAAGCGTATCATTAAAGAGCTTATTAGGTGGCGTACTACCCGCAAACGTTAAGACCGTTAACATTCTAGATAACTCAACCTCTATAGCACAAAGCTTCCTTGAGGATAATATTTACGTAGAAAACATCACCCTTACCGTATACGACAAAGAGGGCGATGCTCTAAAGAACCCCGTTGTAGTAAACCTTGAAGAAACGCTATCTATTAGTAAGGCTCATAAGTTTACCTCTATCGGTGCAAAAGCATTCCGCAACACCGCTTGGATGAATGCCTACGATGGTGAATACGTAATAGTACTTGGTGGCAACTTGGTAGATTATAAGGGTGCAAACAGCATTCTAGAAATCCCCTCGACCGTTGAAAACATTAACGGAAGCATATTCGAAAACGATGAGTTCATCGAAGTAGTAACCATTCCCGCAACGGTAAAGAGCATAGGACGTTTGGCATTTAACGGTGCTAATAACCTTACCAAGATATTCATTAACGCAACCACCGCTCCCACCATTTATGGCGATACCTTCGATAACGACGTACTAACCTATAACGGACTAGAAATCTTTGTTCCCGCATCTGCAATTGACAATGCAACCACAGGTTATGCTCGCGACGATTGGAAAGCTATCAAGCCTTTGAGCAATAGCGGAATAGTTCACGTTAAGAACCAAGTATCCCATAACGTTTACGAAGAGTATATTATAAATTCCGCTGAGAATAAATTGTTGCTATCACGCAAGTACAAGGCAACTTATTCCGGAACTTTGGTAACCGAAATCGTAGAAAACGTTACCGCAATAGCTCCTACCGTAGTAACCGATAAGTCAACGGGCGCAGTATACAATATTACCGCGCTTGGTAATAACGTATTTATGAGTGCGGTACAAAATATCATACTAGATTTATCACACACCATAAACACCTATACCCTAAAGAACCTTGGTGAAATAGGCGTTGTAACAATAAGTGGTAATACCGCTTCTCGCAACTTGCAAGGTAGCGATATTATAAATATCTTCAATGCTCACTCCGCACAAACCATTGCTTACGATGGAGCGGTAACTTTGACCGAGCTAGTAGGTCAAACGGGTGGTATTGGCTCCTTAGTAGGCGTCAAGATTATCGACGGAGTTAAAGAAACCGCCGACGAGCTTCTAAAGGGCTGGACCGACGTAGCAAGCGTAACCTTCCCCGCAACCATCGAAAGAGTGGGTATCAATTCTCTTGAAGATACCTCTTGGTATAAGGATTATGCTTCCACTACCTATGGTAACGATTTCGTCGTACTAGGCGGTTCCTTACTATATAAATATAAGGGCGCCGGCATAGGTATGGTTACCATTCCCAGCGCTGTAAAGATTATTAACACCGGTGCGTTTAGTAACTATGATGGTAGCGCTTGGAGCTCAGCCTTGTACGTAAAACAAATAAGATTCGACTCGGCATCCAAAGCACACACTATTTTGGACTATGCCTTCAGCGGATGTACTCAACTAAATAGCATCTTGCTACCCACAAGTATGAGTAATATCGCACCCAACGCATTCGATAATACCGCTTTCAACGTAACCGACGGTATGCTAATCGTAAGCGGTGATAACGACGAAGAAGCAACCCTCGTTAAGTTCGTTGGTACCGAAAGCGACCTCGATGCAGGCACTCTTACCATTCCTTCAAAGGTTAAGAAGATTGCCGCAGGCGCATTCCAAAACGTAACTGTAATCAAGAAGATTACCTATAATAACGATTCTATCCTAACCAGAATTTGTGAAGATGCGTTTAACGGTGCAACCGCTCTTGAAACGGTACAACTTCCCTCGTCCGTGGAATTTATAGGCAAGAATGCCTTCTACAACACCTTGTGGCTAGGTAAAGAAATACAAAAGGGCGCAGACGTTACCATTGGTAGCATTATATATCAAAGAGTAAACGTAACCTCCGGTAGCACCTATACCCTTTCCGATAACGTAACCTCTATAGTAGAAGACGCACTTGTTCCCATAGAGCCCTTTACTATCGGCGGAGAAACCTATTATACCTCGGATAGCGTAAAGGTAACCGCATTCGAAATGGTTGATGGTTCCAGACTACCACAAGCTGAGCTATACTCCGTTCTATCTAAAGAATGGATGACCTCTTTGCGTACCAATGGTCAAGTAACCCTAAGCGGACTAATCGGTTCCGACGAGCCTCTCGATAACATAACCTCTTTGAGCTTCTGGCCCGGCATAACCTCTATCGTAGCAGGATACGCTGAGAATTGGTCGAACGTAACCAGCATTACCAACATTTCTTCCACCGTAACCGAAATTGGCGAAAATGCGTTTAGAGGCACCGCTTGGTTCGATAACCAAAATAAAGAAGGCTTCAACTTTGCAGGCGAAAGCAGAGTAGTTATCAAGTTCGTTGGCGATGCTACCGATATTATAATAGGTGAATACTATGGCGAAAGAGTAACCGGTATCACCGCAGATGCATTCAAGGGCAACGAGAACCTCAAGAGCGTAGTATTCGGCGAATACTCCACCATCGAAAAGATTCCCGCAGGCGCATTTAGTGGTTGCGTAAACCTTGAAACTATAGTATTTAACGATAATATAACCGAGTATGGTGAAGATGCATTCGCAAACACCGCTTGGTTACTAAATAGCAATAGCGATTTCGTAATTATCGACGGCGTAATGATAGAATATAAGGGCGCCGGTGGAGATATCGTAATACCCGATGGAACAATCAAGATTTATCCTTACGTATTCCGTGGCAACGATACCATTACCAGCGTAACCTTCGCAAAGAACTGCTTGATGACCGCTATCGAAGCAAACACCTTCCGCGATTGTGTAAACCTAGAAGAAATCATTCTAAACGAGTATATCACCCACGTTGATAGAAGTGCTGTCGAGGGTACCGCTTGGTTGAGCTTGACTTCACAAAGCAACGATAACCCCGTGCTCTATTATGAAAACACCTATTATGGTATTAAGCGCGCGGTATTGTACGTAGGTACCAAGTCTTCGTTCACTTTGCTCGGCGACGTAAGCGAAATTACTCCTACCGCGTTTAGAGACGTACAATCCTTAACCTATCTAACCATCAACTCCGGTAAGTTGACTGCTATACCCGATGGTGCGTTTATGGGTTGCTTATCACTAGACGAAGTAAATCTTCCCGCAACCATAACCCAAATCGGTGAAGACGCATTCTATGGTACTCCTTACCTAACCAAACAAAAGGTAGAGTTCTTTATTAAGAATGGTATCCTTATTAGATATAACGGAACTTCTTCAAACGTAGTAATACCCGCAGAAGTAACCTTAATCGAAAGGGGTGTATTCGAAGGAAGCTCCGTAGTATCTATCGATATGAGCGGTGCTAACATCGAAACCATTCTAGACGGAACCTTTGCAGGACTTGCAAGTCTAACCGACGTTGTATTCAGTAACGCAACCACCTATATCGGCGAAGGTGCATTTAGCGGAACCGCATATTTGAATAACGCACCCGCAGGACTACTAATCGTAAACGACGTTGCACTTATCGCATACGTTGGTGATGAAGCGGAAGTCGTAATACCCGCGGGCATAAGATATCTAAACGCAGACGTATTCCAAGGCAAGAGCAATTTGGAAAACATAACCTTCGAGGGTGAAATAGAAATTGCTCCTAACGCATTCAAGGGCGTAAGCAGTTTGGGTTGGATTGATGGCGTAGAATATATCGTTGGCGTAGGCGAAGGTGCATTTAGCGGAACTCAATACGAACAAATTCAAATAGAAAATGGTTTCGTAGTAGTAAATGGTTTCGTAACCGAATATAAGGGCAACGATACCGAAATCGTAATACCCGCCGACGTAGAATATATCCCCGAAGGTATATTCACCGATAACACCAATATAACCAGCGTAGACTTTAGCGCTGTAGTAGGTTCACTATCCATTGAAGCAAACGCATTCCGCAATGCTATCAACTTGAGTAACGTTGTATTGAGCGACAATATCGATTATCTAGGTAATCGCGCATTCTACAACACCGCTTGGTTGAATTCATATGGTGAATCTCTAATTATCTCCTCACAAGGCAAACTCCTTGCTTACGTTGGCGAAGGCTCTATCGTAAATATTCCTAATACGGTAAAGACTTTTGCTCGCGACGTATTCAAGGGCAATAAGAATATAACTACCGTTCAATTCGCAACCGGTTCTAACGTAGTAATACCCGCCGAAGCATTCAAAGATTGTACCTCACTATTCTCGATAGGCTTCAACGGTACTTTCGACATTGGCGAAAATGCATTCCAAAATACCGATTGGTATAAGGAAGAAGCAAAGAAGACTGCTAATAAGGGCTTCGTAATTGTAAACGGTGGATTATTGATTGGCTACGAAGGAACTGCAACCGATATTGAAATTCCTTCGAAAGTAACCTACATTTACGATTACGTATTCAAGGGTAACGAAAATATCACTTCGTTGACCTTTGCAAGCGGTTCGGCAATCACTTCCATCAAGGGCGAAACCTTCGTTGGATGTACTCAACTAACCCAAGTAAACTTCAAGCCCATAGAAAAGACCTTGCTTGAACTAGATATGGATGCCTTCGAAGGTACTCTTTGGAAGGCAAATCTACCCTCCGACTTCGTTGTAGTAGGCAACAAGCTACTTGCATACGTAGGTAACGGTGGCGACGTGGTAATTCCCTCGGCTGTAGGCGATAACACCATACTTGAAATATCCGCTAACGTATTCAAGGGTAACACAACTATCACCTCTATAAGCTTCGGCGTAGGCTCATACTTGAGCACCATACCCGCAGGCGCGTTTGAAGGCTGTGTAAACCTCGAAAAAGTTACCTTCCCCGAAGATATCGAGTACGTAGGAAAAGATGCATTCAAGGGCACCAAGTGGCTCGAAAACATCTCCAATGGTAACTTGGGCGAGGGTGAACAAGGCACTCTAATAAACGATATCTACGTAATAAAGGGCAAAGCTCTATTCTACGTTGGTATAAAAGAAAATCTCGTATTGTACGAAGATACCGCCATTACCACCTTTACTAAGAGCACCTTCGAGGGTTCAACCGTTAAAGTGATTTACGCATACTTCACTAATCCCGCGTTGGTAACCATAGCCGACGGAGCATTCGATTCTATCGAAGAAATTTGGGTACCCGAAGAGTTGTTGGAAGTTTATAGAACAGCTTGGAGCTCGGTAGCTCTCAAGATAGTATGTTAGAGTTAATCGGTTTATACCGTTGACTATATAGCAAAAAAAATAACAAAATAGGAGAAAAACGTTATGAAAACAAAATTGCTAATTACTCTATTAGTTATTGCGTTAGTATCATCCATCGCGTTTGGCGTTGTGGCTTGTACGCCCGATAATAATAATGACGACGGCGACAAGAACAAAGGCAAGAATACCGTTGTTATCGAAACGCTACCCGATATGGTTGACTACGGCGCAGACTCAAAGTATTATGCAGACGGAAAAGTAGGTTATTCCGATAGTAAAATACTAGAGTGGACCGGCGAGCTGGAAACCAAGCAAGACGAAGAACGCGTAAAGTGGATTGAGTCCGACGATGCTAGTTACTGGCCCGATACCGTTGAAGAAATGAGAGAGTTCTACGTTACCTTTGGTACCTATGCCGAAGATATCGATAGCGAAGGCGAAATTAGACTACAATCCGCAATCGGTTATTTCGACGTAGAGGGCAACTGGGTTGACGATGAAGCTGCATCTACCATTCAACGTTTGTTTGCATACTCAACCGCATCAGATTTTATCGACAGAATGGATAGCGCTCGTGTTGACGAAAATAGAACCGATGGCTTAATCAAGTACATAGTTCGTAACGACGACGCATACGTTCTAGAAGAAGGTAAAAAGCGTTCTAAGAATGATTACGAGTTCCGTCTTGGATATGCTAGTGCTCTTGAAGACTACGACCAACTTGACGAGCTACAAACCATTTACGACGACTTTACCGAGTACGAAAAAGATACCTCTTATGCTTCTCCTCGTTTCGAAACCGAAGAAGAAGTTCAAGACTATATCAATCGTAAAAAGAGAAAGATTTATGGTGAAATCTTCACTATCTTTGAAGATAAGGCAGACCAATTTGCACGTTGCGCTATTCAACTTGTAAGCTATGGTATCCAAATTATCGACGACGTTATGATGCCTGCTTACGATAACAATAAGGGCGATGGCAGTGAAGTAACGTTTGAAGATTATATTCGCTACGAAATGTTCGACCACGAAACCTTGAGCTACTTCCTAGCATTTATGGATGCTCAAATCACCTCCTTTAACAGCAATACCTATCAAGCAACCCAAAAGAGCAAGATGATGAGCCTATATGGTTATTATTATCAATATCAAAAGGGCGACTACGAAGTATTTGACGATAGCAAGACAGTAGATAACGAAAGATTGGGTAGAGTTACCGAATACGAAGACTTCCTCGAGCTCAACCACAAAGATTATTTTGATACTTCCGACGAGGCATTGCGTTATCGTGATTACGATAGAAGACAATATGCTGAAGCATATCGCTACTCCTATAATTGTTACACTAAATATTACACGGTACAATTGAACTTCCAATCCATTCAAGAAGAAAAGGACCTTGAAGTTTACGTTGGCGGTGCAGGCGCTATCGGCGACTCACTTGTAAACGGACAATATGGTACCGCAAAAATGAACGGTCTAGATACCGTTGGTTCCGGACTAACCTATTCTGGTGAAATGCAAAGTGGTTGTTCTATGGGTCTTGAAAGCACACTAAAGCTTTCCGACGTTAACTGGGAATACACCGGCGTTGACACCAACGTACTCCGTTACAACAACAGAGCAAAGGCTTGGAATGGTTTGAGCGAAGCTCAACAAGATTTACCCGCTAATAAGATTAAGAAGGTAGATTACGAAATCGCACAACTCGAAAGCCAACAATATGCTATTACCCACAAGACTATTGAACACGCAGACCTAACCAAGGCTCTACAATACCAAATCTACTCTTACAGTGCAGACTCCATTCGTTCTATCCAAGCTGCTAAGAAAGACGAAGTTACCTATTACCTAGCAATCGACCGCTTCCTAGCAACCGTTCCTTATGATTATGAACAAATCGTTGGCGGTGGCATTATGGTTCCCGAATACGTTAAAGTTGCGTTCGCAGAGCTAGAAGAAGATGCTGGTAGAAACGATGCTAAGTTTAACAACCTTGATGCAAACTATACCGTAGGTACTGCAAGAGACCAAGCAAACCAAGCTAATAATGCAGACTGGGCAGGTATTAAAGATAATATCGCTAAGACCCTTGCAACCGACTTTAACGCATATCATAAGTCCGATGCAAACAACGTAAAATCCGTTGATATCTACTTTGAAGACACCCTTATTAGAAAGGTTATGTCTTGTGGTGCTGTTCAAGAAGAACCCTGTCTAGACGGAACCAGCCACTTGTATTGTGATGAAGAATACGACACCGATTGGGCACTATCTCGTCTACTTGACACCCACGAAGTAGTACTTCGTTATATGGCAGGTCAAGCTGTTGTTACCTTCAAGCAAGTAACTCTAAACGACTTTACCGACCCCACCAAGTTCCACAAGGATATCAAGTCTATGCCTAGCGGAACCATCGTTACCGCAACCGAAGCTAAGGCTGCTAAGAAGTACTCTATGACCTACGTTGATGCTAAGGATACCATAACTCTTGGCACCAGCGACGAAATAGGTACCGCTTGCACCACCGTAACCGATGGTAAATACCCCGTAGTTGGTACTGCTAGCCAATACTGGGATAACGTTCCCGTATACGAATCTACTCAATTCGCTTGCGTAACCGAAGCGGGCAAGGTTAACACCGGTAGAATTACCCTCAAGATTGATAACGTTGAGTACGTATACTCGTTCGTAGGTTGGTACGTTGATGAAAACTTCAAGTACGGCGTACTACTAGACGAAACCTACAATTACGACCTAAGATTGTATCCCGGATACATTCTAGAAAAGGTAGTTAAATAATCACAACTAACTAAAATGGAATTCGGCGCAACGCGCCGAATTCTTTTTTTGCCCCAAAAAGTAGTGGGCTGGTTTTATAGCAAAATCAAATAAAAGGATACCTATAAAGAGATTTATAATTACCCAAACAGCTGATTTTATTAAAAAGTAATCAAGGGTATAACGCTAGCATAAAATTATATTATGTTTAGTAGTATCCTCACTCTTTTTTCCGGCATTGGAACCTTTTTGCTTGGTATGAAGCTTATATCTTCGAACCTACAAAAGGTGGCTAGTGGTAAAATAGAAAAATTGTTCAATAGCATTTCCAATTCTAAACTAGTGTCGGTTGGCGTTGGTGTTGGGAGTGCCGCGGTGTTACAAAGCTCGTCTGCAACCACGGTAATATTGGTATCGCTGGTTAATAGTGGTATAGTAACGCTTATGCAGGCAACTTGCATAATAATGGGAGCGAATATTGGTACAACTTTTACCGCACTTATAATTTCCTTTAATTACCTACCGATAGGGGAAATGTTTGCATTTTTATCCTTTGTTGGCGTTATGCTCGTTATGGTAGATAAGAGTGAAAAACTAAAATCAATAGGGTGGATAGTGGGCAGTTGCGGTTTGATGTTCATAGGGCTAGATATCATAAAGCTTTCTGCAATGGCTCTAAGTGAGTTTTCTTCTTTTAACTCGTTGTTTTTATCCATAAATAGTCCGTTTATTTTGCTGGCTTTGGGCACGCTCTTTACCGCTATAATACAAAGTTCAAGTGCTCTTACGGGTATAGTTATCACCTTTAGCCATTTGGGAATTATGCCTGTTACAGGTGCTTTTTATTTGATTATGGGCGGAAATATCGGCTCCTGTATGACTGCGTTACTCGCTTCGATAGGTGGTAACGTTAACGCAAAACGTACAGCCTTTATCAATTTGCTTTTCAATGCACTAGGGGTATTGATTTTCTTACCATTCGTAATCGTTTTTGGCGAAAAAACCGTAAACTTGCTAAAAAACTTATCGGTGTCGGTGCTAATCGCCTATTTCCATATTGCGTTCAACTTGATAACCACACTCGTATTACTGCCCTTTACGAAAAAACTAACCGATTTGAGTATGCTTTTTATCTATGATAAAAAAGATAATAATATGCTTGTAATGGGGGAAAAATTGTAGTACAATATATGCGTATGATTTTAGATTTTAGGAGAAAAATATGGAACTTGATACCAAGAACGTAGCTAGTTTTCAAATTGACCACACCAAATTAAAATGCGGTTTGTTCGTTAGCAGAAAGGATTTAGTAGGTTCTAACGTTATAACCACTTTTGATATTAGAATGAAGCGCCCTTATTACGACGAACCTATGGGAACGGGTTCTATCCACGCCCTTGAGCACTTGATTGCTACCTATATGCGTAGCGACTCCTTGTGGGGTGATAGAATAATATACTTTGGACCTATGGGATGCAGAACGGGCTTCTATCTGGTTGTAGCAGGCGATTTGGAATCCCAAGATTTGTTGCCTTTTATAGAAAGAACCTTTGATTTCGTTTCCGATTTTGAGGGCGAAATTCCCGCATCTAACCCCAAAGAGTGTGGTAACTGCTTCGATATGGACCTAGAAATGGCAAAGGTTGATGCAACGTTATATTACAACATAATTATTGCACCCAAAAAGGAAAACTTGGTATATCCCGTTAAGAGAGAACGCAAAAAAGCTACTCCTAAAGACACCCCTAAAGAATAAAAAATATAAAGGAAGTATAAATATGGTTGACCAAAGAATTGAAAAACTCGCAAACGTACTAGTAAATTATTCTTGTAACCTACAAAAAGGTGAAAAGATTCTTATTGAAGCACGTGGAATAGATTATATGCTTGTAAACGCTATCGTAAAAGAAGTTTACAAAGTAGGCGGACTACCCTTTGTTCATATGGAAGATAACCGCGTTGCAAGAGCACTCCGTCTAGGTATGACGGAAGAGCTTGCTACTTTGATGGCAAAATTTGACGGCGCTCGTATGGCGGAAATGGATGCTTATATCGGTATCCGTGGCGGTAACAACTGCTATGAGCTAAGCGACGTTGACCCCGAATTGATGAGCATTTATAATCGTTGCTACAGCCATCCCGTTCATCATGAACTTCGCGTAGCAAAGACCAAGTGGGTAGTTTTGCGTTATCCTAACGAGGGTATGGCAGAGCAAGCACGTATGTCCACCGATGCTTTTGAAGATTTCTACTTTAACGTATGTAATCTTGACTACGCAAAGATGGATAAGGCAATGGATGCCCTTCAAGAGCTTCTTAATAAGACCGATAAGGTTCGCCTTACCGCTGTTGATACCGACCTCACCTTTAGCATAAAGGGTATCGGCTCCAAGAAGTGCGCAGGTCATATGAATATTCCGGACGGTGAAATTTACTCCGCTCCCGTTAAAGATTCCGTAAACGGATATATCCATTACAACGCACCTAGCGTAGAAAATGGTATTGAGTTCAAAGACGTTCGTCTAGAGTTCAAAGATGGTAAGATTATAAACGCTACCGCTAACGATACCAAGGCTGTTAACGCTATATTCGATACCGACGAAGGCGCTCGTTACGTTGGTGAATTCGCACTTGGCGTAAATCCCTACATCAACAATCCTATGGGCGATATCCTCTTTGATGAGAAGATAGCAGGCTCTATTCACTTTACCCCAGGTAGCTGTTACGAAGATTGCTACAATGGTAACATCAGCGCAGTACACTGGGACCTAGTACTAATACAAACCCCCGAGTATGGTGGCGGTGAAATCTACTTCGACGACGTACTAATTCGTAAAGACGGTAGATTCGTTCTCCCCGAACTTGAATGCCTCAACCCCGAAAATCTAAAATAATGAAAGAAAAGCAAAAGACACAAGACCTCAAAAATTTTGTACCCACTAAGCCTAATAAGCTACTTTATCCGTTGCTTATTTTAGTGGGTAGGATACTAGGTAAAATCTGGATAAACGCTAAGTTTAAAAAGGACCCTGCTATCAAAGATAGGAAGGGACCTTTCGTATGCGTAGGTACCCACTCCTGCATTATGGACGTTGCAATGATGATGCTCACTATGAGTCCCGTATCTTTGAACATTGTATGCGGTCGCGACGTTATGACTTGGAACGTTTTGAAGCCATTTGCTAAGGCGATTGGTCTTTTGCCTATCAATCAATTTGAAATGGACCTAGCATCTATTCGCTCTATGAAGAGGGCGGTAGATAGCGGTTGCTCGCTAGCACTTTTCCCCGAAGGTAAATTCACTTTGGATGGTAGAGGAATGTACTATATTCCCGAAAGCTTGGCTAAGCTTCTCAAGTTGCTAAAAGCCGACGTAGTATTTTGCCATAACAATGGTGGCTACTGCGCGCGTCCTCGTTGGTATAGCGGTTTTAAGTATGGTACCGTTGTGAACGAAAGCACTTTGTTATTTACCAAAGAACAGCTTGCCCAATTGAGCGACAAGGAAATATACGACGTTCTCAAAGAAAAATTCAAGTTTAACGACTGCTTATACCAACGCGAAAACAATCTTCGTTTCAAAGCTAAAAATCCCGCTGAAGGTCTCCATTATATACTTTACAAGTGCCCAAAATGCGGTGAAGAGTACGAAATGGTTAGCGATGCTCACTACCTAACTTGCGAAAAGTGTGGCAACAAGGTAGAGTTTACCGAGTATGGTGAGCTTATCCCACAAGGCGACTCGTTTGCCTTTGAAAGAATAGATTTGTGGTACGAGTACGAAAGGGAGGCTGTTAGAAAGGAAATCGCTAACGATAACTTTGAAATGCGCCACCCCGTAGTATGGGAAAGAGCGGACGAGAACCATAATTACGTAGAGCTTGGAGAGGGTGAATTTTTCCTTAACCACGAATATATAGGCTTTGTAGGAAAGCGCTACGACAATGGTGAAGAGGTGCTAATACAAGTACCTACCCTAAAACAACCCACCATAGTACACAAAAACTCCGAGGCAATAGACCTTACTATAGATACCATAGTAAATCGTTTCTATTTTAAAGAGGTCAAGTATTCTTGCAAATACAACATCGCAGTAGAGGAACTTTATAGGAAGCACAAAAACCTGCCTATAGACTAAGTAATTAAAATGGGTATTGCCAAATATCCCCATTTATGTTATAATACCGACAATATTTTTTAATAAAGGAAGAGAGTTTATGTTTAAAAAGTATGCCGATGAAACAATGGATTTCATAAAAAAGATTGAAGCTGACGGTCCTCGTTTGCCCGGAAGCGACGAAGAAAAAGCAGCTTGCGTTAAAATCCAACAAGAAATAAAAGATAGAGTTGGACTAGACACCAAGACCGAAGAATTTATTTTCGCACCCAGAGCCAGCATAGGCGGTATTTGTTACTTGGGATATGCGGGACTTCTTTCCATATTGGTCTATTACATAGGTGGTTTGTATGGAACCATTCTTGCAGGCTTTGCCTTCTGCTGTATTATGCTTTTCGTAGCTTTACAAGTTATTCGTTATACCGCGACCTTCGACTTACTATTCAAGCACGAAAAATCTTCCAATATCATTACCGAAATCCCTCCCGTAAACGGAGAAACCAAGTTTACCGTATATTTAGGGGCTCACTATGATAGCAGTTGGTGTTGGAAACTTTCACTCAAAAATCCCAATACCGCTATTATCAAAACTGCATACGGTATTTTGGGCGCAATAGCAATGATAGGTATTTGTGTTCTTCGTGCAGTAAACGATTTTGTTTATTTTGGCGGAAATGCAGACTATATCATCAATATTTGCACTATGATTATTCCTATTGCAATCATCCCCGGTCTATATTTTATCACCCAATACGTTACCGGTGATAAGACTATTGCCAGCCCCGGCGCAATGGATAACCTAAGCGGTATCGGTTCCAATATGATGATAATGAAATACTTTAAAGAGCATCCCGAAGATATGCCCGAAGGAATGCGCCTTGTATATCTTGGCTTCGGTGCAGAGGAAGCAAGCTTAAAGGGTAGTCTTGACTACGTTAAAAAGCATAAGGAAGAGCTTAGCGACGGACACAGCTACGTTATTAACGTAGACTCTATAGCCGACCCCGACCATTTTGAAGCAATTATAGGCGACCTATTACAAGGAACAAAGTTCGACCCCACCTTGATAGGATACGTACACGAAGCATATAAGGAACTAGGAATAGATAATGCAAAATCTATCTATAATCCCGTTGGCGGATGCGACTCTACTCCCTTCCGTAATGCCGATATTCCTACCGTTACTATCGCTGCACAAAATCCCACGACTACCTATTATTACCACACCATGCACGATAAATCGGAAAGATTTACCACCGATACTCTCGATAAAGGTTTGAACGTAATCTACAAGGTAATCAAAAAGATAGCGGAAAAGGAAAACGCAGGAAAATAGTTAAAACCTTTCAAAAATAAAAGTCCCCGAAAAGGGGACTTTTTTTAACGTTACGACTCGTTTACTAGCTTACCGCATATATGCTCCGGCGTTAATTCCAAAAGTATGGTTCGAGCGATATTTTCTTTGATTTCTTTCTCGATATATTCGTCGTCGAGCGTGAACTTATGGCTGAGCTTTGTGGTTATATCAATAATTCTATCGCGGTCTTCTATAACCTTTATTCTTCCAAAGATGATGACGCTCTTAACGTTTAGCGCCCACTCGCCGTCGTTACGATAGCCTTTATCAAAGAGGCAAAAGGAAACTTTATCGTTGTTTTTTATGGAGTCAAGCCTATGTCCAATTTTGCCGGAATGGAAATATATCTTACCATCTTCCTCGTTATACCAATGGTTCATAGGCATTCCATAGGGATATCCGTTATCACCGTTTACCGAAAGAACCCCACGCCTTTCCTTTTTAAGAATGGAGATACATTCTTCCATAGGTAGTTTTCTATTTTTCCTAAGTAAATCTCGAAACATCTTATATTCCTTATTAGATATAGGTCTATTTGTATTTTGCAATGAGTGCTTTGAGCTCTTGGTTTAGCTTGCGTAGGTCGTGGTTTGCTCTGCCTTCAAGAGAGGTAACAAGCTTTTGGAATTCGCTTGCAGTTTGCTTCAATGCTCCATATACCGTCGAGGTGTTAAAGCGCTCGCCATCTTCTTGCTTAGAAGTATTTTGCTTTTTGACGGTATTGCCGAGGTATATAAACTCGTTTGCAATCAAATCATATACAGCTCCGTTATATGGGGCGATGGCGGGTATTTTGTAGTTTTGTTCAAGCGTCTTTGCAAAACCGTCCGCAACCGTATCCTCACCGTGCGTTACGAATACGCGAGTGGGGGAGGGAACTTCTCTTATCCAACTTATTAGGTGATTGCGGTCGGCGTGTGAGGAGGTTCCTTCTAGCTTTTTGATTTTTGCACGTACCTTGATGGTTTCGTTAAATAGCTTTACGGTATCGGCGCCCTCCAAAAGTATGTTTCCTAGCGTTCCCTTTACTTGGTAGCCTACGAATACTATTGTGCTTTCTTTGCGCCACAAGTTGTGCTTTAGGTGGTGTCTTATTCTACCTGCTTCGCACATACCCGATGCAGAAAGTATAACTTTTGACTCATAGCCTTTGTTTATAAGTTTACTATCATCCGCAGTTACGCTTACCTTTAAACCTTTGAAAGTAATGGGGTTTATCCCTTGGCGTATCAATGCGCAGGTTTCGTCGTCGCAACAATCCTCTACGTTTTTGTTATATATGTTGGTTGCCTCTATGGCAAGAGGGCTATCGACGTATACGGGAAAATCGGGGAAATTGGGGCATAGATTACGCATCTTTATTTCGCGTAGAAAATATAGCATTTCTTGCATTCTGCCTACAGCGAAGGTGGGGATTACTACGTTACCGCCCATAGCAAAGGTTTCTTCTATTATTTTTGCTAGATTGGTTGCATAATCGGGGTCTGTTCCGTGGTGTCTATCGCCATAGGTGGACTCCATTACTACGAAATCCGCACCGGGAACAGGGGATGGACAACGGATAATGGGCTTGTTCTTGTTGCCGATATCACCCGAAAATAGAATTGTCTTCGTAATACCTTTTTCGGTAGCGGTAATTTCTATATAACTAGAACCAAGTAGGTGTCCTGCATCTATAAACGTTGCTCTTATGCCTTCTGCGACGTCTATCGTCTTATTATAGTCCACGCCACGGAAGTTTTTGATTACGCCTTCTGCATCGGCAGTAGTGTATAGAGGCTGGTATTCCTTGTGTGAGCCACGTTTTGCCTTACGATTGCGCCACTCCGCTTCGTATTCTTGTATGTGTGCGCTATCGAGTAGAAGTATTTTTGCCAAATCTTTGGTACCGCGCGTCATTAACACCTTACCGCGATATCCTTTTTTATAAATTAAAGGAAGAAGTCCGCTGTGGTCAATATGAGCGTGCGTTACTAAAATAGCATCTATACTGCTAGGATTTACGGAAAGAGTTTGGTTTTCGTATATATCGGGACCCTGTTCCATACCGCAATCGATAAGAACGTTTTTATTCCCTACTTTTAAAAGATAACAACTACCGGTTACTTCGCGCGCAGCGCCTAAAAAAGTTAGTTCCATAAGCATCTCCTTTATTATATTTTTATTATAACATAATTTTTGTTAATACAACCTTAATTTTTTCACACACTACAATTAAGGAGATTATATTATATGCGTTCGACAGGAATTGTGAGAAGAATGGACGAGCTCGGTAGAGTGGTTATCCCCAAAGAATTGCGTAGGACTATGCGCATAAAAGAGGGCGAAGAGATAGAAGTAATACAAAAAGATGATACCCTGATACTAAAAAAATATTCCGCGGTAAGCGAAATGTTAGATTTCCAAGCTGAGTATGCTAGTAGTATTTATCGTACAACGGGATATACCGCAATTATTACCGATACCGATAAAATAGTGGCTATAAGCGGTGATTTATTGAAACGCGCTATAGGTAGCCCCATTGATGAAAGGCTACAAGAGATAATAGGGCTTCGTCGCACCGAAATTTTGAAGGATAGAGAGATAAAGCCTTTTTTCGAGGTAGGTTGCGAGGGAGTAAAAGGTCAAGTGATAGTGCCGATTATGGTAAGAGGCGATATTATGGGTGCAGTAATACTATATTCCAAGAAAGAGCCTAACGACACGTTAGTAAAGACCGCTGAAACGGGCGCACACTTTTTGGGTCTAAGACTATAATGAAAAAATCTTTTGTAAAGAGTGCTACGGTAATGATGGTAGCAACCCTTCTTGCTAAAATAATAGGGGCTTGCTACCGCATACCGCTAACAAATGCGCTTGGTGCCGAGGGTATGGGACTATATCAGCTCATATTCCCTGTTTATGCTCTTATCTTAACCACGTCGAGTGGTGCGCTTCCGCTTGCAATTAGTGTTTTGGTTTCCGAAAATATTGCAAAAGGAAACCTAAACGAAAACAGACGATTGGTAAAGGCTTCGATGTATGCCTTGTTAACCATAGGGTTATTACTAAGCGTAGCGCTAGTTCTTTTAAGTGGTGTTATAGGCTCTTTACAAGGTGTGCAAAACGCAAAGCTAGGTTATATTGCCATTGCTCCTAGTATTTTGTTTGTGAGCGGGATAGCGGTGTTCAAGGGGTGGTTTCAAGGTAATCACTTGATGTTTCCAAGCGCGCTTTCGGCTTTAATCGAAGCTATCGTTAAGCTGGTAGTAGGGCTTATGCTTGCCTATCTATTGTCAAGATATGGTGTAGTAATACAAGTTGCGGGTGCTTTGCTTGGGGTAAGCGTAAGCGAGGTCGTAACCTTTGTAGTTCTATTTATTATCTACAAAAAACGAAACGGTTCCAAGAAGTTATCTTTGGATTTTAAAGGGGCACGCGAGAGCTATAGGGAAATAATAAAAATATCGCTACCAATCACAATAGGTAGTATGATTTTTCCGCTTACCCAATTTATTGATAGCTTTATGGTGGTAAATATACTCAAAGCTTCCCTTAGTAGCTCGGTTGCTACAGCTAATTATGGAGTGTTTTCCGGGCCTGTAAGTACGCTTATAAACTTACCCGTATCTCTTTCTTTGGCAATAGGTATTGCGGTTGTTCCACATCTATCGAAAAACAGAGAGGAAAGAAATCTTGAGGCTATAAGGTTAAAGACCTCTACCGCAATTAAGGTGGCGGTTCTTATCGGCGTGCCTTTTGCAATATTATTTATGGTCGCACCTACGGAAATATTGTCATTTTTGTATGGCGGACTTTCAAGCGCCGAATTGAAAACGGGAGCGGAGCTACTAACCATATCCGCGCCCACGGTGTTACTTCTCTCTTTAACGCAAATATGCACTTCGGTTTTGCAAGGGCTAAAGGATACCCGCTCCCCAATTATAAATCTAGCGATAGGGGGCGTAACTAAAATCATTGTATCGCTGATACTTCTTTATACCATAGGTATAAAAGGCGTTGCATACGCAGGACTTATCGCATTTAGCGTAACTACCATTTTGAATATATCTTCCACCTTTAGGTTGATGGGCAAAAACGGAGATATTATAAAAAATAGTGGCGTTATCATATTGTTTGGTGGTATAATGGGTATTAGTCTAAGCCTAGCTGTTGCATACTCCCTATCTATTATATGGATTTTGGTAATAGCAGTAGTTAGTGGTGTAGCATATTTGTTGGCGGTAGTTGTATCCAAAGCATTTACTAACGACGAAATATTGAGCCTACCTTTTGGACACAAAATACTAAAATTGAAAGGTAAGACGGAGTAGACCTATTATGAACTCATTTACATATTTTACAGGTGAAGATTTTATCCAAAGAAAGATTGCCAATTTTGAGTGCAACATTCCCATTATAATCGATGGTATAGACGAAGATATTTTCCCAAAAGTAAAAGAAAAATTGCTTTTTAATTTTGGCAAAAACGCTGTTGCGGTAATTCTATCGGATAACGGAGAAAGTGAGGAAATCAGTATAGAAAACCTTGCTTATCGTCCGCGTTTGATAATAAAATGCGCCGATTTTGTATATCGTGATTATTATACTTTCGGCGATTTGGTGGAAATTATTCGCAGGCTTCGCGACCCCGATGGATGCCAATGGGATAGGGCACAAACCAACGAAAGTATTCGTAACAATGCGATAGAAGAAGCATACGAGTTAGCCGAAGCGGTAGACCTTCACGATAGAGAAAAAATGGTGGAAGAGAGTGGCGACGTGCTTTTGCAAGGACTTTTCCACGCATCGATTGCCGAAGAAGAGGACTTTTTTACGCCCGTGGACGTTATAAATGGTATTTGCCATAAGCTTATTTCCCGCCATACCCATATTTTTGGAGAAAATAAGGCTCAAAACGCAGAAGAGGCTCTAAAGTTTTGGGAGCAAGCAAAGGCTGTGGAAAAGGGATATAGCGGACTTGAAGACAAAATTAAGTCTGTACCGGTTACCTTTGGAGCGCTTATGAGAGCATATAAAATACAAAAAATCATCAAGAAATGCGGTTTTGATTTCGACGATGAAAAGGGCGCTTTGCAAAAGGTTTACGAGGAACTCGACGAGCTTATGACCGCGACCACTCCTCAAGAACAGGAAAAGGAAGCGGGCGACGTATTGTTTGCGGTTTTGAACGTGCTACGTTTCTTGAAGGTGGACCCCGAGCTTGCGCTAAGCGGAACCACCAATCGTTTTATAAAGAGATTTTTATACGTCGACCAAAAAGCTCGTGAACTTGGTTTTGAGCTAAATCACGACAATATGGATTTGATGGAAAAATATTATCAAGAGGCTAAAAAGATACTAGGATAATGGTGAAAATAGGTGATTTACAACTAAATTCACCCTTTATTTTACCTGCGATTGCAGGCTTTAGTGATATAGGGCTTCGCGTACTTGCATACCGCTATGGTGCGGGACTTTGCGTTACCGAAATGGTTTCTGCAAAGGGGTTGGTATATGGCTCGGAAAACACAGCATCTCTTCTTGCAACCGACCCTCGCGAACCCATAAAAGCAGTACAGCTTTTTGGCGGAGAACCGGAATTTATAGAAAAGGCGATATCTCTAAAAATAATAAACAAATTTGATATTATCGACCTTAACTTTGGTTGTCCCGTACCAAAGATAGTTAAAAACGGGGAGGGCTCTGCACTTATGCGCGACCCATATAGAGTGGGTATGATTGTTCACTCGGCGGTTAAGAGTGCGGGAGGCAGACCCGTTAGTGCAAAGATGCGTATAGGTTTTAACGAAAACGAAATAAACTGCGTACGCGTTGCCAAGGAAATAGAGGAAGCGGGAGCATCTTTTATAACCGTACACGGAAGAACAAGAGAGCAGTTTTATAGCGGTAAGGTCAATCTAGATGCTATAAAGGCTGTTAAGGAAAGCGTAAGTATCCCCGTTTTGGGTAACGGAGACGTAACCACTTTGGATAAAGCTAGCGAGATGTTTGCTCATACCGGAGTAGACGGAATAGCTGTCGCGAGAGGTGCTGTCGGTAGACCATATATTTTTACGGAACTACAAAATAAGGTACCCGAATATGATATTACGGAACTCGTAAAAGAGCATTTTGCACTTTTAGAAAGCGTTATGCCGGAACGTGTTGCAGTCAACTGCATAAAGAAGCACGTGGCAGGTTATACCTATGGACTACGCGGTGGAAAGGAAATAAAGAACAGGGTTTTCCAAGCAACCACTCGTGAAGAGATACTTGATATAGCAAATTTATTCAAAAATCTTAGATAGTGATTTTTATTGGTTTTCAAGAGAAAAAGCAAAAAAATTTAATTATTTTTGGTTAAATAATTGATTACACTACGATAGTAGTGTTATAATAGATAAGCAAAAATTATTTTGTATAGGAGATAACTATGAACAAAAAAACTATTAAAGACGTATCCGTAAAAGGCAAAAAATGTCTAGTTCGCGTTGACCTTAACGTTCCTATGAAAGGTGGCGTTATCACCGACGAAAACCGTATCAACGGCGCTCTCCCCACCATCAAGTATTTGATGGAGCAAGGTGCAAAAGTTATTCTTTGCTCTCACCTTGGCAGACCCTACAACATTTTTAACGACAAAATCAAAAAGATTAAGCCCGAAGACGAAAGCAAATCTCGCGAAGAACTCGTTGCGCTTACTCTTAAGAAGTGCTCTCTTGCTCCCGTTGCAGCAAGACTTAACGAGCTACTAGATAACAAAGTTACCTTTGCTACCGACGTTATCGGCGAATCTGCAAAAGCAGCTGTTGCTAACCTAAAAGATGGTGAAGTAGTTCTTCTAGAAAACCTACGTTTCCACCAAGAAGAAACCAAGAACGACGAAGCTTTCTGCAAGGCTCTAGCAGAATTTTGCGAAGTTTACGTTAACGATGCATTCGGTACCGCTCACCGTGCACACGCATCTACCGCAGGTATCGCTCAATACGGTCTATGCGAAGAAGCAGTTGCAGGCTTCCTAATCGGTAAAGAGCTCGACGTTATGGGTGGCGCTCTCGAAACTCCCGTTCGTCCCTTCGTTGCTATCCTCGGTGGTGCAAAAGTTAGTGATAAGATTGGTGTTATCAACAACCTACTCGAAAAAGTTGACACCCTTATTATCGGTGGCGCTATGGCTTATACCTTCTTCAAGGCAAAGGGTTACGGCGTAGGCACCAGCCTTTGCGAACTCGACAAGGTTGAACTTGCAAAAGAACTCATCGCTAAGGCAGAAGCTAAGGGCGTAAATATGCTCCTTCCCGTTGATACCGTTGTTGCATCCGATTTCCCCAATCCTATTGATGCAGAAATCGCTGTTGAAACCGTTGATTCCAACGCTATCCCCGATGATAAGATGGGCCTTGATATTGGCGAAAAGACCAGAGCTCTTTATGCAGATGCAGTTAAGAGTGCAAAGACCGTTATTTGGAACGGACCTATGGGCGTATTCGAAAATCCCATTCTTGCAAAGGGTACCGTTGCTGTTGCTAGCGCACTAGCAGAAACCGATGCTACTACCATTATCGGTGGTGGTGATAGTGCAGCTGCTGTAAAGCAACTTGGTTATGCAGACAAGATGACCCACATCTCTACCGGTGGCGGTGCTTCTCTAGAATTCCTAGAAGGACTTGAACTTCCCGGCGTTGCATGCTTGAACAATAAATAATCGTTTCATCGTTATCATACGTTGAAAAAAACGTCAAATAAAAAATCCATAAAGGAGATACTATAATGAAAAGACCTATTATCGCAGGTAACTGGAAAATGAACAATACCAACGCAACCACCAAAACCCTTCTTCAAGAAATCGCTCCCTTGGTAGCTGATGCTAAATGTGAAGTTGTAGTTTGCGTTCCCTATACCAATATCGATACCGCTAGAAAAGCTATCCGCGGTACCAAAATTAAGCTTGGCGCACAAAACGTTGCTTGGGCTCCCAAGGGCGCTTACACCGGTGAAATCTCTGCCGAAATGCTCAAAGAACTCAAAGTTGAATACGTTATCATAGGACACAGCGAACGTCGTCAATACTTTGGTGAAACCGACCAAAGCGTTAACGCAAGAGTTAAGGCTGCTCTCGAAGCAGGTCTTAAGCCCATCATTTGCGTAGGCGAAACCCTAGAAGAACGCGAAGCTGGCAAAACTGCAGAAGTTGTTATCCGCCAAACCAACGGTGCATTCGAAGGCATCGATAAGGCATATCTAAAGAGAATCGTTGTTGCTTACGAACCCGTATGGGCTATCGGCACCGGCAAGACCGCTACCGCTCAAGAAGCTAACGACACCATCGCTATCATCCGTAAGGCTATCAGAAAGCTCTACAACAAGACCGCAGCTAACGCAATGCGTATCCAATACGGTGGCAGTATGAATGCTAAGAACGCAAGCGAACTTATGGCTATGCCCGAAATCGACGGTGGTCTAATCGGTGGCGCATCTCTCAAAGCTGCAGACTTTGCAAAGGTTGTAAATTACTAATATATGGATAGACAAATCGTTTTAGTAGTAATGGATGGTATCGGCAAGTCCAAGACCGGACTTGGCGATGCCGTTACCGAGGCACGTACTCCCACTTTGGATAAACTACTCGCAACTTGCCCCCATACTTACTTAAAGGCACACGGTACCGCTGTAGGTCTACCCTCCGACGACGATATGGGTAACAGCGAGGTAGGACACAACGCTCTTGGTTGCGGTCAAGTTTATTCACAAGGCGCAAAGCTCGTTAACGAGTCCATCGAAAGTGGCGCTATATACGCATCGAAGGCTTGGAAGGAGTTAAAAGATAACGTAGTTAACAATAATTCCACAATGCACTTCATTGGCCTTCTTTCCGATGGTAACGTTCACTCCAACGTATCTCACCTTATTGCAATGCTCAAAGAAGCAAAGCAAGAGGGTATCAAAAAGGCAAGAGTTCATATTCTTCTTGACGGACGCGACGTTCCTGCAACCAGCGCATTGACCTACGTTGATATGCTAGAAGAAACGCTATCCGCATTGAACGACGATAGCTTCGATGGTAAAATCGCATCGGGCGGTGGCAGAATGAAGATAACTATGGACCGCTACTGCGCAAACTGGGATATGGTTAAAAAGGGCTACGACGTACACGTTCACGGTATAGGTAGGGGATTTGCTTCCGCTAGCGAAGCTATCAATACTTATAGAGAAGAAAACGCCGGTATTATCGACCAAGATTTACCCGCATTCGTTATCACCAGCGATGGCGAGCCCGTGGGTAAAATCCAAGATAACGACTCCGTTATTTTGTTCAACTTCCGTGGCGACCGCGCTATAGAAATAAGTATGGCTTTCGATAACGCCGACTTCGACGAATTTGATAGAGGTAACGCTCCCAAGGTTATGTATGCAGGTATGCTACAATACGACGGGGACCTACATCTTCCCAAACGTTTCCTAGTAGAACCTCCTTGCATCAAAGATACTTTGAGCGAGTTCTTAGTAGGAAAAGGGGTATCCCAATATGCTGTTTCGGAAACCCAAAAGTACGGACACGTAACTTATTTCTGGAACGGAAACCGCTCCGATAAGTTTAGCGAAGAGCTGGAAACCTTTGAAGAAATTCCTTCCGACAAGGTATCTTTTGACGAACGTCCTTGGATGAAGAGTGCCGAAGTTACCGATGCTATGATTAGCGCAATCAAGTCCAACAAATATGGTTTTATTAGATGTAACTATCCTAACGGAGATATGGTTGGACATACCGGTAGCTTTGAAGCAACCGTAATAGGCGTTGAATCTGTTGACCTAGCACTCGCAAGACTTCTTCCCGTTATCGACGAAGCAAACGCAATTTTGCTTATAACCGCCGACCACGGAAACGCTGACGAAATGCTCGAAAAGAACAAGAAAGGCGTTCTTCAACCTCGTACCGCACATAGTCTTAACAAGGTTCCCTTTATCGTTTATGGCGTAGATGCAGAAATCGCCGAAAACGAAAATGCCGGTCTTGCTAACGTAGCTGCAACCGTAGTTAAACTAATGGGCTACGAAGCTCCTCAAAGCTGGGAAGCCTCTATTATCAAATAATAGAAGTTCACAAGCAAATATCATTTGTAAAAAGAAAGGTAGTTATATAACTACCTTTTTTGTTTTTCGTTAACATTATTTTAACATTTCTTTTGGGCTTTCTATATTGACACGCGCGCATATATGCGTTATAATAAAAATATTATTTTGTGATAAAGAGGATTTGGGAATGTTTAAACTTTTCCGCAATTTGAAACCAATGGCTTGGATGATAGTAGTTATCATCATTCTTGTCACGGGTCAAGCAGTTGCTGAATTATATCTGCCCGAAAAGATGTCCGAAATTATCGACGACGGTATTTATATCGATTACGAGCCCTTGTACGAGCATTTGGAAATGGAAAAGCCCTCCAGCCTTTCTTCCGTTGACTCCGAAAAAACACTAAAGGGTTACGATGAAGATACAATTCCCGTATTCGAGATGGTAGAAGGTTTTTCCACCTTTGACCTTGCCCAAGCTATCCAAGAGGAAGAGGGCGGTGATATTACCATCGATTTCGTATTCCGCGACATCCCTGTTAAAGACAGTCAACAACTCTTTGACGACGTAATGACCCCCTTCCTTGAGGGCCTAAAGCCTTACCAAGAAACCGCGTTCAATTGGCGTGATGCAAACGTTCAAGAAGACAAGTGGGAAAAATGGGAACCCAACTTCTGGGGCGGATATTACACCGACGAAGACCGCGCGGGTATTGCAGAGGTAGTTAACGCATTGCTCGTTTTCGACGTGGGCGACAACTACGAAGCCTCTAAGACCAACAAGGCGTCTATAAAGATTGATGGTGGCGAAGACGATATAACCATCAATAGTCTACTTAACCAAGACCCTCGCGTAGACGAAGATGCAATGGCAAACGAGTCCAACCGTAGAATTTTGACTGCTTGCATAAGTAGAATGAAGCACTCCGAATACGGTAACTTGATGCCCATTCCCGTAGATAAAAACGGTAATCGTCTAGCTACCGATAGATATGGTAAAGCATTCGAGCAAGATAAATTGGTTTACGTTTACAGCAATGCAGACGGTGAACAAGTAGAGACCGTTAAGCAAAGCTACACCGGTAGAGCAGACCCTATGCCCGACTACGAAGTTATTATTTGTAACAACGTTTTGGGATATGCTTACAAATATAACGGAGCAAAATGGGTAGACACCTATCGCGGTATTACCGACGACGATGCTCAAGCACTAGCTAGCGAATATAATGCAAGCATTCTAATAGAAGCTCTAATAAACAAAAATAAACATCAGTTTACCGACGAGCAAAAGAAGGCCGTTACCGAAGACATAGAACGTATGTGCAAATGGTACGTTGAAGCGGACGACCATATCTTACTTTCCAACCTCTTAACCTTACGTAACAAAAAACCCGATAGAATTATAAAAGAGATTTCCAAGTACTATCAAACCGTAAAGGACGAAAGTGGTGCCATAGTTTCCAAGACTCCTCTAAAAGATAAAGAAACCTTCGGTAGCCAATGGAAGCAATTTTGGATTAGAGTAGGCAACTATCTAACCCTAAGTGCAACGGGTACTAGCAAACAAGCTTTTGAAGATAGCGTTATAAGGGGCGATATAACCAATTTCAGTATAGCGCTGGTAGAGTTCAAAACCTACAAAGATATGATGCTTCCCGACGGAGAAACCTCGCAAGTAGACGACCTAGGATTTATTCTAGAGCGCGGTGGCATAATGCTTCTACTAACCGTGGCAGCTTGCGGATGTGCAATACTTGCAGCACTCCTAAGCTCCAGAATTGCAGCAGAATTTAGTGCTATCATTAGAAGTAAGGTATTCGGCAAGGTTGAAACATTCTCCCTCATAGAGTTCGATAAATATTCAACCTCTAGCCTTATCACTCGCTCTACAAACGACGTAAACCAAATACAACAAGTATTCTTGCTTATCCTAAGAACGGGACTTATCGCTCCCATCACCTTGATAGGCGGAACTATAATGTCTATAGAAAAATCCTTCAAGATGACCGCGGTTATCTTCTATGATATTCCTATCTTGGTTATCGCATCGGTTATGGCTGCAAAGGTTGTTTATCCCTTGTTCCAAACCATACAAAAGAAGGTTGATAAGCTCACTCTTATCACTCGTGAAGGTCTAACCGGTATCCGCGTTGTTCGTGCTTTCAATAAACAAGAAACCGAAAACGAACGCTTTAACGAAGTTAACCAAAGCCTTACCAAGACCGCTATTGCAGTTAATAGATGGTGCGCTGTTTTGGCTCCTCTAATCGCTGTAGTTATGAACTGCTCGATGGTTGGCGTAGTTTGGAGAGCTAGCGTACAGATTGCTAATAACGCAGATATAGACGTTGGTGATATGATGGCGGTTATACAATATATGACGCAAATAATGATGGCTCTGGTTATGCTTGCCACAGTATTCGTTATGTTCCCGCGCGCAACCGCATCGGCACTACGTATAAACGAAATACTTGCTACCGAACCCGAACTCAAAGACCCCGAAAAGTCAAATCAAAACTTTACCTCGGTTGGCTCTGTTGAGTTCAAGAACGTAAACTTCAAGTATTCAGCCGAAGCGGAAAACAATATTCTTTCAAATATCAACTTCCACGCCGAAAAGGGTAAGGTTACCGCAATCGTAGGCGGTACGGGAAGTGGTAAGAGCTCGGTTATCAATTTGATACCTCGTTTCTACGATGCTACCGAAGGTAGTATCTTGGTAGACGGTGTAGACGTTAGAGAAATGACTCAAGAAGAGCTACGTTTAAAGATAGGCTTCGTACCACAAAGAAGCGTACTCTTTAGCGGAACTATAAAGGAAAACCTTTGCTATGGTAAGGAAGATGCAACCGACGCCGATTGTTGGGAAGCACTAGAAATCGCTCAAAGCGATACCTTCGTAAAAGAAAAGGAAGGTCAACTAGATGCTAGAGTAGAGCAGGGCGGTGGTAACTTCTCCGGTGGTCAAAAACAACGTCTTGCCATTGCTCGTGCAATTATTCGTAAGCCCGAAATTCTAATCTTCGACGACTCCTTCTCCGCACTAGACTTTAGAACGGATAAGAATTTGCGTCAAGCTCTAAAGAAGATTACGGGTAATAGCGCAACCATCATAGTAGCTCAACGTATTGGTACTATTATGGATGCCGACAATATCATCGTTCTTGACGCAGGTAAGATAGTAGGACAAGGTACCCACGAATATCTAGTCCGCAACTGCGACGTTTACCGTGATATTGCACTTTCACAAATGAGTGAGGAGGAACTTGGTCTATGAGCGAATTCGAAAAGGTAAGTTCCAACCAACAACCCCAACAACAAGGGCTCGACCTAGGTCGTGCTTTGGGCGTAGGCGGTCCCGAAATTAAAGAGGTCGATAAGGCGGAAAACTTTAAGGCTACGGTAATTAGGCTTGTTAAATATCTAAAGCCCCAATACCCAATGCTTATCGCTATGATTTTGATAGCGGCAATAGGCGCTTGGTTCGCTATTTGGGTTCCCGATATTATGAAGAAAGTTACCAATGCTTTGGTTGATAGTATTCAATACTTCGTCGATATCAGAAGACCTCCTCAAGGTAACGGACAACTTTATACCTATATTGCACCCGTTCTTTGGACTTGTGCTATATTGTACGTACTAAACGCTTTGTTCCAATTTACCTCCGGTCTAATAGCCGCCTCGATGAGCCAAAGAGTAGTTAGACGTATGCGTACCGACGTTAAGCTAAAGCTTGATAAGGTTCCGCTTTCCTACTTTGACGGCACTCCTCTTGGCGACGTGCTTTCTCGTTTTACCATCGATATCGAAATGATATCACTAACCCTGCAAGACTCTATTAACCAAATCATTACCGGTGTAATGACGGTTGCAGGCGTATTCGTAATGATGGTTCGTATCGACTGGTTACTTGCTATTATCGCGTTAGTTAGCTTGCCCATACTACTCGTAGTATCAAGCGTTATCGTAAAGCGCTCTCAAATTGAGTTTGCTCGTCAACAAAAACGTATAGGTGAACTAAATGGACATATAGAAGAAATGTACACGGGACACCGCGTAATAAAGCTATATGGACACGAGGAAGAAAGTATATTGACGTACGAGCAAATAAATAAGGAACTAAAGAAGGCAACCAGACGTTCCCAATTCCTAGCCGGCGTTATACTACCTAGCATCAAGTTTATTGATAACTTGGTATACGTTGGTATCTGCGTAGGCGGTGGTATAAGAGCGGGTACGGGACTTGTTACGATAGGTGATATCCAAGCATTGTTGTCCTACACCAGACAGTTTGCTCAACCGATTGAGAACATATCCAATATTGCTAACACTATACAATCTTCAATCGCTGCTGCAGAACGTGTATTCCAAGTATTCGACCTCAAAGAAATGACCGAAGAGGGCAATAGAAGGATTTGTGTGGAGGACTGCATTGGTACCGTTGATATCGAGCACGTTGCATTTAGCTACACTAGGGAAAAACCCCTTATTACAGACTTGAGCTTGCACGTAAATGCAGGTGATAGTATAGCTATAGTTGGACCTACGGGCGCAGGTAAGACAACCCTTGTAAACCTACTAATGAGGTTCTACGATATCGATTCCGGACGTATACTAATTGATGGCGTAGACATTAACGAATATAGCCGAAACGACCTTCGTAGCTTATACGGAATGGTTCTACAAGATACTTGGTTGTTCAATGGTACCGTAGCCGAAAATATTGCTTATGGTAACCCGAATGCGACCAGAGAAGAAATCATTCAAGCTGCAAAAGAAGCTTATGCCGACCAATTTATTCAAACGATGGAGCACGGTTACGACACCGTTTTGAAAGAAGATGCAGCTAACATAAGCGCAGGTCAAAAGCAACTACTTACCATTGCACGTGCTATATTGAAGAAGCCCAGAATTATCATTTTGGACGAGGCTACCAGCTCGGTTGATACTCGTACCGAAAAGTACATTCAAAGCGCGATGCTTGCTATGACGGAAGGTAAGACCAACTTCGTTATAGCTCACCGCTTGTCCACAATCAAGCACGCACAAGTAATTTTGGTTATGAACCACGGCGACGTTGTCGAGCAAGGTAACCACGAAACCTTGATGGCAAAGAAGGGTTTCTACTACGAGTTGTATAATTCACAATTTGCGGGCGTTACCGACGACAACAAAGACGACGATACAGCAGGTTCAAGATTTATCCAATCATAACGTTATGGGCGAGGAAAAACCTCGCCCATATTTATTATTTGGTTATTTGACATCAAATAAAAGGTATATTTACAAAAGTAATTGCTCTTATAAATGTTAGAGTTTTTTATTTGCTAATAATAAACGCTTGTGATATAATGAGCATAGTGTTTAAAATACAACGGAGGAAGATATGCCCACATTTTTTAGTGAAGTTTTTGACGACGCATCACCCGTTGCCCCTTTAGGACTTATTGTTTTAGAAGGTGCAAAAGACCTTGGTAAAAAGGTCGACGATTATCTAGTAAAATGGTACAATCAAGACGTTGGTAATCGCAATCCCAGATTTAAGAAAAAATCTTTCATAGTAGATTCCGTATGTCCTCGTTTTACGTCCGGCGACGGTAAAGGTATGATAAATGATTCCGTTCGTGGCGACGACCTTTATATTATTTGCGACGTTGGTAACTATACTTGCACGTATACTCTATTTGGACAACAAAACCATATGTCCCCCGACGACCACTATGCAGACCTAAAGCGTATTATCGCTGCTGCCGGCGGTAAAGCAGAAAGAATTACCGTCGTTATGCCTATGCTTTATGGTGGCAGACAACACCGTCGTAATGGTAGAGAATCTCTTGACGGAGCTCAAATGCTACAAGAACTATACGAAATGGGTGTTAAAGATATAATTACCTTTGATGCTCACGACCCTCGTATCCAAAACGCAGTTCCACTAATGGGCTTTGATAACTTCTTCCCCACTTATCAAATTATGAAAGCGCTCCTTACTAGCTTCCCCAACATCAATCTAGATAAGGACCACTTTATGATAGTTTCTCCCGACGAAGGCGCTATGAATCGTAACGTTTACTACGCATCCGTTCTTGGCGTTGATTTGGGTATGTTCTACAAGCGTCGCGACTACACCAAGGTTGTTAATGGTAAGAACCCCATAGTTGCTCACGAGTACATCGGTACCGACGTTGCAGGCAAGGATATCCTTGTTGCCGACGATATTATTGCAACCGGCGACTCCGTAATTCGTCTTTGCAAGGAACTAAAAGAAAAGGGTTGTGGCAAAATATTCCTTACCGCTACCTATGGTCTATTCACCGAAGGCTTCGATAAATTCGATAAGGCATATGAAGATGGACTATTTACCGCAGTTCTTTCTACCAACCTTACCTATAATCGTCCCGAATTACTAGCTAGACCTTGGTACGTAGGCGCTGATTTATCCAAGTTTATAGCTTATATTATCTCCAGCTGTAACCAAAATAAATCGGTAACTCCTCTAATGAGTTCAGCTGATAGAATTCACGAGTTATTGGGCAAATAAAAAAATTGTTGCAAAACTTTAAGAAATAGTGTATAATATATAAGAAGATGAACGGTCGACTAACAATTACTACCGCAAAAAACGAAATTTACTTCTATTCTAACTGTGATTATGCGTATACTAAAAACGATACCGCACAAATAAATTTCGTATATGAAAGCGATTTTCGTAAATATAATATAGTAATTGGAGTCAATCGTGATAAACTTGCTTTGAATATTACGTCGTTTGACGTTGACGAAGACACAGAAAGCACCTTTAACGTTTTGACTTTCGCGCGCGGTGGCTCACCAAGACCCACCGCCGTGGAATTCGAGTATCTCAAGTTTAATTTTATACCAGAGGATGTTTTTGTAGATTACGGAAATGATTTTGCCGATATAGTTTTACGTTGTTCTTATTCCACAATTACGCAAAATCCACGTTCAACCGTAATGAAGATTTCAGTTAAAATTCCTAAAGAATAAGGAGTATATATGAAAATTGAATGGTTAGGGCATAGTTCTTTTAAACTTACCGAAAGTACAGGCATTACCATAGTAACCGACCCCTATGAGGAAGATAGAGTGGGTGTAAAGTTCCCCAGCGTTACTTCCGAAGTAGTAACCGTTAGCCACGACCACTTTGACCACAACTGTGTAAAAGCGGTAAACGGGGTTAAAACTATTATAGACAGTACCGGCTTCCACGACCTTGACGGCGTAGAAATATATGGTTTCAAGAGCTATCACGACGAAAAGAAGGGTGCTCTCCGCGGAAAGAACGTAGTTTTCCGTTATAGAATGGATGGCGTAGAAATTTGCCACCTTGGAGATATCGGCGAGCCTCTAAGCCCAATGTTAGCCGAACTAATAGGCTCCATCAATATTTTGCTAATTCCCGTTGGCGGTAAGTTTACTATCGACGCCGAGCAAGCAAAGGAATACGTGGATTTATTGATGCCCGACGTAGTTATCCCGATGCACTATATGTGTGAAGGATACGTAACCCAATTTGACGACCTAGACGACTTCCTTGATTTATTTGAGAAAAAAGATATCGAGTACGCAGAAAATAGTGAACTTGAATTTGATAGAACCGATTTTGACGGGGAACGCACCAGAGTTATAGTTCCCATTAAAGTACAATAATCAATTTAATTTTGTAAATTATTCGCCCCTACGTTTGTAGGGGCAAGAAAAATATATTTTTAGGAGATTTTTTATGAAAATTGAGTACACCGCAAAACAGTTGGATGATTTATCCATTTTTGCACTCCGTGATTTAGCACGTGAATGCGGGCACCACAGTCCTACGAATAAGAGAAAAAGTGAGCTTATCGAATTTATTTTAGGACTAAAGGGCGAAAGTATCGCCAAAGTTGAAGATGATTCCGCCACCAAGAAACGTCGCGGACGTCCCCCAAAGAAGAGCAACACACAAGCTCTAGTAGAAGAACAAGAGTCAGTTGAAGAGCAAGCAATTGCAGAAGAAACTATAATATCATCTGTTGAAGACGAAAAGAAAGAAGAAAAAAAGAATTTTAGAAATAGCTTTTTAGAAAAACCTATAAATAATAATTCTCGTTTTAATACGATAAATAAATTTAATAAAACTAATCAAACCCAAGAAACGGAAAAAGAAGAATATAAAGAAAAGACCTTAGACACGAATGAAGTAATGGAAATTCGTGAGGGTGTATTGGAAATTTGCCCCGATGGTTACGGTTTCCTACGTGCTCATAACTACGAACAAGGCGAAGGTGATGCATATATCGCAGCTCCCAAAATTCGTAAGAGTGGTTTAAGAAAGGGCGACTACGTAAAAGCATACGTTAAAAAGCTCGCCGAAAATAGACCTATGAGCGTTCAAGATATTATCTCTATAAATGGAGATGACCCCGAAAAAGCCTTCAATCGTCCCGTATTTGAAAGTTTAATCCCCATTTATCCCGATGAAAGATATAAACTCGAACTTGCAACAAGTAAAAAAGATTTTGCAATTAGAGCCATAGATTTGGTTGCTCCTATCGGTAAAGGGCAACGCGCTATGATTGTTAGCCCCCCTAAAGCAGGTAAGACCACGTTGCTTAAAAAGATAGCCAACTCGGTTTCAACCAATTATCCCAAAGCACACCTAATGGTACTACTCGTAGACGAACGTCCCGAAGAAGTTACCGATATGCAACGCTCCATTAAGGGCGAAGTAATATATAGCACCTTCGATGAAATGCCCGACCACCACACCAAAGCAAGTGAAATGGTGCTAGAAAGGGCAAAACGCCTAGTAGAGCTAGGACAAGACGTAGTAATCCTTATGGATTCACTAACAAGATTAGCACGTGCATACAACCTAGTAATCACCCCCACGGGTAAAACCTTGTCGGGTGGTATCGACCCCGGTTCGTTGTATCTTCCCAAGAAATTCTTTGGAGCAGCACGTAATATAGAAAACGGTGGTTCGCTTACTATAATAGCAACCGCACTAGTAGATACCGGTTCTCGTATGGACGACGTTATATATGAAGAATTCAAGGGAACGGGTAATATGGAAATCCACCTAGACAGAAAGCTTTCCGAAAAACGCATCTTCCCTGCAATCGACCTTGCAAGGAGTGGAACGAGAAGAGAAGAACTATTGCTTTCCGAAGAAGAGTTACTTGGAATATTCGCAGTACGCAAGATGTTAAGCACGGGCGACGTACAAGAGTCCACGGAAAAATTGATTTCTATGTTAATGGGCACGGATACGAACAAAGAATTTATCCAAATGCTCACAATCCAAATGAAAGAACTGCAAAAGAAAGGTTACAATTTTGCTTAATATAAAAAAGATAAAAATAATAAAGAGAATTAAAATCCGATAAAAAACAATTTGATTTAAAGAATGAGAAAAAGAAAGGGAATTATAAGTTAGAAAAAAGGTTCGCCACAAGGCGAACCTTTTAGTTTTAAAAATCGAAATTTCCGGTTTTTTTGAATTTGTAAAATGAGTTTACCAAACTTTTATATCCAAGCTTCTTAATGTCCTCGTATCTAAGATTATAATTAGCTTTGGTATGCTTGCCCGTTGAAATATACCTTATGCAAGAAATCATATATTCGTCGAGAGCTTGTAAACTTTCCGCAGTAGTGATTGTTGGGAAATACCATCTGCACCAGGTTAAATCGTTTGGGTTAGGGTTATCATAAAATTTCTTATTAAAATGGCGTATATAAGCTCGAATAGTTCCCTTCACGTTTGCGTTGTTTCTATTGCGCCAGCGAAGGATAGCCCTTGCTTTTCGTCGCATTTTGCCCCTTATTTTCTCTAAAGCAACGTTGGAAACGTCAACGCGATTACCATCTATATTAAAACCTAAGAAGTCCCATTTTTCGCCGGGGAGAGTACGAACCTCTTTTTTAGGATTAACGGTCAATTTCTTTTGAGATAGGAACCATTTTATTTTTTCTTCGTATTCTTTGATGTCCTTTTCGGTTTTGGCAAACACAATAATATCGTCGGAGTATCTTGCGTAGGAAATACCGCGTAGGGCAAACCATTTATCCAAATCCGTTAAATAAAGATTTGCCAAAAATCCAGAAATAGGAACTCCTGCCATAATGCCTTTTTTACAAAATGTTTGTTTTCCATTTTTTAAACAATAGGGCTCTAATAATATAGATTTAATAAAGTTAAGTAGCTCTATATCCTCTTCAAAGGTTTCTTCAAGAAGCTTTATTATGCTATCCGTATCAACTGAATTAAAGTAGTCGTGGATATCTACCTTATAGGAATATAAGCTTGATTTTTTTATAGAAGAGAGTAGGGTGCCAATAGCGGTTTTAACGCTTATATTCTTGCGAAATGAATATAGGTTGTCAGAAAATAGGTGGTCGTAATCGTGTAAAAGGTGGGCAAGAAGCTTCAATACCATATTTTCTTCGTGATTGAATATAAAAACAGTTCTTTTTTTGCCTGTACGTCTTTTGTTTATTTCAACCATTTTAGGAAGGGCAAAAGACTCGTTGCTAAGTATCTTTTCAACTATAGGAAGGTATTTTTTATTATCTATAAAGTCGCGGAATTCTTTTTCTTCACGTGAAGAAAAATGTCCGCTTTCTATTTTTGATTGCAAAAATTGCTCCCAATAGTTTTCATCTTTAAGTTTATGCAATAAGCTCATTTGTCGCTCCTAAAAATTGGGTACGGACTTTTAAGCCCGCACCCATATAATAGCTGTCAAGAAGATTAAACAAACATTAATCTTGTTATCTTCAATACCTTGAAAGATAACAAGTTGAATGTTTTACAAGGTTGCACACGATAAAGCTGTCTGCAAAACTATAAAATAATACCGTGCTTTACCCATCGCAGACGCTAAGCATTGACAGCATTTTATCAATTATTAGCGCTATAAAACAAAAGGAGCTTTTTATAGCTCCTTTTTGCTTTAACATATTAGTTGAATGCTTTACCGCTACATCCAAGAACGTTTTGAATCTTGTGCTTTACGATTTCTTTTACGCGTTCTCTAGCAGGTCCCAAGTATTGACGGGGGTCAAAGTGAGAGGGATTTTCGTTAAAGTACTTACGTAGAGTTGCGGTCATTGCCATACGAAGGTCGGAGTCGATGTTAATCTTACATACAGCCATAGTTGCTGCTTGACGTAGCATTTCTTCCGGAACACCCTTTGCACCGGGCATATTGCCACCATAACGGTTGATTTCTTCTGCAAGATATTGGGGAACAGAGCTTGCACCGTGTAGAACGATGGGGAAGTTGGGAAGGCGTCTGCCTACTTCTTCCAAAATATCAAAGCGGAGTTTTGCTTCGCCCTTGAATTTGAATGCACCGTGGCTGGTACCGATAGCGATAGCCAAGCTATCAACGCCGGTCTTTTCTACGAATTCTTGTACTTGGTCGGGGTCGGTATAGCAAGCATCTGCTGCGGAAACGTTAACGTCGTCTTCGATACCTGCAAGCTTACCAAGTTCAGCTTCAACAACTACACCGTGGTCGTGTGCGTATTCTACAACGTTACGGGTAATCTTGATGTTATCTGCAAAGCTCTTGCTAGAAGCATCAATCATAACGGAAGTAAATCCCTTATCTACGCAATCTTTACAGAGTTCGAAAGAATCACCGTGGTCAAGGTGTAAGCAAATGGGAAGTCCGGTATCTTCAACAGCTGCTTCAACAAGCTTCTTGAGGTAAGTGGGGTTAGCGTATTTACGTGCGCCAGCACTTACTTGAAGAATAAGGGGAGCGTTTTCTTCCTTACCTGCAGCAACGATACCTTGGATGATTTCCATATTATTTACGTTAAAAGCACCGATTGCATAACCGCCAGCATAGGCTTTTTCAAACATTTCTTTACTAGTTACTAAAGGCATAATTGGTCCTCCATATTGTAATTGCCTATATTATACAACGAAAAAGCCATAATGTAAAATAAATAATTAAAGTTTGGAAATTATATTACTTGTTAAAAATATTGTTTTACTATATAATTTAAGTATGTTGCTACCAAATGAAGAAATTTTTGACCTTGAGTGTCACGGATTAAAGATTATCCAATCTAACAAAGGCTACGCATTTACAACTGATGCGGTGCTTCTTGCCAATACCGTAAAAGCCTATAGGAACGAAACCGTTGTTGAGCTTGGCTCCGGTAGCGCTGTTATAAGCTTGCTTCTTTCCAAGAAAACTCCAGCAAAGGAAATTGTAGGAATAGAGCTCCAACCACGCCTAGCAGATATGGCAACGCGCTCTATAGCGTTAAACGAGTTAACGGATAGGGTTAAGATTATAAATTGTAATATGAAAGAGGCGCATTTACACCTTACCAAGAGCGTTGACGTCGTATGCGTCAATCCCCCCTATATGGAGTATGATGGTAACGTAGAAGATGCTAGCGAGATTGATATTTGCAAGCGCGAGGTATTTATCACTCTAAAAGAAGTTGTAGAGTGTGCAAGCCGAATTTTGAAGTATGGTGGTAGATTTTATCTTATCGTCAAGGCGGAGAGGTTAACCGACCTTATAAGCGCAATGAGGGAGTATAAGATAGAACCTAAAGCTTTTATTCCCGTTCAACCCACCCTTAAAAAAGATATCGATACCATTATCGTAGAGGGTAGAAAAAACGGTAATAATGGTATAAAGGTATATAAACCTTTGGTTATATGCAACGAAGATGGTAGTTATACCAAAGAAGTAGAGGAGATGTATAGGAAATGAGAGGTATTCTATACGTAGTAGGCACGCCGATAGGTAACCTTCAAGATATAACCTTGAGGGCGCTTGAAACCTTAAAGTCCGTCGATATGATTGCTTGTGAGGATACGCGCCATACTCGCATATTACTCGATAGGTACGAAATAAAAAAGCCTCTCGTTAGCTACTATAAACAAAAGGAGCGCGAGGGTACCGAAAAAATTGTTGAAGAGCTTGAAAGGGGTGTGAACGTAGCATTGGTTACCGATGCCGGTACGCCTTGCATATCCGACCCCGGCGCAATACTTGTTGCAAAATGTATAGAGCTTGGTATAGAGGTTCAATCCGTTCCCGGTCCAAGTGCTGTTGCAACCGCTATGAGTGTTGCCGGCGTTTATTCGCCACGTTTTGCATTCATAGGCTTTTTGCCGGAAAAGAAGGGTGATAAAGATAAGCTCATAGATGAAATAAAGGGATATGATTTACCATTGGTTTTCTATTGTGCGCCCCACGACTTGGATAGAGTGATAGGTTATCTGTACGAAAAGATGGGCGACCGTCCTTTGACAGTGGTTAAAGAGCTAACCAAGTTGCACGAAACGGTGTACAAAGGCAGGCTCGGTAATATCGAGATATTGAACGATAAAGGCGAGTTCGTTTTGATAGTAGAACCGCTACAAAAAGAAGAAAAGGATATCGACGTGGAAGGAGAGCTTCGCGCTTTGATAGAGGGCGGAACGCGTAAAAAGGAAGCGGTTAAAATGGTTTCCACAAAATATAATTTACCTAAAAACGACGTTTACTCTATTGCAGTTAAACTATAAGCCTAGCAAGAGCGCAAGCAACTAAAGTACCGATAAAAGAACTAAACAGGGCGATTGGAATGGCAAGCCCTGTTTTTTTATCCTCTTCAACGGAAAAATAAACGCTGGCAACGTAGAATATGGTTTCGGTTGAACCCATTATTATACTTGCGCATATAGAAATATAGCTATCCACTCCGTAGCTAGCATATATGCTTTCAAGGAGGGCAAGACTACCGCTTCCCGATAGTGGGCGCAGTATGATGAGTTCTAGTAGCTCTTTTGGTATCCCTAGATACATAAATATAGGTGATACTACGTTGGCTAATAGCTTGCTCATACCGCTCGACTGCATAAGGGATATCGCTATAAATACTGCTACGAGGTTGGGTATAAGGCGTATGGTTAGGTTAAATGCTTCCTTTATTCCATCGGTTAGACTATCAAGAAAACTTACCTTTTTTATCGCCGAAAGGGTGAATGCGGAAACTAGAATTATAGGCACCAAATAATTCATTTTTTTACTAGTACTTTTACTAAAGCTATGCCTATTGCTGTTGTGATAAATGTGGCAATTAGAGAGGGTAAAATTATATCGATGCTACTTCCTTTTGCGTAACGCATTGCAACAACTGTGGTTGGAATAAGCTGAATAGAAAGAGAATTTATTACCACAAGCATAATTTTGTTCTTTTTAGATGCCATATTTTGCATTGCTTTTAGTCCGCTTGGCGTAGAGGCTCCGCCAATACCGAGAAGGTTGCTACTAAGGTTGATACTTAGCTGTTCATAGGCTTTTTCTTTTTCCAAAGGAAAAAGAACATTGTTAATAGGACGCAGTACTCTTTCGCATTTTTTGTTCACTCCACATCTTTCTAGTATCTTGGTTACGGGAAGCCAAACGCAATAGGAAGCGAATAATAGTGGTAAAAATTTAATAGTATTTTCACATCCTGACATTATGCTTGGAATAAGGGTTGTCGGTTCCTTTATAATTATCAAAATCGAACACCCGATATAGATACATAGAAGGACAATATTCATATTAAATTTTATTCGTGCGCGTAATAAATATTACAAAGGGTATTGATTTACAAAATTTGGTGTGATAAAATATAGCTATGAAAATGACGTTTAGATGGTATGGTCCTAAGGACAGCATATCGATACAAAGTATATCACAAATCCCCGCAGTCGAAGGCGTTGTCTCGGCAGTTTATGGGGTACCCGTTGGCGAGGTCTGGAGCGATGAGGCTATTCTTACTCTAAAAAACACCGCAAACGCTAACGGCTTAACCTTTGAAGTGGTAGAATCTGTTCCCGTTCACGAGGATATCAAATTAGGTGCGCCCACCCGCGATAAGTTAATAGCGAATTATTGCGAAAATATAAGACGTCTTGCAAAGCACGGCGTTAAATGTATTTGCTACAACTTTATGCCCGTTTTCGATTGGCTACGTAGCGAAATGGAGCGTCAATTAGCCGATGGCTCTAACGCGCTCGCATACGATGAAGAAACCGTGCTTGCTCTCAACCCCCTCAAGACCACTCTTTCACTCCCCGGTTGGGACGAGAGTTACACTCACGAGGAAATGGTTGAACTTTTGAACGCATATAAGGATATCGACGAGGATAAGCTTTTTGAAAACCTAAAGTATTTCCTAGATAGAGTTATCCCCGTTGCAGAAGAATGCGACGTAACTATGGCTATCCACCCCGACGACCCACCGTGGGGTATTTTCGGCTTGCCTAGAATTATCACCGACAAGGTAAATCTAAAGAGATTTTTGGATTTGTATCCTAGTAGATATAACGGTGTTACTTTCTGTACCGGTAGCTGGGGCGCAAGCGTAGATAACGACCTTATCGAAATGATAAATATCGCAAAGGGTAGAATTCACTTTGTACATTTGCGTAATATTAAGCACACCGGCTATAGAAGATTCGAGGAATCGGGCCATCTAACTTCCAAAGGAAGTTTGGATATGTACAAAATCGTTAAGGCACTAGTCGACGCGGGCTTTGACGGATACGTTCGTCCCGACCACGGTAGAATGATTTGGGGTGAAACCGGTAAACCCGGCTACGGTTTGTACGATAGAGCTCTTGGCGCGATGTACCTATACGGACTAATCGAAGCGGTTGAGCAAGAAAACAAATAATTGATAGTTTAGGAGAAAATATGAAACGTTATAACGTAGATTTAAGCGGTAAAAACGTTGCCATTACCGGTGCTGCAGGTGCAATTTGCGCAGAGTTTGCTATCGAAATGGCAAAGGTGGGAGCAAGAGTTGCTCTACTAGATATAAACTTAGAAAAGGCACAAGAAGTTGCCGATAAGATTAACCAAGCAGGTGGTTTTGCACGCGCATATTATGCAAACGTACTCGACCGTGCTTGCCTAGAGGAATGCTACGAAAAGGTAGTAGCAGATTTCGGTTCCGTTAACATTCTCGTTAACGGTGCAGGCGGTAACCACCCCAGCGCAACTACCGATAAGGAATACTATGAGGCAGGCGATATCAACGACGAAAGCGTAAAGAGCTTTTTCGATTTGCCCAACGCACCCATTTCCAAGATATTCGACCTTAACTTTACTTCCATTTTGTTGACCACCCAAGCATTTGCAAAGGGTATGGTTGAAAATGGTGGAAATATAATAAATATTTCCTCTATGAATTCCTATCGTCCTTTGACCAAGATACCAGCATATTCTGCAGCGAAATCGGCAGTTTCCAACTTTACCGAGTGGCTAGCAGTTCACTTTGCAGGTGTGGGTATAAGAGTAAACGCAATAGCTCCCGGATTCTTTGTAGGTAACCAAAATAGGGGCTTGCTTTATACCGATAAAGGCGAACTAACTCCCCGTTCACACAAGATTATTTCCCATACTCCTATGGGTAGATTTGGTGAACTTAGCGAGCTGGTTGGCACTCTTATGTGGCTTGCCGACGACGAGTTTAGTGGCTTTGTAACCGGTATCGTTGTTCCCGTTGACGGTGGATTTAGCGCATATTCGGGTGTATAACATCATTTAGTTTAACGCAGGAGGAGAGAATTATGAAAGTCGCGATTTCGGGCTTTTATGACGAAGTTAGTTTAAAGTTAGACCAACAAATAGCATTGCTTAACGAGTTGGGCGAAAAATATATGTGTCCCCGTATGGTTGATGGTAAAAACATTGCCGACTATACGGTAGAGGAGTTTGTAGAGAAGATTAAACCTCGCCTAGATGCTCACGGTATCAAATTTAGCTCTATCGGTAGTCCTATAGGTAAGGTTGATATCAACGACGAAGCGGGCTTTGAAAAGCAACTCAAACAGCTAGCCGAACTAGTAAAGATTTGCGAGGTTATGGATTGCAAGTATATAAGAATGTTCAGTTTCTTTATGCCAAAGAATTGCGAGCCTCAAAAATATCGTGATAAGGTACTTGAAAAATTATCCAAGTTCCTCGACGTAGTGGAAAATAGTTCGGTTATACTGCTCCACGAAAACGAAAAGGAAATCTATGGTGATACTTACGAACGTTGTCTTGACTTGTATCACACCATAAATAGTCCCAAGTTCAAGCTTATATACGATGCTTCCAACTATATCCAAGTAGGTTGCAACCCCAACGTTGCGTACGAGGCGGTAAAGGAATACGTAGTATACTATCATATGAAGGACTGCGATGCCGAAACCAACGTAGAGATGCCTCTTGGCTTAGGGTTTACTGACTATAAATCCATATTCAAAGATTTGGAAGCAAGAGGTTACGAAGGCTTTATGACTATGGAACCTCATACCCAAAAGTATGCTCTTGGTAGAAGAGTTATGGGCTTTTTGCCCTTCTTAAAATTCGTTAAACCCGATTTTTACAAGGGCTTCCGCAAGATAGACAAAAAACTTGGAGTATCTTTATTCAAGAAGATTACACCTAAAGACGTATTCGTTATGCAATACGAAAATCTCAAGAAATTCCTAGAAGAAGCAGGTAAATAATATGGATAAGTTAAGATATGGTATCATAGGTGTTGGTAAACAAGGCTCGAAATATGCTTTTATACTTACTTCGGGCTTGGTAAAAAATGCTACCCTTACCGCTGTATGCGATATAGAAGAAAGTCGTATTGCTTGGGCAAAAGAGAAGCTTGAAGGCAAAGGCGTAAAGGTATTTACCGATTACAAAGAAATGATAGATAGCGGTTTATGTGATGCAGTTATGGTAGAAACACCCCACTACGACCACCCCGTAATCGCAACCTATGCTTTGAGTAAAAATATTCACACTCTAATCGATAAGCCTGCTGGCGTTTATACAAAAGCCATAAGAGAGCTTAACGAGTATGCCGAAGAAAAGGCAAAAGAGGGAGTTAAGTTTGGTATTATGTATAACCAACGTACCAATCCCCTATATAAGTATGCAAAAGAGCTCGTAGAAGCGGGTAGAATAGGGGAACTCAAGCGTATAAATTGGATAATTACCGATTGGTATCGTCCCCAAGCCTATTACGACCAAGGCGGTTGGAGAGGCACTTGGGAAGGTGAAGGCGGCGGAGTACTTATCAATCAATGCCCCCATCAATTGGACCTATTCCAATGGCTAGGCGGTATGCCCTCAACCATTCGCGGATATGCTCAAGTAGGTAAAAATCGTAACATCAGCGTTGAAAACGACGTTACTGCATATATGGAGTACGCTAACGGAGCCACCGGCTTGTTCGTAACCTCCACGCACGACTTCCCCGGCACCAATAGACTAGAAATAGATGGTAACAAGGGTAAACTTGTAATAGAGGGTAATCGTTTGGAGTTCACCGAGCTCGAAGTTGCAGAAACCGAATTTAACGCAACCAATAAAAAGTTTATGCCCAAAATCCCTTCCAAGAAAATCGTTAAGAAGATGAGCAAGTTGAGAGAGGGATATATGTACGTTAAAGAGCAACATTGTGGCATTATGAAGAACTTCACCAACCACGTTTTGAATGGTGAAGCTCTAATCGCTCCCGGATGCGAGGGCATCAACGGACTAACCATTTCTAATGCCATACATCTATCAAGTTGGCTAGGTAAGGAAGTTAAACTTCCTATCGACGAGGACCTATATATCGAGGAACTCAATAAACGTATTGAAGAAGAAAAAAATAACAAATAAATAACACTATAAGGAGTAATTATGAAGACCGGTTGGTACAAAGACGCAGTTTTTTATCAAATCTACCCCAGAAGCTTTTGCGATTCTAACGGAGATGGTATAGGTGATATCCGTGGTATTATCTCTAAACTAGATTACCTAAAAGACCTAGGTATTAACGCAGTATGGCTTTCCCCCGTTTACAAAACTCCCAACGACGATAACGGATATGATATTTCCGATTATCGCGACATCAATCCCGAATTCGGCACCCTTGATGATTGGAAGGAAATGATAGCTGGTATGCACGAACGTGGCATAAAGCTAGTTATGGACCTTGTTGTAAACCACACCTCCGACGAGCACGCTTGGTTCCAAGAATCCAGAAAGAGCAAGGATAATCCATATCGTGATTACTATATTTGGAGAAAGGGCAGAGGTAAAGATGGCAAACGTCCTCCAAATAACTGGTCCTCTCGTTTCGTAGGTCCCGCTTGGGATTATGACGAAGCTACCGGCGAGTGGTATCTACATTTGTTTAGCAAAAAGCAACCCGACCTCAATTGGGAAAATCCCAAAGTAAGACAAGAGGTTATCGATATTTGTAACTATTGGTTCGAGCTTGGCGTAGACGGTTTCCGTTGCGACGTTATTACCTATATCAGTAAGGCAGACGGTCTACCCAACGGTAAGTGGAACCCCGTTATGTGTGGTGATGAACATTTTGTTCTTGGTCCTAACATTCACGAATATCTAAACCAAGTAAATCGTGAAGCTTGGTCAAAGTACGATACTATGATAGTCGGCGAAGCTATCGGTTGTAAGTACGTAGACGCACCTTCCATCATTGCCGAAAGTCGTAACGAACTAGACAGTGCTATCACCTTCGAGCTAATGGAAGTAGATATGTGGATGAACTTCTTCCCCTTGAAGTTAAATCTTCCCAAGTTCAAGGCAGTTCAACGCGGATGGCAAAATCTACCCAAAGAATGCTGGAATACCCTTTACTACGAAAACCACGACCAACCTCGTTCCATAACCCGTTATGGTAACGGATATGGTATCTATAGAAAGGAACTAGGCAAAATGCTAGCAGTTTCCTACTTTATGCTCCGTGGTACCCCTTACGTTTACGAAGGTCAAGAAATCGGTATGACCAATATCGACCTCAAGCAAGAGGAATACGTTGATATTATGGCAACCCGTATCTTTAGCATCATCGGTAAGGTAGCACCCTTCTTGATGCCTATCGCACGTTGGGCAATGAGCAAGCGCGCTAGAGACCACGCAAGAACTCCTATGCAATGGGAAGATAAGACGGGCGCAGGTTTCACTACCGGTAAACCTTGGATGAAGATTAACCGCAATTTGGGTGAAATCAACGTTGCTCACGACCTAAAGAACCCCAACTCTATCTTGAACTTCTATAAAGAGCTTATCGCGTTTAGAAAGGGCAACGAAGTTATTCGCGACGGTGAATATATCGAATACTTCGAAAAGCACAGAAAGGTATATTGCTACGAAAGAAATCTAAACGGACATCGTTACATAGTAATTTGTAACTTTGCTGAAAAGAAGGTAAGCCTTAACGTTGACAAGATTCCCGGGGCAAGTGAAGCCGAACTCATTATTCACAACTGGGCAAATGCACAACAAAAGTTAGGCGATAGCATATTACTTCGTCCTTATGAAGCTGTTGTATATGAAATCGGTGGAACAAAAAACGGTGTAGAGAAATAAATATAAACTCTATATTAGCACAACAAATAAAATCTGAATAAAATAAATAAGAGCCACTCTAATGAGTGGCTCTTTTGTTTTTGTTTGAACTTGATTATTTGAGTTCGCTGAAGTACTTGATGGTTCTAACCATTTGGCTGGTGTAGCTGTTTTCGTTATCGTACCAAGATACTACTTGAACTTGGCTGTTGCCATCTTCCATATTCATAACCATAGTTTGGGTTGCATCGAAGATTGAACCATAGGTGCTACCAATGATATCGCTAGAAACGATTTGGTCTTCGTTGTAAGCGTAAGATTCGGTTGCAGCTGCCTTCATAGCTTCGTTGATGCCTTCCTTGGTTACGGTGCCTTCTACAACAGCGATAAGGATGGTGGTGGAGCCGGTAGGAGTGGGAACGCGTTGTGCGGAGCCGATGAGCTTACCATTGAGTTCGGGGATAACAAGACCGATAGCCTTTGCAGCGCCGGTGCTGTTGGGAACGATGTTAACAGCGCAAGCTCTGGAACGACGAAGGTCGCCCTTTCTTTGAGGACCGTCAAGAGGCATTTGGTCGCCGGTGTATGCGTGAACGGTGGTCATGATACCGCTCTTGATAGGTGCATAATCGTTAAGAGCCTTAGCCATAGGTGCAAGACAGTTGGTGGTGCAAGATGCAGCACTGATGATGTTATCTTCTGCCTTGAGGGTGGTGTGGTTTACGTTGTAAACGATGGTGGGTAGGTCGTTGCCTGCGGGAGCAGAGATAACAACTTTACGAGCACCTGCGTCGATGTGTGCTTGAGCCTTTGCTTTAGAGGTGTAGAAACCGGTACATTCGAGAACTACGTCAACCTTGAGTTCGCCCCAGGGAAGTTCTGCTGCGTTAGCTTTTGCATAGATGGTGATTTCTTTGCCGTCTACGATAATGCTGTTATCGGTAGCTTCTACTTTGTGAGAATTAGCATAGTTGCCTTGGGTGCTGTCATACTTTAGAAGATGAGCGAGCATTTTGGGGCTGGTTAGGTCGTTGATAGCTACAACTTCATAACCTTCTGCGCCGAACATTTGTCTGAAAGCCAAACGGCCGATTCTGCCGAAGCCATTGATAGCAACTCTTACGTTATTTGCCATATTGATTGTCCTCCATAGAGTTTTATTGTTTATTTTTGGTTATAGATATTATATCTATAAAGAAAAGGTTTTTGCAACTGTTTTTACACAAGTTACCCAAACCTTTTCACATTTTTTTATTTATTTTGCAACGATATTTATTATCTTATCCTTAACGTAGATAACTTTGATTACGTTTAGTCCGTCAATAAGGTGGAGTTCGTTAACCTTTTCCATAACCTCGTCTTGGCTTGCTCCGCGACTTACGGTTACTCTACCCTTTAGCTTGCCCATAATTTGAACGGGGATTTCGATGCTATCTTCTACAAGCTTAGCGGGGTCGTACTTGGGCCAGCTTGCCTTTTCTATCTTGCCACCGGTTACGATTTCGTAAATTTCGCTTGTTAGGTGGGGAGCTACGGGGTTGAGTAGAATGGATAGGGTGGTTAGTTCTTTCTTGGTTACCTTACCGCGAGAGGATATGGTGTTAAGAGCAGTCATTATCTTTGCTATAGCGGTGTTGAACTTGCAAGCTTCGTAGTCGTCGCTAACAGCTTTGATAAGAGCGTCTAGGTTGAGGTCGGAAGTGTCGCAGTTCTCTACGAGTAGGTCTTGTAGCGACCAGAATCTTTGGTGGAAACGGTTGCAACCTTTTATGCCTTCTGCACTCCAAGGAGCGGGCTTCTCATAATCGCCTATGAACATAATAAATAGACGGAGAACGTCGGCACCATATTGCTTTACAACGTCGTCGGGGTTAACTACGTTACCGCGAGACTTACTCATCTTTTCACCATCGGAGCCAAGTATTAGACCTTGATAGGACCTTCTAACGTAGGGTTCTTCGTGTTCTACAACACCGATATCATATAGGAATTGGTTCCAGAAACGGCTGTAGATAAGGTGGCGAGTAACGTGTTCCATACCACCATTATACCAGTCTACTTGTCCCCAATATTTGTGTGCGTCGGGGTTAACGACGTGGTTATCGTCTTTGGGGCTTTGGTAACGTAGGAAATACCAGCTTGAGCCTGCCCATTGTGGCATAGTGTCGGTTTCGCGCTTAGCGGGAGCACCGCAAATAGGACAAGTGGTGTTTACCCAATCGGTACACTTGGTTAGAGGACTTGTGCCATCATCGGTGGGGGTAAAGTCTTCTAGGGTGGGAAGAGTTAGGGGAAGTTCATTTTCGGGAACGGTAACTTGACCACAATGAGGACAATTGATAATTGGGATAGGTTCGCCCCAATATCTTTGACGATTGAACGCCCAGTCCTTCATCTTATAGTCGGTCTTAGCGTGTCCAACACCAAGCTCTTCCATTTTTTCTATCATTTTTGCAATAGCGGGTTTAACTTGTAGTCCGTTGATAAAATCGCTATTTACCATAACGCCTGCACCCTCTTTTGCACAGTAGGGTTCTTCTTGAACGTCAACGTCGCTCTTGATAACTTCTATAATAGGAAGATTATATTTCTTAGCAAAATCCCAGTCGCGCTTGTCGTGTGCGGGAACTGCCATAATAGCGCCGGTACCATAGTCCATCATAACGTAGTCTGCGGTGAATAGGGGGATTTCGGCTCCCGTAATGGGGTTGATGGCAACCATACCTTCAACTTTGATACCTGTCTTATCCTTGTTTACTTGAACGCGGTCGAACTCTTTTTTGAGCTTTGCAGCTTCTTGGTAAGCACTAACCTCGTCGGCATTAACGATATATTCTTTGTTGTCGCGAAGTAGGGGATGTTCGGGAGAAACTACTAGGAAAGTTGCTCCAAAAATGGTATCGGGACGGGTGGTGTAAACTACTAGAGGATATTCGTTGTTACCATACTTAACCTTGAATGTAACCTCTGCACCTTGTGATTTGCCAATCCAGTTTTGTTGTTCGGTCTTTATTCTTTCGGGGAAGTTAACCTTGTCTAGGCCGGTAAGAAGTCTTTCTGCGTATTCACGTATTTTTAGGAACCATACGTCCTTTTCCTTTTGAACAACCTCGGCGCCACAGCGGTCGCATATGCCCCCTTGGCTCTCTTCGTTTGCAAGAACAACCTTACATTTGGGACAGAAGTTTACCGTGGTGGTTGCTTTGTATGCAAGACCTTTTTTGAATAGTTGGATAAATATCCATTGGGTCCACTTGTAGTAATCGGGGTCGGTGGTATCGATAGTACGTGCCCAATCGAAGCTATAGCCTACTTGCTTTAGTTGCTTTTCGAATTGCTTGATGTTTCTATCGGTAACTATGCGGGGGTGTTGCTTGGTTTGCATAGCATAGTTTTCGGTGGGTAGACCAAAAGCATCGTAACCAATGGGGAACAATACGTTGTAGCCCTCCAGACGTTTTTTTCTAGCAATAACTTCCATAGAAGAAAACGCTCTTATATGTCCAACGTGCAAACCTGCACCGCTGGGATAGGGGAACTCGATTAGACCATAAAACTTGGGTTTTGAAGGGTCTTCGTCGGTTTCGAAAACTTTACCGTCGTACCAGTAATCTTGCCATTTTTTCTCGACTTTGGAAAAATCGTATTTTTGTGCCATATTTTTACTTCCTAATTAAAAATTTATCCTAAATAGTATACAATATGCTCTTGTTTTTAGCAAGTATTTGCACTCTATTTCTAATTTTGCACGCGCGTGGGCGCGAATTCACTAAAACAACACATTATTTATATTGCTTTTACGCGAGCAAATAGTGTATAATTGCATATATGGCTAAAATATTTAACTCGCGTATAATAATGCTCACCATTGCCTCGATACTAGTTATCGCGCTTTTGGTTGCTTGCGTGCTTGTTAGCATAAAACCCAAAAGTAGCTACAAGGGCGTTTTGGATGCGGGCGAAATTCTTAAAACCGAAAACGTCGTTTATAGCTTGGAAACCGAAAACCAATTTAGACAAGACGTTAGCGTATTGCTCGAAAATATTATAGCCTCGTTTTTTAATACAATAGAAGATTTTCAAGGCACGCGCATTGATATTAACAATTCTTCCGCGATTTCAAATCCCTTGTTGTCTATTTTTTCGAAGGCGGGTATTCCTTCCGATAAGCTTTTGAACTTTTCCAATTACCTAAAGAATTTGGATACCGACGACGCGGTTATTTCAACTTGGTTGTTCTTTATCCGCGTTGACGAGCAACCCGACGGAACGTACGTAGGTCGTTTTGCTACCCCTACGGAGCTTGCCGAAATCTTTACCGGTAAAGTGGATTTTGCTTATGCTATCGACGACGTGGTTAAAAATACCGCGCTCACCGCAGAAGAGGTGGGTAGGCTCATTTACGAGTTAACCTATAATTTTGCAGGAAGCGAGCAACAAGAAGTGCTAAAGAGTATCGGTAGAGCCGATTTTGTAAGTTTATTCGTTTCCACGACCACTATATACGAAGCCTACGTTGAGTTCAGTTTGGCGGGCGGTTCGTTAAAAGAAGCAAGAATGCTTGGAGAACTAGCATACGAAATGGGTGCAAAGCTAGACGAGTTGATAGAAAGCCACGGCGTAAGGGCGTTGTTGGTTGCGTTGCTTCTAGACGATAGTGCTACTATCGACGACACCAATCTAAAAGAGTTCTTGACCTCCGCTGGAGTAGATACCTCTACTTTAGCAGACGTTACCGAGGTCAATACCGCTTTACGCGCTGGCATAAATCTTGCCGAGTTCGCTTTATATTTTGCGCGAACCGCACTACTTGAAGTAGGCAACGAGCCTTTCGAGTATCTTGCAAATTACTATGCGCAAGAAAAAGAAAACGCCGACCATTATCTATATATGCACCAACTAACCCTTTCGCGCGCACTAGTAAAAGGCATCGACGATGCTCTTGCTAAAGGGGGACTTTTAACCACTAAAGAGGAGCTTATAGACAAGCTTGCAACCTTCAAGCTAACGGTGGAAGAGGTAGAGCTCGACGTGGCAAATCCCGACCAAAGACTAAGTGAGTTGAAGGTATACTTTAGGGAATATCTGGACGTAATGTACGCGCTGAATAGCGAATTCAATAACGTTTTAGAAGTGGAAGACGTTGCAACGTTGAGCCCCGAACAACTACAAAGCCTTGTAGAGAAATCATCATTCTTAACCGACTTTAACTATAACGAGTTAACGATAGGCGCCGATAATTTGGCATCTACGATTATAATAAACATCACCTTTAATATTATGAGTCAAGCGATGGAAGAGGCGCTTGGCGAAGTAGTGAGTTAGGAGTAAATATGGCATTACTATCTTGCTTAAACGTAACTAAATATTTTGGCGAAAATCGAGTTCTAAACGACGTTTCTTTGGAAATAGAAAGGGGTAGCTTCGTTTCGATAATAGGCGCATCGGGTTCTGGTAAAAGTACCCTTCTTACCATACTTGGAGGAATAGATAAGCCTACCGAAGGGAAGGTGCTTCTTGACGGAGCCGAGATTTCTACTATGAGCGAAAAGGAGCTTGCCATATTGCGTAGAACCAAGCTTGGTTTTGTGTTCCAATTCTTCAACCTTGCGCCATACCTAACTGCGGAAGAAAACGTTCTTCTACCCATTATGCTTTCCGGTAAAGTAAAGGATGAAGACCGTCAAAGAGCTAACGAGCTGATGGAGTATCTTGGTATATCCGAGCTGAAAAACAAGCTCCCCGGTAAAATGAGCGGTGGCGAGCAACAACGTATAGCCATAGCTAGAGGGCTTATAATAAACCCCGAAGTAATACTACTAGACGAACCGACAGGTAATTTGGATAGCAAGAACTCGGAAGAAATTATGAATCTTCTTAAGCGCATAAACAAGGAGTTTAACACAACCATCGTACAAGTAACCCACTCCGATATTAACGCTAGATATGGTAACGTGATTATTACCATAAAGGATGGTAAGATAATTCGCTCGGACATTTCCGCTATCGATAGCTTAGGCGTTGTTGAGGAAGCTGAATTTGTTGGTGAGGATACCTTAACACTAGAAAACGAGCAAGAAAGCGAAGAATAATAAGGCGAATAACTTAGTATAGGGAAGGAATATGAAGGCATTTATTAGACACATATTGAGGAGTGCAGACTCCGAAAAAGGACAAGTAGCGGTAATCGTTATTACGATTGCTATAGTTACTTGTATGGTGTTTATTGCCTTTGGTATGTACGACGTATTCTTCAACCTTAATATGGCGGAGTACGATAGGGTTGCTCAGGGCGCAGATATGCTACTTGGCGACAATTTTGGCGGTGGCGAAACTTTTAGTAGGGCAAGGCTGGAAAGAATTCTTGCCGAAGAACCGCAAGGTGATATAAAGGATATATATTCTTTTGTAAAATTCCCCACCATTTTGAAAACCGATACCGATTCTAAATCGGTGCTAATAGAGGCAACTGACCTAGATAAATACTTGACCGAAAAAGAAATCAAGTACGTTGAAATATTCGACAAGAATACTCCTAATCCCGATTTACCCTTTAACGAGGCGGGTGGTTATAGCTCGCTTATAGTGGGCGAAAGCTTTGCTAAAGAGGCGGGAATAAAAGCAGGGGATATCGTCGAGGTTTATTTGCCCACCTATAGTATGTACACTTCTTTGGTGGTTAGAGCGGTTGCTCTTAACGAAGGGATATTTAGTTCCACCACCGACTTAAACGTTCTTACCGACTTTGATGCAGTGGGTAATCAAGGACAAATAAACGCGGTATACATCAACTTTACCGACGAGGCTTTGTTCGAAAAGTACGAGCAACTATTCGCTACCTATTTCCCCAACGTCGAGTGCGGTGAGGGTAATAGCTATAGTGAGGTTAGAAGCATTGTTACCAACAATACCTTGCTGTTCTCTATTGCCCTTGTTTTCCTTATCGTAACGTTAGGGTTGATACTCTTTACCGCATATCTTATTATATCGCGTAATCGTATGAGCGAGATGATAATATTCAAGTCCGCGGGAGCTACGCCTAACCAAGTAGCACTCATTATGCTTGCCGAGGTTTGCTTCTACGCACTCGTTGGCGGAGCTATAGGTTTGATGCTTGGTAGAGTTATGATGGGGGTGGTTACAAAGGCACTTTTACCACACGCACCATATGCTGTAACCTATCCTTTCTGGAAGTTCCTAGTTTCCTTTATAATTTCTATTGCGGTATCCGTACTTTCAACTTTAGTACCCGTAATTCAAGTAAGTAAAAAGACGGTAAGAGAACTTTCCAGCTCGGGATTCAAAATTTCGAAGCCCGCAAATCTTGTAACTTTCATCGTAAGTAGCGTTGTTGTGATAGCTATTGCAATAACCTATGCTTTCCTTGAAGGTATCGCCTTGCTTGTGCTTTCCGTTGCCCTTATTCTAGCGATAGCATTTTGGATTTATACTTCGATTTACTACGTTACCGCCTTTATCGGTAAGATAGTACAAAAGATTAGTAAGGGTGGTCCCGCATATTTGGCCGGCATAAGCATAAAAAGGTCGGGCGCTATGAGAACGGTTACTACGCTTATAGCTATTGTAATCACTTTCTCTTTCCTTATTACCCAACTAGTAGGTATCGTTAAGGATGCAACAATTCCGTTTAGAGAAAGGTACACCGCCGACTACGTGGTGCTTTCCCAAGACAATATTGAGCTTTCCGATTACGACCTAATAAAAGGTACTGCTCTTAACGTTAGCGGTATAGATGGAGCAGGTTGGTTTAACACCGTAGACTATACGTTGCTCGATAGCGAGGTGGAGTTAACAATCTATGGCGTGGGCGACCATTGGGCGCTGGAGCATTGTACAACGGGACTTGATAGTGGAGTGGAGAAACGTTGGAAGAGTGCAAAAAACCCCATAGTTCTAAACCAAAACGTGGCAATGCTAATGGGCGCTGAAATCGGCGACGAGGTTTCCTTCAATCCCGTACCCGAAGACTTCAAGAGCGAGGTTCATACCTTTACCGTCGTCGGTATTGACAAGACCGTATCCCAATGGGATATGGTTGCATACTGCGATTATAAACATAATTATCGTATAGCACCGCGCGGAACGTTCTTGATTACTGCAAGCGACGTTAGCGACGATACTTTTGTAGAATTACGTGATGCAATAGAAAAACTCGACGTTTCCAATACTTTTGCTCTAACCTATCACGAATGGGCGTATGCAGAGCAAGAAAGCTTTGCAGGGGTAGGCACCCTTATGACTTTGCTACAAATATTGGTATGGTGCATATCTATATTGGGCGTAGGCAACGTTGCGATAGTAACGGTATTCGATAGGCGTAACGAGTTCAAGCTATATAAGCTAAGCGGTATGTCGGGTAAAGACTATATCAAATTTGCATTTGCCGAGGGTATTATCACCGCGCTTTCGGGCGGTATACTCGGCTTTATGGCGGGATATGCGGTCAATATGCTGGTTCCCAGCTTAGGCTCCATTATCCAAAGATATAGTAGCTTTAACGTTATGCCTTGGCAATTATTATCAACCTTTGGCATCGGGGTAGGCGCATTTATGGTTCTATGGATGATTATCGCCCTTGTAAACCGCAACGTTAAGATTAAGTCTATTAACGAACGTAATTTGAACTAAGGTAAATCATCTTTTTAGGCTTTTTTATACGCGCGTAATATAATTTTAAAATAAAATAGGCTTATTCTATTGCGCGCGCTCGTTAAATATGTTAAACTTTTTGAATACTAATCCCATCTAGGAGATATTTATGTCTAGAAACGTAATGGATATTTTAAGAGAAAGAGGCTTTATTAAACAAACCGTTTTCGAAGACGATTTGTACGAGCTTTTAGGTAAGCAAAGCGTTCCTTTCTACGTAGGATTTGACCCTACTGCAGATAGTTTGCACGTAGGACACTTCTTGGTTTTGATGGCTATGAGCCATATGCAAAAGGCAGGTCATAAGCCCATCGTACTACTCGGTGGCGGTACCGCTATGGTTGGCGACCCCTCCGGTAGAACCGATATGCGTTCTATGATGACCAAAGAAAACATCAAGCATAACGTTGAATGCTTCCGCAAGCAAATGAGTCGTTTCTTTACCTTCGAGGGCGAAAACGGTGCTATTATGGTTGATAACGGAGATTGGCTCCTTAACCTTAACTACATCGATTTCTTGAGAGAGGTTGGCGCACATTTTTCGGTTAACAGAATGCTTACCGCAGACTGCTATCGTCAAAGAATGGAAAAGGGTCTAACCTTCTTGGAATTCAACTATATGCTAATGCAAGCTTACGATTTCTTGGTATTATTCAAGAAATACGGTGCTGTTTTAGAGTGTGGCGGAGACGACCAATGGTCCAATATGCTAGCCGGTGCCGACCTTATTAGAAGAAAGGAAGGCGCTCCCGCATACGCAATGACCTTCTCGCTTCTTCTTACCAGCGAAGGTAAAAAAATGGGTAAAACTATGAAGGGTGCTTTGTGGCTAGACGAAAACAAGACCACTCCCTACGAGTTCTACCAATATTGGCGTAACGTTGACGACAACGACGTTGAAAAATGCCTTGGTTTCCTAACCTATCTACCTATGGACGAGGTTAAGGCTCTTTGCAGTTGCTATACCGTTGACGAAAACGGCGTAAAGCATTTTGACGGTAAGATTAACGAAGCAAAAGCAAGACTAGCCTACGAAGTAACCAAGATAGTTCACGGTGAAGAAAAGGCAAGCCTAGCAGAGCGCCAAGCAAAGGGTGCTTTCGGCGGTGGTGGAGAAATGCCCGAAGCAGAAATGCCCGAAGGTATCACCAAGGTTGCCGACCTATTGGTTGCACTAAAGCTAGCAGGCAGTCGTGGCGAAGCTAAGCGCCTAATCGAAGGCGGTGGCATACGTGTTAACGACGATAAGGTCGTTGGTTTCGACGCGGAAATTCCAGCTGAAGCTCTCAAAGAAGGCTTTATAATCCACAAAGGAAAGAAGCAACATATCAAGGTTATAGTAAAATAATGCAATACGCCACCATCGAAAGGGAATACGTCGTTACGACGGAGGTGTGTAAGTCCAAGTTTATATGCAGGCTTGCACCCATAGAAACCCTTGACGAAGGGCTAGAGTACGTAGCACACATAAAGAAGGAATTTTCCGATGCAAGGCATAATTGCTACGCGATTATTGGTACTCCGGAAAGTAATTCCCTAAAGTATAGCGACGACGGAGAGCCTTCGGGTACTGCCGGAATACCTATGATGGGAGCACTCCAAAAGAATGGCCTTTATGGCGTCGTATGCGTGGTAACAAGGTACTTTGGCGGTATCAAGCTAGGTGCAGGTAGACTTGCCCAAACCTATCTTAAGAGCGTTGTAGATACTATAGACAGCGCGCAAATAATAGATAAAAAACTTTCTTCCGTTATGAGTATAGAGCTAAATTACGGAGAGTATAAAGTTTTTAACAACTTGTTTTCGGCTATCGAACACGTCGTTTTGGATACCGAATATGGACTAAACGTGGTTGTAAAAATGGCAACGCCAATAGGGAACGAAGACAAGGTAAAAGAAAAAATAATAGAGCTAACACAGGGTAGAGCCCCGTTAGTTCAAGAAAAAAAATATATTACTTATAAGAGGTAAAGTATGAAAATCACTTTGACGCAAACAAAAAAAGTAAAACCCGATTTTACTAAACTCGGTTTTGGCAAGTATTTTACCGACCATATGCTAATTATGGACTACAAAGACGGAAAATGGTGCGAACCCGAAATCGTTCCTTACCAATCTTTTAATCTTGACCCTTCAACTTGTGTTCTACACTATGGTCAAGGTATCTTTGAAGGTCTTAAAGCCTATAAGAATGCAGACGGCAAAATAACTATGTTCCGTCCTTGCGATAACTTCAAGAGAATGAACCGCTCGGCAGAACGTCTATGTATGCCCACCATCGACGTAGACAAGATGGTAGAGTGGCTAAAAGAGCTCATTATGGTAGACGAAGAATGGATACCTACCGCTCCCGGTACCGCACTATACATTCGTCCTACTATGGTAGCAACTGATGCTATGCTTGGCGTACACCCCGGACATACCTATCGTTTCTTTATCATTCTTTCTCCCGTTGGTAGCTACTATCCCAATGGATTGCAACCCACCAAAATTTTGGTTGAAAAGGACTACGTTCGCGCACCTCTAGGTGGCACCGGCGAAGCTAAATGTATGGGTAACTATGCGGCAAGCTTGCTAGCCGGCGATATAGCAAACAAGAAGGGTTATGAACAAGTATTGTGGCTAGATAGCAACGAACATAAGTACGTTGAGGAAGTTGGCGCAATGAATATGTTCTTCGTGTTCGACGGCGTTGTAAAGACTCCCGCTTTAGTAGGCTCCATTCTTCCCGGTATTACTCGTGATTCCGTTTTGCAAATTTTGCGCGCTGAAGGCAGACCTGTTGAGGAAACTAGAATTAGCGTAGACGAAATCGTTAAGATGAATGCAGAAGGAAAACTCAACGAAGCATTCGGTAGCGGAACCGCTGCTGTTATTTCTCCCGTTGGCGTACTTAACATCAATGGTGAAGACGTCAAGATTAACAACTTCGAAATGGGTCCCATCACCTCTTATCTCTACGATAAACTTACCGGTATTCAATACGGTCGCTATCCCGATACTTTCGGTTGGGTAGTAAAGGTTAACTAATTTTGAGGGAGCCCGCAAGGCTCCCCCATTTTATAATATGGTAGTTATAGAAGAAATCAAGCGCGGAAAAAAATCCTATACTCTTGTGGTAAACGGAGAGACTATAAAGAACGTTAATATCGACGTTGCACTTTCCTATTCCTTGCAAGAGGGAGAAATGGATGGAGAGCGCTTCAAGGAATTCCTCAAAGAGAATGATAGGCAAAATGCCAAAGCCTATTTGTACTCTATGATAGCACGCAAGTCGCGTACCGTTAAAGAAGCACGCGACCGATTGTACGAAAAGGGATTTCATAAGGATGCGGTCGAGTATGCAATAACCACAGTATCTTCTTATGGATATCTCAACGACGAGGAGTATGCAAAAAACTTTGTAGAAAATTCCGCTCGTACCAAGGGTGGATATAGACTAAGAAGGGAGTTGCAACAAAAGGGTATCGGCGAAGAAGATATGATAGACGCCCTTGCTGAACTCGACGAAAATACCGAATACGAGAGTGCAAAGGCGCTTGCAAAAAAGTACCTAAAGGGCAAGAACCTCGAAGACGAAAAGGTAAGAGAAAAAATCTTCCGCTATTTAGTATCGAGGGGATATTCCTATGATACCATCAAAAAAGTTATAAGAGCACTAGGTGTAGAAATAGAGGAAAATTAGTATCTAAAGATACAAAATTTGCTATATAAAGAAACCTAATGAAATCATAAGCGCGTTATTAACTTTCCGCATTGTGTCGCTGGTTATTTCACCGACGCGGGACTTTAGACGCGCTTTATCTATTGTGCGTAGTTGCTCTAGTAGCAGTACACTTTCTTTTTCTAGTCCCGTAGAAACACCCAGCTCCACGTGTGTGGGGAGTTTGGCTTTATCCAGCTTAGAGGTTATCGCTCCAACAATTACGGTAGGGGAATATTTGTTGCCCACGTCGTTTTGCACAATGAGAACGGGGCGCACGCCCCCTTGCTCACTGCCGACGACGGGACTCAAATCGGCATAATATATTTCCCCACGTTTAATCATAATAGCTTCCTTACTCATAATTATTCTTTCTCAACCTAAATTGTTGCCAACTCTATAGGTTTTTAGACAAAAAGTGTTTACTTAACTTGATAAATATGGTAATATTTATCACAGTAAACGAAAATACGGAGTAAAAAATGAATAAAGAAAAATTTTATATCACAACAGCTATAGCCTATACTTCCGGTAAGCCCCACATCGGCAACACCTACGAAATAGTTCTTTCCGACTTTATTGCTCGCTTCAAGAGAATGCAAGGCTATGACGTTCATTTTCAAACCGGTACCGACGAACACGGTGAAAAGATAGAGTTAAAAGCAAAAGATAAGGGTATATCCCCCAAAGCTTTTGTCGATGACGTTGCAGGAACCATCAAAAATATTTGGGATTTGATGGACACTTCCTACAATCATTTTATCCGTACAACCGATACCTATCACGAAAAGCAAGTTCAAAAGCTATTCAAAAAGTTTTACGAGCAAGGCGATATATATAAGGGTTCCTACAAGGGTTGGTATTGCACTCCTTGCGAATCCTTCTGGACGGAGTCTCAGCTAGTAGATGGAAAGTGCCCCGACTGCGGTAGAGAAGTTAAGCTCGCAGAGGAAGAAGCATATTTCTTCAAGATGAGCAAGTATGCCGATGCTCTCATAAAGCACTATGAGGATAATCCCGATTTTATCACTCCCGTATCTAGAAGAAACGAGATGATGAACAACTTCCTAAAGCCCGGTCTTCACGACCTATGCGTATCGCGTACCTCTTTCAAGTGGGGTATCCCCGTTGAGTTCGACCCCGGCCACGTCGTATACGTTTGGCTCGATGCGTTGACCAATTATATTACCGGTATCGGCTACGATGCAGAAGGTAATCATAGTGAGGAATACAAAAAATGGTGGCCCGCTGACGTTCACGTTATAGGTAAGGATATCGTTAGATTCCACACCATCTATTGGCCCATATTCTTGATGGCAATGGGCGAACCTCTACCTAAGAAAATATTTGCACATCCCTGGCTACTACAAGACGGCGATAAGATGAGTAAATCACGCGGTAACGTAATGTATGCCGACGATTTGGTAAAGTTCTATGGAGTAGACCCCTTGAGATATTTCCTACTTTCCCAAATGCCCTTTGATAATGATGGCGTTATAAGTTGGGATATCATCACTGATTCCGTGAACAGCGACCTAGCAAACATATATGGTAACTTGGTAAGTCGTACGGTTGCTATGAGCCAAAAATATTTTGAAGGAGTACTCGAAAACGCGGGCGTTGTTGAGGACGTCGACAACGACCTCAAAGAGGTTGTAACCACCGCCTATAAGAAGGTTGCAGAAAAGGTTGACCAATATAGAATTGCCGATGCTATGCAAGAAATTATGCACCTATTCCGTCGCGCAAACAAATATATCGACGAGACTATGCCTTGGGCACTTGCAAAGGATGCAAGCAAACAAGATAGACTAAAGACCGTTCTATATAACCTTGCTGAAACCATCGTTATCGGTACTACTTTAATCGAAAGTGCAATGCCCACTCTTGCAAAGGAAGTATACGCTCAATTCGCTACCACCGCAAGAAAGGTAGAGGATTTGGATAAGTTTGGTTTGTTACAAAATGGAACCAAAGTTGTTCCTAGCGAAAAGAAGCTATTTACCCGTTTGGTTAACAAAGAAATCAACGAAAAGGTAGAAGCTATGTATGCCGAAAGACAAAAGGCAAGCGAAGTAAAGGTTGAAGCTAAAGCAGAAGTTAAGGCTCCCGAAGAAGCTAAAAAGGAAACCATAACTATCGATACGTTTGCGCAAGTTGAGCTTAAAGTTGGTAAGGTTATCGCTTGCGAAAAGCTAGCAAAATCCAATAAACTTCTAAAGTCCACCGTTGAAATCGGCAATGAAACAAGAACCATTTTGAGTGGTATTGCCAAGTACTATACCCCCGAAGAAATGGTAGGCAAGCTCGTAGTAGTCGTTACCAATCTTGCACCTGCAAAGCTATGCGGAACGGTATCGGAAGGTATGCTTCTTTGCGCTAGCGATGCTAGTGGTAACGTGGTACTACTCACCCCCGAACAAGCAGTTCAAAGCGGTTCCAAGATATCGTAATGATAATAGATACACACGCACATCTAAACGACGAAAGACTGTCTCCCCTTATAGGAGAAATTATGGGCACCATGCAAACAAAAGGGCTTGGTGCCATAATTAACGTTGGCTACGATAGACCGTCAAGTGAACTTGCTCTTGCTCAAGCAAGGGAGTACGATAATCTATATGCAGTAGTAGGAATACATCCTCACGATGCAAAGGCACAAACGGGCGACGATTACACCTATTTTGAAAGTGTAAGCAAGGATAAAAAAGTGGTTGCGATAGGGGAAATCGGTTTGGATTTTTACTATGATTTAAGCGACCGCGAGGTGCAAAAGAGGGTGTTTATAGAGCAACTTGAGCTTGCACACTCACTACACCTTCCCGTCGTTATGCACGTGCGCGACGCATACGGATTGGCTCTTGAAATACTCAAGGAAAACAAAAGATTTTTGGAGCATTCCGGCGTTATGCATTGCTATGCCGGTAGCAAGGAGTTGTTGAAGGAGTTTGTTGACCTTGGATTATACGCCTCGTTTGGTGGGGTTACCACCTTTAAAAATTTTGGCAAAGCGGAAGTTGTAAAGTATTGTCCCGCCGACAGACTGTTACTTGAAACCGATTGTCCATATATGACTCCCGTACCATACCGTGGCAAAACGAATATGCCGGAATATATTACCCTTGTTAGGGATAAAATTCAGGAGTGGCGCGACGATATCGACGTCGAAAACGTTACCACTCAAAACGCAAGGAGATTATTTAAAATATAATGAACACCTATTCTTATGCGATAGACGGAAAAATATATATAAATCTTACCAATCGTTGTTCGAACGCTTGTGATTTTTGCGTACGCGTAAACGATAGCTATAGCGAGCATAGTTTGTGGTTGGACAAGGAACCTACTGCTGAAGAGGTGATAAACTCCTTCCAAAAGTTAGATTTTGAGGGCACCAAAGAGTTTGTTTTTTGCGGATACGGAGAGCCGATATACAAGCTACAAGAGATAATAGAAATTAGTGATTATCTACACAAACGTGGCAAAAAAGTGCGTTTGAACACCAATGGTCAAGGTGATTTGATTCACGGAGAAAAGGTGGCGGAAAAGCTAAAAGGATATATCGACGTGGTATCCATTTCGCTAAATGCTTCGAGTGCAAAGGCATATCAAGAGGTATGTCATAGCGAGTTTGGAGAAAAGGCTTTTTATTCCTTGTTGAATTTTGCAAAAGAGGCAAAGGAGTACGTACCGCGTGTTGTTTTATCACTTGTTGACGTGGTGGGTGCGGAAGAAATCGCCAAGGCGCAAGAGCTATGCGACAGTATGGGTATTGATTTGCGCGTTAGGAAGTATATATCGTAAAAAAGCATAACCGCGCCACTTGGGCACGGTTATTTTATCATTTGTACTTTAGATATTTATCTTTAGTACGCAAGTAGTATGCTAGTTGAACACTAAATTATACCTTAGCTGGGTAGGAAAAAAATGGAAGTAAAAGAAATCCTTAGAAAGTATGGTTTTACCTTTAAAAAGAACTTGGGACAAAACTTTTTGACCGAAGGTTCCCTTCTTCGTGCCATCGTTAAAGATGCGGGAGTTGAAAGCGAAGATATCGTTGTGGAAATAGGTACGGGAGCGGGCACTTTGACCTCGGCTATAAGCGAAAAGGCGAAGCACGTGTATACCTTTGACGTCGATACCTGTTTACAACCAGTGTTAGCAGAGACTTTAGCGGGAAAAGAAAACGTAACGATAAACTTTCTTGACGTACTTAAAATTAGTGATGAAAAGCTAAAGGAAATAATAGGCGAGCAACCTTTTAGAGTGGTTGCGAATATACCTTATTACGTAACGACGCCCTTGATTATGCGCTTTTTGGAAAGTGATTTGAATTGCAAATCGCTGACCGTAATGGTACAAAAAGAGGTTGCGGACAGACTCATTGCCGAGCCCGATACCGAAAACTATGGAGCAATAACGTTGGCGGTTGAGCTACGTGGTACTGCTAGAGTTACCCGCAACGTTGCTAGACAGTTATTCCATCCTGCGCCCAAGGTTGATAGCGCGGTAGTGCATATCGATATAGATGATAATAAGTACGAAATCAAGGATAAACCCTTCTTGCAAAAGCTTATTAGGGCGGGCTTCCAAATGAGGAGAAAGACGTTGGTAAATAATATTGGTGCATCGCTTGGCATAACCAAGGATAGGGCGAAGGAAGTGCTTGTTAGCTTGGGATACAGCGAAAGCATACGAGGCGAGGCGCTATCCATCGAGGACTATATAAAGATAGCCGAAGCCTTGCACGACTAGGACGGATATAAATAGGAATATGGAACAATCTCCTGCATAATATAGTGTGGGAGATTTTTTATGTTAATTAAAAAGACGATAGTATTAACCGATGGAGTAAACGCGATAGGGCATTTGAGTATAATTAGAGTGGGTAACGAAACGGGTGCAAAGCTTACGCTTGCTAAACCCTACGATGGGCTTCAGCTTGCCATAAAGATGGGAAACAAGGCGCAAGAAAACTATATGATAAGTGGGTTAAAGAGCGAGTACGTGCTAAAAGGAATGGTTGAGCCAAACGACCAAATCGGCGTAAAAATACTTGGCGAAAATGGAATGGTGGCGAGTGGTGGAATAAGGGAGATTGTGAGCGAAAAATCGCCCTACTTTGAAGAAAGCATCGCTCAAAGTGAAAATGCCAAAACGAGCAATATAGAGCAACCAAAAGAAGATAACAGGGAGCCTATAATTGCGGAAAATGAAAAAGAAATGGGCGAAATTCAAGAACCTAAAGAGGTCGAAAACACCGACCAAGAGCAAGCGGAAATAGTTCAAGAAAAGGTGGTGGAAAGTGCCACTTCCAACCCCGATACCGCACAAGACGAGACGTTAATAGTCGAGCAAAAGGAGGAAGATAAAAGCTCTCCTATTATTACTCCATTCAAGAGCATAAAGGGAGAGAACTTTTATAGGAACGTCAAGGGGAAGCTAAACGAGATTATGACTGTTAACCCGCGCGAAAAGAAGCTGGAAGAGCTTATACCCGATTCCAAGTGGGTTAGAGTTTACTATGATAAGGGGGAATACTATGTAGTGGGCATTTTGACCGAGGATGGCGAGGTTACCTTCCTAGCTTATGGTGTACCGGGAGTAAAAAGGGTAAAACCGCCCAAAGATGCCGAGGAGCTTTGTGATTTTGTCGAGGTGGAGAGTAGCATCGGGGAGGGATATTGGATAATGTTCCAAAACGCGAAAAACGGAGAAATCGTAAAATCATTATAGTATCGTGATATTTAATTAAGGAGCTTATGCTCCTTATTTTTATATAAAAACAGGGTAATTATAGCTTAGGTGTTGCATTTTTTTTATATTGTTGTATAATAGTTACTAAATAATTTTCAAACGTAAAATTGTACGAAGGAGAACGATTATGGTTTCTGGTATGATAGCTGTTAGCGGTGGCAGATGGAGTGCCTACTTGATACTCGCATTATTTATTGCCTCGATGATAGCGGTTAGTGTAGTTACTTCCAAAAAGTCTAGTTCATTAGATGGATTTTTGCTTGGTAATCGTGGTATAGGCGGTTGGATGAGTGCTTTTGGATATGGCACCACCTATTTTAGTGCGGTAGTATTTATTGGATACGCGGGCACTTTTGGTATGTCGCTTGGACTAGGTGCTGTTTGGATAGGTATTGCTAACGCGGTAGTTGGTTCTCTTCTTGCTTGGATAGTTCTTGCAAAGCGTACTCGTGATATGACGCAACAACTCGATGCCAAGACTATGCCGGAGTTCTTTGAAAAGCGTTATGACGACAAGGGACTAAAGCTATATTCCGCAATAGTAATTGCATTCTTTATAATTCCTTATTGCACCTCGGTATATCAAGGTATAGGATATATCATCGAAGCAGTTCTTGGCATACCTTTCGTATGGAGCGTAGTTATAATGGCAGTACTAGTTGGCGCATATCTATTTATTGGTGGCTTTTTTGCCAACGCGGTATCCAACTTTATACAAGGCATAATAATGCTAATAGGCGTTGTTATAATGATAACCTTGATGCTAAAAGCTCCAGAAGTCAACGGCATAGAGGGACTAAACAAGCTTATTGATAGCGGTTATGGTTTCTTCCCCTCGGCAGTTAGTCCTACCGAGCATTGGTTCGATGCTCCCGCAGTACAACTTATATTCAACATTTTGCTTACCTCGGTCGGTATTTGGGCAGTACCCCAATCGGTACAAAAGTTCTACGCAATCAAGAATGATAGGGCAATTACACAAGGTACGGTTATATCTTTTGTATTCGCACTTTTAGTAGGCGGTGGCGCATATTTCAATGGTTCACTTGCACGTTTGTTCTATCCCGAAATGCCTTTAGAAGGTACTGCAAATATTATCCCCAATATACTACTTAGCAACTCTCTAATGAACTATGCAGTGCTAGGATTTATATGCGTACTCGTACTTTCCGCAAGTATGTCCACCCTATCTTCCTTGTCCCTTGTTAGTGCTTCTAGCATAGGCGTTGATATCTACAAAGGATATATCAAAAAGGATGCCGAAGATAAGAAAGTAAAGATTTTAGTAAGGATACTTTGCTTTGTATTCGTTATTCTATCCGCAGTGTTTGCAATACTCGAAGTAGATGCTATAGTAACCCTAATGTCCCTATCTTGGGGTACCTTAGCTGGATGTTTTATTGGACCATACGTATATGGCTTATACCTCAAAAAGTCCAACAAATACGGAGCATACGCCTCTATTACCGGTTGCTTGGTAACAACCCTAGTACTCATATTTGTATTTGGTGACATAATGGGAGCAACCACATTTGGACAATACCTTAGCCTCGGCATAAAGAAGAGCCCAATGATTGGCGTATTCTGTATGGCAGAGTCCTTGATTATTACGCCCGTAGCAAGCATTATAGGTGAAAAGATTGAGGAACTAATTAAGTCAAAAAAAGCAATAGCTTAAACGTGAAACAATTAGTTAAAGAAAAGAGCCGATTATCGGCTCTTTTTATTTTATCTTGTTACCAAATTCGTCTTCGAAACCAAGTAGCTCTCCAACCTTTATATCAAAAATTTCACATAATTTTTTGAGGTTAGCAATGCTAGGCTCCGACCTGCCTTGTTCCCAATGGGCATAGCAAGTTTCCGATACGCAGAGGGCAGTTGCTATATCCTTTTGGGTTTTACCACTATCTATTCTAATTTGGCGAAGATTACGTTTAAATTCCATAATCTTATTATATTGCCAACTGTACAAAATGTATTGACAATGTACAAAATGTACAGTATAATTATGACGATATGTACAAAATGTACACCTCGCTGAAACAAAAATAAGCGCAATCAATGCGCTTATATAGTTGTTATTGGGATAGGGGATTTAAAATTCGCTTTTTCCAAGCAAGTAATCGGTAGTGGCGTTAAGGAGCGTTGAAAGGGCGATTAGGGTGTCAAAGTTACATTCTCTTTGACCATTTTCCCAGTATGAAAGCAGTCTTACCGAAACGTTAAGCTTGTCTGCAAGCTCTTGTCTAGATAGACCTGCTTCCAAACGCAGTTCTCTCAACCTTTCTGCAAATTTATTGTTTAAAACGTCATTCATAAATATATAATAGAACGAAATGTTCCAAATTTCTTGACTTGGAACAAAATGTTCCATATAATTTTAGTATATACTATATTCTTATTTTATTTAAGGAGGGTTAACAATGAAAAAATCGAGAATAGTTCTTTCTTTGATTTTAGTTTTGTTATTAGTTTTCGTAGGAAGCTTTGTTTTAACTGCTTGTGGTGAAAAGGATGGCGACAATACTCAAAGTGATGAACAAATCGATACGCCCGTTACTGATGGTAGCGACTCCTTGCCGAGCAATCCTAACGAGGACGATAATCAAAAAGAAGATTTACCGGGTGGCGAGATTACTCCTCCGCAAGAACCGGAAGAGGATGTTCATACTTGCTTAGATAATGATAACAATCATATTTGTGATACTTGTGATAAAACTCTTTCTATTTGTGTTGATGCGAATAATAATCATTTGTGTGATATTTGTAATTTGAAATTGACAAATTGTTTAGACTCTAACAATAATCACCTGTGTGAAATATGTGGTGCCACAATTAGCGAATGCATTGACACCAACAATAACCATTTATGTGATGTATGCAATGCAAAGCTAGATAATTGTGTGGATAGCAATAACAATCACTTGTGCGATAAGTGTAATACCAAATTGACTGAATGCATAAATGAAAATACCGACCACCTTTGTGATATATGCTCTAAGACTGTAACTGCTTGTTTAGACGAAAGCAAAGACCACCTTTGCGATATATGCGGAACAAGATTAAGTTCTTGTATAGATGATGTCAAAGACCACTTGTGCGATATATGTGGGGAAAAAGTCAGCGAGTGTTGTGATAACGATAACAATCATATTTGTGATATATGCAATACAAAGATAGATAATTGTATTGATAGCAATAACAATCATTTGTGTGATAAGTGTAATACTATATTGACCGAATGTATAAACGAAAACAATGACCATTTGTGTGATATTTGTGGAACCGCTATTAGTAATTGTATAGATAACACAAACGACCACCTATGTGATATATGCGGAGAAACATTCAGCCAATGTACGGATAGTAATACCGACCACAATTGCGATATTTGCAATAAAGAATTAACCATTTGTGCAGATAATAATAATGACCATTCTTGTGATGTATGTGGAGAATTATTGAGTGTTTGCGTTGATGAAAACCAAGACAAATTATGTGATATTTGTAAGATTGACTTGGAAATCAGTAGTGTACAATATTTGATAATAGAGCCTGTGTTGGATGAAAACGAAGAAATTTTATACTACTCAGTAAATGGTGTTAGTGGTGAACCTGTTAACGTTATTATTCCCTCGACCTACAAAGGCAAAGAGATAAAAGCAATAGGTGATGGCGCATTTTTTGATTGCGATAGTCTCAAGTCTTTAGTTGTGCCAGAGTCCATTACCACTCTAGGATATCGCGCGATAGAAAATTGTAACAATCTTTCTAGCATTAAAGTTTCGAATAATCTAGAGTATCTTGACTATGGTAATTTTAAGGGTTGTACTCAACTAGAATATACAATAAAAGATAACGTTAAATATATTGGTTCTTCAACAAATCCCTATTGTATAGCAATGGGGACCATTTCCGAAAATGCTACTAGTTTGATTCTTGATGATAACTGCATCATTATTAACCACGATGCATTTAAGGAAATGGGATTATGCGAAGAAGTCTATTTTGGGAAATCGCTTAAGTTAATTGGAACAACAGCGTTTAGCTCTTGCGAATTATTAGAAGAAATAGTCTTACCCGATAATGTGGAGACAATTTATCCTATGGCGTTCTATAATTGTAGTTCATTAAAAAAAGTATATTTAGGACAATCACTCGAAATTATTGGCGGAGGAGCTTTTGAGGATTGTGCAAAAATAATTGATATAGTAATACCTAGTACGGTACAAACGATATATGATTCAGCTTTTGAGGGCTGTACTTCACTATGGGAAATAGGTAACTATTCCAATTTGGATATCGAAATTGGTGCTACTACGTATGGCAAAATAGGTTATTATGCTAAGAATATATATACCGAAACGACTGGTGAGGAGCTGTTGAAAGTTGACGAAAATGGTTTTGCAATTTATTATGGAGAGCAAGAAGTTATCTTAGTAGATTACTATGGAACAAATAAGATTTTAAATATTCCAGAAGGTGTTACTACAATAAAAGAAAAAATCTTTTATACCCCATGGACAGATTTTGGAAATACAGTTATACACGAGGTTATTTTGCCAGATACGGTAACAACAGTCGGAGACTATGCGTTTTATATTTGTAGCAATCTAACAAAAGTAACGATAGGTAAAAATGTGGTTTCGATAGGTCAAAATTCTTTTGCTAGTAATAAACTTTGGGAAATATATAATAAGTCAAATGTTAGTCTACCTACGTCTCATCCATTCTGTAACGTTTATACTCCTACGTCGGGTGCAAGTAAGCTTACTATCATCAATGATTGCTATATATTTGATTTTAAACAAGCTGATTTTGAGTACAAAGTTGCATTGAGTTATATAGGCACTTCTGGCGAGATTACGTTGCCAAACATTGATAATTTATATATATGGTCATATTTTGTTCAGTTTGATGATAGCATAAAAACATTAAACTTGCCCAAGAAATCTATGACGGGTGACGCCATAGTTTACGGATGTAAAAACTTTGAAAAAATCAATTATTTAGGAACTCTAGAGGATTTTTGCACTAGAGTTGGGGCTGGAACTCTTTATTATGATAGTGATAAAAAAGGCTACGATTTATATTTAGACGGTGAGAAAGTCGTTGACTTGGTTATACCCAATACTATAAGCGCAATAAACGACAATACATTTTGGGGATGTAAGAGTATAAAAACACTTTACATACCAAAGAACGTAACAAGCATAGGGGAATATGCTTTTAAAGATTGTAAAAATTTAGAAAGTGTTACTTTCGAAGAGGGCTCGCAGTTGACCTATATAGGCAGAGATGCGTTTGCCGGAAACAATAAGTTAACAAGTATTAAAATACCTAATACAATAACATATCTAGGAAACTCTGCACTTGGTAGTAGTGATAAATTTGCTTATAATGAAAAAGATAACGTAAAGTATTGGGGGAGTGAAGAAAATCCTTATTTGATAGCAATAGGAATGATAGATAAATCAATGACTATGCTTACGATTGCTGATGGTTGTAAGATAATATATTCAGAAGCATTCGATAATTGTGATAACCTAACAAGCGTAGTAATACCCGACTCTGTAACGAGTATAGGCGATTATGCGTTCTCTGGTTGCAGTAATCTAACAAGTGTAGTAATACCCGATAGCGTAACTAGTATTGGTAAGAGTGCTTTCAACGGTTGTGTTAGTCTAACAAGTGTAACAATAGGTAATAACGTAACAAGTATAGGAGAAAGCGCGTTCGAATATTGCCGCTCCCTAACAAGCGTAACAATAGGTAATAACGTAACAAGTATAGGAGTATATGCATTTGAACTTTGCTACTCTCTAACTAGTGTTTATTATGAAGGAACGGAAGAAGAGTGGAGTGGCATTAGTATAGATGATTATGGTAATGGTTATTTAACCAATGCTACTCGTTATTACTATAGCGAAACGGAGCCTGTGGAAGAGGGGAACTATTGGCACTACGTAGATGGTGTTCCCACCCCTTGGTAAAGTAAAAACGCGTTATTTTAGCGCTATACTTCACTAAATAAAGAGTCCCTGCAGGGCGCAGTACCCAAGTACAGCAACCCTTTGGGACTCTCTCTTTATCTCGTCTAGCATCTAAACTAACGCGTTTTTAAGAGGCTAGTCAA
>JAFQOO010000015.1 GCA_017403145.1 Clostridia bacterium
TAGCGAAATTACTCACTACGTTCGTAGCTAAATTAAATTTGCAACCATAAGCTCGCGGTACGCGAATTTAGCTCCCGAAGGGAATTTAGCTGGCGATAGCCAATTTAGCTTGCACGTTAGTGCAAATTTAGCTGAGTGCTTCGCACTCCGTACTCCGCACTCAAACAACGGCGTTCAACATTCAATTCAATAGCTATTATGAAACTAAATAAAAAGACAGTTCTTAAAGAAGTATGGTTTTATTTCGCGCTCGCGGTTTTCGCTTTCTTGCGCGCTATCGCTATTTACGTTTTTATAGTTCCTAACGCATTCGCGCCGGGTGGGGTAGGGGGTATTGCTTCTATCCTTTATAACTTTGTCGCTACCTATAATCTTGAGCTAGCCGACAAATGGTTCGACCCCGGCGTTTGGCTATTTATTATGAACGTGCCTCTTGTAATTGCCGCGCTATTCAAACTCGAAAAGCGCTATGCCATTACCACTTGCGTTTGCGTTGCAATGTATAGTGGATTTACTTGGCTTCTTAGCTTTGTAAACTTCCCCACATTCCAAGGCGCAGGACTCGATAGCGGTGTTACTATGCTCGCTGCTATCGCCGGCGGTGTTATTGGCGGTGTATCCTTTGGCGGTATGCTTTTACTTAACACGGGTGCAGGCGGTACCGAAATTATCGCTAAAATCACCTACGAGGCTAAACCCGACGTAAACATACAATGGCAACTATTCGCTTGCGATAGCTTCGTTGTGTTACTTAGTGGTGTTTTGGGCTTCGTTCAAGCAAAGAATGGTACCCCAAGCGAGATATTCGTTGCAGTTGCAACTCCCGTTCTATACTCCTTTATAACACTTTTCCTAACCTCGCAAGTCGCCGAAATCGTTACCAACGGCGTGCAGTCCAGCGTTGTATTCAACATCATTACCGATAAAAAAGAAGAGGTTGCTTCCGCCATTATCAATGGTATTCGTCGTGGCGGTTCGGTTGTAAAAGCCGAGGGTATTTATACCAAGACCGAGCATAATATGATTATATGCGTCGTTCGTAAAAAACAAACCACCGCCCTCAAAAAGCTACTAAAAGAAATAGACCCCAACGCATTTATTTATATCACAAAGGTTAAGGAAATAAACGGTCTGTTTAGAACCCAAAACCCCGTCAATACCGAGGTCGTCAAAAAGGAAGCAATCACCCAAAACGACGTTAACGTCGAAGAAAAGGTAGGAGAATAATATGCTATTAAGATTTGTAGGTTACGTAGTTGAAAGCTCCAGCTTTACAAGAAACGAGCTACCCAAAGGCACAACCAATTTGGTTATAAACCCCAATATCCAAATGGATATAAAAAAGGATGCAAAAAAATTCTTCCTTACTATAACCGTATCGGTCGCTTCAACCGAGGAAAAACCCACACCCTTTAACCTATCCGTTAGAATAAAGGGCTCTTTCGACGTGGTTGAGGATAGCCTTGACATAAACAAAATGCGTATCGATAGCTCGCGTTTACTATTCCCATACGTACGCGCCTACCTTACCACCTATACCGCTCTTTGTGGCATACCGCCATACGTATTACCCACCATCGATTTTGAGTCCGCACCCATAAACCAAGCTGTGCCACCAAAAGCTCAACCCATTCAGCAACCGGCTAAAAATAGTGGGATTGACGGTATAAAAATTATACCGCCGGATAGCATATAATTTACGAGTATATTAGATATGAAAATTCACGAGATATTTGAAAGAAAGGTTAATGAGTTGAAGCAAGATAGTAGGGTGAAGGGTATCTTTATCACCGGCTCGCTTGCAAGGGGTACGGAGACCGAATATAGCGACCTTGATATTATCGTTGTTGCCGATATAAACGAGGTTTATGAGGAAATAATAGATGGTATCCCTGTAGAAACTCATTTTAATACCGCGGAAACTATAAAAAAATGGTTCGTTGCCGACCCATCCTCGTGCTATCTTTATACTTATGGCAAAGTGGTGTGGGAAAGAGAAAATCTTTTCGACGACCTAATCGAAAGTGCAAAATATCGTCTTGACAACTATGAAATAACCGATATTCGCAAGGTATATCTCAAGCATAAGCTAGGTGCGTTAAAAGAGAAATTGACAGCTAGCATAGCACTAAACGATACCTTGAAGATAAGTTATCTTATACATAACAATTTTAAAATGCTTGTTGAAAGCGTTTACGCCCTAAATTCACTACCCGTTCCACCGCAAGGCGTGGGTTATGAAATATACGATACCCTAAAAATCACTCCCCAAAAGGGCTGGCTAAAAGACCTTGTAACCTTGAAAGGCATTGCTCTTGCGGAATACGTTCTTGATATGATAGAGTATTGCACAAAAGGGATGAGCTAATGAATGCGGAACGCGAAACGCGGAACGACCTCATTCCGCTTCGCTACACTCACAAGGAAAAGTTAATATAACTAATTATTTAGACTTTGTAGTTTGGATGCTAGACGCGACAAAAGTAAAACCCCAAAGGGTTGCTGTACTAGAAGTACTGCGCCCTGAAGGGGTTTTTCTTTTAACAAAGTATAGCGCCAAAATGCAAAGTCTAACCCGACGGGAATTTACACAAGAGGTAAATGACCGAGGGAGGGATATTTTATTTTGTAAAGCTATTCGCTAAAATGCGCGGTGGATTGTTCTAATATTATTGTGGTGCCTCTTAAAAACGTGTTAGTTTAGATGCTAGGCGAAGGAAAAGAAAAAAAGCCGAAGGGTTGCTGTACTTGTAGTACTGCGCCCTAACGGCTTTTTACTTTTTCAATGGATAGCGCTAAAAATGTGCGGTGGATTGTTCTAATATTATTGTGGTGCCTCTTAAAAACGCGTTAGTTTAGATGAAGAACGAGCAAAAAGAAATCCCCCCGACGGGAGTTTACTTATCGTAAATGACCGAGGGAGGGATTTTGTTTTTTGTGAAGTTATTCGCTAAACTAACGCGTTTTTATCCTCTTTTGCGAAGATTCTTTTTGAGTTTCTTAAGCTCTGCGTATAGTTCCTTGGGTAGGGTGTCGCCAAACTTGGTTGCATAGAAGTTTTCGATATCTTCTGCTTCTGCTAGCCATACCTTCTTGTCGCAGTCAAGTATCTTCTTGAGGTCTTCTACAGTCATATCAAGGCCTTCCAAGTTGATGTCTTCGGGGTTAGGCATATAACCGATAGGGGTTTCTACTGCATCAACTGCGTCTTCGCATCTTTGGAGTATCCAATCGAGAACTCTCATATTGTCGCCAAAGCCGGGCCATAGGAAATTGCCTTCGTCATCGGTACGGAACCAGTTAACGTTGAAGATTTTGGGACGATTCTTGCACTTTTTGCCCATATCGAGCCAGTGTTGGAAGTAATCAGCCATATTGTAGCCACAGAAGGGAATCATTGCCATCGGGTCGTGACGTACTACGCCAACTGCACCGGTTGCTGCTGCGGTGGTTTCGCTAGCCATAATGGAGCCGATAAATACACCGTGTTTCCAATCACGTGCTTCGTAGACCAACGGAGCTGCCTTTGCACGACGTCCGCCAAAGATGATTGCGCTAATCGGTACGCCCTTCTTGTTTTCAAATTCGCTAGATAGGCAGGGGCAGTTCTTTGCAGGTGCGGTAAAACGACTGTTGGGGTGTGCGCCCTTGATAATCTTGCCTTCTGCATCTACCATACCGCCACTCCACTTGTTGCCTTTCCAGTCAAGAACGTTCTTGGGAGGATTCTTATCAAGTCCTTCCCACCATACGGTCTTGGTCTTGGGGTTGAATACAACGTTGGTGAAGATGGTGCCTTTTTGGGTGCTTGCAAGTGCGTTGGGGTTGGACTTAGCATTGGTGCCGGGTGCTACGCCAAAGAAACCGTTTTCGGGGTTAACTGCGTAGAGTTGTCCGTTCTTGCCCTTACGTAACCAAGCGATATCATCACCTACGGTGAATACCTTGTAGCCCTTTGCGGTATAGGTTTCCGGAGGAATAAGCATTGCAAGGTTGGTCTTGCCACAAGCACTTGGGAATGCTGCGGTGATATATTTAACTTCGCCATTGGGCTTTTGTACGCCGAGGATAAGCATATGCTCTGCCATCCAGCCTTCTTTCCAAGCTTGGTAGGAAGCTATACGGAGTGCAAAACATTTTTTACCAAGAAGAACGTTGCCACCGTAACCACTGTTTAGAGAGTATATGGTGTTGTCTTCGGGGAATTGACAGATATAACGATTTTCGGCATCAAGTTGAACCTTGGAGTGGATACCTTTAACGAAATCGCCTTCTACTATCTTATCAAGAACCTTTTTGTCTACGCGGGTCATAATTGCCATATTTAGTACAACGTAGATACTATCGGTTAGCTCGATACCATACTTTGCAAAGGGTGAACCGATTTTGCACATTGAGTAGGGGATAACGTACATAGTTCTACCTTTCATACAACCATCAGCGATAGCGTCGAGTTTTTGGTAAGCGTCAGCGGGAGCCATCCAGTTGTTGGTGGGGCCTGCCATTTCTCTAGTGGAAGTACATATAAAGGTTCTGCCTTCAACACGAGCAACGTCGTTAACAGCGGTGCGGTGATATAGGCATCCGGGTAGTAACTTAGAGTTACATTTATAGACTTCGCCGGTAGCACAAGCTTCCTTGGTCAACTCGTTGAGTTGCTTTTTACTGCCATCAATCCAAACGATTTGGTCGGGCTTCATAAGGTCAGCATACTTCTTAACGAAGTCGAGAACGAATTTGTTGTTGGTTAATTCCATAATTCGAAAGTCTCCTATTTTAAGATTGTGATTATTATAACACAAAATACCATATAATACAATATATTTATATTATTTTAATAACAATTTAATAAAATTAGCACGATAAAAAGGCTATTGTTGAATAGCTTGGCGAAATTATGCTTCGTGCAAAACGACTTTGCTCCGCTAAAGCTACGCAAACAAGGATGATAATAAAAACAGCGCTTAAAGGCGTCGCTCTTAGGGATTTTTATACATAACAAAAGTATAGCACACTATACTTCACTAAAAGGGAAATGTAGTGTGCTTTTCTTGTCCACAAAAAATTGAAATAAATTAGTTATATTTTTAGCCTTGTGGCTAAAAGTTATATTGTTTACGCAGTAAACAGTTTAGCCAAGCGAAGCGAACGCCAACTGCGTAAGCAGTTTTATTTTGGCTATGCCAAAGTTATATTAAATAAATCCACAACTTGCAGTAGGCAAATATAACTGCCGAAAGGCAATATCACTCGTCGTTAGACGAATATCACAAATCCATAAGGATTTATTTAGTTGCCGAATCCCTTGTGGGGACTCGGCTAAAGGAGCGCTGTTTAGGTTTGGAGTGATGGGGTTATTAGACCTTTTAGTCTTTGAGGGTGAATTTAAATCCGTGCATACGGGTGGAGGAGCCTCCGTCGCATAGCACGTCGACTGCGGTGAGGAATCCGTTGCGGGGGTCGGCTACCGTTGCGATTGCATAGCCAAGCTCCTCGGGAGTGCCCATACGATTTTCGGCGGTGTTGGGTATAAGCGAACCACCAACCTCGACTTCCATATTGCCCATATCGGTGGCTATCAGTCCGGGGGATAGGGATACTATACGGATACCGCGCTTACCATACTCGAACGCACATTTTTTTGCATACCATATAACGAATAGCTTGCTAAAAGTATATGCCATACCCTTTTTGTAGTATTCGCCCGGCATAATAGATGCCTTTCTTGCCAGCTTTTTAACGAATGCGTCCTCGTTCTTCTCGGCAAGCTTATAGGTGCCCGTCGGTGCCATAAAAGAGGGAAGTACGTAGGCGGAATTGGAGGCAATATCAAGTATTACCGAACCACGTGCCATAACCTTGCTGAATTCTTGGTTGACGTATACGGTGCCCAGCGCGTTTATGCGAAGCACTTGCTCGGGGTTGGTCTTCATAGCAGGGGATACGCCCGCTGCGTTGATAACTATCTTTACCTCGCCCAGAGAGGTCGCGTACTCAACTAGACTAACCACGCTTTCGCGCTTGGATACGTCGCAAGAATAGGGGTATACTTCGTAGCCTAGAGAGGTAAGCTCGTTTACCGCGTTTTCTAGGCGAGCTACCGTTCTACCCGATATGATAAAGGTATAATCTTTATCCATATTCTTGATGGTTGCAAGTCCCATTCCCGAACCGCCACCGGTTACTACTACGATTTTTTTGTTGTTTTCCATTGTTACCTCACTTTTTTTTATCAAAAAAGACCGATTAAAGGCTTAATCGGTCGTGGTTAATTATAGATTTTTGAATTCGTCGAATATGTCGAGAGTTGCAAACAAGTCCTTGGGCGTTTCCGCTCTGCGGATAAGCTCGAAGGAACCGTCTTCGTTTAGAAGTATCTCGGCACTACGTAGCTTTCCGTTATAGTTGTAGCCCATACTATGTCCGTGTGCGCCAGCCTCGTGTATAAAGAGGTAATCTCCGCGCTCAAGCTTGGGTAGGGTGCGGTCGACTGCGAACTTGTCGGAGTTTTCGCATAGTGAACCAACTACGTCGTAGGTTACGCTTGCGGGCTCGTTCTCTTTACCAAGAACGGTTATATGATGGTATGCTCCGTATATTGCGGGACGCATAAGGTGTGCGGCACAAGCATCTACGCCTGCATACTCCTTATAGGTGTGCTTAAAGTGTACTACCTTGGTGATAAGTCCACCATAGGGAGCAAGCATATATCTACCAAGCTCGGTGAAGATTTTTATATCGCCAAGACCGTTTGCGGTGATAACTTCGTCATAGGCTTTCTTTACGCCCTCGGATATTACGTTGATATCGGTTTTCTTTTGTTCTGGGCGATATGGTACACCAATTCCGCCACTTAGGTTTACGAAAACGAACTTTGCGCCCGTTTCTTCGGTAACGTCCTTAACAAGATTGAACAACGTTTTTGCAAGCACGGGATAGTACTCGTTCTCGATATTGTTGCTTGCAAGGAATGCGTGAACACCAAACTCCTTTACGCCCTTTGACATAAGGATTTTTACCGCTTCGAAAAATTGGGGGCGGGTAAGTCCATACTTAGCATCGGCGGGAGTGCCCATTATCATATTGTTGATGGTGAACTCGCCACCGGGATTGTAGCGAAGACAAATCTTTTCGGGAAGACCTGCACATTCTTCGAGGAAATCAATATGGGTGATATCGTCTAGGTTAATGATAGCGCCAAGCTTGCGAGCATAGATATATTCTTCGGCGGGGGTTTCGTTGGAAGAGAACATAATCTCATCACCGCTAAAGCCAAGCTTTTCCGCCATCATAAGCTCGGTATAGGAGGAGCAGTCCACACCTGCGCCTTGCTCTTTTAGTAGCTTTATAAGTGCGGGGTTGGGGGTTGCCTTGACTGCAAAATATTCTTTGAAGCCTTTGTTCCAACCGAATGCTTGGAATAGACCTTTTGCATTATCGACGATGCCCTTTCTATCGTACAAATGATAGGGGGTGGGATAAACCTTGGATATTTCTTCAACTTTTTCTTTGGTTACGAAAGGAACTTTCATTATGATACTCCTTAGGAAATAAATTAGTTATTATTATAGAATAAATCTATGGAATTGTAAAGGAAAAGTTATATAAATGCAGAATGGAGTGCAAAGCACTCAGCTAAATTTGCACTAACGTGCAAGCTAAATTGGCTATCGCCAGCTAAATTCCCTTCGGGAGCTAAATTCGCGTACCGCGAGCTTATGGTTGCAAATTTAATTTAGCTACGAACGTAGTGAGTAATTTCGCTA
>JAFQOO010000010.1 GCA_017403145.1 Clostridia bacterium
CTCCAAATAATTGTTAGTTATTTGAAGTAAAGCTATTAAAAGCAAAGAGCAAACCATAATGGCTTGCTCTTTGCTTTTATAGTTAATAGTTGTTTTTTAGTAACTATAACTTTCTCAAGAAATTAGAAACGTTTAAATACTCTATGCCAAAATCCGTTTTATTATCTTCTCCACGATAAAAAAAGCTTTACTTTTCCCCGAATTTCTTTTCACACCGTTTGCATTTTTCTTCATCTTATATGCGCCTCGCTTGTTGTCTAATCTTTAGCCACACTATCTAATTTTCATATTTTTTCGCATTTTTGCATATTTTTGCACATGTAGCACATCTGAGAGTTTCTAATTTCCTTATATATTTATTTTATTCCTTAGATTATACTTCCTTAATACTTGTTTCTTGCGATTGGTGGTTACTTCCGTATATATCTGTGTTGTAGACACACTCGCATGTCCTAAAATTTCTTGCACTGAACGTAAGTCTGCGCCATTTGCAAGAAGATTTGTTGCAAACGTATGTCTCAAATAATGTGGCGTAGATTTCGCATTTATATTAGCTTTGACTACGTATTTTCTATATATGTTTTCTATTCCATATATGCTAATAGGCTGACCATACTTATTAATAAATAAAAATTCCCCTTTTTGTTTTTTACGAATTTTTATTAATTCATATATACGCGACCAAGTAATCGGTGATGAAATATAAATCAACCGTTGCTTTCTTCCTTTTCCGTGAATTAATATTGTTCTTTCGTTTACAATTATATCGCCTATGCTTATTATTGCAGCCTCCCCTATTCTTATTCCGGTACTAATGAGCAACTCTAACAACGCTCTGTCCCTAATAAATAATTGTTGCTTTGCCACGCTTAATGTTTCAATGTCTATGTCCAAGCATTTAATTAAGCGACCTACTTCAATTATTGACAATGTTTTCGGCAGTCTTTGTTCTTGCTTAAATCTAAACTTTAAACCATCAAACGGGTTTTTTAGCACAATATTTTTAGCACATAAATACTCATAGTAATTCTTAAGAGTTACTATTTTTCTTCTAATTGTACTATCTTTTAGTCCTTGTTCATTGTGTAAATATGTAATATATGCACAAATATTCGGGCTTATAATATCTTTTTCAAAGTCATAATATTTAATCAAATCAAAATAATAAGCTTTTATTGTTTTTTCTGACAGATTTTTAGTTGCTTGCAAATGGCCAAGAAATGCTAAAATATTTTCCATGTTTAACTCCAATAAATTTTAATTACAAATTATATCATATCTGATTGCCCTGCCTTATTCAAGATATAAAAATATGAATGATACGTATGTTTTTAATTTTTGTTATTGAAAACATTGTCTTTTTATATTATAATTATATTTATGATTATACCAAGACCACAAAAGATTAATTTGCTTAATGAAAAAGGATATTCTATTGATAGTATTTTTGATATAGAAGACCTCGCCTGTAACGAAATTCAAGATACCACTCTTCCCAATGAAGGGTATATTCTTGCGATTAAAGAAAATATGGTTGAACTAAAATATAAAGACCATATTGCAAAAGAGCGCGCAAAAGCCAGTTTAACACAACTCGTTAAGACTTGCGGGCAAGAAATCCCCGCTATGATTATTGAGGACGCTCCCAAAATTCAAATGCGTGCGTATATGTTAGACGTCGCAAGATACTTTTTTAGTGTAGAAGAAGTCTTAAAACAAATCGATTATCTTGCTCTTTACAAGTTTAACACTTTGCATTTACACCTTAACGACGACCAAGGTTGGCGTGTCGAAATAAAAGCCTTTCCAAAACTTACCGAAATTGGAAGTATTAGACGCCGAACCTTATTTAGGTTGAAAGAGCATAAAGGATACTATACTCAAGATGATTTACGAAAAATAGTAGATTATGCCCATTCAAAAGGAATCCGCGTTATCCCGGAAATAGACGTCCCGGGACACTTTCAGTCTGCAGTTGCGTCATATCCAGAGTTTGGCTGTTTTAATAGAAACGTGAGAGTCGCCGAAAATTTTGGCGTGAAGTTTGACGTAGCTTGTATTGGTAAAGAAAACACCGTTGATGCTATAAAAACCATTATTAAAGAATTAATGAGCATCTTTACTGACGAATATTTCCATATCGGTGGAGATGAAGTCCCCTCTCAACGCTGGGAATTGTGCCCCCATTGCAAGCAAAAGTATCTTGCTCTCGGTTGCAAAAACTATAATGAGTTCCAAGCACATTTTATGAATGAACTAGGTGCGTTTATAATCAACAACGGAAAAACGCCTATCATGTGGAATGAAAGTAATCCTACCGGAATTATTGATGAACGCATTGTCTGGGAGTGTTGGGATATCGATTATAATAACGAAAAATTCCAAAAAGAAATTGCGCGTGGAAGGAAAATTATAAACGCCAAAACCGAACCATATTATTTGGATTTACCTTATGGCATAAACAACCTAAAACGCGTTTACGATTATGAACCTCTCGTTTTTGAAGAAAATCTCATTGGCGTAGAAACTTGTTTGTGGGGCGAATTATTGCCTAACGTAAAAACAGCAAGAAAAAAGACCTTCCCTAGATTACTCGCAGTAGCAGAAAGGCTTTGGTCTAATGAAAAAGATTATTTTTCATTTGAGCAAGAATTAATTCAACATAATAAAATACTCGAAACTTTTGGTGTAAAACCCACTCCCAAATGGTTATATAATCCTACCGGAATTGTCAAGATTTTTTCCAAACTATGGTGGGCCAGACGAGTTCTTTACTGGGCAGGACTGCCAAATATCATAACAAACGCAAAAATAAAGAAAAAATACGGGAGATAAGAATAATGGAAAAAATAATAAATATTTGTAATCAATTTCAAGTTGATGCCCCTATTGTCGGTGCAGAAAGATACGGATGTGGACATATAAACGACACGTATAAAGTTGTAGACGAAAAGGGTAAACATTATATTCTACAAAGAATTAACCATAAGGTTTTTCGCGACGTTGAAGGATTAATGCAAAATATAGTCGGTGTTACCGAATATATATTTGATAAAATGCTTGCAAGTGGACAAGACGTTAGCGATTGCTTAAGAGTAATAAAAACCCTTGATAATAAGTCTTATTACGGAAATGATGAAATAGGCTACTATCGTTTGTACAATTTCGTTTATGGTGGCATCAGCATTGAAACAAGCCCCACGAAGGAGCAATTTGAAGTAAGTGGTATCGGTTTTGGCAAGTTCCAAAAAATGCTAGATGGGTATCCTGCAGAAACAATTAAGGATTCCATACCTAATTTCCACAATACAGTTGATAGATTTGCTAAGTTTGAGAACGCTATAACCAAAAACTCCTTTGATAGACTCCAGGAAGTAGAAGCTGAGGTAAAATGGTTTTATCAAAGAAAACACTATTGTTCCAAGGTACTGGATTTAATTAATTCCGGCGACATCCCCCTTCGCGTAACCCATAACGACACAAAACTAAATAACGTTTTAGTGAACGTAGATAACATGATGCCCGTTACGGTAATTGATTTGGACACCGTTATGAAAGGCTCCATTTTATATGATTTTGGCGATAGTATAAGGAGTGGAACAAATACCGGTAAGGAAGATGACAAGAATCTCGATAACGTGGATTTCTCTTTGGAGCTTTACGAAGCATTCTGCAAAGGTTTTCTTGGCGAAGTAAAGGATAGCCTAACACAAAAAGAAAAGGAAAACCTCTCTTTTGGGGCAATCCTTATGACCTTTGAGTGTGGTATGAGATTTTTGACAGACTATCTTGAGGGCGACCACTACTTCAAAACCCATCGCGAAAAACACAATTTGGATAGATGTCGCACACAAATGAAAATGGTAGAAAGAATGGAAGAAAACTTGGAGCAAATGAACACCATCGTTAAAAAGTATTTATAAATATGAAAAAACTGATTTGCTTTGGAAAATTAAAAGATAACTTTGGTGGTTTTGCAAAAAATGAAACTGACTATTCTCTCTCGTTTGAGAATGATATGCTTAATCTATCCTTTGTTGCTTATGATAAAAATGTTTTTTCAAAAGGTAAATCATACAACGATAAGTTATACGAAGGAGATACTGTAGAAATTTTTATTACTCTTGGAAAAAGAAATAAATATCTAGAGTTGGAAGTCAACCCCGATGGCGTACAATATGCAGGCGTTGTTGAAAACAATGATGGACAATTAAATATAACCTATCTTCCTTCTTCTCCTTTCTTTTCGCACGTTGACAAGAAGCATAATTGTTGGGATTGCTACATAACCATCCCTATCTCTAATTTACAAAAGTTGGGCTTTCAAAAAGATAATGCTTATTTTAATTTGTTTAGGCAAGATTATGATAAGGATACCCTAAACTTATACGCACTTAACCCTACCAATAAAAGCACTTTCCATGATTTAGACAGTTTTGTAAAACTGGAAATACAATGATTAACTTGGTTGTAATTATGAATAAAAAAATTAGTATTAACTTTGATGAAAAAAATGTTTCTTATACTATTTCATACAATGGCTTTACTTGGATAAACGATGGAAGAAAACCTTTCGTCGCAGTTAGTAAAAATATCGGTGATAAACAAAAGGTTAAGAACATACTTCTAAAGTCTGCAAAAACAAAAAACACGGAATACACCGAAAATAAGATAACGACCTCCTATTCCGACTTTTTCCTTGATGGTGAACGACTATCATTTACTATCATATGTACTGCCGAAGTCATAGATGGCGATATTGTTTTTTCACTTAAAACCGTAAACGAAACCAGCGGTCAAATCCAGGGCATTTTCTTCCCGGGGGGCTTTAATTCAAAAAATAAAACACAGAAGTCTTACCACGTAGACCCAATGCGACAAGGATTCATTTTGCCAGATGGTTATAAAAAGAATATATTTGCAACCCATTATTATACAACCGTTAAAAGACCAATTAATGCCGCCGATTGCTATATGCCACTTTGGGGAAGAGTTTGTGATGGGCACTCTTTGACTGCAATTGTTGAAACTCCCTATGATGCATCAATGTTCTCAAGTTACGGAAAACGTCTGGCTTTTCTTAATTCCGTTTATTGGCAAACCTCGCTTGGAAAAATATCTTATGAAAGAAAATTACGCCTTTGTTTCCATAGCGATGGAGATTATAACACCATAGCGAAAACTTATCGTAGTTATCTTATTAAAAACAAGCTATTGGTAACGCTTGATGAAAAAATGAAAGGTAACCCTAATATACAAAATATTATCGGCGCCCCTGTTCTTCATCATAAGATTTTTTCTAAAATAAACGAAAAGTCACAGTTTTACAATAAAAAGGGCTCTAATGAAATCTTATGCGCCACTTTTAAGGAACGCTCCGAGCAAATGAAAAAATTAAAGGAATTGGGGCTTGAAAAACTTTATATCCACACCGATGGTTGGGGAAAAAATGGATATGATAACAATCACCCGTATATTTTGCCTCCTTGTGAACAAGCCGGTGGCTGGGATGGACTAAAAGATTTTGCCGATGCTTGTCGTGAACTAGGCTATGTGTTCGCACTTCACGACCAATATAGAGATTATTATTACGATAGCCCGGTATTTGACAAAAACAAAGCTATAACTAATGCCGACGGAAGCAATCCCTATTGCTCAATATGGGATGGTGGAGAACATACCTATCTTTGTTCTTCTTTCGCTTTGGATTTTGTTAAGAAGACCTATAACGAGCTTGCAGAACACAATATTGACGTGCAAGGTGCATACCTTGATGTTTTTGCAATTATGCAAGGTGATGAATGCTTCCATAAAGAACACTCTGTTACAAGGGAAGAAAGCATAGCTTTCCGTGCAAAATGTTTTGACTATCTCAACGAAAAAGGACTTATAATGTCTTCCGAAGAACCCGGAATGCAACTACTTAATCACCTAGCCCTTGTTCACCATGGCCCTCACGCATTAAAACCACAAGAAAATGGTAAACCTATCGGCATACCAATTCCCCTTGGCAATTTAGTATATCACGATTGCATAATCATACCTTGGAATTGGTTTAATAATTGGGGTATTCCAAGGGGAGAAAACGGCGATTTATATTGTGCCTTGAATGCCGGTATGCCTTACTTGCACCCATACGGAAACTCTCTTAAGAAAATAGGAACCGACAATCGTACTGCCGATATCGAAATGATGAATGATGAAGAATTAAAAAAGGAAATTAGGCGTGTTGAACCCCTATGCACCTTACAAGAGCGATTATATAACAAAGAGATGTTGAAACATGAATTTCTTGGAAGTTATCGCAAACAAAAAACCACCTATTCAGACGGCACCTCTATTACTATCGATTTAGATAAAAACACTTATACCATTGATTAACGATAAAATGATAACAGACCTTGTTAAAACAAGGTCTGTTGTTATTTATAGATATATATGTTTTAGATTTCTAATTAGCCATAAATGGGGCCATAAACGCTACAAGCTTTGTAATCTGCTGATTGACTATCTTCGGTACCAAACGCTGTCCAAGAATGGGGACGAAAGATTTTTTCTTGCGATACGTTGTGCATGTTAACAGGTATACGAAGCATAGATGCAAGCGTAATAAGGTCTGCCCCTACGTGTCCATATACCGTAACACCATGGTTAGCTCCCCAATTTGCCATAACGGAGTAAACGTCTTTGAATGCGCCCTCACCTGTGAGAATGGGAGTAAACCAAGTTGTAGGCCACGTTCTATCCGTTCTTAAATCAATAGTCGTGTGTGCATTGTCGGGAATGTTTACGGTATATCCCTCTGCAATTTGCATAACGGGACCAACCCCTTCTACAATGTTTACACGAAGCATCGTAACAGGCATTTCTGCTTTGCAACGGAAGTGGCTGGAAAAACCACCGCCACGGAAGTATTCATAATTTGCTCTACACCAATCGGTTGCTTCCAAACAAGCTGTTATGTCTAATTCAGTCATTTCCCAGAAGGGCTTCATGCAGTTTTCACCCTTATCGTTTTTAGATGCGCCACATCCGTCAAGAGCGGTTGCTCCAGAATTGATAAGATGAATAAAACCTTTATTTGCCTTGCCATCCGGCTTAATTCCCGTTACTCTTTCACAAGCATCAGGACTCCAATATGTACGAACGTCATGGAAACAGGGAGCACTTCCCGTTAAAAGAGTGCCTAACATCATTGAAACTCCATTTAGGGTGTCATTCTCCGTTGCAAAGGGAGTGGGTGCTTTTGGTCCGTTCCAGTCAAAAGTAGAAGCCATTATTGCCTCGGTAAAATCTGCATTGGGAAGCCAATCCGTCCAATTTCTTTGTCCTTGGAAGCCACCTGCAACCGCATTTTTACCTAGTGCTTCTTCGTGCCAGCCAAGCTCATCAAGTTTTTTATTTCCGTATAGAATATCTTTTACTATAATTGAAAACTTTGCGATAAACTCCCAGTCCTTATCTGCTGGTACAACTTTAGATTTCTTTATGATTTCGGGAAGTTCTTTACCGGCATTTACGTCAAAGCCTTCCTTGCAATTTGCTTTAATCCATTTGAGAGCCCTATCGTACTCATCTTTGTCATATATTTCAAGGGTTATTCTTCTAATGATATCACTCATATCAACCCACTCGGCGCGAATACCAAAATATTTTTGGAACATAGATGCATCACAATAACTGCCAGCTATGCCCATTGATACTCCTCCAAGATTTACATATGACTTGTTCTTCATCCATCCTACCGTAACAGCAGATTTTGCAAAACGAAGGATTTTTTCGCTAACGTCAGAAGGAATCGTTGTATCATCCATATCTTGAACGTCTTTACCGTAAATAGAAAATGCCGGAAGTCCCTTTTGGGCATAAGCAGCCATTACGGCAGCAAGATATACGGCGCCGGGTCTTTCTGTACCGTTAAATCCCCATACCGCTTTAATCGTATTTGGATTCATATCAAACGTTTCGGAACCGTAACACCAACAGGGAGTTACCGAAAGAGTAGCTACAACGTTTTCGGTTGAAAATTGCTCCTCGCATTTTGCGGCTTCTGCACCGCCACCAATTGTAGTATTGGAAATAATGCATTGTACCGGTGTTCCGTCTGGATATTTAAGGTTTTCACTTATAAGTTTTGCTGCAGATTTTGCCATATTCATCGTCTGTGTTTCAAGACTTTCTCTAACACCACCCCAGCGTCCGTCAATAACCGGTCTAATTCCAATTTTAGGGTACAACATTTCTTTTTCTCCTTTCACTTATTGTATATATTTATTAAAAATTGTTACGATATGATTTCACAAAATCTTTTATATGCCACATCCCACTCTGTCGTTCTTTTTTTGCTAAAACGTGTTACCTTTTCCGTTTCGGCAATTATTTTTCGCCCCTCGTCGACATCATTTATTTCACCAAGTGCAATAAGTTGTAATATAATGTTGCCAAGAGCAGTAGCTTCAACCGGCCCTGCAATAACAGGAATACCTATGCTTTCAGAGGCTAGTTCACACAAGAATCCATCTTTTGAACCACCACCCATAAGGTGAAGTACTTCAAAGCTTTTTTGGGCGCACGCGCTGATTTGCTCAAGAGCAAGTCTATATTTCATAACAAGACTTTCATAAATACAACGTACTATTTGACCGATAGTCAAAGGCACCGGTTGGTTTGTTTTTTTACAATATGCTTTTATCTTGTCAATCAAATCGCCATGTGCCGAAAAATCCGAGGCATCTGGGTCTATAAAACAACGAAATTGCTCACTTGCTCTAGCCATACCTTCAAGTTCATCGTAAGATAAACTCATTCCATTTTTTTTCAAATCTTGTCGTAGTTGTTGAATGAGCCAAAGCCCACTAATGTTTTTAAGAAAGTTTATTTTCCCATTGGCTCCCATTTCGTTAGAAAGGTCGCACTCCGTGCTTTCTTTTGTGATAATCGGAGTATCTACTTCACATCCCATAAGCGACCAAGTGCCACAGGAAAGGAAAGCCACGTTTTTAGTTTGCGTGGGCATTGCTACGACAGCACATTGCGTATCGTGTCCGGCAACACTTATGACTGGCACTCCGTTATAGTAGCCGTTTATCGTTGCGCTCTTTTTCAAAGCTGGAAACAACTCTTTTTTAATACCAAAAGTATCTAAAACTTTCTTACTCCATTCCCCTTTAATCATATCAAACATTTGCGAGGTTGATGCTATAGTAATTTCACAAACCTTTTCCCCGGTAAGGAGATATGCAAATAAATCTGGCATAAAAAGCAATTTATCTGCATTATTAAGGTCCTTGTCACAAAGCAGTTGAAAAAGGGTGTTGATGTTCATTATTTGATTGCCGGTTTCTGCAAATATTGCTTCCGCTGGCATTTTTGCAAATGCAATCTCCAAGGCGTTAGCGGTGCGACTATCGCGATAATGATACGGCTCGTGTATAACATTGCCATCTTTATCAAGAAGAGCATAATCAACGCCCCAAGTATCAAAAGCGATTGAATCGACTTTCCCTGCCTTTTTAATCGCAGTTTTAATTTCATTCAAAATCATATCAACATTATGACAAACATGCCCATCAACTATTTTGGGTATGTTTTCAAAACGATGGATTTCCGAATACTTTATACTTTTTCCGTCAAAAACTCCTTTTATTGCTCTTCCGGAAGAAGCGCCAAAATCAAAAGCTAAAACCGTTCTCATCCCATCTTGACCTTCTAACCATTTAGTCCTTCTTGTGAAGCAAGTTATCTTCCGGATTAAAAACTTTATAACCGGGATGCCTACCGGTTACTCTATAGTATCCTCTTAAATCAATGAGCTTTTGTATGTTCTCCTTGCTAATATCGTGACTACCGCCCAAAATAACGGCATTAATCGTTATTTTTGCCCAAAGCTCAAGACTTTCCATTCTATAAAAGGCGGTTATTACGTCGCTTCCCACTGCAAGCGCTCCATGGTTTTCTAAAAGCATAACGTCATGTTCTTCAAGGTATGGTTCGATTGAGTCCGGAACCTCCGAAGTAGATGGTGTGCCATAAGGAGTGAGTGGTACCGAACCGATAACGGCAACGTCCTCTATCATGTTATACATATCCATTGCCTTATGTGCTACGGCAAAACCTGTAGCCCCTGGAGGGTGAGCGTGAATTACACTAAAAACGTCCTCTCTCTTTTGATAACAACGAAGATGCATTTTGATTTCACTTGATGGACGATATCCTTCGTTGGCTTCAAGGATATTGCCTTCTTTGTCAAGAATAACGAGTTTTTCCGGTGTAATAAATGCTTTGCTGATGCCTGTAGGCGTAGCAATAATCCTTCCATCTGGAAGTTTTGCACTAACGTTTCCATCATTTGCAGCAACCCAGCCAAGTTGCCACATTTTATGACATACGTCACATATTTGTTCTTTTATTTCTTGTATTTGTTCCATGTTTTCATACTAGCACAGGATAAACAAAAAGTCAATATCCATATATTATTATCTAAAGAACAATCCCCAACATTTATTTCAAAATTCTTTATATAAGTTTGTATTGACATATGGTGTTTATATGTTAAAATAATATGGTGAATAATTATTTTTTGGAGTGTTGATTATGAGTGATATCAATAATGCTTCCGTTAAAACCACTAAACTAGGTGCTAAGATTTGGACTTGCGCACTAGTTTTCGGGTTGGTTGGTCAAATCGCTTGGTCGGTAGAAAATATGTACTTTGCTACTTTGGCACAAGATATTTTTAGTAACGTTCATCGCCAAGACCTCGCAACCATCGTAAGTACCCTGATGATATGGCTAAGCGCTATCGCTGCTACCACTACAACGATTTTCGCAGGTGGATTTATTGATAAAATCGGTAAGCGTAAACCCTTTATCGCTTATGGTTATCTTGCTTGGGGTGCTACTATTATGCTATTTGCTGCTATACCAATGTCGCCCAAAGAAGAGGCTCTCGGTTTGGTTGCAGCACTACTCGTTATTTTCGACTGCATTATGACCTTCTTTGGCTCGACTGCAAACGATGCTGCGTTTAACACTTGGATGACCGACGTTACCGACACCACCAATCGTGGTAAAGTTAATGCAGTTATGTCGGTATTTAGTATAGTTGCATTCGTAATCGTATTCGTGCTTGCAATGTTCCTCTATAATGCCGATAACGCATCTAACGCATTATTCTTTATTGTGCTTGGTGCATTCCCCATCGTTACAGGCTTCGTCGCAATATTCTTAATGCAAGATAGCCCCAATATCGTAAAAAATAGCAATCCCAATTACCTAAAAGAGACCTTCTATGGTTTCCGTCCCACGGTTATTAAAGACAACAAAATGTTATACGTTTGTCTAACTGCAAGCTGTATTTTAGGTATATCTCAACAAACCTTCTTCTCTTACCTAATCAACTTTATTTTGAACACTTTGGGTATAAAAGATTTTATCGTTCCCCTTGCAATCGTAATAGTTCTTGCAGGCGCATTTACCGCAGTTACCGGTATGCTTTGCGACAAGTATGGCAGAAAGAATTTCTATATTCCACTAGTTCTTATTGTTATAATCAGCACTCTGGTAATATACCTTATGAAGTTTATGCCCCAATCTTCCTACGTTTACGTTCTAGTAGTTGCAGGCACCTTTATGCTTGGCGCGTTACTTGCTGGCGGTAGTGCTTTGATGTCCTCTTTCCAAGACTATATTCCCAAGGGTTCCGAAGGTAGATTCCAAGGCGTAAGAATGTGCTTTACCGTACTACTCCCAATGTTGATTGGTCCCTTGATTACTTTGATAATCAACCTTATGAAAGTAGATAATCAATCGGTTGACTACCTACCTCCCTTTGAAATCTTCCTTGCTGCGGCAGTTATAGCGGTATTCGCTCTAGTACCTATCTATTTCGTAAGAAAAGATTCCGATAGACTACGTAACGACTTGCTAAAGGACAAAGAATAATAGGCTTAGTAGACACTTGAATTACAACAACGAAAAAAGAGAGAACAGCTAGTTTTGTTCTCTCTTTTACTTTTATTAGGGTTCCCTAACTCCTTATTTTAAACCTTTTGCATAAGTATGCCAATATGCTCTCTACCACGAATATTATCACTCGTATTACGTGCGTTGAAGTAAAGTCTAAAAGCTCCGTTATACTTTACTAGGTTGCAAGCATAAACGTATTGTTTCATCCAATTTTTATTCTTCCCTTTCGTTACTGCGGGTGTTAAGAACTCCTTAACGAAATCGAACTTGATACCATCTTCCGACTTTAAAAGCATAATGGTAGAATGTGATTTATTGCCATCTTTGTAAATACCGTTTTGGAGTGCAATATAGCTATCGTTTAGCTTATAAACTTTTATGCAACCGGAGCATAAGTTAAGATATTTGCTGTTCTCATCGGGGGATATGATGGGTTTTTCTATTGGTGTAAAAGGGCCCTCTAAATTTTCGCTTTCCGCATAGGCTATGTGCGTGGGCTCCGAAAAATAGCAATCTTTAATGTAGGTAAGTCCTGCCGAAAAATACAAACGATAATTTCCGTTCTCTCCCGTTAAGAAAGGATTGGAAATGGATGTTCCCATTTTACCACTCATATAGGGACGAGTATCATCGATTATGAGCTCGGGTTCCGACCAAGTCTTGAGGTCTTTTGAGGTAACCAGATATATCTTGGATTTCCATTTGCCATTTACTAACGCTATAGCCTTTTTGAGAAGGTTTTCCGTACGCTCATAGTACATATAATAAACCCCGTCGATATATTTGCAATCGGGGCGCATAGCACAAGGTACCACCCTTTGCTCCCTTTGCCAATTTATACCATCTTCGCTCACAAAGGAATAAATGCCAAGTAGCCCGTGACAAAACAGATGCCATTTACCATCGTGGCTATCATTCGGTGTGATTACGCTTGGGTCGGCAACAATGGGAGTTACTCCAAAAGCCTTTATAACAGGATTCCCTTCGTAAAGATAGAATTCTCCATTTGCAATTTCATCAAAATTAGCATCGATATAATTTACCATAGTATCCCCTTTTGATATTTATTTATCGTTAACTATGATACTACGAAACTATGAAAAAATCAAGGTGGATAATATCTTGCCACCACGTTTATTTGTAATAAATTTGTAAGAACTTTGTAAAACGCTCGTAAAAACACTTTCGTATCATTATAGCAGAAAGACAAAGGAGTGAAAAATATGATAACCATTGCTCTAACAGGTGCTAGCGGTGCTATGGGTAAAGAAACGCTAAAAGCTCTTATGGCATCACAACATAATTTCAAAGTTAAGCTACTCTTATTAAAGTCGGATAAAGCTTTTGGGCTCAAAGTAAAAAGTCAATACAAAAGTCGAATTGAAATAATATACGGCGACGTTCGTTCGTATGAGGATTGTCTAGACCTTGTTAAAGATAGTCGTTACGTTCTTCATTTAGCCGCCCTTATTCCACCGAAAGCCGATTATAACCAAGACACCACCATCGCGATAAATTATAATGGCACAAAAAACATAGTCGACGCTATAAAATCCTTATCCTCTCCCCCTAAGCTAGTTCACGTTTCCACCGTTGCAATATATGGTAATCGCAACCATAAGCATCCTTGGGGTAGGGTTGGCGACCCTTTGCTACCTAGCATCTTCGACGTGTATGCAACAAGTAAAATGAAAGCGGAAAGGTACGTGCTAGAAAGCGGTTTAGAACATTTTGCAGTATTACGTCAAACGGGCATTTTGCACGATAACCTTCTTATTAACAACGTTAAAGATGGTCTTATGTTCCATACTCCGTGGAATACCCCTATCGAATGGGTTACCGCAAAGGATAGCGGAATACTTATGTCCAGAATTGTTGAACGCGACCTAGAAAACTCCATACCCTTTTTCTGGAAAAAGGTATATAACGTAGGCGGTGGAAAAGGCTATAGACAAACGGGCTACGACACCTTTGACGACGGATTTAAAGTTATAGGTGGTAACGTAGAAAGTTTCTTTGAACCTTATTGGAATAGCGATAGGAATTTCCATTGCTTTTGGTTTAACGATAGCAACGTTCTAAACGATATGTTCCATTTCCAAAACGGAAGTTCTGATACCTTTTGGCAAGACTTTAAAAAAAGTCATCGTTTATATTCCGTAGCGAAGATTTTACCACCGGCTATTGTTAGGAAAATGGTTATCGAGCCTTTGCTAAACGACGAAAACGCCCCTTCAAAATGGATACGCGACGATAATAATGCAAGAGTTAAGGTTGCCTTTAGCATCCCTGATTTAAAGCAAAAATATAGTGATTGGAAAAGCTTTCCACTACTGAAAAACAATCTTTGTAACGATGGATTTTACGACTACGAAAAAGCAAAAAATTCACCCTCTTCCCATATGCTAAATCACGGATACGACGAATCAAAGCCGGATAGTGAGCTAGATATTGAAGATATGCAAATGGTCGCAAAATTTAGAGGCGGTCAATGTTTATCTAAAACTATGTTAAAGGGCGATTTATACACTCCTTTAACCTGGCGTTGCCACAAAGGACATATATTCCGTTCCTCCCCTTACACCATTCTCAAAGCCGGACATTGGTGCGAAGAATGTGCGCCCCTAACCACTTGGAATTATGACCTAACCGTGCCTTACGTACCCTTTTACCAACAAGTATGGTACGACTCTTTCCCAACGAAGGAAAGCAACGTTTACACCCTAGTAAACAACCAAGCAAGCCTTATAAAAGGAGCAGTATATGAAAGTTAATATATATTATTTCTCGGGAACCGGTAACACCTTTAAAGTTGCCGAAACTCTAAAAAACGAGCTTGAACTACTAAACTCAAACGTTATAATAGAAAACCTAGAAAATCACCCCGATTATACCCCTTGCGATACCCTTGTGCTTGCCTATCCTGTATGGGGTTTTGGCGCGCCCAAAATCGTTACCGACTTTGTAAAAAACTTGCCTTGCGACGTAATAAAAGTATACTTTTTAAAAACTTCAGGCGAGCCCTTATCGCTCAACGATGCAAGTTCCCTTTCTCTTATTAAAGTCCTAAAGAAAAAAGGGTATATGGTATCGGGGGAATATCATTACGTTATGCCTTATAATATGGTTTTTAGACACGAAGACACCCTTGCGAGCAAAATGCTTTTAACAGCAAAAGAAAGATTGAAAACTTGTGCAAAAGAAATTAGAGCAGGTTTGATTACCCCCATTTCTATGCCTATAAAAGCGCGCTTTATGAATCGTCTTTGTTCTATAGAAGATTTAGGAATGCGCCTCAACGGAAATCTATATTCGGTAAACAAGAATAGTTGCATAGGTTGTAATAAGTGCTTGAAGAATTGCCCTACTAAAAATATCACCTTCCATAGTGGTAAATATCACTTTGGTAACAACTGTATGGGTTGTGCGCGTTGTGCATTTCATTGCCCTACCAATGCTATTAACACGGGTATCCTAAATTTTCTTAAAGTAAACGGACCTTACGATTTTACGCTAAAAACCGATGAAGTCAAGCTTCCCAACTACTGTAAAAAATCTTACGAAAGGTATTTCAAAGTTGAAAAATAAAACCATTAGGTTTATAATACAAGTATGGAAAACGTATCTAGACAAATTTTAATAGCAGAAGATAACGTAGAGCTAAGCGATATGCTTCGCAACTATCTTGTGCGTGCCGGCCACGTCGTACTCCAAGCTTTCGATGGAAAACAAGCTGTCGATTTAACAAAAGCACTCGACGTAGACTTGGTTCTTCTCGATATTATGATGCCTCGCCTTGACGGATTCTCTGTAATCAAAGAAATTCGTCGTATAAAAAATATACCTATCATAATAACTAGTGCCAAAGTAAGCGAAGAAGACAAAGAGAAGATGTTCAATTTGGGTGCCGATGATTATATAACCAAACCATTTTCTCTTAAAGAGGCAGTCCTTCGCGTAAACGCGCAGTTGCGTAGATACTACGATTTTAATACACGCCAAGTAGCAAACGAGTGCTTGGGCAAAACGTATGGGGCATTAACCATAAACAGCTCTAAGTTCGAGGTCAAGGTTAACGACCAACCTATAAATTTAACAAACAAAGAATTTTCTTTGTTGGAGCTACTTACAAGCGAACCCAATCGTATCTTTTCTAAATCACAGATTCTAGACAAAGTTTGGGGAACGGAAGATTATATAGAGGAAAATACCGTTGCGGTTACTATTGCTCGCCTTCGTGAAAAACTATCAAAGCACGGGGTAAACAACGTAGTTACGGTTTGGGGGTTTGGATACAAATGGCAAAGCTAACTCAACAAGAACTCGAATTGATTTCGGCATATATAGACGACCTCTCGAACGGGGAAATAAATAAACCTTTTACATCTAAAGAAGGCTTTTGCTTGAGCGCAAAAAAAATAATTGACGAGTTGGATAATTTGCGTAAGGAAATGATACTTTCTCGTTCCCATTCTATCGAGGGATATTCCCGAGTGCAACAAGAAATAGCAAACGTTACCCACGACCTCAAAACTCCTCTTGCGGTTATAACGGGTGCGGTAGAATGTTTGGAAGACGGGATAGACGACAAAAATTACGTGGAAGTTATTAAAAACAAAACTGCTGAAATGAACAATATCGTGCTACGAATCATTAGTAGTTCACGCAGTTTTGTAGAAAAATCAAAGAACGAAAAAAAGGTAATGGATTGTAGAGATTTATTCCCTGCTGTTCTAGAAAAATATCGCTATCTTATTGAAGGAAAGAAAATCAAGTATATTGTCAAAAAGGCTCCTAAGGTTCTTGTTTCGGTTGCCGAGAACGAGATTATTTCGGTTATAGACAATCTTCTTACAAACGCAACCAACTACACTCAAAGCGGTAAAATAAAAGTGGGCTTTATAAAAAATAGAAAGTGGCTCACGCTCTTTGTAAAGGATACGGGAAAAGGTATTAGCAAAGAGGATATTCCGCACGTATTCGACCGTTTTTACTCGGGAGATAAGGCCCGACAAGAAGGTGGTACCGGTATAGGGTTAAATTACGTAAAATGCGTTATAGAAGAGCACGGTGGCTTTGTACAAGTAAACAGCAAGGAAGGTAATGGAAGCACCTTTAGCATAATGTTACCGCGTGCAGAAACAAAGAACCACAGAGTCTTTAACGAGGATAAACGAAAGTGCCTAGAAGCTTCGTTAAGATTGTTCTTGTTCCCTTTCTTTTTGCCATACGATTTGGGTAGAGCAATATATTACGGAGTGCGCGACGCAAAAAACAAAATCAACTACGTTATTGACGGAAAGGAATAGTCCTTTCCGTTTATTTTTGGTCTTGAACATTTTATATACCTATGCTATAATTATCTTTAGTAATTTATTAGGAGTATTATAATGTCTCTAATTAGTAAAATCATAGGAAAACTTGCACCACTTATTTCCGGTTCTCTTTCCCAAGAAGAACTTCGCTCCGACGTTGTTCACGGAGACCCTTTTGAAAACACCCCGGAACTTACAAGAAAAATCGCATCTAGCGGTATGGTACTACTAAAAAACGATAACGTATTACCCCTCCGCGACGAGAGTTTTGCTCTCTTTGGCAGAACCGCAATAGATACCTTCTTCGTTGGCTATGGTTCGGGCGGAGACGTTCGCGCTCCCTACCGCGTATCTATCCTAAAAGGTATTTTGGATAATGGTAATTTGAACGTAGATAGCGAACTCGTAAAAGTGTACGAACAATGGTGCGAAAAAAATCCCACCGATAATGGTTTTTGGGGACATTGGCCTTGGAGATACCCCGAAATGCCTCTTACCGACGATATAGTAAAATCGGCAAAGGAAAAATCCGATAAGGCTGTCGTCGTTATTGGTAGAGCGGCAGGTGAAGACCGAGAGAATAAGTTAGAAAAAGGTAGCTTCTTCCTCCACAACGAAGAAATAGATATGCTAGATAAAATTACTGCCAGCTTCGACAACGTTATCGTACTTATGAATATAGGTAACGTTATAGATTTCTCGTGGATGGAAAAATATGGCGATAAGATTAAAGCACTACTAATCACTTGGCAAGGTGGTATGGAAACGGGTAACGCAGTTGCAGACGTTCTTTCCGGCAAAGCGTCGCCCGATGGTAGATTACCTATGACTATTGCCAGAACTTATGAAGATTATCCCGGTGCTAAAGACTTTGGCGATAGAGATGCAAACTTCTACACCGAAGATATCTACGTAGGATATCGCTATTTTGAAACCTTTAACCAAGATGCAGTACTATATCCTTTCGGCTATGGACTAGGATATGGCAAGTTCAACAAAAATAACGTTGTAGTAGAAGATAATAAGGATAGCTTCAAGGTCCAAGTCGAAGTGGAAAACGTAGGTTCTATTCCCGCTCGCTATACCATCCAAATTTATGCAAGTGCTCCACAAGGAAAGCTCGGTAAACCCGCCAAAGTGCTAGTAGGTTTCGGCAAGACCGCCCTACTCAACGCCGGCGAAAAAGAGGTTTTGGAAATAGTTGTCCCCCTCTCCGCACTTTCTTCTTACGACGATATTGGCGCTGTAAAGAAATCTTGTTACCTTCTTGAAAAGGGAGAATATACTTTGTTCCTCGGCACCTCTGTTCGCGACACACAAAAGATATACTCCTTTGTATATGATGAAGACGTTATCCTAGAAGAACTAACCGAAGCAGGTAGCCCGCAAATCGGTTTTGAAAGAATCAAGCCCGCTGTTAACGAGGATAAGATTGTTGCTATAAAAGAACAAGTCCCCACAAGAAGCTATAGCCTAAAACAAAGAATTCTTGATAATCTTCCCTCATCCGAACCCGCATATACAGGCGACAAAGGATACAAACTAATCGACGTTAAGAATGGTAAGGTAAGTCTTGACGAATTTGTTGCACAGCTAAGCAACAAGGAACTAGAAGCAATCTCGCGTGGCGACTATACAATGCACTCCAAGCTTGGTGCCCCCGGCAATGCAGGAGCTATGGCAGGCGTGCTACAAAGCTTGCGCGACAAGGGTGTACCTGCTGTTATAACTAGTGATGGACCAAGCGGTTTACGTTTGAATGCTGTTTGCACTTTGATGCCTATTGGCACTCTACTTTCTTCTACTTGGGATACCAAACTCGTAGAAAGCTTATACGAAGTAATAGGCAAAGAAATGTTAGAGCGTGGTTCCGACATCCTACTTGGACCGGGAATGAACATCCATCGTAACCCACTATGCGGAAGAAACTTCGAGTACTATAGCGAAGACCCCGTTCTTACCGGAAAGATGGCTTGCGCATTCGTGAACGGTATACAATCAAATGGGGCTTCTGCTTGTCCCAAGCACTTTGCTTGCAACAACCAAGAAACCAATCGTAACCATAACGATAGTCGTTTGAGCGAAAGAGCGCTACGCGAAATTTACCTAAAGGGCTTCGAAATTTGCGTAAAGGAATCTGCACCTAAAACCATAATGACTTCATACAATAAAATAAACGGAGTATGGGGACATTATAACTACGATTTATGCACCACCATTCTTCGCGGAGAATGGGGCTTTAACGGTTTGGTTATGACCGATTGGTGGATGCAAAAATCGGTTTCTCAAGAGTTCCCGAATATTTGCGACCAAGCATACCGCGTAAGAGCTCAAGTCGACGTATTGATGCCCGGTGGCGGACGTTTACCCTTTGCTCCCAAACGTCCCGATGGCACGCTACTACGTTCTCTTGGCAAAAACGAGGGTATCACCCGCGGTGAACTACTACGTACTGCAAAAACCGTTCTTAAGCTCGCGCTCGGTTCCCCCGCACTAAATAGGATGCAAAAGTAACGCTTGTAATATCATTTCAAAAGTAAAGTATTATAATTAAATCATTTGGAGTTATAATATTTATATGGAAAAAGTAAAAGGTAACGTAATAAAAGACTATACGAAAGGGAATTTGCCAAAGCAAATTCTCCTTTTTTCTATACCTTTTATGATTTCTAACGCTCTACAAGTACTCTTTTCCATAGTGGATATGATAGTCGTTGGCAAGGCGGTAGGTCCAAGCGGATTGAGCGCTGTTTCCACAGCAAGCCACATAGTTACTTTTATGACTATGATATGCCTTGGCTTTTCAACGGGTGGTCAGGTATATATTGCCCAACTAATAGGCGCCGATAAAAAAGAAGACTTGAACAAAGCTATAGGCACCCTTTTTACTTTCACTATTATTCTTGCGGTTATTATGACTGCAATCGGACTAAGCTTTGCTACTCCTATTTTAAAGCTGATGAAAACACCCACCGAGGCTTTCGACGATGCAGTCAAATATCTTCTTATATGTTCGGGCGGAGTGTTTTTTACTTTTGGGTATAACTGCATAAGCGCGATATTACGCGGAATGGGAAATAGCACCCAACCCTTCGTATATATAGTTATCGCAGCGGTAGTCAACGTCGTTCTGGATATTGTTTTTGTCTCCGTTCTCGGTATGGGCGTTGCCGGTGCCGCTTGGGCGACCATTATAGGACAAGGTATATCCTTTATTACTTCCATAATATATCTATTTATAAAAAGAAAGGCGTTTGGCTTTGATTTTAAGCCTAAATCGTTTATTCCTTCTAAAAATTCCGCAAAAATTCTTATAAAACTAGGTATACCTTTTTCTTTACGTAGCGGTGCTGTTAACGTATCTATGCTTTTCGTAACCAGCCTTGTAAACGGACTCGGGCTTGCAGCAAGTGCTGTTTTCGGCGTGGGACTAAAAGTCGACGATATGGTTAGAAAAATTTCCATAGGTGTAAACTACTCGGTATCCACTTTCGTTGGACAAAACTTTGCGGGAAAAGAACTAGACCGCACAAAAAAATCGGTGTATTGGGGCTGGCTTTATAGCCTTTTGATATATCTGGTCTTCCTCGTTGTTTATCTTGTCGACGTCGAAGGTCTGTTCAAATTGTTTACTAGCGATGCCGAAGTGCTTTCTCTTGCGCCCACCTTTGTAAAAGCTATTATCGTGAGCTTCCCTGCTATGATAATAATGCGTGGCACAAACGGATTTATACAAGGTATAGGCAACTCCAACTTGAGTATGATTTTCTCGCTACTCGATGGTTTTATTCTTAGAGTGGGCTTATCCTATCTTTTAGGTAACCTACTGGGAATGGGGCTTTTCGGTTTATTCCTCGGCTATGGACTCGCAGCTTATGGTACCGCTATCCCCGGTATGATATATTTCTTTTTCGGTAAATGGAAAAATGCTCGTTTTTTAGATAATCTATAGAATTATTTTTAGGTTTTTGGCAACAATTTATTTTATGATTGTGCTTGAAACCGAAATTAAAAAAATCAAAAAAGCCCTCAACTACTCCACCGACCTAGTCGAAAGGCGCCTTTCGGTTGAAAATAGAAAGGTGGCTTTATTATATCTTGACGGTATGATAGACGTAAAAACCATCGACCTCGGCATAGTGGAGCCCATTATTCGCAACGGGGCACTTATTAAAGAAGATATAACCGCACTTGACGGAGTGGTAGAAACAAGCGAGAAGCTGGAGTTCTTTTCCAGCAGAAAAGATGCTTTGGAAAAATTATTAACAGGCGGTAGCCTTATTCTATTTGATAACGCAAAGGGCTATGCGGTATGCTCGGCGCAGGGGTTTATGTCACGCCCCATTATGGAGCCCCCCGTATCTAGCGTTATAAAAGGGCCTCGTGAAGGCTTTACCGAGAGTTTTAAAACCAATATCACTTTAATAAGACGACGTTTTCCTAACGGAAACCTTGTATTCAAATCATTTACTGTGGGCAGATACTCCAAAACCCACCTTGAGCTTTGCTATATAAAAGGTATTGCAAACCGCAAAGTCGTAAACGAAATCGAACGAAAGTTAAAGAAAATCGATATCGACGGCATCATTGACGCCTCGTATATTGCAAAGCTCCTTGAAGACCGCAAATATTCCATATTTAAACAAACGGGTTCCACCGAAAAACCCGATATTTTAGCAAGCAAGCTCCTTGATGGTAGAGTGGCAATAATCGTCGATGGTTCGCCAACCGTTCTCACTCTACCCTTTATGATAATAGAGGATTTTTACGATAGCGAAGACTTTTATCGCAGACCCATACGCACCTCGGTAATAAGAGTTATGCGTCTGTTAGGTGTGTTTTTTGCCATTTTCCTACCGGGAATGTTCGTCGCATTCCAATCCCACCAATACCAACTGCTTCCCTTGAAGCTTCTTGTAACCATAATAAATAGCACTACCGGTATCCCTTTTAGCCCCGTTACCGAAATGCTTATTGCCCTAGTTCTTTTCGAAGTGCTGGGAGAGGCAAGCGTACGTATGCCAAGATTTCTAGGTATGGCAATGAGTGTCGTTGGCGGTATTATTCTCGGTGAAACAGCGGTTAACGCGGGACTGCTATCCTCCCTTACCGTTCTTATAACCGCACTTTCCAGCATAGGTCTATACGCCATTCCCGACGAGGTAGGTACTTTTAGTATTATTCGCCTTATACTCGTATTCGTTGGAGCAAGCCTCGGAACGTATGGCATTTTGATAGTTTCTATCGTGATTTGCGTATACGTTGCTTGTATGGAAAGTTATGGCGTACCCTATCTAGCCCCCTTCGCTCCACTCGTTCCTAAAGACCTAAAAAATAGTATTATTAAACTTTCAATGGTAGATTTACCCGAACGAACCTCGTCTATGGGACTAAAAAATAAGATTAGATTGAAATATGGAAAATAGTTATATAACCAAAAGGCAGTACGCGCTACTCGTATTTTTTATACCTTTCGTATTCAAGTTTTCCGTTCTTCCCAGCGTTCTTTCGCTTGATGCGGGAAGGGATATTTGGATAACTATGCTACTTATTATGCTTACCGAGCTTACCCAGCTCGCAGTCGTTGTAAAAATAGACTCTATGGGAGGACTCGAAGCACTTCGCGACAAATATGGCAATATCGTATATTATGCACTTACGGTTCCCATAATGCTTACTATAGTTATCAAAGCTTCGGTTTATACCTCGGAAACCACCTCTTACGCAAACAGCTATTTATTCTATAATATTACCACTCGCGGAGTTGGTATTGTGGTAATAATAGTTGCTTCCTATATAGCCATAAAAGGGGCAAAGGGGCTGGGAAGACTAGTTGAACAAATCACTTGGCTTATCCCCGTTGCTATAGTAATCGGACTGCTTTTTGGTAAGCTAAAGTTAAAGCCCGATAACGTTCTTCCCATAGGCGCAAAAGGTATAGTACCTATTGCAAATTCTTTTGATAACGTACTATTTTGGGTGTTAGATTTTTCCCCAATGCTTTTCTTAAAAACAATAGAAGACGTTTCCCTTGTAAAACGCAAGCGCTCCCGTTTCCCCTGGCTACCCGTTCTTTCCGTTGCATCCGCTATTTTTATGGTAGTACTCTATCTGCTTTACGTAATGAACTATGGTCAAGCGGGGCACGTTGTAAACACCGCATTTTCTTCACTAGGTGCATTCAACGTTGTTAATACCGAAATAGGTTCTATCGATTGGCCTGCAATTACCCTTTGGCTTTCGGTTGCTATAATTTCCCTTTCCCTAAAACTATTTGGTGCAGGCAAGGTAATTGCTAGTGCAAAGGTCAAATTCCCACTAGCAGTTATTCTAGTTGCTATCGTAGTGGTCGTGCTTGGTCAATTTGTATTTTATAATCTTGAACGAGCATTTAGCTTTGCAACCTCGTTCGTCAAATATCTTGCCATAGGCATAGAATTACTAGTTCCTTTCACCGCCTATATTCTTTTAGACATAAAGGAACGTTCTTCTAAAAAGAGGGAGGAAAAAATTGAAGCGACAATATAAGTGGATTGCCTTTTTGATATGCTTTATTTTGATGTTTGCGCTTGGCGTAGAAATAACGCCTCTTTCCGAGCGCGCCATTGTTGCAGGGCTTGGTATAGATTATGATAATGGTGTTTTTACCATATCCGCTCAAATTCTTTTGCCCTCTTCCGACGACAGCAAAACAAGCAATATAGTCGTTTCCTCCGCTAAGGGTGAAACCATAGGCGAAGCACTAGCTAAAATAAGCTCGGAAAGCAGTATGCTTGTTGCTACCAGCCATTGTAACCTAGTATTACTTGGTGAAGGCACTCTTAATGGTAAAGCATATTCCTCTTTAGACTATATGATAAGGAACGCCTACCTTTCTGAAAACGCACTTATTCTTACAACCGAAGGTACTGCTAAGGATATACTCAACGCGAAAACCGCATACTCCGATATGACCTCTTTTTATATCCAGCGCGAGCTTATGGTATATGGCAATTATAAGGAAGCGGTGCATCGCAATATAAAAGAATATCTTTCTTCATATTATACCGAAAATTCAGCAAATTGGTTAACCAAAGTTAGAAAGGTAGAAACCGAAAAACCACAAACAGGTGGTTCTACTAGTGCGGGTTCAAGTTCGGGAAGCGGTAGCGACGACAAGGTGTACGTACTTGATTTTGCTCGTTGTGCTATTATCAAAGGGGACAACTTCGTCTTTGACGGAAACGAAGACGTAATTAGCGGAATAAACCTGTTAACCTCCACTCTTGACAAAGGCGACGTAGTTATTAGCGACGGCGAGTATACCTATTGTTTTTATATTGTAAAAAGCAAAAGTAAGCTCTCCTATAAACCCGAAAATTTCACAGCAAAAGCCTCTTTAAAGGTGGATATTTTACTAAAAGAAATCGTTTCTTCCTCGAATGAAACTTTACCCTTTTCCGTTATAGACGTCGAGCCCGACTCCAAAGTAGACGGATTATTGAAAGAATATTTTAATAACGTTATAACCCGCGCATTTGAAGAATGCAAAAGCCACGAAGTTGATATCTTTGACTTATATGGTGGTTTCTATGGTAAAATGGGTAGAAAATGGATTGACTATAGTAAGAACTATCTTGAAAAATCGGTTTTGTTAGTCGATACCGAAATAACCTATTATTAACTCATAATTTTTTTGTATTGCATTTATATTTTTTCTATGTTATACTACTAAATAGTATAATTGGAGATTTTTGCCTATGCAATTCATTGAAAAAGTTAAATCTAAAGTAATCGGTGTTTACGATGAAATCGTATTACATTGGAATCGCCCCGCCAAAGGCAACTTTGTTTCCTATAAGGAACTAATTCATTACGCCGTCGGCGGTATGGGTAGAAATATGGTTATCTATTTACTTACCTATATGGCTCTTTCAGCAAGTAATACTCTACTTGGTTCTACTATCGGCATTCGCCCGTTACACTTGCAATATATGTCCATTATCCAAACGATACTTGGTATATTCTTTGCGATGTTCCGCGGTAAAATCGTAGATAACACCAGAACACGAATAGGTAAATTCCGCCCTTATATCGCATTTATGGGCTTTCCTCTTGTAATCGTTGCGCTCGTATTCCTTTTCTTACCTTTCGACCGCATGACTTACAATAATAAACTCATATGCACCTTTTTCTTCTCTACTGCTATCGCGATGTTTCAACCGATGTTTACCGATTCATACACCGAGCTTGGTAGCGTTATTACACCTAACTCAAACGAACGCGCAAGATTGCTTACAATAAGCATCCTTATTGCATCTTTTGCTCCCACTATTTATAATTTTATCACTCCGCTCATTTTGAATTGGACAGGCTTGGCATACACAAATATTGAAACTTACCGCTATGTAATTGCCTCTTTTGCCGTCGCTGGTGTCGGACTAAACTTACTTACTGCATTTGGTTGCAAAGAACGTGTTATAACATCCAAATCGTACACTCAAAAAGTTGGACTTATTGAAGGTATGATGGGTATTTATAAAAATAAATATTGGTGGATTAAAAATATTGCTACCATTATAGGCTTCTTGGAATCTTCATTTTCCGTTATATTCGGTTGGATGTACATCTACGGAACCCAAGACATGGTTCAATATAGTTTGCTTACCACTATTTACGGAACGGCTTCTACAATTGCAATGGTTATAACCCCCTTGCTACTCCGCAAACTCGGTAACCGCGGTATCCTACTCTTCCACAATTTTAGTAACATAATATTTATATCGCTAATGGTTCTTACTTATAAAAGCCCCTTCCTATTCTTTATATGTATGTACATAAACGCGGTATTCAACCAACTACAGCTTGTTTACGACCCCGTTTTAAATGCAGAAGTAAAGGACTACCAACAATTCCTCACTGGAAAGCGCGTAGACTTTATTTTAGGTGCCGCTGCAACCATTACAACCCCTATTACGTTATTAACGGGCCTAGTAATACCTTTCGTTTACGAGTCAATGGGTATCACATCCAACTACGACGTACTTTACAATCCCGCGGTTCGTAACAATATGTTCGAAATGTTGGCAATCCTTTCCATAACCGGTTCTATTCTAAACCTAATACCCTTCTTCTTCTATCGTTTGAGCCGTGAAAAACATACGATGATAGTCCAAATTTTGCGAAGAAGAGCCGCTTTTGCCGATTATGCCGGAGGAACTATAACGCCAGAGCAAATTGTCGAAACGGTGGAAAGCCATAGGTCGATACAAGAAATAATCGAGGCCGAAGAGCCTAATATGAAAGAAGCACGCCTTGCTATAAAGAATGCTTTTGCTATTAAAGCCTCAACACCAGAAGAAAAGGTTGCTAAAAAAGAAGCTATTAAAGCTGCAAACAAAGTATATCAAACAGCAAGACACCTAAAAGAAAATAAAGAAGCATACAGAGAGATTTATCTCAAAGAAGAAAACAAGTTTGAAGTTCCTAAAAATGCTCTTTTACTCGAAATAGCTAAAGCAATTAAGGAGTATACTCCTTATGAAATCCGCAGGATTTCATTCGAAGATTTCCACATTGCGGAGCCGGAAGATAAAAAACTCAACAAACTTTACCACAAGGAGATTAAACGCTACAACAAGATGATAGCGGAAATCAACAAAGTTTATGGGGAAAATATTCCGGAAAACCTTTATGAAAAAGTTGAAGCGGCTCATAATATTGTCGTTACCGATATTAAAGATAAGGAAGCAATCAAAGCACGAGATAAAGCTATAGACGTTGCAGAAAAAGCACTCATAAAATTTAACGAAGTATTCAATTACTACAACACAAAGATTGAACTCTTTGCTGAGAGTGAAAATAGACTTTATTATCCGGAAATTGAAGCATTGTATGAAAAAGCTCTAGAAGAAATAAAACAACATGAAGAAGAATTAATCCGCAAGGAACAAGAGGAACGCGAGCGTAGAAAACAAGAACTATTGGAAGAAAAACAAGCTCGCTTCGAATCTTTCTCGCCAGAAAAACAAGCAAAGATACTCGCTAGAAGACAAAAAGCCGAAGAAAAGAAAAAGGCTCGTCTGGCGCCTACTGAAAAAGTAGAAATTGAAGAAAAAGAAGTTGCGTCCACCATCGACGAAGGAGGTAACGAATAATGAAAAAAGTCACTAAATTCATTCTTTGTCTAACGTTGTTAGCCACAATACTCTTCACCTGCCTTTTGAGCGGATGTCAGTCCCTTACCCCTGACGAAGGATACGAATTATTGCAAACTGCGATAGAAAATACTTTGCACAACGACAATGCACATATCTTCTATTGGAAAGAAAACGTTTCTACTCCTCGCGCAGGCATAACTAACCTCGTTAAAACAACGACGGTAAACGTTCTTTGTGATATAGACAAAGACTATAATTTCGTTAAAGAAAGTGATGGCGATTACGACTATAAAAACCTTAAAGCAAAAGTTACTAATTCATATGATGGCAAACTTGTATACGAACAATATTGCGGATATTCCGATGATGGTAACTCTTATCTTGCAACTCGCGGAAATATAAATGGTCAAAACGCACTTACCAACGAAGACTCTTACGCCTTTGAAAATATGCTTGCAAAAGATTACGTTATAAGCGACAAATTCAAAGAGTATACCCTTGAAGCTAAGCTCAAAGAACTAAAATCGCTCAAAAGAGAAGACCTCGTAATAGATGAAACGCAAAACGGCAAAGTGGAGAAAAAAGGTAAAGTCGTTACTATAACCGCTAAAATTAGCGATGCATATGCACGCGCATATGAAGAAGCAAATGGTGAAAAAAGCGTATTTGAAGGTAAATATTTAACGATAGAACTTTCATATGATAGAATTTCCGCTATAATAGTTTACCAAAACGAGCCGGGTGCCAACGAAAGCAATACGCAAGGTATACTCGCTCTTGAATACGAAAGCTATAAGTTAGAAATCGTATATACCGGCCCTAAATTCACTGTTCCACAACCCAAATAATACTAAGGGGAGCCTTGTGCTCCCCTATTTTATAAGGAGGTACCAATATGTCCTTTATAACTTGGATACTCAAAAAATTTGTTGTTCCTATTCCTAAGATAGATGCGTTCGAAGAATATCTATTCATAGGGCCCCATCCGGACGACATAGAAGTGGGCGCTGGCGCAACCGTTTCTCGCCTTGTCGAAATGGGCAAAAAAGTAACGTACTTGGTTGCTACTGACGGCTGTTACGGTTCCCAAACCGCGAACTATGATAAAGCAGATTTGATAAAAACTCGCCAAGAAGAAGCCCTCGAAGCAGCGAAAGTTATGGGTGTAGAAAAGGTTCACTTTTTACCATTTAGCGACTGTGGTATCTACGACCAAAAAGAGATTACCCAAGCTATTGCAAAAAAGATTATCGAGATTAAACCCCAAGCTGTTTTTGCTCCCGACCCCAATCTTCAAACGGAATGCCACATCGACCACTTGAACGTGGGTAGAGCTTCGGCAAACGCCTATCATCTTGCTTCCAACGCACCCTTTGCAAAAGAGTTTGCAAACGATACCAACGCAACTCCATCTTTGCTTGCTTTCTATTATACTGATAGTCCCAACACCTATTTTAAGACGGGTGGTAAGCACGTTAAAAAGCAAAAAGAAGCGCTACAAAAATTCACCTCTCAAATGGTATTTAACGAAAAGCACAATGGCGACGGAGATTTCATTATGCTATATAATCACTTCCGTTCCATTAGGTTCGGCATAAAAACTTTAAAGGGAAGAGCCGACGGATTTAGATGCCTTGGTAACACCCACACGCATTGTTGTGCCGAAAAAATCTAACCTAAAAACCGATACGTCGTAAAAGCACTCTCAAGAGTGCTTTTTTATTTAACAAGCTTATACTTTTTTTGCTATGCAAAAAAACCCTTGTCAAGAGTGCTTTTTTGTTGTATGATATATTTACTTATATAACGCGCGTGTTATACGCACGCTAAAAGGAGAAACAATATGGCTAAAGAGAAAACTAAGGTTGACTCCCAAGTTGAGAAATTGAGTGATATCATTCCCAACCGAGAGAAACTTGCCTATGGCGTAGGCGCCCTAATGGATGGCGGTGGCGTTGCATTGATGTCCTGTGTAATGGTTAAATATATGACCAACCTCGGTATCGCTATGAGTATCGCATCCACCATTTTTATGGTTGCAAAGCTATGGGATGCTATCACCGACCCATTGATGGGATTCATTACCGATAATACTCGTAGCAAATATGGCAGAAGAAAACCTTACCTCTTTTGGGGTGGTATTTCATTGATATTTGCCATTTTCTTGCTCTTTGCGCCCATTAGAGATTGGGGAATGAGCGTAGGCGGTGCTATTGCCTATATCATTATTTTCTACTTGGTATGGAATACCTGCTCGACGATAACACAAGTTCCTTACTGCTCGCTTGCAAGTGATATTTCACCTAACCACAACGAAAGAAACTGGGCAAATACCTTCAAATTGGTTTTCTCTGCAGCAGCTGCAGGTCTATCTTACGTTATCCCGCTATTCTTGCTAGAAGCAACTCAACCCAGCTCCGATGGTAGTCCCGCTTCTCTCAATATGAGTGAGTTTTGGATTATCATTTCGACGGTATTCGGCCTATTGTTCGGCGGTGGTTTGATTATCTCCGGTATTTTCGTTAAAGAAAGAATTACTCCCGATACCAGTGTTCCGGTTGAGAAATTCAACTTTAAGAAATTCCTTGAAAGTTATGCTATTCCTTTTAGAAACAAATCCTTCCGTTGGCATATCACTATGTACGCAACTGCATTTATGTGTGCAGATATGATTTCCGCACTCGCAGTTTACTATGCAACCGACGTTTGGGCAGGTCAATATCTCGACCTCGGCTTTATGAGTCTAAAGTTCTCGTCAATGCTTATCGTTGCACCTTTAATGGTTATGGCGGTAGTAGCGTTCCCCATCGTTCGTACCTTGATGGTTAAGAAGAGCAAACAATTTGCTTTCCGCGTTGGTCTACCTTGCTACATCGCGGGTGGTATTATGCTAGCAGTTATGGACCCAAGTTGGACTCCCCCTATCGTTGTTCCTATCGTTGCTGCTATTATGGGACTCGGCTTTGGCGGTGCACAAATGATGCCTTGGATTATCTTCCCCGATACCGTTGACGTTGCAGAAATGGCTACCGGCGAAAGACCTACCGGCACGTATTCCGGTATTATGACTCTTATTAGAAAGGTTGCAGGTGCCCTCGGCGTAGGTATGGTTGGTTGGATTATCGACGCTTGCGGATATCAAGAAGCACAAGAAGGCGTTACCGAATATATCGTTCAAACCGATGAAGCACTACTTGCAATAAAGCTTGTTTTAGGTATTTCGGTTGCAGTATTTATTACCGTAGCATTCATCGCATCCTTCCGTTACAAGATTACCGATAAGAAGCTTGATAGAGCAAGATACTTTATCGATAAAGTTAAAGAAGAAGGCATTGAGAGTCTAACCATAGAAGAAGCCGAAGAAAGAAATGCTCTCGTAACCGAGCTTTATGGCAAAGTTAACGCTGTTACCACGGCTCCCATACAAGAAGATATTTTAGAAAAAGTTACGGAGGAATAATTATGGTTAAACATATGGTTCTATTCAAACTAAAGGATAATTCCTACGAAAATTGCTTGAAGGCTAAAGAAGTTCTTATGTCTATGGAAGGCAACGTTCCCGAACTACGTTCTATAGAAGTAGGTATCGATTTTCTACATTCCGAAAGAAGCTACGACGTAGCCCTTATCGTTACCGTAGATAGCAAGGAAGCTCTCGAAAGCTACCAAAAAGACCCCTATCATTGCTCCGTTGTAAAACCCCATATGCACGCAGTTAGACAGGGCTCCGTTGCTCTCGATTTTGAGTTCTAGGAGTTACTTATGAGTGATTTTTATAAAGTAGATTTAAATGGTTATACTCACGATTTACCAATTTTACCTATTGGAGATATAAAGATTTGCTTCTTTAATCTTCACGGTGCGCAAGAGCTTACCGAGCATTGTGGCAAAGAGCTAGCTCGCCTTGCAAGCGACGACGTAGAGGTTGTAATCACCGCAGAAAGCAAAGGGCTACAACTTGCCCATTGCGTTGCTCGTGAGCTGGGACACAAGCTTTATGCGGTTGCCAGAAAGTCCCTCAAGCTTTATATGCAAGATGGTATAAACGTAACGGTAAAATCTATAACCACAGCCCAAGAGCAAACCCTATATCTTTCCGCCCACGACACCGAACTCATAAAGGGCAAAAAGGTTGCTATCGTTGATGACGTTATATCCACCGGCGGTAGCCTCAAAGGTCTAGAAATGCTAGTAGAAAAGGCAGGAGGCATCATCGTCGACCGCCTATTCGTACTAGCAGAGGGTGAAGCAAGTAAACGCGATAACGTCAAGTTCCTTGCCACCATTCCAATTATCACCGACTAATGATGCATTCTCCAAAAAAAGAAGATTTAGACCGTATTTATAGTATCCTTGGTGCCACTTGCACCGAGGATACTTCTTATGCAAAAACAACCATTATCGGTTGGTTTAAAGAAAGAAATCCACTCGTCGAAGTGGGAGAAGATTACGCACTATTTAGCGGTACAACAGAAAATGGTGAGAAGCTATATTGGTCCCCTCTTGCTACTAGCGAACAAGCTTTGCTTAAAGGAATATCTATTCTGGAAAGCTACGGAGTAACGGAAATCAACAACGTTAGCGATTATCAAAAGGAAATTTATGAAAAGCTGGGATACGAAGTTACGCCCTCTCGCGATTACTTCGAATATTTGTATACTCCCGAAAGTCTTATAGAGCTAAAGGGTAAAAAATATCACTCAAAGCGCAACTTTATAAACGGATTTACCACTCCGTACGAGTTTCGCTCTTACAACGAAAACGACCGCGAAAATCTAAACGAGTTACTTTTCAAATGGAGTTATCTCCACATAGATAATGGTATAGATTTCACCATTAAAGAGGGCTGGCACGTGCACGAAATTCGCGAAAAAATACTAAGCGACCCCGAAATCAAAGCGTTAAACGCAGTGCTTGACGATATGGATGAATACAACTGCTTCGCAGACGTTTTGACCATCGAGGATGGCAAAATAATCGGGTTTGCGCTTGGCGAAATTCTCCCAAGCGGTATAGGTGCCATATACTTTGAAAAGGGAGATATCAATTATAAGGGTATATATCCACTACTCGATAACGCTTTTTGTAAAAAGCATTTTTCTTCGGGCGTTAGATATATCAACAAACAAGAGGATATGGGGCTTGAAGGACTTCGCAAGTCCAAATTGAGCTATCATCCCGTAAAATTTGCCGAAAGATACCTAGCAAAAAAGGTTTAATATGTTAAAAGTAGACGTGCTCGCATCGGGCAGTAAAGGTAATAGCACTTTGATTACCACCGCAGAGGATAAAAAATTGCTAATAGACTGCGGTATTAGTGCGCGCGCCCTTACTAGCGCTCTTATGAAAAGAAACCTCTCGATTGCTCAAATCAAAGCCATTCTAATCACACACGAGCACGCCGACCACGTTCACTCCGTTGCACAAATTTCGGAAGCCTACAATATCCCCGTTTTTGCTAACGCAGTTACTATGTCTGCTCTAAAAAGAAAGACGGGACTAAAAGGCGGATACTATTTCGAGGACACCACTCCGTTCACCTTGGCTGGGCTAGAAATACGACCTTTCCGTACCTCACACGATGCGGTTTATCCTGTAGGTTACTCCTTGCTTGACGGAGACAGCAAGTTTACCTACGCCACCGACCTAGGATATTTTAGCCCCACCGTAAAAGAAAACGTCAAGGGTGCCGACCTTGTGCTAATAGAATCAAACCACGACGTCAATATGCTCCTAAATGGTCCCTATCCTAGACACCTTAAAGAAAGAATACTTTCCAATCGCGGGCACCTTTCCAACCTCTGTTGTGCCGAGGCTATACGCGAAATGATGGATGCAGGTACTAAGAAGTTTATTTTAGGACACCTAAGCGAGCAAAACAACACTTTCGAGCTTGCAAGAGATACCACAATAGAGTTACTATCCAAAAGCGGAGCAACTCTTAACACCGACTATGTATATCATATAGCAACCCAACAGGGACTTGCGGAAACAATAGGAACAAAATGAGAAAGAACGACAATCTTAGGCTTAATATAGACGAGAAAGAGGGTGTATTTACGTATTGCTGTGCGCTCGCTGTTGCACTCGCCATTGGCATTGTCGATTTTGTTATTCCAGAAGGTAATACAAAAGTCATTGTTAGTTACCTATCTACCCAAATCCCCTTTTTGATAATACCTTTACTATACTGCTATTGGAAAAAAATCAACTACTCAGCGGTCGTTCCCCTAAAAGAAAAAGTAAAGCCTATCGGCATACTACTTGCAATCCCCATAACCATAGGTGCTTTTTTACAAAACACCATTCTTTCGGTATCATTGAACAATCTTTTCATTGTTTTCGGCATTACCCCTTCCGTAACTTTGCCGGCAATAGATACGCCCCTCAATATCTTTGTTGCAATAATTACGGTCATTATACTCCCTGCCTTTGCCGAAGAGTTTTTGTATAGAGGTATTATCGACTCCGCTTACAAAGAGCACGGAGTGATGAAAACCTGCATAATTTCCGCATTTATATTTGCCCTTTCGCACTTTAACCCCGCCCAGCTAGCACATCAATTCGTTCTTGGCTTTTTGCTAAGCATCACCGTTGCGCTAAGCGGTAGTATTTGGTATGCGGTTATTATACACTTACTGAATAACGTAATCGCGCTATTTATAGGCGATATTATCCCCGCCTATAACAGCCTAATGGTACTAAATTGGACTAACGTGCTAATACTGCTAGCAATGTTCGTTGGCGGTGCAATCATAGTTATTATTTCCTTTATCTTTTTTAACCGCACGTGCGCAAAGGATAATTTGAAGATATCGGGGAATCCTTTTAAAGTATTCTCCAAAAAGAGCACTCCCGCCTATTACGAAGGTTGGGAGAATAGATTGTCTCCTTACACTCTAGGCTTTATCGCCTTTATGATAGTGATGAGCATTCTCCCCCTCTTTATAGAAAAAATATTGGTATAAGGTATTGCTATGAGTAAGACTTTTAAAATATCAGGAATAATTCTTTTTAGCGTAACGGGTTTGCAGGTAATGCGAATTATATCCTCTTTGACGCCTTTAAGCGACAACCTTTCGGGGTGGATATTTAGCTTTATTATGCAATGCCTATTTCTTGGACTATTCCCCTTTTTGCTATATAAAGCAACGATAAAGGATGGGGATTTCTTTAAAGACGTTCTCGTTAAAACAAAGATAAACCCCATAAGCTATCCCCTTGCCATAGTTATAGGATTACTAACCTATTTTGTCAACGTTGGATTTAGCGCTTTTTGGGGCACCTTCCTAACCAATATTGGCTTTACCTACGTTAGTGGTGGCGGTACGTTATTCACCTCTCCCGAGGTTCTTATATTAGAGATAATTACAAGCTGTATGCTTCCCGCTATCTTTGAAGAAATAGTCGACCGCGGACTACTTATTGCCAACCTAGAAAACGTAAAGAGTGATACCGCTAAAATAATCATAGTAGGTCTATTCTTCGGTGCCTGCCACCAAAACGCACCCCAATTTGGACCAACCGCACTTGCAGGAGTTATTATAGGCTATATGGCAATAAAGAGTGGCTCTATCCTTCCCGGAATGATTGTTCATTTTATGAATAACTTTTTGATTACGATTAGCAACTATCTATCCCAAAAAGGACTCACTCCCAAAATAATAACCCAACTAGAAAACCTTGTTTTTCTAAATGGTCTAACCGTCCTATTTGCTCTAGCAGTAAGTGGAATAGCATTGGTTTTCGCCCTATATTTCTTTGAAAAAATAAATACTAAACCCGAAAATAGGAAACCTAAAAACGAAATTGAGGAGACCATTATGGCAGTATACGGTATACCTTGCTATGATAAAAACGGTATGCCTATATATTATGCAAAACAAAACGACACCTCTCTACCGCTAGAAAGCAAGGCAAAAGCAACCGACTACGTACTCCTTGTAGTTGCCTTTGTTTCTGCCCTTGCAGTTACCGCCTTTACCTTCTTCTGGGGGTTGCTAAGATGATTAAACTCAATATCGTTGCTGTTGGAAAGCTAAAGGAAAAGTTTTGGGTTGAGGCGATTGCGGAGTACAAAAAACGCCTTTCCAAATACGCCGAGCTTAACGTAATAGAGTGTCCTGAAGGCAACGACGAAGGCAATGCCCAAAGGCTACAAAAGCAAGAAGAAAGCGGTATTCTAAAAAAGATAAAGGGTTACTGCGTACTGCTTGCAATAGAGGGCGATTTAATAAAAAGCGAGGATATTGCTTCGCTAATAGAAAAAGAAAGCACGCTTGGAAATAGTGAATTTACCTTCGTTATAGGTGGCTCCAGAGGGGTTAGTGAAGAGGTAAAAAAACGTGCCGATAAACTTATAAGCTTTGGTCGCGTTACCTATCCCCACCAACTTATGAGGGTTATACTTTCCGAACAACTATATCGCGCAATGACGATTATAAACAAAACCAACTACCATAAATAAACAATCTACTGCATATTCTCTAATATGCAAGTGAATGATTTTTTAAGTAGTTTAAATAACGTTGGCGGTACCCTGTCTTACGTGGGCGAAACCACTCTTGGCGAAAGCATTCCTATGCTGTCAAAAGGTAAAGGTAGAGGCGGTGTCCTTCTTATAGGCTCCACCCACGCAAGGGAATATATCACATCCTACCTACTCCGCGACTTGTTCGAGGAATATCAAGGGGACTACCCCATAGACCTTATTCCTATGCTCAATATCGATGGCGTAAGGTTATGTATAGGCGGACTAAACGCACTCACCTTGAAGCTCCGCGACCGCATCACCTTGATGCGCATAAATGGTGGTTCAACCGATTTTAGCACTTGGAAAGCCAACGTACGCGGTGTAGATTTAAACGTCAATACCGATGCTAAATGGGGTGAAGGGCAAGGAAATTTGACCTATCCCTCTCCGCAAAGCTACGTAGGTCCCTGTCCTTTTAGCGAAGTGGAAAGCTACGCGATAAAAAGGGTTATTGACGAGGGTAACTATTCGCTTATCGTGTGTTATCACTCCAAAGGCGAAGAAGTATACTATGGGTTTTCAAACAATCATAAGTACCGCGCGGAAGCAAGTATGGTTGCAAACAAGCTTGGATATAAGCTCAAGCGTACGCCAAAATCGACGGGTGGCATAAAAGATTACTTTACGCACTCAACGGGTAGACTTGGTCTTACCATCGAGGTCGGTAGCGACAAGCTGGAACACCCTATCACGCTAGAACGTCTTGACGAACTAAAGGAAAAACATAGAGGAATAATCGATTTATACGCGGAGATAGCAAAAAAATTATGGACAAAATACGATTTATGCGACTCGCCATAAAAGAGGCACAAAAGGCGGAAATGATAGACGAAGTACCTATCGGTGCAGTTATCGTAAAGGACGGTAAAGTTATCGCCCGCGCTCACAATAAAAAGGAAAGCAAAAACCAAGCTACGCGCCACGCGGAAATAGAGGCAATCGAAAAGGCGACCAAGAAAGTCAATAATTGGTGGCTCGAGGACTGCGACATATACGTAACGTTAGAGCCTTGCGCTATGTGCGCTGGTGCGCTTATAAACAGCAGACTGCGTAATATCTATTTTGGCGCCTACGATAAAAAGGCGGGATGTTGCGGTAGTTTATACAACCTACCCGTTGACGTAAGATTTAACCATCGACTAGGAGTGGAAGGCGGTATTCTGGAAGAAGAATGTGCTTCGCTACTCACAAACTACTTTAAGAAGAAAAGGAAATAGTACTATGAAGATAATCGTTGGACTTGGTAACCCCGGCAAAGATTACGAAAACACCTTCCATAATATGGGCTTCAAGGCGATAGATACCCTTGCCGACAAAATGGGAAAGAGCATCAAAAAAGCAGAGTGTCAAGCATTGACTTGCACCTTTTCTCGCAACTCCGAAAAGGTTGTTTTTGCTAAGCCCCTAACCTTTATGAACCTATCCGGTCAATCGGTAAAGAGTCTTCTACAAAAATATGGTGCTACTCCTAACGACTTGGTGGTTATATACGACGATATCGATATAGACCGTTTTTCCATTAGAGTAAGAGCTTCGGGAAGTGCAGGCACGCATAATGGTATGAAGAGTATCGTCGAGTGTATCGGCACCACCGCTTTTAAACGAATTAGAATAGGCGTTGGTCGTGATGGTGCATACAACCTTGCAGACTACGTGCTTTCTAACGTTAAGGCAGAAGATAGAGATACCTTCCAAAAGCTCTTCGACGACCTTGCAATCGCACTTGAAAGTTACCTTAAACACGATGACTTTGATAAACTAATGAGAGAAATAAACAAAAAATAGGAAGTACTTATGAAGATTTTACGTTATAAATCCCCTGCAAAAAAATGGATAAACGCGCTACCGCTCGGTAACGGAATTATGGGCGCGATGGTTTATGGTGGAGTACACAATGAACGTATTGCGTTTAACGATAGCTCCCTTTGGTCGGGAAGGCCAAAAAAACACGATAACCACCAAAGCCTTGATAACTTGAGTAGCGTTCGCGAGCTGATTTTTAGGGGTGAAAACCACCTTGCCGATAAGCTGGTAGAAGATAAGCTATGCGGTGATTATAGCGAGGGATATCTTCCTCTTGGGGAACTAAATATCAAATTTAAGGGTATCAAACGCAGTCTTTATGAAAGAACGTTAGATATAAGCAAAGCACTATTTAACCTTAAAACAGGCACTAGTAAGCGCGAAGCCTTTTGCTCCTATCCCGCGCGTGTATTCGTTTACAAAGTTTACGCGCCTACCCCTTTTGATGCTTTTATTACCTCCTCATCTAAAATACCCGCTCATAAGGTTTCTTATGGTGAAGATATAGTCTTAGTCGGTCAAGCACCCGACCACGTAGTGCCCTCTTATATGGGCCCCATGCCCGATGCCGTTAAATATAACGATTTGCTCGGAATGTCTTTTGCACTTGTTACACGCGTAAAAACAGATGGTTCTATCAGCTATTCGCAAAAGGGGTACGCGGTAAAGGGAGCAAAAGAAATGGTAATTTACGCAACTACCGCAACCGGTTTTACCGCCTACAACGAGGTTCCTATAAACGACTATGATTACCCCCTAAACCTTTGTCGCGCTCGCCTTGACTCTTTGTCCTACGATTACGAAAGCCTAAAAGCGGAGCATATTAGCGACTATACTGCGCTTTATAATCGGCACTCACTTGAACTCGCTACCGATAAAGGTCAATATACCGATAAGCTATACTATAAAGCAAGGCTGGGTAAAATCACCCCCGAGCTATTGTCCTTATTTTATAACTATGGTAAGTATCTTACCATTGCAGGCTCGCGTAAGGGCGGTCAACCCCTCAACTTACAAGGCATTTGGAACGATAATATCCGTCCACCCTGGTCGAGCAATTATACCACTAACATAAATGCTCAAATGAACTATTGGCCTACCTCTCAAATAGGACTCAGCGAATGTGTTGCACCCTATTTCGATATGGTTTACGAGCTTTCCTTGCGTGGTAAATCCACCGCCCAAACCAACTATGGAGCAAGTGGCTTTTGCGTAAATCACAACACCGATATTTGGCGCAAATCCGCCCCAGTCAAAGGCAATCCGCAATATATGTTTGCCCCCCTTTGCGGTGCGTGGTTAACTAACGAAATATACGAGCATTACTCATATGGTGGATTAGAAGAATATAAAGATAAACTTGCTCAAATCCTAAAAAATAACGTTGCTTTTATTTTGGATTATCTAGTAGAGCACGATGGTTACTACGTTACCTGTCCCTCCGCCAGCCCCGAAAATGCCTTTACTAAAAATGGCAAAATATGTTTTTTAGATTATGCTTCCGCCTTTGAAATGGGTATTGTTAAACAAAGTTTAAGCGATTATTTGGACTTCTTCCAAGAAGCTGAATATAGAGAAAAAGTTCAAGATGTGCTAAACAAACTCTACCCCTTCAAAAATGGTCCAGATGGTATTGTGGAATGGGCTAATTACTATCCTACGCCCGAAGTGGGACATCGTCATTTTTCTCCTTTATACGCTTTCCACCCGGCAAGACAAATAGGCTACTACTCTCACCCCGAAGAACGTGAGTGGGTGCGTAAGCTTATGCATACCCGCATTTATAACGTGAAGCAATACTTTGGTTGGAGTGGGGCTTGGGCATTGTGCCTTTCGGCAAGGCTAAGAGAAAAGGAAACCACCTCTCTAGTGATTTCACGCGTGCTTGGTAAAGCAATTTTTAAAAACCTATTCGATATGCACCCCCCTCGCTTGTTCCAAATAGACGGTAACTTTGGATTCGTTCACGGTATAAACGAAGCTCTTTGCCAAATTGAGGGCGATACCATAGAATTACTCCCCGCCCTACCAAGTTACCTAAATAACGGCAAGGTTCTTGGATTACACCTAAGAGGCGGAAGTCAAATAGATTTCGAGTGGAAAAATGGTAAAGTTACCTATTTGAAAGTTGTTTCACCTACTCCATTAAAGGTGCGTAACCTAAATCTAGACGAAAACGTAGAACTTATTAACGCACAAATATTATAAATAGATAAAATACTTTGTATTTTAGTTATTGAAAATCGTTGCCCGATATGGCATAATATATATTATAAAACTCGTTTATTTAAGGAGTGCTTTATGAGAAAAAGAAACGGTGCTTGTCCCCTATGTTACGCACGCACTTTGGTTACGCCCAAAGAAAGAAAAATACCCACTCTTTACAACCAAGAGAGTTTTGAAAACGGACTAGCGAAAACTCCCCCTATGGGTTGGAATTCTTGGAACGTTTTTAAAGAAAATATAAATGAAACTATGCTTTATGAAATGGCAAAAGCTATGGTAGATAGCGGTCTACTAGAAGCAGGCTATAACTACTTTAACCTTGACGATTGTTGGGAAGCTAAGGAAAGAAATATGAAAGGCGAGCTTGTTAGCGACCCCACCACCTTCCCTAGTGGCATAAAAGCACTCGCAGACAAAGTGAACGCACTTGGACTAAAGCTTGGAATATATAGCTGTAACGGACCTCTTACTTGCCAACATTTCCCTGGTTCACAAGGACACGAATACACCGATGCTTATACCTTTGCTAGTTGGGGCGTCGAGTATTGGAAGCTAGACTATTGCCACAACGTTCCCTACACTCCCTATGCACCTTTGGTTGCAGGTATCGCGGTAAGCAAGGTTGGTGAAAAGGTAGAAAAGCTACTTTCCGTAGAAAGCGGAACTCGTTATGGTAACGCACATATTTTTACAACCAAGTATCCTAAAAAGCGCTATAATAGTACCCAAAGGTTCAAAAAGCATTGTAGCGGACTTGATGCAGGCGAAGGCTCTATCGAATGGAACGTAGAGGTTGAAAACGAGGGTGAATACGTTCTTACCATTTATACTCACGAGCTTTATCCCAAGTATGCAAAGCTTCTTGGCGTACAAATAAACGACGGTGAACTATATTTGATAAATATTCCTAAAGAGGTTTATCATTGGCAAGAATACATCACCCAAAAGCTGGTTAAGCTTACTAAAGGGAACAATAAAATCAAACTATTTAACCCTATCAACAACAAATCTACCAGCGATATGCTACAATTCCAATACGCTGGTAAATGTATAAAGCAAGCTACCGCCGACTATGCAAAAGACAATAACGTGGAAGAAAAGCCTATAGTCTTCTCCATTTGCGAATGGGGTAGCGGTGAACCTCATCTATGGGGTAAAAGCGCGGGTAACCTATGGCGCACTACCGGTGATATTTACCACAATTGGAATTCCATAAAGAATTTATACGAGCATAACGTTGAGCTATATAAATATGCCGATATAGGTCATTGGAACGACCCCGATATGCTAGAAGTCGGCGTAGGCAATTTTTCATACAACGAAAACGAAGCCCACTTCGCATTGTGGTGTATGATGGCATCTCCCCTACTACTAGGCAATGATATAAGGGCAATGACTCCCGATATCGTAAAGATTATCACCAATAAACACCTTATCGCAATCGACCAAGATGCACTTGGCAAGCAAGCAAAACGTATTGTTAAAGGCAACGTAGACGTTCTCGTTAAACCTTTGGTCGACGGAAAAACTGCTATATGCTACTTTAACAAAACCGATAGCACCAAAAATTACGCCTTTGAAGAAAAACTATTTGCAAGCGAAGAGTACGTAAGCTATAATTCAAATGGTAGTATTATAGATGCACTATCCGGGGATAATACCACCTTGGAGAATATGCTAAAGGGCGAAATAAAAGCTCGTAGCGTAAAGGTATTTATCATCTAATTAGGAAAACAATAATTTAACCTTTATAAGGAGAAGAATAATGAGCGAATGCACGCACGATTGTAGCACTTGCGGACTAAATTGTCCTTCCAAGCAACAAGGACAAAAGCCCGTTAACGAATTTGCCGCACCGATGAATAGCCTTTCTAACGTAAAAAAAGTTTACGGTATAGTTAGCGGTAAGGGCGGTGTTGGCAAATCTTTAGTAACTTCGACTCTAGCGGTTAATGCAAGAAGACGTGGTTACGAAACAGCAATTCTAGATGCCGATATTACCGGCCCCTCTATTCCTCGCGCTTTTGGAATAGTCCAAGAATGTGAAGCAATGGACGAAAACAATCTTCTTCCCGCAGTATCCACCACGGGCATCAAGATTATGAGTATCAACCTTTTATTGGAAGATAAGACAAGCCCCGTTATTTGGCGTGGTCCAGTACTAGCAGGTACCGTAAAGCAATTTTGGTCCGAAGTCGTATGGGGCGACGTAGACTATATGTTCGTTGATATGCCTCCGGGAACGGGCGACGTACCTCTAACCGTATTCCAAAGCCTACCTCTAGACGGAATTATCATTGTAACCTCTCCCCAAGAATTGGTAGGAATGATAGTAGAAAAGGCTGTTAAAATGGCGGATATGATGAATATACCGATAGTAGGCTTAGTAGAAAATATGTCCTATTTCGTATGTGAAAAATGTGGTGAAAAGCACTATCCCTTTGGCAAGAGCAAGCTAGAAGAGATAGCAAAGAAACATAATATCAAGAACGTAGCAAGGCTACCTATTACTCCCGACCTAGCCACCCAAGCCGACCGCGGTCTAATCGAACTCCACGAGCTTGAACTACTAGACGCTCTAAGCGACCAATTATAAAAATTTCAATAAAATTTAACCGCCCCGAATTTCGGGGCGGTTTTTATTATTTTTGCATTTCCAAAAAATTTTACTTGTTCTTTTTAGCATATTTTTTTCCTTTCTTATTTTGCTTTTCTAGGAAAGAATGGCTTCCTCCTTTTTCATAAGCCCTAATAATATCATAATCCGTTACGTAAGGATAATGTGATTTAATACTTTTAATTACATTAGGGTATTGGTTCAAATATGCATTTCGTGCGCCCTCGTCAATAAGTGCTAATCTTAAAATCTCATAATTAGTTAGCCCTATACATTTCATTTTAATATTACTTAAACTGTAAGGATAGCCCGCTTTAAATGCTTGATAATTTGATTTTTTTACACTATACATAAGAGCCATACTGCAATCGTTATATGATAATCCCGTCAAAGCACTTAACTCTTTCGCCATTGCAACCTTTTCTTCATAAGAAGCCCCAGTACCTGCTTTAACAGCTCTATAAATATAATATATAACGTTTATAGGAGTTAAAACCACACCCAACACAAGACCAATAAGCGAAAGAACAAATTTTTTCCAACCGCCCACGCGATAGTAACTACCATCATCATTTACTTGGTAGACAGCCACTTCTTCATTGTCTTCAGCTCTTTTTCCTTTTTTATAAAATGAAATAGCAAAAGGCAAGCCACAAAACAAAAAGCCTACTATCATTAATAAAAAGTTGTTGTCATACGTTGACCAAATAATCAAAATTCCAAGGATATAGAAAATAGTCATTATTATGGCACGAACAATGTATCCTTTTTTTGTCAAATCTTTTCTGAACATAAAAACCTCCATCCATCTTTTGTTTTAATATATCTTTGGAAAACTCTTTGATTTGTCAAAAAAAATCAATCAAATACTTGCCCAAGGACATATATTGGTTAAATTATATCACCTTGGGCATATAATGTCAATAGCAATATGAAAATTTTAGTCGTGGAAAGAATTAAATACTTGATGGATGCGGAAGATATTTCGCAATATGCCCTTGCTAAAAAGCTGGGGATTAGTCAAAGTACCATTTGTAATTGGCTAAATGGTAAAAAAGAACCTAGCATTGAAAGTCTTTGGAAGCTCGCAGACTACTTTGGCGAGTCTGTAGACTATATTATAGGTAGAGAAAAATAACATAAAAGAAGCCCTATTGAACGTAGGGCTTCTTATTTTTTTAACTTTCTTATTTGCTATTACTCGGCGACTTCGACCTCGGTTGCGCTTTGTTCTACGTCAACTTGTTCGCTTACTACCTCTTCGGTTATTTCACTAAGCTCTCTTGCCTTGAGCTCTTCCATAATTCTCTTGTGGTCTTTCTTGGAAAGGTTGTAGAAAATCATAGTAATTAGCATCAATCCTGCAGAGATTGCGGAAACTATAAGCGCTAGGTTGAAGTATTTGGTTGCAACTTGCATTAGCTCGTCGCTAACAACCGATATATTAAAATAGTTCTTGGGCTCGTATCCCATTCCTTGTTTAACGTATGCCATAACAACGTTTGCAATGTTGGTAAATACCAATACGAGAGCATAAGCAAAGGTTTGTATAAAGCCTTCCAAACGTTTGCCCGTCTTGTATTGTTGATAGTCGTATATTTCGGAGAGCATAAGCGGTTGCAAGCTTCCTATTGCATTGAATAGTGCAATAAAGCGTAGCGCGGTAATTACAACTGCCGATATCGTTCCTTGGGGTATATTTTGTACGCCGATAAGTCCTAGTATTGCATAGCCGAGAGCGTTGCATCCCAACCAACCCATCAAGATGGTTTTGTTGTTAAACTTTCTGGTAAATAGCGGTAGGAGTATCATATTGGGAGTTGCCGCAAAGCCCGTCAAAAGGGTTAGAGAGCTAAATACCTTTAGTCCATCTTCGATGGTGGTAGCATAACGGAGCTTACCCATCATTTCGGCATCAACTTCGATGGTGGTACGCATACAGCCAAGAATTAGCGCAAGGCTAAAAATCATCAAAGGCTTATTTCGGGTAACCATTTTTAGACCTTCGAATAGCCCAACCTTCTCTTTATTTTCTTGCGTAGTGATAATTCTTTCTTTAACTTTAAAGATTAGAGAAACAAGCAAAAGACCTACTGCTACGCTTATAAAGCCCATCCATCTGTATGCCATATACTCTTTACCAATGGATAGGAAGTAGGAACGTATAAAGCCCTTGATAAAGTTCATTATGGTAGGTGCAAAACCAATTACCAAACCTATAGGTGCCCAAATATCGGTACGTTCTTGTTGGTTAGGGGTAATTACTGCAGGCATCATATTGAAGGTGTTATTCCACAAGTTCCATAGAACTAGAGTAGGAACACATACCAAATATGCATAAATCATTCTAGAGGTTTCGCTCAAGTTTTGAAGTTGCCAAGTAGCAAGAATTGCACATACGGATATGACGGGTGCAATAAATATCAAATATGGTTTGTATCTTCCCCATTTAGTGTTGGTATTTTGGAGTAGCTTACCATAAATAGGTTGCAAAACTAAACCTAGCACACTTGCTACCAAGCAAATGATAGGTCCGTGCATAACGCCTATTTGATAAACTTCCGAAATTTGTGTAGCGGTTATTAGCGAAGATATAATATTAACTATAAAGCTAACGCCAAGTGCGGTACCGCCAAACGAGAGTATCTCTTTTAGGTTAAGATATCTACCCTCTAGAGGAGTACTCCACATTCCTTTAACTTTTCCAAACAATCCTTTAACGTCAATTTTTTTCACTTTTTTTCTCTCTTATTATTTATTTAACAATGCGTAATTTGCCTTGTTGGATTTGTATAGTTGCTTAAATACTGCAAAGTTTTTGTCGTATATAGCCTTGTTTTCAAGGTTGGGAGTAAAGGTCTTTTCTACCTCGATATACTCTTTTACCTTAGATACGCTTTCGATTAGTCCAAGACCTGCCGCTACACAAGCACAAGCACCTACTGCGCCTACGTTTTGGGGGTCCTTAACAACCTCGACAACGTGTCCGGTGATATCTGCAAGAAGTTGTGCGGTAAAGTTGGAAAGTGCGCCACCGCCTACAAAACGTATTGCATCACTAATCTTTGCTTTCTTAGCCTCGGCTTCCAGCATCCATCTTTGGTGGAAGCAAACGCCCTCCAATACGGCACGGATAAGCTCTGTTTTGCCCGTTTCTAGGCTGATATTAAAGAACATACCTCTTGCATTGGGGTCTTCGAAGGGGCAACGATTACCGTGCAACCACGGAGTAAAAATAACACCGCCACAGCCTGCGGGAATGGTGTTGCATACCTCGGTCATATAATCGTATAGAGAGGTATATTTCTTTTCGATATCTTCTCCCTCGGTTACGTTTGTGGTCTTGAGATATATTCCTATCTCGTCAAGAGCAAGATGATTTTTAACCCATTCCAAGCATTTACCGGAAGTTTCCATTTCTGCAAAATAATTATACTTTCCGCTCTCTGCTCCTACGGTTGCGGCTATCATTGCGGAGGTGTCTACCATTGACTTATCTACTACGGTACCAACCCAACCCGACGTACCGCTATAAATATGGGTATCACCCACTTCGGTTGCACCTGCACCTACGCCTATTAGCGCGGCATCCATACCGCCGCCGAATACCTTGGTTCCTTCGGCAAGACCAAGCTCGGCACTAGCTTTTGCTGTTACAACGCCTACGCAATCCGTGCTCTTTTTGATGGGTGCAAGATGGCGGGTGTCAACTCCAAGCATTTTACACATTTGCTTTGACCAAGTATGCTTACGAATATCGTAAATAAGAGTACCAAAAGCACTATCCGCAGTCATAATACACTCGCCGGTACATTGAGAGATAAGGAATTCCTTAACGTCGAGCCACTTGTATGCTTTCTTGAAGTTTTCGGGTTCGTGTGCTTCTACCCACTTATATTTCCATACGGGGTCTTTTACTGATGCCGCTACCGCGCCCGTGTAATATAAAGATTTTAGTAGTTTGATAACGTTTGCACCTGCTATTTGCAATCCGTGTGCCATTCCCTTCTTTATTTCTTCCTTAGCACGTTGGTCCATATAACTCATTGCTCTACGAACGGGTACGCAGTTTTCGTCTACAAGCACCAAACCTTGCGCTTGCGAACAAAACGATATTCCTAGTATTTCTTTGGGGTCAACAGAATAATTTGCAAAAATCTTTTTAGTGGTTACGCACATTGCATTCCACCACTCGGCGGTATCTTGCTCTACGCCACCATTATCCAAAACGTAAAGATTATATCCTTCCATAGCGCTAGCTTTAAGCTCGATGGTGTTACCTACGTCGAATAGACAGGTCTTGATACCGGTAGTACCTACGTCATACGTAATAATATAGTTTGCCATACGTCTCTCCTAATAATAAACGATATATAGAAATTATACTATAAACACGCGCGTTTGTCTAGATACAAATAAATTAAAATGCCTATTGAAATGCCTAGTAAATAGTGATATAATTTTAATATCAAGTTTTGGAGGCAAATATGCAAAATCGTATTATTGAAAAAGGTAAATTGTTAGATGAAAATGGCAATATCCGCGAACCCGGCTATTCTAAAGAATATCTACTTGAATACAACCGCGACGACGTTAAAGCTAAAAAATGGAGACTCAAGGAATGGGATTACTACTACGTAGGCAACGATGATTACGCAATATGCCTTACCATTTCCGATATGGGATATATCGGTGCAATGAGCGCAACGTTCATCGATTTTAAGACCCCCGCTCAAGTAACCAAGAGTAGCGTTTTCTTCTTTCCAATGGGCAAACTACATATGCCTAACACCACCGCAAAAGGTGATGCTGTTTGCAAAAACGGAGACGTAGAAATGAGCTTTATAAACGATGGAACTACCCGTCATCTATTTGGCAAATATCCCAAATTTGGCGATAACGGAGAGGACCTATCCTTCGATTTCAAGCTATTTGACAACCCCGAAGAATGTATGTTTATTGCAACTCCCTTCGATAAGCCCAAATATTTCTACTATAATGCAAAAATCAACTGTCTATCTTGCAAGGGCGAATTCCGTTTCGGAAACAAGGTATATAACCTTGACGATGCTCTCGGTACTCTAGATTGGGGACGTGGTGTTTGGACCTACGACAACACTTGGTATTGGGGAAGCCTACAAACCATTCTTCCCGATGGCAAAAAGTTCGGCTTTAATATCGGCTATGGCTTTGGTAACACCTCCGCTGCAAGCGAAAATATGTTATTCTACGATGGCAAAGCACATAAACTAGAAGACGTAAAATTCAATATCCCCGGAGACGGAACCGATAACGTTAGATATATGGAACCCTGGACCTTTACCTCTTCCGATGGTAGACTAGAACTTGATTTCGAACCCATTATCGACCGTCAAGCACCCGTTGACCTCAAAGTTATGTGTATGATACCCCACCAAGTTTTCGGTTGGTTTAGCGGTAAATGTATTCTTGACGATGGTACGGTTATCCACCTTGATAAGGTGCTTGGCTTTGCCGAAAAGGTACACAACAAATGGTAAAATAACTTGTAACCAAATATAAAACAAGCCTTGTTAAATATAACAAGGCTTTTATTTTTTTCTTGAATTATTAACCTATAACGGGGGGTATACTTAGGGGTGAGTCGTCGGATGGCACTTCTATTCCTTCCGCTTTATTCAAGCGCTTTTGAATAGTATAGGTGCGTTGACGTGCGTCGTCAATATGCTTTTGAACCTTGAGTAGTTGGTCCTGTGCCTTTTCGAGGTCGCTAGTGAAGGTGGTAAAGTTCTTTCTAAACTGCTCGAGCACCTCGTATATTTGACGACTTTCTTTTTGTATTTTTAGCGTCCTAAAGCCTAACCTTAAGCTGTTGAGGAAGGCGGTTATATTGCTAGGTCCCGCTATCATAACCTTATAAGAGGTTTGAATTTGCTCTACCAATCCGTCAATGGAAAGCACTTCGGCATACAAGCTTTCAACGGGAAGGAACATTACTGCAAAATCGGTAGTGGTAGGTGGCGCAATATATTTTTCCTTTATGCTAACCGCCTCGTGCTTAATTCTAGCGCCAAGAGCCTTCTTGGAAGCTTGGTATCTTTCCACGTTACCCTCTGCAAGAGCATCCTTCATATTCATAAAATCGGTAACGGGGAATTTGCTATCAATGGGTAAATACACCTTGTCGTCCTTGGTGCCGGGTAACACTATTGCAAAGTCCACTATCTTATCCTCTTGTACCCTTCTACCCATTCTAGACTGCTTTTCGTATTGGCTGGGAGTCAGTATATCACTCAAAATGCTCTCTAACGAAAGCTCGCCCCAATTACCACGAGTCTTGGTGTTTGATAGCATTCTGGTTAACTCGTTCAATCCTGTATCCAACGATTTAAGTTCGCCCAAATTCTTGTAAACCTTGTCTAGGGAATCTAAAACGTTCTTAAAGGATACCTGAAACTTCTCATCCAACGTTTTTGTTAGCTTTTCGTCTACCGTTCCGCGAATTTTTTCCAACTGGGTGGTATTGTCCTCGCGCACCTTGTTTAGAGAAGTGGTTAGCTCCTCTTTCATTTCCTTTAGTCCCACTTGGAGCTCTTGCTTCATTTCTTGCAAACGATTTTCGTTGTTGTGGGTCAATTCTTTAACGTTGCGTACCACTTGGTCGGTGGTTGAATTTAGTCCTACCATAAGTGCTTTAGTGGTAGCTTCGTTGGTCATCATAAAGCTATCCTTTATGCCCTTTGCGGTGCTATCTAAAGTAGCTGTAATCTTGCCTTCAAGTTCCTTTGTATCAAAGGTAACCTTTTCTTCTTTCTTTTTTAAAACAAGCAAAAGAATTATCGCGTTAGCGACAAGCACGATAGCAATTAGTACTAGGATTACAATCAAAATAGTTTCGTTCATATTATACCTTATAAAATACGCGCGAGCGCGCACGTGCGTAAAGAGTTGTTGTGATGGTTATATAAAAAAGGAAAACGTAAAATCCTCGACAGCTTACAAGGGGCGTATCTTGAATTTCGCGCTTTCCTATCCGGTTAAAGTAAAATCTATCTGTATATTTCGGGGTGATTTTTTACGTACACCGACATTGCTTCCGAACAAATTTCAATTGTTTCATCAACGAGTTCGGGGGTTAAAGATAGGTTGGTAAAGTGGTTATGGTGGTTGGTAATAAATACACCGCGTTTAACACACTCCGCAATCCATTCTTGGTGATGAAGGAAGGAACCATCGGTATCTGCTATACGAAGATAGAAAAGTGCGGGAGGTCCGGATACTATTAAAGGTACGTTTAACTCGTTTGCGGTCTTTAGAAGTCCACTCGTTAACCTTTCGCCCATTGCCTTGAAATATGCGGGAGCATCGTTTGCAATAAGCTTATTGATATTAGCTATCCCCGCGGCAAAAGGTACTGCACTCATCCAATACGAGCCGGTATAAGGAACGGTGGATGCGGCGCTCTTGAGGAATTCCTTGCCACAAAGAGCCGATACGTTATATCCGTTTGCAAGTGCTTTACAGAAGGTTATCAAGTCCGCTTCAAAGCCAAAATAGTTATCACTGCCGGCAAGAGATAGTCTAAAGCCTGCTCTAATATCGTCTATTATGAGGATAATTCCGTTATCGGTACAAAGCTTTCTTACGCCTTGCCAATAACCTTCTTTTGGTAGCACGTTGTCTACAAAGTTACCGTGCATATATGGGGTACCTATAAAGCAAGCGATATCGTCTTTGTTTTCCTCAATAACCTTTTTTAGACCTTCTAGGTCGTTAAAATCAACGTAAAGGGAGTTTTTACAATCATCTATCAAAGTGCCGGGGGTATCGGGTTTTTGTGTCCAAGGGGCGACACCGTGATAGTAATTGTTAACGAAAATTATCTTCTTTTTGCCCGTATAATAACGGGAAATCATTATAGCAAAGCTGGTAACGTCGCCACCATTTTTACAGAAAAACGCCCAATCTTTTTTTACCGTTGCGGTTAAAAGCTCGGCAAATTCCACCATAACGTGGCTGGGCAAAGTAGTACAATTACCCTTTTTGATTTGCTCTAAAGCAGCGCTATCTACGTCGGGGTCGCAGTATCCGCTAACGTTAGGTCCGTAACCGCACATATAATCTATAAAACGATTACCATCTACGTCCCACATTTCGCTACCCTTTGCTTTGCTTACAAAGAAGGGATATGCGCTCGAGGGTATCATACATCCTTCCGCTGGGCCAAGGTGTCCGTATACGCCACTAGGGATGACCTTGCCTGCCCTATTCATCATTTCAACGTTGTTGGGATATTTATAAGTCATCTCTTTCTCCTATTGCAAATATTTGGGTACGATATTGAGTATCTTGTTGATATTTTCTAGCATAAGCATATGTCCGCAAGTTTCTAGCTTGCCACTCGATACACACGCCATACTGTCAAGCTCTCCGTCAATAAGTCCTTTTGCTATATCGATATCGCCAAAGGTCATAAATGCACGTCCGCCTTCTAGTCCCTCTCTAACCACGCTCAAAGCACCGTTTTTCTTGATGATGGTTGCGTAGCAAACGTCCTTTATGCCAAGCACGATTTTGCCATCTAGCACGCGATTCATTGCATAACTTGCAATTTCGTCGTGATTACCGACTTCGCATATACCCGCCGCCATAGCATAGAAAGATAAAATGGTACATAGGTCTCGCTCTTCCTTGCTAGAAAACTCTTTAGCACGCATTATCGCGCTCATTTTATCGGTTAAACGGGTAAAAGGACTTGTCTTACTACCCATAAACTTTAGTGTCTTAAAAAGCCCTTTAACGGGTATAGGCATTGCGGTTCCGTCTACCACTTTGTTAAAGTTTTCGGGAGAGGGGCAATATAAATGGATATTTACACGTCTTTGGTCGTAAGGGATTACGGAAACTTTGCCATCTTTAAAAATGACGAGCCCGTCCGGTCCACCTTTAACGTGGAAACGGACGGTTACGTTTTGTGATTTTGCTATTTCTTTGGCTTCTTCGTCGTACTCAACGAACTTTTCCAAAGTACCTATCGCTGCGTAAAAATTTACGAATGCTAAAGTCTTATTATCTACTGCCATAGTATCCTCCTTTTAGGGGTGTGCTACGGAAAGCCTATTTCTTTCTTCTTCTCTTTCCGTAGTAATAAACAGCCTTAGTATCGCCAACACGTTCTTCGGGACGAGCAGGGTTGGAGGGAGGCGGTGCATTGCCCTTGGGTATGCGGGTAATACCACGACGTTGTAGTGCGTTCTTGTGGTCGCGGTTGTAGGTGCGTAGGAATTTACGTCTTCTTAGAGCTACCAACAAGATGATTACTACGAATACTACGAACATTGCTACTACAGCAAAGGTTATATAGGTTAACAAGGTTGCATCGATTTCGATACCTGCAACGGAACCATAAATCTTTTCGGGTTCTTCTCTTACTACTACGTTTGCAGTGGTTGCAAGAACATAGGTGTCAAGTTGAGTAGAGGTGAAGTATACGCTCTTACCATCACGCGCACGCATTACGTCTTTAACGGGAGCAAGAGTACCGTCTGCGGAGAGTCTATATACTGCGAAGTATACGTATTGGGTATAATCGGTTTCGCCTTCGCTAGGTATGGGAAGAGTAATGGTAATTTCGCCGGTGTCGTATTGTGAACCATATCCCGAAAGACCTAGTTTATTGATGGAGATAATCTTGCGGGGATTACCTTCACTTACCGTTTCGTACAAGGTCTTTTGTGCGTTTATGAATAGCTCGGTGGTTTCTGCGTAGTTTACTACCTCGAGCATAACGCCTATGCTTTCACCTACCAAGTGGTCGCCGTCAATAGATATGCCGGTATCTTCGTCTTGGAGTAGATAAACCTCACAAATTCTCTTTAACTCAACTAGCTTGGTATATAGAGTGGGCTTAAATACTGCCTTTTGGTCGTTGGAAAGTGATTGATATGCGTTATATACGCGGATAACGTCTTGATAATTGCTTTCTTCAACGATATTGGTTGCGGGTAGAGCAACTACTTGTTTTTGTAAATCTCTAACAACGCTCATATGTGCGTCTAGCTTGCTATACTCGGAAACGAGTTTTGCATAGTAGCTTTCGTAAACGCCTTCCTTAATCTTGTTTTGTTGCCATTCGGGATAAACGATTAGCGGGTCGGGAGAAATGAAGTATGCTAGATATTTTTCCATTTCGGGATAGTCGCTAATAAGGTCGAACGTAGCTCTTTGCTCAATTAAGGTTAGATATGCTTGGTAGTCTGCAACCTCTTTTTCTAGGGTAGCAAGTCTGTCCCAAAGTCTACCTATCAAGGTCTTGAAGTATTGTGCACGAGAATCGGATAAGCTACCCTTATTCAACGCATCTTCATACGATGCTTCAAACTTGGTAAGCAATGCGATATGGTCGTCGTTTATTTCGATATTGTTAACGGTCAAATCGAATATAGTCATATAGAACTTGAGTTCGGCTTTATTGCCTGCAAGGTCTTCTACAACGATATGTACCAAGCCTCCGTTAGAGTTATCAACGGTGTTGGTTGCAATAATATGTCCGTTTGAAAGCGGGAAACCGTTATACATCGCGCTCTTTAGATAAGCTTCGGTGTAGGTGATTTCTTGGTCGATATAATAACGATAGGGATTTTGGGGGTCTTGGTCGTTATTAACGATGGGACCTGCGTGAATAATGGGAGCTTGGTTATCGATGTTTACTTGGAATTCCTTGCTTACTACCAAGCCCGAACCAGAGGTTGCGGTAACGTATACGGTAGAAATTTCCTTTACGGATATGGGAGTTCCTTCTTCCCAATTCTTAACAGGTTCACTAGTGGTTGCAATAGTATAGGTTACACCGGATACGGGTACGTATTTGACTACTCTGGAAACAAGAACCTCGTCGGCATTGGTCCATACGCCGGAGTCAATCTTTTGACCGGTGGTTAAGCCATTCTTATAAACCTCGCCCTTTAGCTCAAAGTCGGGAGCAATTTTATCAATCTTGATAACCAAACGTTTTTCGTAGGTCTTCAAGCTTGCGCGCGCTTGCGCTCTAATTATAAGTTCTAGCGTTCCGTTGCCCTCGTAACCCAAAATTTCGTCGGTGGTGATATAGGAGCCTGCCATCTTTTCGTAGTTAGATGCGCCCTCTACCTTATAGGTATACTCTACGCCACCGGGGTTGTATGCTACGGGAGTTATCTTGATGTGAATGGTTTCGCTAAAGTACTTGGATAGCTCTTCCTCACTAACGGGAGTAGTAGCGGTACTTAGGTCGACTTTGAATTCGGGAGATTCGCTATCAATTCTGATTATAACGCTATCGCTAATTACGTATTCGGAGCCGGAAAGGTTGGTAATCTTGAATCTAGCGGTCTTCTTAATGTTGCCTACTATTACGAATTCTTCCTCTATCGTGCTACCATCTTCGGGAGGAGCCACGAAAGCAACCGTCCAATAGGTAGAGCCCTTAACGTCGATAGATTTTTCTTCAACCTTTTCCCAATCGCTACCATCAAGTGAGTACCAAATATAAACTGCGGATTCGGAGGTTAGCTTAAATTGGATTTCCGCCCTATCTTGGGTCCAATTATATTCGTAAACACCCTCTTGTGAACCTATGGTTCCACCTTGCAATTCAGCGGTAGGAGCATTCTTTTCTACCTTAACGCAAATCTTATAGGCACTGCTAGTACGCATTCCGTTATTAGCGACCAACCAATAATATTGTCCAGATACGAAAGTTACGTTATTGGTAAGCTTGGTCCATACGGTAGTATCGTCAAGTTGGTCAACCTTACTATCGCCATCTTTTATGGGGTCGATAGAGGTTATCAATCTATAGTAATAGGTTATAGGTGCTTTTTGTAGGAATACGGGAGAGGTGCTTGCGCCCGTTTGGATATACTCAACGTTTTGATTAGAGAATATGGTATATAGTCTATTAACGTCGTCGTATACGTTTTCACCGGCCTTTTGTCTAACTGCATACAAAGGATTGGGGGTAGAGGTATCCATCTTGATTTCGCATTGCTTGGTGGGGCTTGCGTGTCCTGCTAAATTCAATGCTCTAAAATAGATGGTTCCGTTGTAGCTTGAATAGGTGTTATCCTCATCCATACTACGCAAATCGTCAACGCCCGCTACCTTTTGAACTACGCCTGCAAACTCGAAATCTACCTTGTTAGAAGCGGTACCGGGAATGGTCTTCCAGGGTTCGTCGGGAGAAAGTCTATATTGATATTCTGCAACACTAATATTTTCGGTGGTATTATGGTGCAAGCTCAAACTAAATTGAGGTGCGTTACCTACCCATTGGTCTTCGGTGCCTAGACCACTATAGTTTACCTCGATATCAAAGTCGCGTACGTCGTATTGAATACTAAAATATTTGAGAGCGGTCTTGCTTACTTCCTCGTTCATATCGATAGCCATACTGGTTAGGAAGAAGGAATACTTAACGAATCCGTTGCCACCTTCTTCGGGCATCTTGATAATAAAGCTGAAAGCATCTTCCCCTACTTCGGGTACGTATAGAGTATATCTAGACAACTCAACGGTGGGTTCATTTCCTTCGTAAGTTGCATAGTAGAAATTAAAGTGAGGACGTAAAGTGGTATCACTTTCGGATAGATAATTATGATTGGTTACGAATTCAACCTTAATGTCGTTAGCAATCATCAAGCTTGCATCACTTTCGTCTATGTCGTATGCTATAACGTTGCCTGCTTTATCGATAGTAGAAACTATGATGTCGTCAAAGGTGATTTCTCTCGTATCGATATTAACTTGGCAATGGAAATCTTGATATAGGCCTGCACCGCTTACCAAACGGAAGGAATATAACCCGCTTTCGGATACGGTTTTGCTAAACGCACCATTTTGCATAGGCATTTCTACGCTGGAAGGTAGTCCTTCTATCAAAGGATAGCAATATATGCCGGAAATCAAAGTTTCGGGAGTGATGGTGATTTGAACTTCACCTGCCGACCACGCATCGTCGCCTACTAACTCGATAGTAGTGCCGTCAACGTGCTTTTTAACCTCTGCGGTAGGAGTAGTTAAATCGAGTTTAAGTTGGGTGGTACGGAAGAAGGTTTCTTCTGCAATGGTACCATCGCTTGCATATACACAGCCACCCTTATTTTGTGCTTTGTCGAAAATTTCAAAGCTGTAACTGCTATTGTTAAGGTTGGTGTTAATCTTAACGTTATAGGTAACTTTGCCTTCGGGTGCGCCGGAAACGATAACTTTTTCTAGCAATACACTAGTATCGGGAGCGCCGGTTACCATACCATAGATTTCGTATTCGTCTGCTACGCCTAGAATGCTGGGTACGGTAAAGGTTACGTTTACTGCTTCCTTTAACCAACCAGCACCATTGGGATGCAACTCTTCCACTACCATTTCTACTTCATAGTTACTATCCAAAATGGAAGAGGTAAACTCAAAGTCGTCTTGATATCCGGAAGATGTGGTTACTCTAAAGTAATAGGTTTCGTTTATTCTCTTTGCTTCCGGAGTGTTAGATAGAGTTAGTTGATAGTTACCGGTAGTGCTAGTTAGTTCCTCGTATATTTCACCGTCAAAGCTATAATAGTACTTAACAACGTTTCCTTGTTGTTGGGTACTTGCATTGGTTAGTATAAAGTTTATAGAGTCTTTAGCATATCCAACGCGGTAATCTCCGGGGGCAGTGCCCATAGTACGTATTTCTGCGCCATACTTATCGGTCGCATTTACCACTAGAGAAGGTCTTACCTTATCGATACGAGCTATCTTCATAGGCTCTTGATATTCTACGTTGGAACCGGATACTGCATAGAATTTAACGTTGGTTATACCTTCGTTAGATACGGTATAGGAATATTGGTCGCCTTGCTTCGTAACTTCGTAGGTTTCGGTTTGACCGCCTGCTACGTATACGTCGCAGAAATATCTAGCACCCGATTTAACGGTCTTATTCTCTATAACGTATGTAATATCACCATTTGCCCAAGTGCCTTCGGCATATTCTTCACCGGCAACATATCCTTTAACGGTAAAGCTAGGTTCTTCGCCATCGTAATAAAGGTATAGTTCTTCGGTATCGTATTCGTTACGTTCATTGGGAGAGGCAAAGGAAGTTGAGTATACCGTGATTTTTCCTTCATAAGCCTTGATGTTGCTTTCGGGACCAGGAATAACTGCTTGTCCATAGTAACTAGCGGTGTCGCTACCCTCTTGAGAGGTGGACATCTTGGTAAACATAACGGGAGCAGAATCGCCTAGTTGATAATAGAAATTTGCGTTATCATATTTCCCATCATTATTGGTTACCTTCAAGGTTATGGGAGAAGATACCCAAAGCTTTTCAGCAGAGTTAAGGTCGTATTCGGTCTCGATACCGCCTTGGGGAGTATAGGTAGCAAACAAAGAATCTATTTTGTAAACCTCGTCGTTAGCATTGTTATCGATGCGAAGGTCAACTACCATATCGTGATAATAGAAGGGACCTTGAGCAGACATTTCTCCACTACGGAAGAACATATACTTGCGATAAATGCCACCGTTTCTGCTAGCCTCATCACGCGCTACGTCGTAAATGTAGATGGTGCCCTTACCTTCAACGGTATCGTACTCCAAGCCGGAAATAACGTTCCAAACGTCAACGTCTTCGACGTTAGCGGTATCGGATACACCATACCAAAAACGTTTTTCGTCTACGCCGGTCTTGTTGTTGAAGCTCAAAGTGAATACGGGATATTGGTCGTCGCTCTTAACGCGAAGGAAGGTTCCTTGCGTATAATTGCCCAAACTAACGTCGAATCCGTAATCGTTTTCAAGAGCTTCGCCCTCTTGCGCATAAACGGAAAAGTCTACTGCTTGCGCTGCAACAAAGCTAAATACCAATGCAACGAACAATAGAACTAGTGAAAGCTTAATAAATGCGTGTTTTTTAGAGAAAATGGTCTTTTCCATCATAACCTCTCAATTTTTCACAGTATACGCATTTATAATAGCACTTATATAATAAAATCGCAAGCGCGCGCGCAAAGTTTTACTTTTATTATACGCGCTAGGCACACACGCACGCACATATAGGGCGCTTCCGCGCGTTCAAGCGCGAGCGCTATACCTAACGAATAATACAAAATTTTGGTGGCGAAAAATAAGGATTTTTAGGGATAGGTTCGTAAAAACTTATCACCCCCATCTCGTTTAAATAAGCTTATTTGCAGATAGGAAACCAAAAATAAAAAAATTTTTCAAAAAAATCAAAAAAATTTTAAAAAAAGGGTTTACAAATATATCGGTTGTAAATATAATGTATCCGTTATATGACGAAAACTCAAAAATTCAAAGGAGTTAAAATGGCAAAATTTAAAAAATGTCCACGTTGCGACCTTAATTACATCCCCATAGAAGAAGATTACTGCTCTATCTGTAAAGAAGAGCTAAAAGGCATAGTTAGAACCGACTCGGATGACGATACCGATTTGGAAGAAGGTCTATGTCCTCGCTGTAGAGAAAACTACGTAAACGAAGGCGAAAAGTACTGCGAGCAATGCCTAAGAGAAATGGAAGAAGAAAAAGACAAGAGCTCTCGCGATGATTATTGGGAAGAAGAAAAAGTAGAAGACGTTCTCGACGACGATATGATTCTTGACGACGAAGAATTCGTAAGCTTTGGCGCTCTCGAAGACGAAGAAGATTTCGACGAAGACGAAGAAGAACGTCTAGATTATTTTGAAGATGATTTCGAAGAGGTTTCTCCCGACGATTACGACGAAGAGGAAGAGGACGAAGAAGAAGACGACAACGACGATTATTAAGATTAAAGCCTTGCAATAAGCAAGGCTTTTTTAATGGATATAACGAGCACGCGTACGTTACGTTAACTTATAAAGTAAAATGATGCAACAAAAAAGCCCCCTATTGCTTGGGGGCTTTTAACGTTATTTGTAAAAACGCGACTATTTCTCGCTAGTTGCACCTTCTAACATAGCATAGTTATCTTCTGCACTAAACTTACCTAGTTGAGTGGGGATAAGGCTATTGGAGCTTCTATCGATAACTTTGGAGAGGTCGAGGTAGTATGCGTTGTTCTTAACGTCGCTGTTAAAGAAATATACTACGTTGCCAACCAAATCTAAGCCTTGCCAAGTTGCATCGAACTTGGAGTTAAAGATGGTCTTTGCAGATGATAATGCCTTAGCATAAGTATCACCGCTCTTATCAAGAATCTTGATTTCGTAAACTACGTTTGATGCAAGATAGGTTGCGTATACGCTACCGTTATCTACCTTAACGTTCATAAGGTTAGCACTGCTTGCCTTGATAACCATATCGCTTACCCACTTGTTATCTACAACGCGGAGATAATCGATGGAATCGGAATCGGAGGCAAGAACGTTGTTGCCATCAAAGAATTTGTATGCGGTATAGTTTACACCGGAAGTCATACGAACTTCGTTAGCAGGGTTAAATGCGTAGCTGTCGTCAAAGTCATAGTAGTAATCGCCCTTAGAGGTGGTATTGGCACCGCTATCGGTCTTGGTGTAAATCAAACGAGTTTTGCCACCAATTATTTGAACGTCGACTACGGAAAGGTTGTATCCGTTCTTGTGAGCCAAAGTGGAAGCATCGTAAGAATATCTACCATCTATAACCTTTTTGGTGGTTCCGTTTGCAAATACCCAAATTTCGTTGTGCATTTCGGTCTTGTTCTCTGCAGTTTGGGTAAAGAATACTCCACCGGGTAGTGCGTTAGCATATGAATATCCTAGCATTGCGCTAGATATTTTTTCTTTAACCACTTCGTCCTTTAGCTTTTTGCTGTTAAGGTCGATTGCGTGCAAAGAATACTCTGCATCTTGGTATACAAGGTAGTTGCCTGCAATACGGAAATTGGTGGTATAATCGCTTAGCTTTACCAAAACTTGGGTACCGGTTCCGTCTAGTTTGGTACGCATAATCCACATATTTGCAGTTTTTGCATTACCGCTATCGTCTTTCTCGATTGAGGGCGAGGTGTAGTAGATATAATCGCCTGCTACGGTTAGGCCAACCTTCGTGTTGGTGTTGTAAACGTTCTTGGGAACGATGGTCTTTAGGGTGTTAGCCTTGGGTGCACCGTTTTCGAGTTCTACTCTCATTATTGCGCCTTTAACAGCTTCACCAAAGTCGTTCTCGCCGGTTGCGTCTGCATATCCGTTGATAAAGTAGAGATATTTACCTACTCTAACTGCTAGTCCACCGTTTGACTCAACGGTCTTGTCGGTCAAGTCGGTTTCGATTGCGTCTTGCTTATAATTTTCGTTACAAGCAACCAAGGTTAAAGTCATTACGCTTACCAATAGTACGCAAATTATTAAACTTAGTAATTTCTTCTTCATATTTACTCCGAAAAGTTTTTGTATAACTTGTTTATTATATAATAATACTATTATTTTTGCAAGGTTTTTTAATCAATTAGTCATTATCTACAAGACTTACCACGCTATCAAACACGTAACTAGGCTTAATTCCGCTTACAGATAGCATTTCTTTGGTGGTTTCTCCCGATAATACTAGTACCGATTGGAATCCGTTATTGATACCAAACAAGATATCCGTATAGAGTCTATCCCCTATCATAACGATTTTATCTTTCGGCACGTCGAATAAAGAGCCTATAATTTCCGCCATAGGCGAATAGGGCTTACCGCATATTACGCTAGGCGCTCTACCGCAAGAACACTCGAACAAAGCCATTAACGCACCAACGTCGGGCATATCGCCTATATCGGAAGGACATACTGTATCGGGGTGAGTTGCGATAAACTCCCTACCCTTTTCCAACAGCACGTTAGCTTTCCAAAGCTTTTCATAGTTCAAAGTGGTATCGAATGCAAGCAAAACGATATCGGCGTCTTCGCTAATAGGGATACCCGCTTCCTCGATAGATTGTACGAAGGTGGGGGTTCCTATGGGATATACGCTTTTAGAAGGACGACGAGTATGCAAAAATTGTATTGTTGCCATAGTGCTGGTAACTATTTGCCATAAATCAACGGGATATCCCATTGAAGAAATTTTTCTAACGTATTCGCGTTTGTCTTTAGAGGAATTGTTTGTCAAAAAGCAAACCTTCTTTCCAAGCGCAGTTAGCTTTTTGAGCGTTTCAATTGCGCCTTCAATAGGCTTATCGCCAAGATAAATGGTACCGTCTAGGTCAAACAAGAATAAATCAGCATCAACGGTTGCTCTCATAATCTCCTCTTTCGTTTAGGATATCAGCGCATCTAAATAACCACTTTCTACGATATCCCTAACCAATTCCTTTTTGGGGCAAAGTTCAGCAGAAAGTATTATCGCGGATAATATAGCGCTCAAATCCACCCTCTCAACACCTGCTTCTAGGCGAAAACCATTTAGGCAAAAGTCAAGCTCTTCTTCCGTTGGAATATACCCCTCCACCAAAGCTAAAAGATATGATAATTCTACCTTTCTTCTAGCCGATAGCGGTGGTTTTATCCCGTTTGTTTCCGCGAGCATACGCACGCGAACTTCGTCCATATAGGGTAGTATAACCCAAAAATCGATATTTGTAAACCGTCTTTCTAAATATAAGAGAGAAAATAACGCGTAAAACCTTGCGTGCAATAGGTTTTCGGGATGATATAACTCCAAAACCTTGTTCAAAAAAGCTACGTACTCTAACCCGCCAAGCGCCCGAATACATTTGTTACATAGCGCCAGAATTTCCTCTATCGTTCTAAACTCGCGTAGCATAGGACGAAGCTCTTTTAGAAGGTTTTCGCTAACCCCTTGTTTCTTTCCTCGAAGCCCGCTCCCTAGTACGCTCAAACACTCCAAGTAAAGGGAAAGTAGCAATATCCTTGCCTCGGCTTGGAACAGGTATTCGTTTTTTGAATTATCAAATATTACAATATTTGGGTATCCATATTCCACTTTTTGGTAGTTGTATATGCCGAATGAGTGAAATGCGCTCAAAGGAACACCGTCGCTTATTACCATATATGGCAAGCCCTTGCTTTTTGCCAAATCTATCTCTTCGTCTTGACCAAATGCGACTATAAACCTTGCACTTTCACATTCTTCCAATGCAATATTTATCACCCTATTCCCACACTTGTTTAGTAGATATTCCAGCTCGCCAAGCTCCCCTATCGCACCAATATCGCAATAGGGATAATTACTTTTTATATAATCTACCGCACAGCTTATAGGGTTATCACTAAAAACAATTTCCACGCAATAATTTTAAAATAACTATCACGCGAAAAAATACTAATTTTGTTCTATTACCTCTTTTTCCGTCTTACTTTTTATTACCACGGTAACTAGATTATAAATAAAAGCAACGACGGGCACTCCTAGCAGTAATCCCCAAAAACCAAACAGTCCACCACCAAGAACTACCGCAAGAAGCACGAAAAATGGTGAAAGCCCCACGTATCTACCAACCACGACCGGATAGGTAGTGATTTGCTCTACTTGTTGTAGTACAAGCATTATCGCAACGAATATTAAAGCGGTCTTCCAAGATATTGTAATAAGAATAATTACCCCTATTATTCCGCCGACGTATCCTCCTATCGTGGGAATAAGGTTGAATACACCGACCACTACAGCTAAAAGCAGAGGGTATGGGATTTTGAATATTAGGAAAGCCAAATAACACACAACCGAAAAAATGATTGCTTCAACCAAGCTCCCTGCCAAGTATTTAGAAAATTTCTCTATTACAACGCCAACCGCGCCTTTTAAAAATTCGCTTCTTTTTTGACCAAATATTTTGACAGATATATCGTAAAGTAATTTTGCCAAATTTTCGCCACCGGAAATCATTGTTACAGCAAGCATAAGACCAAGAAAGGTGTTTATCAAACCGCTAACTATATTACCTATGCTTTCTACCATTTTTGGCATAAGATTATCGGTTGAAGATATCCCCTTTTGTAGGGCGTTTTTAAGCCATTCTTTAACCTTTTCGGGCAAGCTTAATTGGTTCTCCAGCCCACCATTTAAAAGCCATTCAAGGCTATTTTTCAAAGCTGAAAGGCTCTTAACCAGTTCCGGTAAGACAAGATAGCCTATAAGTAATATAAAGCCTATTGCTAGCATTAAAGAAAGGGCGAGTGAAAGAGGCTTTTTGAATTTACCAAGCTTTGGGGAAGAAAGCAAAGTCTTTCCCAAAAAGTCAACGGGCGCTTTTAGTAATAAAGCAAAAAACAACCCTATCAAGAATGGAGATAACGCTTTGCTGATTTTATTTATAATTACACCCGTAATTTCCAAATTGATTGCAAACAGCACTAAGGTTATGAGCGCGGTTATCGCAAGAGCCTTTTTCATAGCAAAATTATTTACTATGACGGCATAAATATTCTTTTCAAATATAAGTTACCATAGACCTCGATTTTGAGATGAGATACGACGGGAAAGTTTTCCGCTAGGTCGCTCAACTATCCTTATGGTTCAGTTAATTTCCTCTCTTTGCTTGTGTTAGACCACGGTAGACCTCGATTTTTGGATGCTAGACGCGACAAAAGTAAAACCCCAAAGGGTTGCTGTACTAGAGGTACTGCGCCCTATGGGGTTTTGGTTTTAACAAAGTATAGCGCCAAAAAGCGAGGTCTACGCTTCGGACCAGCCTTCAAACGTAATAGTATTCTGCCTAAAGGTGTTTTGAACTCTGATATCGTTACGTAATGCAACGGAGGTCTTGATACCAATATCGTTACTATCGAAGATATTATCAAAGATACTTGTGGTAGCACTCGCGTAAGCAATATTAACGGCCGCGCCACGGTTTGCAACAAACTTGTTGGTATCTAGAACGATATTACCCTTTTGTAGATATACACCGTTCATATTTTCATATAGTTCGGAATTGCGAAGCTCTAGCGAACCACCTAGCATATAGATAGCGGTCGTATATCCCATAAACGAGGTGTCGGAGATATACAAGGTATTGGCGTATCCCGCCGCCGTACCTATTGCGGTGCTGTTGGTAAGAACGTTAGCGGTCGCACGAGCAAATCTACTTCTGGATACGGTTAGCGAGCTTGCTTCCTTGCCTACCTTAACAGCGGAATCGTTTGCAATATCACGGAATGATACGATATCGAGTAGTACAGCGCCCTTATTGACGATTACTTGTTGGAAGGAAACAGCTATGATTTCTTCCTCGGAGCTCAAATCGTATGAACCAATAATTGATACCGAAGCGTTAAGGTTAATGGTGATAGTACCATAGTTGCCTGCCATAAAGTACCAAATTACGGTATCGCCTTCTCTTAGTTGTTGAATTGCTTGAGCTAGCTCTTCTTGGTTAGAAATGATGCGAGTGTTTTCTCTTTCGGCTACTATTTGATAGGTACCATCGTTTATAGCAACAAACTCGTAGTTCTTGTGGAAGCCAGCATTCTTTTCTTCGTCGCCACCCTTAGAGAGCATATTATCCTTGTTTACAACTGCTAGAGGATAGTTGCCTACCATATGCTTATAAGTCAAGGTGCCACCCGTCCAAGCCACCGATAGCTTGCCAAATACCGTGGTGAGGTCGGTGTCGTATCTACCTATCAAGCCGGGTTCGTTGGGATTGGTTGCAGATACTAGAGTTATAGCACTATCCAAAGGCTTGAGTTCATCAAGATACTCACTGCTTATGGTGTTAACGTTCAAGATGACCTTTCTCTTATTGATGGTAACTTGTTGCTGATATAGTGAGGTATATACGCTACCATCGCCGAGGTTTGCACTGGGATAGTTTCTACCACCATCTATCATAACGGTTACTTCGTAGGTGCCTGCATCCTTAATCATTGAGCCTGCGGGCAAGGTTTCGTTGGTAGTAACGTTCTTGTAAGAATAGGTTACCTTGATGTCGCCTAGGTTTTCGGGTAGACCGTTTACGGGAACGTCAAAGTATTCACCGGTGTACTCGAAGGTAGGATTGATGGAGTATACTACTTGCTTCTTGGTGATGTGTATCAAGATTAGGAATTCTACGTTACCGATAGTGTAGTTACGTTGGTCTTCGGTAAAGTATGCTCTCATAATATAGGTACCTACTCCAAGAGGCATTGCGTCGCTGTATGCTTGTTGCGATGCGTTCGGGTCGTAAACCGCATACTTCGCTTTGGTGGTTGCGCCACGCGGTACTCCGCCTATAGCGGGAACTCTTTCTTCACCATTATATTCGTAGGTAACTTGCTTCATAGGAATGGTAACGCTTGCACCGTTCTTATCAACGTATTCGTAATCGGATTCTTCAATCTTAACGTGGTTACCAAGAGCATCTATTTCGTTGTAGAAGTAAATATCTTCTTCATTGATGATACACTTGTTGATTACCATCTTGAATGCAACGGAGCCGGTGTAGTTATAGTCGTCTTCATCGGTTACGATTATTCTTACGAAGTAGTCGGGTGAATCTTCAAATTCCTTAACTTGAACGGGTTGTTCGGTTTGCCAATTTTGTCTTCCGTCAATGGAGTATTGAACGGTGTAATTCAAGGGACCGTATGAACCGTCTTCACGTAGGAATTCACCTAGTTGGATATAATCTTTTACTTCAAGGGTTCTACCATCGTATACTCTATCACGGAAGTTGATACCATCGGCATCGTTTACCCAAGTGAAATCGGTAGCTTTAATTTCGCGTCTTTCGATGATAATGGTAATTTCGCCCTTGATTATATCACCATATGCGTTCTTATAGTGGCAAGTAGCCTTGTATTCGCCTGCCCTATTATGGTTCAAACCATCAAGCTCCCAAATGGGTGCAATACCACTAGTGGTAAGAGGCATATCGCTTGCGGTAACAACCGTGCCGAGCGGGAATCTGTATACGGTATTTTCGAAGGTTGCAACCTTTTCTTCTATCCAATTATAAGCATAGCTCTTAATCGGAACCTTGAAATTCAAGAACATCTTGTCGCTATTTTCGCCGGTAGCATCCTTATCGCCGGAAAGTTTTGGTGAATCGCTAAACGATAGGAAGGTGTAACGACACTCGATGGTTGCAATCATATTTTCGAGGTCATAGTCTATGTTCATAATTTCCATATATTCTCCGTCCTCGGAAACGATAATTCTATCGGGTAGAATGTTGGTTTCGGGACCGGGAACGTATGCGCCTGCTGCGTTAACGCCGATAGCGATAAAGTCGTATACGTAACCACCGTTTACGTAGGCTTGTGCGGGAACAGCACTACCTATTGCACTATTTTGAACGGTGGAGCGTAGTGCGTATAGCTTGGGGTCGATAACCTTTACGGTAAAGAATACGTTATCGTCGTCAACCAAGCCCAACTTAGCTTCGATGTGCGAGTATACCCTACCTACGACGTCGGTCTTGATGGTAGAAAGGCTCTTGGGCGGGAATGTTAGCGGAACGCTAGCAATTTCCGAAGTACCGTCTTCGTAATCGAAACGATAGTATAGCTTGGTGGGTAGTTGTTCTTCAACGGGAATGCCCGCTAGAACGTATAGAGTACCAGCACTCAACGGGTCCATAGTGGTTTGACCGTCTTCTAGCTCTTTAGAAACGGGGATATTACGTGCTCTAATGGGGAATTGAACTTGTAAAGTAGTACCATAAACGGTCATTTCCGCCATAATAAGCATATATTGAGCACCTATATTACCGGTGATAACACCGTGCTTCTTCAAGTGGTCCTCATCATAAATCCACTCGATTTGAGATGCGTGATAAGGAATGGTCGAACCGCTAAAGATTACGTATACTTCTTCGGGGAAATAGATATTATAGGGGTCGATATAGAACTCGTCGCGAGCTTGTTGATAGTTTTCTAGTGAACCATCGGGAACCTCGGAAAGGATTTCGTTTTGACCATTCTTGACTACGTAGGTGTACTCAACCTGTCTATTGATGGTTTGAAGGTTTAGAGTTAGGTAGTTGCCTAGATGTGCATCATTATCGATAAAGTTATAGAGTTCCGAGGTATAGGTATTGCCCTCGCTTACGTATTGAACGCGGAACTTTCTTATCTTTGCAACAATGTTGCCACCCTTTACGGAAGTACCTACCAAGCTGATATCACGACTGATTACCCATTCGATATCGGTTAGAGTAATTTCGGCGCCAAGCTTTTGTAGACCTTCGTTTTCGATGCTATCTACGTCGTAGTCGTTAGCGAAAGTTAGACGTAGTTTAGAGGGTAGAGTATAGTTACTATTTTCATATCCGCCCGTTGATAGAGGATATATTACGTTAGTATTGCCATCCACGTTAAACAATCTAGCATCGCTGGGAGTGGGGTCTACTACGAAAGTATAGTTGTTAACCTTCTTGTTGTCCTTGATAACGGTGGACATCAAGGGATAGTAGTTACCTACCTTCGCAACGTTGGTATAACCGCTTTCTAGAGTAGAAATGGTTTCGGGAGCACGATTTAGATAGCTTACTCTTACCGCAAACTTGAATATCGTGTCGTTTTCGCCACCGGAGGATACGTTGCAATAAACAACCTTGGTTGCACCTGCCATATTCAAATAGTAGATGCTATCGGGGTTAGTTGCATCGTCGATTTCCCAATCAACGTTAACTTCACCAAGATTTATTAGCGTTTGATTGTCGAGGTTCAATCTACCTCTTGCAAGTGCAGTGGTGGGGATAATGGGGTTCAAGGGGTCGATTACGATTTCAACGTCTCCGCTATATGCGTAACCATCGCCAAAGCCAAAGTTGAGCTCGTCGATACCAACTTGTTGTGCGTCGAATTTGTAAACGTTATTAGTGGTAATCGAGTTGACTGCTTCGGTCTTGAACTTGTTAGTGAAGGTTATGGAGCCTTGCTCTGCACTATCCGCCCAATTTTGCTTATTCCATATAATAACGGTCTTCTCCTTTTCTACGCTATCTGCATAGTATTCGGGATAGAAGGTTACGTACTTGGTTGTCGGTTCTTTGTTTTCTTCGGTTACAATGAACGATACCTTGAACTCGGAAAGTATGGATATGAGCGTAAAGTCGTTGAATTCAACAACGTTATTTACCAAATCTTCAACCTTGTTGAATACCCAAGTATCGGCGTAGAATTCCATTTCTATTTCTTCGCCAACGGTACGTTCTATACCATTTCCGTTACCTACACAGCCATAAATGGTATACTTAAATCCACCATTTACCAAAATGTCGTCGTCAACTAGGTTTACCTTTTCGTTGTTCTTTTCTATCTTCCATAGTACGTTAGGAACAACGGGAGCATAGTTAGATACAAAAGCGGGATAATATATGGTTACGCCCTCGTTCTCTTTGGTGCCTTGTACTTCGCTATTGAATACGATGTTGGGCTTTGTGTCCTCGTCGTCAAGGGATTCTTTTAGTGCGCCAAGAGCGGTGCTTTGTGCTGTAGTCATTCCCGTGTATACGCTCAAGTTGTAGAAATCTTCCGCACTCAAAGTGGTGGGCAAATCTTGAACGCGCATTGCGAATGGATTTTCCGCCTTTAAGGAGTTTGGATATTCTTGAGGACGAGTCAAGGTTCTGTTTAGAACGAAGACTTGCATAATATAGTGTTGTTCTTTATCAACGTCATCAAAGCTTGCTAGTGATGCGTGGAACAAATAGTATGCACCGCCATATTCTCCACCATTATAAACGTAGTTGCCCTCGCCATTCATAGTAAAGGGTGCGACGTCTTTATTATAAAGAGTCCACTTTATTTGTTGCTCTACGTATTCGTCAGAACCATTATACTTGAATGATGCGGTAGAGGGAACCTTGAAGGTTTCTCTGTCGTAGGGGTCTATATAATAGATACCCTCTATTAGTACGCTTTGACCTTCCGAAGTCTTGGAAGAGTAATATACCTTTTCAAGTACGCGATTGGGGAATTCTACTATCAAGCGTAGGGTGTTGTTACCATCGGGCAAGGTTACTCTAAAGTATAGAGCATCGTTAACTTCATATCCGTATTCTTTAGAAAGGGTATGTCCTATATTATTATAGGTAACGGTAGTCAAGGTGGTGTACTTGTCGTTATCGTCAGCGTGGCGTAATTCGTATACGATATCGTCGCTTTCGCTAAATTGATAGATAACGTCGCCGAAGGTAACCTTGATATCTTTAGGTAGAGTAAAGGTACCATCTCCGTCAAGAGCATATTGGTCGTAAACCAAATAGTTTGCGCTTATATTATACTTGTTATGAGAAATTTGACCTGCACGAAGCTGTCTTACCGATACGTACAATCTTATTTCCTGAACCTCGCCATTGTAACCTTCGATAGAGTTGGTTGCAAACAAGGTGGAGTTGAGTCCCGACGAAGTAATATGAGCCTTAATCTTTTCGATATCGAATTGAGTTTCGTCGTTATCCATCGCGAAGTTAACGCTGGGCTTCCACTCTCCCATTAAACCGAACTTGATATCGTAGCTACTTATATACGCCGCAGTTTGGTCGGGTATGATAGCGGTAGGTAGATTTTCAATCAAGGTATCAAGAGGTAGGTAGTCGTATACGTTGACGATTTCCAAAGTACCGTTTACTATTTGATATAGTCCAACGTTATCGGTATGGTATTTGGAGAAGTTAACGTTCTTACCATAGAAGCTAATGTGTCTCTTGAACTTTTGACCATTAGGTAGAGTGGTATATAGCTTAATGATACGAGTAGAGGTAAAGTTGAAGAAATCACTCTTGATATTCTTAACCTCTGCTCCTTGGTGAATGGTTTCGCCACTAATTAGGCTGGTTGCGGTTTCGTCTGCGTACCATTTCAAATCGGTATATTTTACTTTACCGCTATTAGCGTATTCAATGGTAAACTCGGTGCCGATATTGTAACCTTCGTTATTATCGTATATTAGTTCGCCATTTTCTTCGAAAATTTCCACAGCTTCGTTATATGCCTCGTTTTCTCCAACCAAAGTATTATCCTTTAGGAAGGTGAGTGTTACGTTAAAGGTTTGAACACAGCTACCGGTGGTTAGTTTTTCGATATCGAAACGGAAGATTACGTGGGTGGAGGTAATCGTTACGTTAGGATTGGTGGTAGTCGTATTGCCATATATGAGGTCGTCGAAGTTTTCGGGTAGCTCGTAATCAAGGTCGTTCACTCTTACGGTATCGGCAAACGATAACGATACGTTCTTGAATAGATACTCGATATACTCGCTGGGAGTACATAGACCATCGGCGTTTGTTAGAGCAAAGAACTTGTTGAAAGTAATGCTAATGGTGTTCTTGCCGGTAACCTTGATGATTTGATGTCCGTTTTCGCCAAGCACGGGAAGGGTTACACCATCTATTTCTTGGGTTTCCCCTCTTACACGCTCAATTTCGGTTACGAGCGTTACCGCACTAACGTTATTTTCGTCTTTAGCGGTTAGGTTCTTGTTAAAGTTACCAAAGTTGATATCACCAAGAACTCTGGGCATAACCATAAAGCCCATCTTGATTTCTTTGTAAACTATATCTCCGTTCTCGTCGCGCGTACCTTCGTCGATTAAACCCCTAAGGAAGATAATGTCGTCTTCATATTTACCCATATTATAATAGGTTGAGGAGCCTAGAGGACTTTGTAGTACCGCTAGGAACTCGTCGAGGTTTATCCAAGAGATATCTATACTGTTACCACGGGTACGTGAACCATCGTCGAAGCCTATATCTATCTTATTGATACCACCGTTTATAGTTAGGTCGTCGTATAGCTTTTGGGCTATATCGTCATAGGTATCGATAATCATATAGTATATGGTTTCAAATTCTACCATTTCGTAGCTGTCGATGGATGCAAGACCATAAATACGATTTTCATTTACCTTTACGTTTGCATATACGAGGTTAAGCTCGATGGTTTGTTCAAGCACGCCTACGTTATCACTAACGCTCTTAACGTCTGCATATACGCTTAACGTACCGCCCTTTGTTCCTACGAAATAACCTTGTGCGTTAACGCGGTCGCCGTTAGCATCTAAAACGGGGTCGCCGTTAGCATCTTTTAGATACCAAGTTACGTCAAACCTACGGTCGTCCATACCGCTTTCGGCGGGGAATTGTAGTATAACCGACGTAGGAAGAATATATTCGATAAAGGGATTTAGTCCCTTACCATCGGTGCCTTCTACAAAGTATCTTCTACTATGCTCTACTTTGTTTGCAACACCGGGTACTATTTCCTTACCCTCGTCGTTATATCTTCTGATAACAACTTGAATATCCTTGTCTTCCGCGTCTATGAAACGTACGTTACTATAATTTACAGAATGGTTATGTACTATCATTTCGAGGGTTTGGGTGAGTTCGCCATCACCTATGATACCTCTTACGCGCATAAAGGTTTCTTCTGCAAAAGCATTTATTATTTCTGATTGCTCGTTGATAACGTTGTTTTCGGCTATCCAAGTTACGGGATATCCTATGGTTTGCATTCTACCTTGATACATAACGTTTACATAAACGATATTGGGCAAGGTCTTTTCGTTGGAGCTTTCGCTATAGGGGTCGAAGTCAAAGTAGTCGTTTTCTACGCTTTCGTTTTTGTCAAAGCTTGCAAGACTTACCTTAACCGCCTCTCTGGTGGTTGCTTCGTTATTGATAGTTACGCCATCTGCTAAATATTGGATAGAGGTAATTGCAAAAGTCGTAAGTGCTCTGGTTCCAATAACACGAGTGGGGCATACTACTTCGAGGGTAACGCTTTGTTTACCTACCAAGTCGTCGCCAAAATAGCAATCGGTATACTTGGTTCTACCATTATCAAGAGGATGAACGGAGCGGTCGATAGTTACGTTATCGGCTACCTTGATACTCCAATCGAGTGCTTTGTTATAATATCCGTCGCACATTGGGTCGGTCTTAACGTAGTTAGCGGGCTCGTTACCAATTATTCTATAATGGTCGGTTTCAAAGTAAATTCTTACTTCGTTTTCTAGCTTATCTCCGTTATACTTGGTGATTGCAGGTATAACGTAGGTAGAGGTTACCAAGCTATCGATGGTATAATAACCTGCGTTTTCACTATTTATTTGTACGTGTTTTACCTTCTTGGCTTGTACTACTATTACAATAGCCATATCAAGGGTATTGTACTTTTGTACAACGGTAAACTCACCGCCGGAGTAGTTAATCTTGCTTTCATCAAAGCCCCAATCAAATTCGGGTAGATATTCGTACTTAACGTTGGGTGAACCGGTGTATTCGTAGAAAGCAAGAACCAAGGTTTCGGGTGATAGACCGCTACCATCGTTTTCTTCTCTATACTTGAAGGGATAATATTTTTCTCCCCTAGCATCGGCTTCGCTCTTTTCGATTGAATATTGATACGGGTCGATACTTACGCGCGCGACAATAGGTATATTATTATAATAGTCGCCACTATTTACCTTGAAGTTTCTACCTTCCACGGTAATATCGATAGTAAACTCTTGTTCGGTTATCGAGCCTTTACCGATAACAACCTTATATTGAGCCTTCTTTAGACCACCCATTAGGTTAGCGATATTATCGTTATTATATGGGAAATCTACGAACTCATAGGGAAGAGCTCCTCTGGTATTATCCTCGTAAACTACACCGATTGTAGAAGGAATGGGATTTTCAATAGAGGGGTCGATTATCATTTGATAGCCGGTGCTATCGTCCACGGTTTCGTACAAATCTCTTACCTTCTTGGTTCCGTTAACGATATCGGTTATAAACATTCTATAAGTAATGTTTTGACCAAATAGTTGTGCTTTGGGATAATACTCGTATACGCCCTCTTCAAAGTTTACCGATTCGGGGTCAAAGGTTAGTATAAAGTCTACAGCCTTAGTGCCGAATGAGATAGATGCTTTATCTACCCACTTTGCTTCGTAACGAGAGGTCCAACGTTCTTCCTCTATAAGATTTACAACGGGTGTTACGTATTCACTTGCATTTGCAAGGTCGCCGGGTTGTTCAAAGTCAATATTAACTTTGAGCTCTGCAATAAAGTCTTCTACGCCCAAAATATCCTTTAGGGGGTCTTTCTTCTTAGCGCCCGTCTTTTCGTCGTATATAGGACTTATAATCAAGGAAATAAAGTCAGAGGCGGGTAAAGTCTTACCGCACTTGTCGCATATACCATCTTTATCTCCGTCAAGGTGTTCGCCAAGCGCAATCTTTGCATCTTGGGCTAAAATTTCGAGTGCGTTAACTATGGTATCGAAATCCCAAACCGCTTTATTTTCGGTTAGTTGGTTGATTTGTGATACTATAGCACTTCTAGGCATCTTATATTTAACGCCTAGTACGTAATTGTTGATAAGTATTTCTTCGGGGCTATCGATATTAGAACAAATATCTACAAAGGGATTTCCGTTCAACAAGACCTTTGCGTTAACGTAGAAAGCATCGCCCTTTTGCCACAAGTCCATAGTTATATATAACGTGTCGCTAACTTTCAAAACGTAATTGGTGTTATTACCACTTATATCCCCTATAAACAAGCCCATTAGCTTGGATATATCGTTGCTTTCTTTACCTTGAGTGCGTAAGGTTCCCTCAACGTGTACGTTGATGGTTTCGGGATTATCAAACTCTTCAAAGGTGTCGAAGTAACCGATTTCTTCTCTATCCGGGAATGCAATGTCTAGACCTTCTTCCGCAACGTTTACGCTTCTCAAGGTCAAAACAAAGATTTCTTGTTCACCGACTTTAGCGGTAATAGCTACGTCGTCGGTAAGAGTATCCCAAGCAATCTCTAAAGCAAGGTCGTCGAAGTAACCAAGCTCTATAATATCTTTGATTAGTCCTTCTTCCAAGCCCAAGCTGTTTGCCAATACGGATATTATAGTAGCATCCGATTCACCAATGATTTGGGTAACCAATTCTTTATCTATGGTGATATAGAACACTCCGTCTTCGCTTCTTATCTTAGAAATGTATGCGTTGAATTCTTCGTTATCCTTCAAAGAGGTGTTTTCGTCAACGGAAGGTGCGAATAATCCGCCTATCTCAAAGTCGAATTGCAACAAGTTCATTGCTCTTTCGAGTAGTATTTGCAATTCTTCCGACATATTTAGTCCGTTAATCTTAACGCGAGGTAGTCCTAACTTATCGTAGCTCATAAAGTCGCCAAGATAGTTGTCGAACAAGCCCTTTCCGTCAAGATATACCACGCCGTCCTTATACATAGCACCAAAAATTCTTTCCTCGATAGAATATGCTCCACCTTGATTTTCGGTACGATTTACTATATCGATAAATAGTTCGTTTTTGGAATTATCGTTGGTGCTAAAATTGCCCTTGATTTCTGCGTCGAATGTTTGGTCAAAGTAAGGAACGTATAGGTCGCCCACAAAGTGCATAGAGCTTACGCTCTTGCTTACGTAATTATTGTTTTCGGGATTATCGAATTGGGTTAATCTAATGTTTCCTCTTTCGTAAGAGGTAGCATAGCTAACGTCAAAGTAATAGGTATCGATATTGTTTGCTTGGTTGCCGGCAAAAGTAATATTAAAGTCGGTGATATTGCTTTCTCCGTTTGCTTGGGTTTCCAAAACGGTAAGCATTTCCGCGTTAAATCTACCTATTTGTACTCTACCGAGGTCGCTTAGCTTGAAGCCCATAAACTTTTGGGTTATAGCATCTAGCTTATCGCCCTTGTTTACTCCGTTTGCATCTTCTTCACCAAACGCGCCTACGTTGTTGGTGATAAAGTTATTTACGGTGGTCTTTAGAGGGTCAAGGTTGATTTCCTTGACGGTTACGTTATATTCGCTATCAGAGAGGATAATTTTAGAAATGTTTTGGCTTTCTACCGAACCTGCCATAGCTTCGATACTGTCAGCAAAGTCAACCGAGAATAACGTATGCTCCATATCGAGAGAGGTTACAGCTTCGTAGAAAAGTTGGAAGGTGGAAGTTCCGCCAAAGGCTTCCATCAATATGTATTTATCGCCTATTTGTAGATACAAATCGTTGTCAACGTAGTAGACGAACATTGTATTCGCTTCGTTTACGTAGTCGAATACGCGCACCATAATTTCGCTATCTTGTGCACGACCTAAATCGTAGTTAGCTTGATACTCTATACCGATATTGACGGAGCTTGCGCCAAGAGTGGTAACTAGAGTATAGCTGGAATCCACGTAACGAATACCGCTGGTCTTCTCGTCGATAAACTCGCCGGCATTAACCAAGCCCTCTTTGATTTCGCCAAAGATTTGTGCCTTGTTGATGGTAACCGACGATATCGGCGGATTGCTTCCGCCCGAAGTATCGTTGTTAGACGAGTTGTCGTCCGCGGGATTATCGCCCGCGGGACTACAAGCAAGCAGTGCAACTGCTAATGCTACTATTAGTAAAATCAGAATTAATCTCGGTAGTTTTCTGTTCATTACTATTATCCTCCCGACGGAGTTTGGCTCCGTCGTTTAATTTATGATATAAGAACCGTTTGGAATAAATCGGTAGTGATAGTTACTATAGGAGTGGTTCCCCCGTCAACGTATATTTCAACCGTTTCGGAGTATCTAACTCTCTTCAATTTGCCCTCTTCGATAGTTTGATTACAGCTATCACACTTGCCGTCTCCGTTTTCGTCTATAGAAGCACAATCTATAAATTCGCCCCAAGAGGTTACTTTGTATAGATACTTGGTCGTACTGCTTACGTTTTGATTGGTCAAACCATTGTTAAGGTGCGTAATTAGTGAGTTATATGCCTCACCGTAGGGATTTGCCTTGTTAGCATAGGTGCTAGCATCGTAGGCAGTCTTAACTCCGCTGGGAACAGAGTTGTCGCTTTCTACGTAGAATACCGTCTTGTTAGGAGTCATATCTAGGAATACTAGTCTTACGTTAACAACTTGTTCGTAAACCACGTTTCCTCCATCGTATACAGTTACGATTACCTTCCAATAATCTAGTACGCCACCGCCTACGTATTGGTCCGAGCCAAAGATTACGGAATTTCCGTTTGCGGTTCTATCCCACCAAGTCAAGCTGAAGGTAAATCCTTGGTCGGATATGTTTTGAGCGTTATAGGTGCCTTGTACCTTGCTAGCATCAATTCTGGTTACGTAGGGGTCGCTACCATATGCGGTGCCGAACTTTGGACTCAAGGGGTTTAGTACCATTATTATGGGGCTGGCGTTGGTTATATTATAGGCATCTATTCTAACTTGGTCGGTGCCCATACCATATCCAACGTCAAGTTCGGTAATGGTAAATACTTGGTTCCATACTCTCTTAACAATATTGGTTTCGTATACCCTACCATTGATACGAACTCTCTTTGAGTATTGAGTCTTGGTGTTGTTAGAAACGTATACGTCGTTTTCCCATTCCTCTACTCTATAAGTGAGTCTTCCGCCCACCATTCCGAGGTCGTTTATAGCGGTATCCAATAGGTTTGCTACTTCACCGTGTCTATCTACTTGGGTGTTGATAAGACGAGTGTACAAGTCCTTATAAGGATTAGATGCGTGCGCGTACGTGCTCGCGTTATAGACACTCTTGTAGGGAGCTTCGGTCAAGGTATTTGCACTTTCGCTACTACTATTGATATAGCTTGTGGGACTCATATCCAGAGCAACGAGTACGATATCAAAGGTTTGCATATAGACGAATGCCGGGTCGTGCTCGCTGGTTAGCTCCAATATAACGGTCCAATTTCTAATGATACCGCCTCCAAGCAAGCTATCGGGAATGGTCAAGGAGTTTACTCCGTCCCAAATAACTCTGGTCTTTAGTCCTTGAGCGTCGTAGCTAACGGCATATTCGGTATTGTAAGTACCTATTGCGGAAACGGTATCGTCTCCCGTATCGGGGTTAGCCCATACGGGGTTCAAGGGGTTGATTACGAATATCGCGTTATTTTGAGTACCCATTCCATAACCGAGGTCGATTTGTAGAATGTTGGGATTTTCGTATTGATAGATTGCGGGCGAGAGGGTAAACTTGCTTGCACCGGTTGCATCGGAAAGCATAAAGATACCACTAGCTTCCCCGTTACTCTTTGCCCTATTGAGTGCATCTTGGTCCCAAGTCATACGATATGCGTAGTCGGTAGCATACGACGAGTCTACCGTAGCGGGATTGATGCCTTCGGGAACGAATATCTTGGATACGGTGCTGGTTGCGAAGTTTGCGCCGGGCAACGATGAGGTAACCTCGAAGTCAATCTTGTAGTGGCTTACCGAGGATACTCCGGTAATAGCACTTATTACGAATCTCATTGCGTCGCCTTCCATAATGATATAATCACCGTTTGCGCTGGGACGACGAACTGCCTTATAGAGCCATCTATCGATATAAACCTTTATAACAACGGGTTGACCGCGTTCTGCGTTATAGACGTGTCCTTGAACGTAAATGGGAGTTAAACCACTATCGTTCATTGTGCCTACTGCAACTATGTTGCTATCTTCGAATTGCCATACTAGGCCATAGGTGTTACCGCCCGAGTATGCGCTGATTATGGTTTGCGGTAAATCGCTAGCTCTACCGGTGAAGGGGTCTTCGTAGCGGTAGAATGCGTTAGGTTCAGCATAGTTTTCATAGGTATCGGTTACGCCCTCTACTAGTTGATAGTTCTTGAACAATCTATCGGCTACTTTAACTTTAAGGAGTAGATTTTGTACTTCCATTCCCATATATCCGTCTAATACCGAGGTAAATGCGAAGTAGTTATCGGCATTGGCTCCGAGTACCGTTTGATAGGTATCGTACATTACTTCGAAGTCTTCCGGAACAGTCCAAGATGCTTCGTATACCAAAGGTTTGCCTTCGGCAAAGTTAATGGTTATGGTATTGGGAACGGTTATATTGTCCTCGGTATAGGGGTCGAGTAGCAATACGGAGTCATCGGCTTGACCGGCGTTCAAGCTTTCTATCGTCTTATCTAGGAAGTGGAAGATAACCGTCAAGGTTTGACCATCGTCTAGCTTTGCATAGGTTAGAACGTCGCGGTCGTTTAGTCTGCCCTCTCCCGTCCACTTGTGTCCGTTGAGATCGTACTCGATTTGACTTACCAAATGCTCGGTCTTGCAGTCTGCATTGTAGTAGAAATATACGCCACGAGCATAGTTGAACTCATAGGGATAACCATCGTCCATACCATCGCCGTTCAAGTCAACGAAACGTTCACTCTTGTTGTAAACCAAGTTGATATTAGAGGGTAGTATAAAGGTTCCGCTATATGCCCAATTGTGATATGCGTCGACGTCAACTACAATCACCTCACCAAGCTCGCTGTATGCGGAAGGTACTGCATAACTTTGCTTTTCTCTCGACAAGAAATGACGTGAGGAAACAGCTTGTGCGTAGTTGTAGTTTAGTTGCATTACCTCTGCGGGTAGAACCTTTAGCTTCAAGGTAACTTCCTTACCCATAATGGTAGCAACCGCTAGGTCGATAACACCGTCGGTATATTCGGCAGTTCCCTTATAATCGATAGCATCTAGTTGCTCACGAGTAGCAACAAGGCTCCAAACGATACCGCTCTTAACCAAAGTGGAGCTAGCGTCGCCTATCTTAATCTTGCTGGGTAGTCTATCCGCGAGCAAGAATGAGGATAGTTTATAGTTGTCGTATAGGTTATCTATAACGAGGGTACCATAGGTGATATCGTAGGCGCTATCATCGTCGTCGGCGGAGTGGAAGTTAGAGCCTATATCATAGGTACGAGAAGCAATTTGAACGTAGATACGCGAGCTATCGTGTAGCATTGCGGATAGCCAAATTACACCACCGAGTTTTAGACGTTCTTCACTAATTACGGTTAGTTGTTCGTAGTTATAAACCTCGACCATTCTTTCCGTTCTTTCGTCGTTCCAGAACAAATCTTCGGCATCCTTAGAGGGGAATGCAACGGTCCAAACTTCGGGAACGGGAGCGCCCGAGCCACCGTAACGAACGGTGGTACCGTCCGCGCGGGTGATGGTAAATTGTAGTTGGTCTTTAATAACGTAACCGCCCTCGTACTTGAAGGTGTTGTCTGCGTTATAGATTTCCAGCTCGATGGTTTCGAGTACTATTTGTGATTGAGCGCTATCGAAGTCAACGTAGGGCTTATCTTCTTCGCTCATTTCGAGTTCAAAGGCTACGGTGTAATCGTGAGCATCGTCGTCTTGTCCAACGTATATATCAACGCCTTGACCATAAGCTCCGTTGAAAGCCTCGATTAGTTTTTGAGTGTCGAGAGTACCGAATATCGGTAGACTTGCACTAGTGGTAGCATCGGTGATATTTACGTTATCTTTATCTGCTTCCATAAAGACCACGGTAATATCGCTAAACAACCAATTGAAGAAATCGTAAGGAGTCATACCGCTACCATCTTTCATAGCGATTAAACCGTTGCGGTTGAGCTTTACGCCCTTGAGGTTGATTTGGTTGGTTAGTACTTCTACCGTGATTTCGATGCCATCGGGTAGATTTTCGTGGCGAGTTTCTTCTTCCCAAAGGTTAAAGAGGATATCGATAACCGTCTTTTCTTCCAAAACGTAGGTTACGGACATATCCTTTCTACGAGCATATGCGTCGCCTAGCGTAGTAGAAATGGTTATGGTAGTACCTTGAACCCACGGTGCGTGGTCGTGCCAATCGGTAGCGTAGCTACGACGAGTACCATCGGCGAAGGTGATATCCAATACTTCGGGAACTTGGAAACGAGAATAAGTGTCTACTGCCCAAGTATAGCTCTTCAATTGATATTCGCTAGTGGGAGTATCGGTGATAGTAAGGTTGTCGCCATATTCGTCGTCGGCAACGAGGTTACCGTCTACTAGAGAGCCATCAGCCATCTTAAAGAGGATATCCTCTGCAACACCGGTCATATGTTGAACCAAAATCCTAACGACCATAGTGTTTTCGCCTGCACCGATAGTTGCTTCCAAGAAATAATGGTTTGCAACCAAATCGGGGTCTACGATAAGATGATATTCGCCCGTTGCATTATCGTAGTGAACAACGTCGTCGCCTGCAACGTTTCTCCATTCTACGTTGTAGAAATAGGGAGCATAGGTGCCGGGAGTCATACCATCAAAGTGGATATAGATATCTCTAGGCAATACCCAAGTGGTGCTGTCGTAGGGGTCAACGTAATATACACCCCAATCGGAGCCTACTTCGGTTTGTCCCATAGTGTAGTAAGGAGCAACTTGTAGGTTCATAACGGTTTCGGTTTGCTCGTGGAAATCGGCACCCGTCTTGAAGGTGTAGTCGCGTTCGCCGATAATCTTATCGGGTACAAGAACTTTTAGTTTGATTTCTTCAATATAGAACCAACCTTCGTCGAGCTCACCGCGGTGATACCAAGAACGAGCGCGGTCGAAGTAGTTAGCCAAGTCGAAGTTAGAAATGGTAACGTCGGTAAATACGTCCTTGAAGGGGTATTGGTTACCCTCTAGTTTAACGTTGTTGGCAACGGGGTTGGTCCACTTGATAACCTTGAGCGCGTTGGGACCTTCCAATAGTTTTTGGAAGTTTACGTCGGCAAATTGTGCGTTATAGGTATCAAAGGTGGAAGGTAGAGTACTAAATAGCGAGGGGATACCATCGATGGTATAGTCGTAGTCTTTTAGGTTCAATACGTAATCTTCGCCATTTTGTCCCTTGAAGAAGTATACGAGGTCGGTAGGTAGAGTATAGGTGCTGGGTTCGAGTGCGTCTACGACGTATTCGTTGTGGTTGCCTTGACCTATAATCCAAGCGCTTTCTAGGGTACGCGGTAGTACCTCTACGGAAAGAGCAATTACTTGACCGTGGAATACGGTATGAACGTAGGTAAAGTTACTCTCCAGATATCCCGGTCTTTCGCTTGTATCGCTGTGGCGGTTATTGATATCGAATTCGGAGTAAATCGCCCTATTGTCGCTATCGTCGCAGAAATTCCAAGTAAAGAAGCCTACTTCGTCGGGAGTATCCTCTGCGGGGTCGTTGTAAATCTTGGTAAAGGTAAAGGTTACCTCGTACTTATTGAAGTACCAAGCAACGAAGCCTTGTAGCATTTCTTGTTCGGTGAGCATACCGCTGTTCATATAGAATGCTTTGTAGATGAGGTATGCGTACGGGTCGATAGTAATATAATCGGCTACGGGAGCTTTGACGATACCATCTTCGGTGCGAACGTTAACGTATTTATCGGTATCGATAGTTCTGTTTAGAACCTTGACTACTACGTTTTCGCGATAGGTAGCCATCATACCATCACCGATGATAACGTAAACTACGAACTTGCCACCTTCTAGGGTGAGGTCGTCCCAAGTCATATTGGTCCAATTAAAGGTGGGGAATATGGTATTCTTCCAGTCAATCTTATCGAAGTTTGCGCCCGTCCAATCGAACTCAACGTCAAAGCTGATAGCATTGGAATAAGCAACACGACTTTCGCCAAGAATGGTTTGTAGTTGCAACGCATCTGCATAAGATTCGCCGAAGAAATAATTTTGGTCGTAGTCGTATACTACTTTGTAGTAAGTACCGTCGCCCTTATCCACTTGCAAGCAGAAGTATGCGGAATCCATATCGAAGGTGAAGGTAAATCCGTTTGCGGAAACGTAGGTGCGAGGATATACTTTGGGAGGAGCATATTCTTGTTCTTCTTCGTTTTCTGCTTCGCCAACGGGGCGTTCGCCAAAGAACTTTTTAGCTAGTAGCTCGGTGCGGATAGCTTCGGTTTCTACAACGTAGAAATCTTTATCTTGATTGTATAAAATCTTGTAGGTTTCGTGCTCGACGGTGTACCAGCCTCTCTTATGTAGACCGAGGTCGTAGGTGAGCTTTAGACCTGCATCGTTTTCGTAGTTTTGATAGTAGTAAGGAACGTCGGTATTTATAACTTGTTCGATAGCCTTATCGTACTTGCCTTGCGAACCGAGACCGATAACGTAGTAATCGTTTTCAAAGTCGTAAACGATTTCGTAGCCGAGGTCGTTAAGAACGGTATAGTAACCGGTATCTCTATCGAAAACTGCGTGTAGCAAGTATTGTGCGTCGTAGTTATAACGCAAGTTATCGTCTCCGTAGAATGCGGCAACTTGGGTGGGTATGGGGTCTAGAGGTTCCCATACGTAGTAATCGTTTACTAGGGAGTTGATGCCTTGTTTACCTATATCGGTGGTGATACGAACCAAGTAGTCGCGCGTTACGCCCATAAATAGATTGTCTATAGCGGGCATATAGTAGGTTTGACCATTTACAACCATAATGGTGTTGGGGTCGTATATGAAGCGGAAATCACGTTCTTCCATACGTGAACCAAAGTCGAAGTAAACCTTTATGGTTTCGTGTAGCTTGGTGGAGTAAACCGATTCACCTTCGATGTTATCGAACTCCCCTACCGTGAACATAGCGAACTTAGCTTCTTCGTGGTCGATATTTTCTACTCTTTGCTTAAAGCCGATTCTAACCTCTACGGTACCGATAAGCTCGTCAACGCGGAACAAATCTTTGATGGTTTGGTTAGAGGTGGTAAGACGAATTACTTCGGGTTCGAATACTGCCCAAGAGTCTTCCATTAGCGCTTGAACGATATCGGTAAGACCCATAACGATATCTTCGTCTTCGTTTTCGAAGTCGTAGCCCATATACTCGTAGAAGCCACGGATAAAGATATCTTCACGAACCTTGAACAAAGGCATATCGGGAACGACGTGGTAATTTAACCAAACGTAGCCGAGCTCCTCTATTGGGTCGGCGGTGTTGAAGCTTACGTCGTTAGCGAGAATGGTAATAATCGGAACAGCCTCCGAGCTACCGCCCAAAACGTAGGAAAACTCTAGCTTGAAAGCACTGCGCGTAGAGCGAGTCCATCTACCGTTGGGCAATATTTGCTCACGGATATATTGGTCGTAATCTAGGTGGAATTGTATGGTTGCCATATTAGGCAAGATAAACGGAGTATTCAAACCGCTCATATCGCCCATAAACGAGCCTAACAGGTCGGACAAATCTACCTCTTCGGCACTAGCGAATATAAATTGACCGTCCAAAGTACCCGAATAGGTCATAACGTCTTGTAGCTCTTCGAAGTCTTTGAACGAGGGGAATACTATTCTAACGAATTCACCAACGTGGTTGGGGTACAAGTCCATACGCATAATAAGGGTTGCACCATATTTTTCGTAGTCTTCTTGGCTCATTTCAGCATAGCTGAATACTTCGAGCCTGATGCTATACTCGTCAACGTCGTAGGTGATATCAAAGTAGGTTGTATCGATTAGTTCCTCTAACGATACGCCCAAAATCGCAGCAATACTCTCTAGGTCGATATTAAACTGCTCGTTCAACATCAAGATAATCTGCTCGGTGGAGTATTCCACACCCGTTTCGGAGGTTATAGACATAATCCTACGAATCATTTCGATATCAATCTTAATCTTGATGGTAGCACGACTAGAGGGGTCGTCCTCGTCCTTCATAGTCGAGGTGATATTGTTCATAATGGTGCTTGTAAGCTCGGCGTATTTGCTATCTTCCGCCTCGGTGCGGTTTCCGTAAAGAATGTTATCTACCGCAATAACGATATATTGGTCGATAAAGTCGAATAACCACGCCAAGGTTTCCGCAAGGTCGAAGCCACCCTTATAAGCCTTTGGTAAGCCGATATCTTCAAAGGCTATACCGCCATACAAATCTTGTAGACCTTGAACGTCTAGGAAGGTCAAGGGCTCGTCGGTGGGTAGAGGTTCGTATACGCCGGTATCGGGGTTTAGCTTGCTAAGAGCATCCCTTTCTGCGGGAGCGGTGTAGTACATACCTATTACGAGGTCGTCGGTAGCAATATCACGACAATTCATAAAGATTTTGTTTATAGAGTTATCGATTTCGTTCATATCGGTACGGAGCAGAACGTCTAACTCTAGGTCGAGCATAGGTATATACATATCGCCGGTGTACTCGTAATTACCATAATCGTAAAGGGTGTAACCGGATTTATCGAAAACGATATTGGTAGAGGTACGAATATCGTATTCTGCGGAAATATGTGCTTGATAAGGAATGGTTTGAACGGTAGTCAAGCCCGTTTGTTCGTTGTATACGGGAACAGCGGAATCACCGTGTGCGTCGAGAACCAATTGACGAAGAATATCTTTGCCCAAGTTTTCGTTAGGAGTGGAAATAAATTCCATATCCGAGTCGATAGAACGGAACTCGGCAACGCCAAGGGTGCTAAACAAGAAGCCCAAATATTTGTTGGTCAAGGGGTCTAGTTTATCTTCGAAGGGAGCAAAAATAGATTGCATAAAGTCGGTTACCGTACCGGCAAGAGCGGTAAGAGCAACGTCGTTAAAGAATATGGTGGTATCGTCCCCGTTGATGGTTTGCTTATAGTTATTGGTGATAGCAAGGTCCAAAGCATCGCGTAGGCTTTGCATACTACTGCTTGCTTGACCGTCGCCCGAAGCGGAACCGATAACGGTTTCGAGGTTAAATTGGGTGATAAGGCGGATGAATTGTTGGTACATTACCGAGTCGCCAAAGTTTTCAAATATGCGCTTACTGCCTTGCAAGTTTAGATACAAGTGGTTACCTGCATCAGCGGAGTTAGGATTGATACCGTCAAAATAGAAACCGATAAGCATCTCGTTTGCTGCACCGTCAAACCATTCGAGAACTATATCGCTATAACGGATAATATCGTTGTGCTTTGCTAAAGCAACGGGGTCTACAAGTGGTAAACCGTCTTCGCCGAACAAGGTATTGCCTTCCTCGTCTTTTATTTCGTGAGGATAGGTATACAAGTTGGCTTGTAGTTTTAGCCTAAACGCAGAACCGTCGTCGGTATTTATAAGCATATCTGCGCCAAGATAATAACCGGTATCGGTAACGACGTCGCTATCAAGGTGAGAAAGCAAATTTTCTAGCGAACCGACAGCGGTATCGATAGCTTGCTCTTTGGTGGTAAAGTCCTTGTAGTTGTCGTTTTGCGTTCCGTCCACGATGGGATACGGGTCGCTGTAGGGTTGCTCAACGGGTGTACAAGCAAATAGCAAGCCCACGAGCAACACAACTGCTATAATGAGGAATAAAGTTTTGAGATGACGGTGCATTTCTATCTCCTAACTGCGCGTTAGCGCGTATTTTGACTAAATAATTGTGAGCGCGTACCAGCGCTCGCGCGTAAAATAAGATGCCAAAAAGAAGCGAGAATACTCCCACTTCTTTAATTACGCACGTATATAATATAATATATAGGGAGCAAAGTCAAGATGAGAAAGCAAATTTTACTAAGTTTTTACTAAAACGCGCTCGCGCACTCGCGTTTATTCACACGCCAAATTTTAATTGTGTTCCTATCATTACGTTATTCCTTCTCCGAAAATCTACCCTTTTCCCCCTTCTAGAAGGAAGCCCCTAACGTTAACCTAGAATTTTACTAAGCCTATCAAATAGGAGCTATCACAAATCAAAGCACGCCGGACACAGCACGTAAAACGTGTATTTAGAGCGTATTGAAAACGTATTGAAAATGTATTGAAAACGTATCAAGAACGTATCAAGAACGCAACGTTTTTTAGCTATTTTCCGCGCGTTTTTCGGTGCCAAATTATTTTTGTGTCTTTTCTTTTACTTGCAATTTAGGATACCTTTATTTGTATTTAGGATACCTTTTTTCTACTTTTATTGCATTTTATAAAAATTTGTTTCGTACCGAAAATCGGTGGCTTTTAGGGCGATTTTAACGTATACGCAGTTAAAATAAAGAGAACGAAAACAGAAAGGAAGAAAGCAGAAAAAAGGAAGAAAAGAAAGTAGCAAAGAAAAGTAGGAAAAAAGAATAAAGTAGGAAAGAATAAAGAAAGAGAAACAAAAAATAAAAATAAAAGAGAGTGTGTAAATAGCGCGCCTACGCGTACGCACGTCTTTACGCATACTATATGTATAATATACACGCGCAGGGGCGCGACATTCCGGATACACACACCCACCCCACGCCAAACGGATTTGTTATCTTCAAAGCTGTTGGAAAGGTGTTTCGCTATTTTCCAAGCACTACCACTTTACTTAGCCATCATTTTCGTCCAAAGAAACAGATATTTTTCTAGTATTGCTTTTTATATGCGAACATTTGTTCGTGTATTATACGTTACCCTATCGCTACGCGCATTTAAATGCCCCTATTTTGCACGAAACCATCTTTCTCGACTACTTACCCACAAAGCGTTTTTTCGCTCGTTTTAAGCCCGTTTAAGCGCGTGAACGTTCGAGTCGCCCTCACGCACCGATTCTTTGCACTCCAAACAGCCCTTTTCCTCTCTCCGTTATTAAATTCCAGCCTTTCGAAATTCGCTAGACTTGTTTTTAGCACAAAAAAAAGAAGCCCCGAAGGACTTCTTTTTTTTAGTTTGCTAGATATTAGCCGTTTTGAGCAACAGCAACGGTGATATCACCGGCGAAGCCGTATGCTACAGCGATTACGTAAGTGCCAGCTTCAGTGATTTCGATGGAGCCTTCTGCTACGTATGCAGGAGCATTGGTTTCAGGGTCGATTGCGCCAACTTGACCAATAGCAGGAGAGCCAACCCAAGTTACAGGGTTCATCCAATTCATTTGGTCATAAGCACTTGCAACACCAGCAGCGGATACGTTAGTACCGGTGGTGGTTAGAGTGATGGTGCCAGCAGCTTCCATTTCAACAGCTATGAAGTAGTAACCAGTACCACGAGATGAACCGGGGGTCATGGGTAGTGCATAGGTGCCTGTGCCAATAGCGGGAGCTTCCCAAGATTGACCAGCAACTTCGATTTGGATATCAACAAGAGCAATACCTTCTGCGGGTCCGTATACTACGAACTTAGCGCCATTAGCATCAGCAACGGTAATTTCAACGTCGCCATCTGCGAACAACTTGGTTTCTCTCATATCCATAGGCATACCAGTCATGGGGTGAATACCAGAGGTGATTACGTCAACAGCATCTGCACCACAAACGTTAGAGATGGTAACTTTGCTGCCAGCGATAGCATCAACTACGTAGCATACACCAAAGTAGCTTTCAACTGCATAAGTGCCGGATTCATAGATGGAGATGGGGTCGATATCGGTGCCGGTAGCTTCGCTATCAACACTAATGGTTTCGATGGTTTCAAAGGTATGAATATCATATCCTTCAACGGTGGTGATGGTGTTGAATATCTTCTTAACGTCGTTTAGAAGGAGTTTGCCACCGTCTTTACCGGTATCGTTAGAAACAGCGATTACTTCACCATTTTCGATTGCATAGAAATTGTTTTCATAGTAGAAGATATTGGTGTCAGTGTTGCCATATTCGGTGGTGTTTTCGATTAGGCTTGCATTTAGACCAATCTTGATTTCAGCGGTGTTGTTGTCTTTGCCAAGAACAGCGGATACGATAGCACCAATGCCTTCGCCGTTAGCACCGTTGCCTTGTGCAAAACCGGTTGCGCTGATTTCCATATTAGCATATGCATTGTCAGCATCAAGAGTTGCACCGGTAAAGTCGTTTACTAGACCGATGATTTCTTGAACGGTTACTAGGTCAGCGGTTTCACTCCACATAGCATAGGTGGTGGTTTCGCGGTCTTCTTCTGCAACTGCGCCTTCGTACATGAGAGCATTTACGAGAGCTGCGATGTTACCAAGAACAGCGTCTTTTGCCATAATGTCAGCAAGAGCAACGTCTTCTTTTACGCCTTCTTCATTATATAGACCGAATACTGCCTTTTCGGATTCGCCGATTAGACCGTCGTCAGCAATAAGAGCAAGGATAAGAGCTTCAACGTCAACGGTTGCGGTGCCTTCTTCAACGGTTACGAACTCTGCAAGAGCGGTAACTTCGTCAACGATGGTGCCGATTTGACCAGCAAGGTCAATAACGATGGAGAGAACGTCTGCGCCGGGAGCCATAATGCTACCAACTGCGCCGATAACGGTGTCAACTAGACCAGCATTTTCAACTAGTGCGTCTTCGTCTTCGGTTGCATTTGCCTTATCTTTTTCAGATTGGATAAATGCTGCGAATTTTTCACTAAGGTTTACAGGAACTTTGTATACGTTACCATCAATAGATGCGTAACCGAGCTTGTTAGCTACTTGGGTGAGGTTGATGATGATGTCTTCATTACCATCAAGGTTGTATTGAGCAACTACGTATTGAGTGGGAACGTATTCGCTGGTTTCCCAATCCCAACCATCAGCAGTCATAATAACTTCTGCATAGAGGTTAGAGAGGTCAAGTGCTAGGTAACCGTCTTCGTCGAAGCCAACGGATACGTTGGGATATACGTTGAGGTCAAGGTTTGCATAGCCACCTTCTTCGATAGCACCAAGTTGTAGGTCGAGGCCGAGGTTGATTGCAAGTTCTTCTGCATCTTCAACAGCGTCAACGATAGCTGCGGGCTTAGCTGCGCCTTCTGCCTTGAAGGAGATATTGTCAAGACCAAATGCTACTTTGGTTGCTTTATCTGCGGTTTCATAAGAGAGATGTAGTCCACCGAAGGTGTCGTCGTCGTTGATGTCAACAAGGAGTCTGATATCGGGGATTGAATTGGGGATGGGGGTAAAGGTCATATCGGTGAGGTTGAGTTCACCACCGAGGAGCATGGGAACTACCAAGTCAACGATACCTTGGTAATCAGCAAGGTTTACATCGGCAAGCAACCCCGATAGGAAGGGCATAGCGCCACTGATAACACCGGAAAGTTCTTCGATGTTAAGTCTTGCAGCATAACCGTCAGCAGTAGAGAGGTCGGTAGTACCGTCTTCGATAGTGTTTACACCGTCGATGGGAGCAAATAGCAATCCGCCAACAATGTTAACAACACTCTTAACAGTGTTTAGAATACTAATCTTGTTGAGAAGACCAGCTTCGATAACATCGGTAACGTCTGCGCCAGCGCCGAACATAGAGGGTGCGTCATACTTGCCGTTTCCGTTAGAGTCTACGTATGCTTCGCCTTCGTCCCACTTGTCGTTATCCTTGTCGCCGGAAGCAGAATCGGTAAATTCTTCACCTGCGAAGAACTTGGCTTCGTCTAGACCTGCTACAAGGTTGAGAAGAGCGGGAACTGCTTTGCCTTCAAGAAGTTGAGCATTTTCAGCTTGGTCTAACTTTGACCATACAACGTCCTCGTTAAGGATGTTTTGGCCAACGTATAGATATTCTTTATTGTCAGCAGCTCTTTCAGCAAATAGACCAACTTGAACGCCAAGAACGTCAGCACTTACGAGAGCCCAGTTTTCAGCGTATGCACCGCTGTTAACAGAACCGGAAATGTTGAGTTTAACGTTGTAGGTTGCGTCACCTGCTTTAACGTCAACGTAAAGGTCAGCGTTTACGCTTGCTTCGTCTTCAATCTTGTTAACAACTTTGATGGTGTTGTTAATAGAATTGATGAGACTATCAAACATAGGACCAGCTTTTACGTCTACAGTTTCTTCGGTTTGAGGTGGGTCTACGGGTTTCTTGTCATCATCCGCGTCAGGTTTCGGATCTTTGGGTTGACACGCAAATACGGAGAAAGCAAGAATACCAACCATAAGAACAACTAACAAACCTAGTAAAAGTTTCTTTTTCATGTTTGGTACCTCCAATAAGGTTTTTTGTTTTGTGAAGCCATTTTATCACACGCGAGTGCGCTTGTCAACAATGATTTTTATTTTATTGCATACGCGCGAAACCATTTATAGCATAAGGATACGCCCGTAAGCGCGCTTATCTATAGCAAAACCACCATTGTTCGCCCAAGCAAAATTGCACGATTTGGGCTACCGTTAGACTCTTTTGGGTGCCTTATACCCCCTATTGCTACCAAAATCTAACCGTGTAGATTTTTCGCTTTTTGCCAAATAAAAAGCCCCTTTATTTCCCAAAATTGGAAAAAGTCAATTTAACTTTTATTTTACCCTTGTGGCGAGAAAAGTCGCTCAAATTTTGTTCTCTTTTCCATCTTTACACTTGGAGTATTGCGTGTTATAATAGGTTTAGAATAAAACAAAAAGGAGCACGATTATGTCTTCCAAATACCCCGATTATATCTCTCCCGTTCGCTACCCCGTCGACACTCCCGATGCTATCGTTGACGAAAACGGTAAGTGCCATTTTGGTACTTTTAAAGACACCTTCAAAAAGCTTAACCTTATAGACTGCGTTAAGCCCTGCGGTCCTCGTATGCCCGACTTTATGAAAGCAAGTCGTATAACCGAGTGGGAAGCCTTCGAAATACATATGAAAGAGGGTGCCCTCGTATCCGCAGTTTATAAAACCGCATCTATGGGCTTTTCCATTTTCGTTTGGTTCGACAAACGCACTCGCAAGTGTCTATCTTGGTGGAACCCCACTATCCCTGCAAGCAGAGCAAAGGTTGCAAGCCAACTGGTAGACGACCATTGCTACCACAAAACCGGCAAGAGTGAGTACGAAATTTGCAACGACCTACTAAACGGTAAAGCATACGCTAAAGGTTGGTCGAAAGGAAAATGCGGTACCTTCCAAATCGATATGCACGTTACCCGCATATCTCCCCCTTGCGTCGTAAGCATTCCCTTTGGCGAGAATAAACCCCTATATTCCGAAAAAGACTTCCTCAAAGCAGAAGGCACCATCACCGTTAACGGAGAAACCTTTGTTACCGACGAAAATAGCGTTGGCATCATAGACGACCACAAAGGATACTATCCCTTCAAAGCTCACTACGATTGGTTAACCACTATGGGACAAATAGAAATCGATGGCGAAATGAAGAACTTTGCCTTTAACCTAACCCGCAACCAATCTATCGACCAAGACAAATACAACGAAAACCTAATTTGGTTAGACGGAGTTTCCTATCCCCTACCTCCCGTTACCTTCGAAAAGGAAGGCAGATATGCTAAAACTTGGTATATCAAGGACGAACACGGATGCGTAGATTTGCGCTTTGAAATCGACGACGTATTCTATATTATTATGCATATGCTCGTAATCGATAGCTACTATGCACTCCCCTTTGGCAGAATATACGGTACCGTTAAAGATACCAATGGCAAAGTATATACCCTAGACGGAGCTTTGGGTATTGGTGAAGACAAAACCACCAGAATGTAAAACGCGTTATTTTAGCGCTATACTTCACTAAATAAAGAGTCCCTGCAGGGCGCAGTACCCAAGTACAGCAACCCTTTGGGACTCTTTCTTTATCTCGTCTAGCATCTAAACTAACGCGTTTTAATAGGTCTAGAACTAACTCAAACTAAAATTTATCCTTATCACGCGTTAGCGTACACCACAACGCTTGCGTTACATCACTTGCGTTAGCGCAAGCTTGCACGCTAGTGCAAATTTAGCTGTGCGCTTCGCACACCAACGCTCACTATGTGAGCAACCCCTTTCTTTTCCTTGACTTTGTCTGCCTTTGAGAGTATGATAAAATTACGGGGATATGAGGTTTTCATACATCGTATCCTACGTATAATTATATGGAGATTGTATATGGATTACCTAATTGAAGGCTTGAACGTTCTCACACCCGGACAAGCAGTTATGTGGTGCATCGGCGGTCTTCTTATCTTCCTTGCTATCAAGAAAGATATGGAACCCGCTCTTTTGTTACCAATGGGATTCGGCGCTATTCTAGTAAACCTACCCCTTTCACCCGTTATTGCCGAAAGCGGTATTTTGAAATCCCTATTCGAGGTCGGTATCGAAGCAAGCGAAGCTATGCCCCTTTTACTATTTATAGGTATTGGCGCAATGATAGACTTTGGACCTCTACTATCCAACCCCAAACTATTTATTCTCGGTGGTGCCGCACAGCTAGGTATTTTCGTTACCATTATCCTAGCAGCTCTGATAGGCTTCCCCATCGAAGACGCCGCTTCTATAGGTATTATCGGTGCAGCCGATGGTCCTACCGCTATAATGGTTTCCCAAGTTCTAAAATCAAATTACACCGCGGCAATAATAGTCGTTGCCTACTCCTATATGGCTCTTGTTCCCATTGTTCAACCCGCTGTAGTTAAGCTTTGTACCACTAAAAAGGAACGTATGATTAAAATGAATTATACGTCCACACAAGTAACAAAGTTGACTCGCATTATGTTCCCCATTATCGTTACACTCATAGCGGGACTTATCGCTCCCGAATCCCTCTCTCTTGTAGGAATGTTGATGTTCGGTAACCTAATTCGTGAATGTGGGGTACTACAATCCCTTTCCGAAACAGCGCAAACCACCTTCTCGAATATCATCACCTTGCTTCTTGGTATCACTATCGCATTCCAAATGCAAGCAGAAGCCTTCCTCCGTTTGGAAACTTTGGTTATTATGGCTCTAGGCTTATTTGCTTTCGTATTCGATACCATCGGCGGTGTCTTCTGCGCTAAGTTTATGAACCTATTTACTAAAAATAAAATCAACCCCATCATTGGTGCCGCCGGTATTTCCGCATTCCCAATGGCTGCCCGCGTTGCCGAAAAGCTAGGTATTCAAGAAGACCCCAGCAATCACCTTTTGATGCACGCAGTAGGCGTTAACGTTTCCGGTCAAATAGCTTCCGCTATCGTCGGTGGCTTGATAATCGGTTTGGTATTATAAGGAGGAAGTGATTATGATAAATATGTTACTCGCTTTTGAAAACCTAACCCCTATGAACCCCGAAGTTCTAAAGGCTTCACTAAACATTCTTTGGCAAGGCTTGCTAGCTATCTTTATTGTTATAGCTCTCATAATCGTAGCTGTTTCGGTTACTACCGACCTTATCGCAAAGGCAAAAGCTTACAAAGAAAAGAACGGTGAGTTTTCCATCAAAAAATTCTTCAAGAAAAAATAATTTCTAAGCCAATCTATCTTAGGGCGACAATCAATCGGTTGTCGCCCTATTTTTTCGCCAATTAAAATCTAGATTTTAATAACTACAAAATTCACGCTAATTAAGGTTGACTTTATCCCCCTTTTTTAGTATGATATAATCACGGGAATATGGGAGCAAAGATTTTTCCCTTTTTCTCGTCAAATTATTGGAGGTCATAATGAAGAAAGTACAATTCACCGAAACCGTTTTGCGTGATGCTAACCAATCTCTTATCGCAACCCGCTTGCCCTACGAAAAATTCAAGGGCGTTCTATCCACTATGGATAAAGCCGGTTACTATTCCGTAGAGTGTTGGGGCGGAGCTACCTTTGATAGTTGCTTGCGTTATCTTAGCGAAGACCCGTGGGAAAGACTACGCAACATCAAAGCTCAAATGCCCAATACCAAGCTACAAATGCTACTCCGCGGTCAAAACCTTCTTGGATACAAGCACTATCCCGACGACGTTGTTAGAAACTTTGTTGCAAAGAGTATCCAAAATGGTATCGATATCCTAAGAATATTCGATGCTCTTAACGACTTGCGTAACCTTGAAGTAGCTGTTGACGAAACCCTCAAGAATGGCGGACATCCCTCTATAGCTATAAGCTATACCACCTCTCCCGTTCACACCCTACAAAAGTTCGCAGAACTAAGTAAGGATATGGAAAAGATGGGCGCTAAATCTATCTGTATAAAAGATATGGCTGGCGTTATGAGTCCCCAAGAGGCAAGCGACCTTGTAAAGGCTATCAAGGATAGCGTAAATCTTCCCGTTGTTCTACACACCCACTGCACCACCGGTCTTGCATTTATGACTTGCTTAAAGGCTGTAGAAGCAGGCGCAGACGTTATCGATACCGCAACCTCTTGCTTTAGCGGTGGCACCTCTCAACCCGCAACCGAAACCCTACAATATGCTCTTGCTCAAATGGGTTACGACACCGGTTTGGATGCCGACGTTCTAAACGAAGTTAACGATTTCTTCAAGCCCATTCGCAACGAATATCTTGAGTCCGGTCTACTAGACCCAAAGGTTATGGCTACCGATACCCAAGCTTTGAACTACAAAATCCCCGGCGGTATGCTCTCTAACCTCATTAGCCAGCTAAAGGCTCAAAACGCAATCGATAAGCTCCCCGAAGTTCTTCTCGAAACTCCCAGAGTTCGTGCAGACCTCGGCTATCCTCCGCTAGTAACCCCTATGAGCCAAATGGTTGGCGTTCAAGCAGCTACCAACGTACTACTTGGCGAACGTTACAAGACCATCGGTAAAGAAGTAAAGGCTTACTGTCGCGGTGAATATGGTCAAGCTCCCGGCGAAATCGATGCTGACCTTATGAAAAAAGCTCTTGGCGACGAAACCCCCATCACCTGTCGTTTTGCAGATACCCTTGAACCCCAATTTGATAAGGTTAAGGAAGAGCTAAAAGGCGTTGCAAGAAGCGACGAGGACGTTCTTTCCTACATTGCTTTCCCCGCTCAAGCCGAAAAATTCTTCGAGGCTCGCAAGGCAAAGGAAGAAAAGACCGTTAAATATACTATCGAAGAAATCAAGGAGGACAACGAATAATGCTAGCAGTTGTTGAATCCGTTTCCATAGGCGAATCTTTTGCTCTTGCAGGAGTTTCTATGAGTATTATAATGGCAGTTCTTGCATCAATTATGGTTCTCATCTATTTGATGAGCGGTGCTTTCAAGCTCATTGATAAACACAACCCCGCACTAAAAGCAAAAATCGATGCGTTTTTTAGCAAGAAAAAGAACAATGCCAGCGAAGAAACCGTCACCGTTCAAGAAGATAATAAAAATATCGCTACTGCACGTGGTAGTTGTGGCAATATCGTTCTTAACAACGTTACCGACAGAGAAGCCGCTATGATTATGGCTATCGTTGCAGACAAAATGCAAACTCCCCTTAACGAGTTGCGCTTTAAATCCATCAAACTTGTTGATGACAAAAATCTAGATAAATAATAGGAGTATTAACTATGGCAAAGTATAAAGTAACCCTTAACGATAAAGTTTATGAAGTTGAAGTAGAAAAAGGCGAAGCTATCCTCGTTGACGAATACGATAGAGTAGCTCCCGTCGCTCCTGCTCAATCTGTTCCCGCGCCCGCTCAATCAGCTCCCGTTGCTCCCGTTCAAAACGCAAACGCAAGTGCAAGCGCAGTTAAAGCTCCTCTACCCGGCTCCGTTGTTGCAATAAAAGCCCAAGTTGGTCAAGCTGTTAAAGCTGGAGATGCTATCATTGTTATCGAAGCTATGAAGATGGAAAACGAAATCGTTGCTCCCGTAGCAGGCACCATCAAGGCTATTTACGTTCAAAAAGGCGCTAGCGTTCAAACCGATGCTCCTCTATTTGAACTTGCATAATTGCATTAAACAAAGGTAAAAAATATGGATATTGGACAAATTTTCGTAGACCTAGCTAAAGGTTCGGGTTTTGCGCAACTAGGCATACAATGGCAAAATGCCGTTATGATTATCCTGGCTTGCTTCTTCCTATACCTCGGCATCAAAAAGAAGTTTGAGCCTCTACTACTCGTAGGTATCGCTTTTGGTATTCTTCTTACCAACCTTCCTCAAGCTAGCGACGCCGACCTTATCTTCCACCCCGAATGGTGGACGGGCGACGAAGCAGTTAAACACGGCGTAAACTATCTAAACGTTCTCCAACACGGCGGACTACTAGATATCCTCTATATCGGCGTTAAAACGGGCGTATACCCCTGCTTGATTTTTATCGGCGTTGGCGCTATGACCGACTTTGGTCCTATGATTGCTAACCCCAAGAGCCTACTACTCGGCGCAGCGGCACAACTTGGTATCTTTACCGCTTTTATACTCGCTATCGTATTTGGCTTTGGCCCTTCCCAAGCAGCATCTATAGCAATCATCGGTGGCGCAGACGGTCCTACCGCTATTTGGCTAACCAAATCTCTTGCTCCCGAATTGCTTTCCGCTATCGCTATCGCAGCATATAGCTATATGGCTCTTATCCCCATCATCCAACCCCCGATTATGCGCCTTTTCACCACCAAAAAAGAGCGCTCCATCAAAATGGAACAACTTCGCGAAGTTACCAAACGCGAAAAAATCGTTTTCCCCATTATGGTTACGATTTTCTGCTGTTTGTTACTCCCCAGCGTTGCTCCTCTACTAGGTTGCTTGATGTTCGGTAACTTGTTAAAGGAATGTGGCGTAACCGAAAGACTTTCCGATACCGCCCAAAATGCCCTTATGAATATCGTAACGTTATTCCTCGGTATTTCCGTTGGCGCAACCGCTCAAGCAAGCACCTTCCTCACCTTCGATACCATCAAGATAGTTGTTCTCGGCCTCGTTGCATTCTCCCTTTCCACCTCAGGCGGTCTACTCTTCGGTAAACTTATGTGCTGGCTTACCAAAGGTAAGATTAACCCCCTCATCGGTGCGGCAGGCGTTAGCGCAGTTCCTATGGCAGCCCGTGTTGCTCACTCCGAAGGTTTGAAGGCTAACCCCTCCAATTACCTACTGATGCACGCAATGGGACCCAACGTAGCCGGTGTTATCGGCTCCGCTGTTGCAGCAGGTATCCTAATGGCTGTTTTCGGCTAAAAATTATACTTTCTTCCAATAATATAAATGCACTCCGAACGGAGTGCATTTTTTTGCTTTATAAATCTAGCGACGCTTATTCTTCCTCTTTAACCTCTTCGGTATATCTTTCTATAAGCATTTGACGAATTTCCGCAGTAATGCCAAATTCCTTTTCAAAATAGGTTTCGTAGTCGCCGTATGCTTCAATAATCTTGTTTAGAGAAGTATCTAACAACTCCTTATAAACCATAAAGAATGCGTGGAAATGACTAAATACGTATTTGTGCGCAAACTTGGGTATTATTCTACCAATTACCCATTCGTTAAAATGTTGAGCTTCCGTCGAACGCATATACTCTTCTAGTATGGTATCATAATCGGCGCCGAGAACCAAAAGAATAATAGTAGCGCCAATACCCGCCCTATCCTTACCGGCAGAGCAGTTCATCATTAGCGGAACTTCTTCCTCTATCAAAGAGTTCATAAGAGCCTTGTATGCCTTGTTGTTCAAGGGTAAATGCTCGTAGGTGGGTGCAACGTCTTCCCAAGTTACTTCCCTAAATACCATACCAAGCATACCGCCACCCTTCAACTTGAAGAGCTTATCGTTCTTGTATGATGCAGGAATGTTGCGATGCTCTGCACCGATATACTCGTATGCGCGGTCGCCGTGGGTTTCGCCCTTTTCACGGAAATCGTAACCAACCTTTATGCCGAGCTTCTTATACTCGTCAAGCTCTTCATTGGTTGCAAAATCTATCGTAGCACTACGATAAAATAAACCTTTTTTTACTACGCGGTTATTACCAACGGGCAAACCGCCTAAATCTCTAAAATTTGCTATCATAATGATTGTATAATACCACACAAAAGTGGGCTTGACAAACAAAAAGCAACGAAAATGCTCATTCTCTTTTAAAATTAGTGATTTTTTGCTTATAGTGCCATACTTTAAATAAAAAAAGCATAAAAAAACCACTACGGAATTTTACTAGAGGTAAACACCGAGTGGTTTTTATTTCTAAATTATATTAAGGCTACTATTTGCGCTAACGATAACTCGTTGCTATTCCAAAATCGTACCTAAAACACAAGACCTATTCAAAATAGATGGGCGAACAAAGTGCCGAGCAATATCCACCCTCCGGATGGGGCTTGAAAGCTTGTTGAGGCACCATAAACAGAAGCGCCATATTCAAAACGAACTTCATTATGGGGTCATAGTGATGCTTTGTTTCGGCTCTCACAAAGCCAGCGGAGGGTACCGAAACCTCAAATTCATAATCGCCCGTTCTCTTGCATTTCTTCTCGAAAAGAACGCCGTCTTTACCTTTAACGTAGAGAGTATGTCCACGCTTGAAGTTCTTTACTTTCACCTTGACGGTAGCGCCCTCTACGTAGCTAACCGTATCACCGCAAATAGCATCGCCCGAAGTCATTGTTATAACCGTTCCACGAGTAGGATACTCGGAAATAGTAACGTTACCTTTCCTAATACCCTCCAAAATATCGGCAGGAGAATTGGACTTTGCGTATACGAAAGTCGCAGGGTTACCTAAAAAGTTGGTTACTACCATATCGTAGTGATAATCCGAACCGCCAACTATCTTTACCTTTTTGCCTTGCACAAGCAAGCTATGCCACCAATCTATACATTCTTGGTTATCAGGGCGCATCGGTCCGTTCCAAACCTCGATTCTATCCCAAAAATCTTCGCCCTCTAGAGGCCACAACCATCCGCACTTTTTACATCTTGGATGATTTACCGAAACGATAGCTCCCTTTCTTTCACATTCCTCTTTCATTCTCAACCAATCGCTAAAATTGTTGGTTGCATATCCCTCGGTATAGGGTACTTTTACCCCCCATACGTTGGCGTGCGCTATGGGATAGGTCATCTCTACACCGTTTATCATAGTAACCTTATCGCTACTGGGAAGTTCGCCCATTACCGTACGATTGTGGTCGGTCATTATTAGATAATCCAACTTGTTCCTTTCCGCCCTTTTAACCAGCCATTCGTAGCTCATATGCCCGTCGGATAGGTGGGAGTGGCAATGGGTGTCGCCAACGTACCAGCCCGCTTTCTTTTCCACAAGCTCTACGTGAAGTTCTATGGTGTACTCGTTGGATATAAATCTATTCGCGCAAACAACGATAGTCCATTTGCCGGGTACGATTTCGCGTCTTTCGTAGCCGAGAGTGGAATAGGCACCCGATACTACTATCTTTTCGCCCTTTCTGCCTCTGGTACCTACGTCCATACCGCTGGGGTCTTTTAGGCATATACCGACTTCGTTTACCCACATTTCACCCTTGACTCTTTCGGGATAAAAGTCATAATAAAACTCTATTCTACCGATATCTTCGGTAACGTCGATAGGGAAAAAGTGGTACATTATATTGTCTTCTTTTTTTGCATTGATGGTAAAATCTAATTTTTTCATAAGCACTCCTACCTAGATATTGTAGCACGAAAAGAATGCGATTTCAATAGGCTATTCTACACCATTTTTAAGGTGCCCCGACGTGGTGTTTTTCACCCTTTCACGATACTCCTTTGGGGTTGCACTAAATCGCAATGATAAATCTTTGCCTTTATGCAATACAAAATTATAAATCGATAAATTACTATCGTCGTAAATCATTTCCATTGGGTTATATATTTCAAAATAACACTTGGAAAGCTTTATTCTGCGTAAAGTGAATTTTCTTCCCGCATAGTCGGTCAAGGTATTCAAGGTGGGCTCCTTGCATTTCGCACAATTCTTGCCATATGGGCAGTAACCGAGCTCCATTCCCTTGACGTCTCCGCGTGTAAACACAAACGCACTTTCTTCGTAGCCCGTTTGCTTTATTTCCTTTTGAGTAAGCTCCTTGCTGACGGCGACGTGCGTGGCAACCTTGCTCGCATACCCAAGAGAAAGCCCGTTAAACAAGTTAAAATCTGTCCCAATAAACACCTTTTTGCCCCACTCCTCAGCAAGCGCAAATACGTGAAGATTTTCTCCGTAGAGTCCATCAAAATTCTTAATACGCAAGGCTATTATTTCTTTATCACGAGAATTCAACAAGCTCGGAAGGTATAGGTAGCGCTCCTTTGCTCCCATAGTTAGGTCGAAAAACTTGTTAAAATATCTTTCGTCATTATAGTCGCTTGGCGCAAATATCGCTACGTCATAGCCGGATATTCCCTCGAAACTTTCGCTTATAACCGCAATAGCTTTTTCTTTTATAGGCGCTTTAGCGCACTCGTATGATAAATTGGCATCTTTTGCAGAAGGGCGATAAGACAATTTTTCGTAGGCAAGAGTATATGCTTTTCTGCGCAATGCGTTAAGCACGCTTCTAACACCAAAGGGAGCACCCTCAATAGTAATTTTATAGCTTTCTATAGCAAACGGATAGCAATCTACTTTATCGAAAATTTCTTTTACCTGCTCTTCCACTAGCGGTTTTCCATTTGCTATGGGAAGCTCTATATCGCTATATGCACTTGCGACCACCGCGCCATCCGCATAGACCTCGACGTAGGCTTTTTCGTTTTCTTTTGCGACGAATACTACGTCTAACAATCTAGCTGAACATACGTTTAGTAGCTCTTTGTTTAACCGAACGTCGGTAGTGATATAAACTTTATCTCCTACCGCTATTTTGCCCTTCGCGTTTAGAGGAACTCCGTCCTTTCCCCTTTCTCCACTACTTTCCGCACTACCCACTTCTTTACCATCGCGGAGTATTTTGAAGCAATCACCTTTAACAGGGTTTAGGTTTCCGCTAACAAGTATTTTGGAGCCCAATACTCTTTTAACCGTGCCAACAGCTTCTCCAATATGCCCTTGAATATCGGTTGATAAAAATCTTTTATCTTGCCCAAATGCAAGTCCTTTTGTATAACCGCCACGATTATATGTACGCTTCAAAGCGGAAAGCTCTCCACCCACTTTTTCGTGAGGATAAATCAAGCTCCTATAATAATTTAGGGAAGCACTAACGTACTCGGCTCGCCTCATTCTTCCCTCTATTTTCAAGGATTTAACACCGGCTTCTTCTAGCTCTTTTATGCTTTCACCCACGCACAAATCGGCAGTACATATCGCATAATTTTCCTCTTTCCCGCCAATAGTATAGGTTCGCCTACAAGGTTGCTTACATAGACCACGGTTACCGCTATTTCCTCCCCCGAAGCTACTCATATAACAGTGCCCGGAAAAGGAAGTGCATAGTGCGCCCTGCACGAAAACTTCCGTGTCCATAATAGGCGCAATTTTCTTTATTTCTTGTAGAGGTGTTTCTCTTGCCAAAATCACCCTTTTAAATCCGTGCTCTTTTGCAACTATCGCTCCCTCAACGTTGTTCACTCCGCCTTGAGTGCTCAAATGCAATTCAACGTCGGGCAACCTTTCACTTATAAACTTACCGAGGAAAAGGTCTTGCAAAATTATAGCGTCTACACCAATAGCACGAATTTTTAGAACTGCATCAAAAAAGCCCTCCAGCTCGTTTTCTTTAACGAGTGTGTTGAGGGCAACGTAAACTTTTACTCCCATTACGCGAGCAAATTTGACTGCTTCTTCTAGTTCCTCATAGGAGAAATTGTCCGCACTCTTGCGTGCCGAAAAATCTTTTAATCCTAAGTAAACCGCGTTCGCACCAGAACCAACGGCAACGTAAAAGGTGGATAAATTTCCGCAAGGTGCAAGTAACTCCACTATCTTTTTCTCCTTAGAATATCACCTTTTGATAGCTCGACGTCAACTTTTATTTTTACCTTTTGTTGTACTATTTTCGCGTCGTCTATTAGATTTCCTTTATCATCATACATTTCGCCAACAACTATTTGAGCGTTTATATTTTCACTTGGCGTAAGCACTTCCAACCTTTCGCCCTTTCTAAAGCGGTTACGCATTTCTACAATGGCATATCCCTCTTTATAGTCCTCGACGATAGCTATAAACTCGTGCGTTCCTCCGTTTTGTCCGCTTTCGTAAGCAATGGTTTTTTCGTTATCGCCCAGTGCGTAAGCAACGGTATAATCACGATGAACAACCTTTCTAACCTCGTTTTCAAAATCTGCAATATTGTCGTTATAAGTTCCCATAAAGTAGCTATCGAGCGCCCTTCTATAGGCATTTACAATAGTTGCAAGATAATACTCGGACTTCATTCTTCCCTCTATTTTTAGAGAGTGAACACCCGCTCCAATAATATTTGGAATATAGGATATCATATTGAGGTCTTTTGAATTTAGGATATAAGTGCCCCTCTCGTCTTCTTCCATTTGTAGGGGCTCGCCACCGCGATTATACTCGGTGATGCTATAGTTCCATCTGCAAGCTTGCACGCATTCGCCCCTATTAGCATCCCTTCCGTCAAGATAGTTTGATAGTAGGCATCTTCCACTATAGGAAACGCACATCGCTCCGTGCACAAAGATTTCAAGCTCCGTACCGGGATTATGCTCTCCAATTTCCTTTATCTCTTCAAAAGATAGCTCGCGAGCAAGCACCACTCTTTCTACACCTTGCTTTGCCCAAAATTCAACGGTATATTTGTTTAGGGTGTTAGCTTGGGTGGATAGGTGTATAGGTAAGCTTGGTGCAACCCTTTTACACAAAGATATAAGCCCTGCATCGGTTATCAAAACAGCATCTACGCCTATGCTTTCGAGTGCTTTGAAATATTCTTCCGCCACCTTGAAATCCCTATTCTTAGGGAATATGTTGACGGTAACGTACATTTTTTTGCCTCTTGCGTGGCAGTATTCAACGCCCTCGCGCATTTCTTCAAGGGTAAAGTTATCGGCATAAGCACGTAGGGAAAACTCCTTTCCGCCTGCATAAACCGCATCTGCGCCAAAGTCAATGGCTGTCTTCAATTTCTTCAAACTGCCCGCCGGGGCTAATAGTTCTATCTTTTTCATAATTTTATTTTAACATATTCTATTGAAATTGTCATTATTTATGTTAAACTATTATATACAAATCACTAGGAGCTAGTTATGTTAAATAAATTTAAAATTGGCCATTACACAAACGAAGAAAAAGGAACAGGCTGTACCGTTATTCTTGCAGAGGATGGTGCGGTAGGCGGTTGTTCTATTAGAGGGTCCTCTCCCGCTACTCGCGAAACCGATTTGCTAAAGACCGAAAAAACCGTATCTAGCGTAAACGCTGTCGTTCTTTCGGGTGGTTCCGCATTTGGTTTAGAAGCATCAAGCGGAGTTATGGATTATCTATATGAAAACGGAAAAGGCTATAACGCAGGTAAATACAAAGTACCAATCGTAGTTGGCGCATCCATATACGACCTTGAATACAAGGATTTTGGTTATCCTAACAAGCAAGCAGGCTACGAAGCGGCAAAAAACGCAACGGTAAACAATTTCCAAAAAGGTATTATAGGTGGAGCAAGCGGTAGTACCGTTTCCAAGTTACTTGGTATGCCTACTGCGGTTAAAACGGGACTAGGAGTACAAACCTACTCGATAAACGGGCTGGAAATAGCTGTTATCACTCTTGTTAACGCTCTTGGCGACGTAGTAAAGGATGGTAATATTATTGCAGGCGCACTTGCACCCGACGGTACTCCCGTGTCTATGAAGAAAATATTTACTATGGGTGGCTTTGACGAACCCAAATGTGCCAATACCACTATAGGATGCGTACTAACAAACGCAAAACTAACGAAAGCCCAAGCCAATCTTTTAGCAGATATTGCGCACGATGGTTTTGCTCTAGCTCTATCCCCCTCGCACACACGTTTTGACGGAGATGCAATGTTCGCACTCGCTAGCGGAGAAATAGACGTTGCATTCGACACCCTACTTGCCCTTATTCCCGACCTAGTTGCGCGTTCCATACAATCCTCGGTAATCACCACCGAACCCATCGAAACAAAAATCAGTCCAATGATGTTCAAGCTTTTCCAAAAAATTTGGAAGAAGCTATCCTAAAACACGCCACTCTTTAAACAACTATTTATTGCAACAAAAAACGACCGATTTATTCGGTCGTTTTTCAATATCGTTTGCATTTGAATTATTGTTTTAAGCGAGTTTGCTCGATGGTCATTTCGCCTTCGGTAGAAATGGTGATGATGGTGCCACCGCGTTGCTCGTGTTCGTTTTCGATACCAAAATATGCTAGGTGGTCGATGCTCATTCCATAGGTAAGACGAATGCCTTTATACTCCAAGCTCCAGAAGTTTACGTGGTCGTGTCCACAGAAAATACCTTGCGTTGAGCCTAGCTCAAGTGCGGTTTCAAAGAAGTTATCTTCGGGAACCGAGCAACATACTTCTTCGTCCTTTTCTTTTGCTTTACCATAGTAGTAGGTTACGTTTTCGGTGTCTTTATATCCGTTTGCACTATATTCTTTCCAAGCGGTTTCGTACTCGCGAAGAGGAATGTGAATGAATACCAAGCTCTTGACAACAGGTGCGTTTTCGTCGATTGCCTTGTTAAGGTTATTCATACGATTAACCTCTGCCTTGTACCAATCGATTTGGTTTTGGTGTAGTCCGTCGTAGTCGTCTATAAAGCCTGCAACGTAGGAGTGAGTATCCATCATATAGAAGGTTTGGGTTATAAGACCTGCGGAGTTCTTTACGTTGATAGCATAGTTGATATCGTCTACTCCTTCTGCCCTATCTATTAGGCAATACTTGCTGGAACGATAAATGTTGTATAGGTCATCTCTACGATACAATGAGTAATCTTCGGTGTCGTGGTTACCAAAGCAAACTGCATAATAGACTCCCAAACTATCCATTAGGGATACGAAAAGTTCGGTTTCACGACGATTGTCAATCGTGCCGGATTGGAAAGGAACGGGGTAAACAATGTCGCCGGTTACTATAACCAAGTCGGGCTTAACACGTTTGATTAGAGCTTCCACAGCATCAAAAGCTTTTCTATCTTTGCCAACGCTAAAGGCACCGCCACCGATGTGAACGTCGGTTAGTTGTAGCACTTTGAATTCTCTATCGGTATAAAAGGTATATACTCCGTCTTCCATAACGGGAGTTAGGGGTGAACCGATATATTCCTTGCTTTCTACTATTCTAATGTTTTGCTTGTATGCGATAACGTCTATTACGACAACGCCAGCAAGAGCAAGCAAAATGATGCACAATACGGTGCTAACCACAGCAAGAGCTGTCTTACCTCTTCCGCCTCTTCTTAATGCCATATCGAACTCCTTGTTCTTCTAAAATCTATAATATAATTATAGTATATTATTAGGTGGCTTTTTGTCAATAAGAAAAAATATCAATAATTAGTAAAAAATAAGGACAATCTTTAGATTGCCCTTAAATTACCACTATTCGTGTAAATATCTACGCCTTCTTTTTAGAGAGCTTTTCCTTTAACCCACCAATAAGGTCAACAATGGGAAGCTTGCCCTTTTCGGTAATTTCGCCCGCCCTCTGCAAACAAATCTTGGTTAGTAGCGGTCCTACTATTTCGTAGAATAGCGTTGCGCATAATACAACCGTTACTATACTTTGGCTTATGGTTTGTAGTGCCGGTTCGCTTGCAACCGTTTGTGCCATACCTATCGCAACACCCGCTTGGGGAAGAAGAGTGATACCTAGATAGTTCTTTACGTTCTTGTCCGACTTGGTAATTAGTCCGCCCAAATATGCTCCGCTATATTTTCCTAAAGAACGGAAAACGATATAAACTATACCTATCACTCCAATATAAGGAATAATCGTTAGGTCTAACGTTGCACCCGATATTACGAAGAATAACATAAATAGCGGAGGTGTCCATCTTTCTTGTCCGTCTAGAATGATAACTGCATCCTTTCTTGCATTGGTAAATGCAGCGCCCACCATCATACAGATTAGAAGGGAGCTCATATGTACGCCTAGTATTTCTATTTGGCATAGACCAACCGCGATAAGAACGGTTGCTACCATTGCACTAAGTCTGTTCGCACGCGATTTGAATAGCTTACATACGAACGCAAGTATCAAGCCAAGCACACAACCTATTCCCAAGCTTAGTACGATTTCAAGCAATGGGTTTAGCACAATAGCTTTTGCTGTAATTTCGCCACCACCTGCAAGAACCTTTGCTACACCAAAACATATTGCGAACACAATTAGTCCTATAGCGTCATCGAAGGCAACTACGGGCAATAACGTTTCGGTAACGGGACCCTTTGCCTTGTATTGGCGTACAACCATTAATGTTGCTGCAGGTGCCGTAGCCGTAGCAATTGCAGAAAGTAGTAGTATTGCGGGAGTGCTAATAAGCGTTGGGTCTATCGCTTGTACCACGAATAGGCTGGATATAACAAATGCAACTGCTCCAAAAGCTTGCAAGAAAGTTATGGTAAGAACCTTACCTCCCAATCTTTTAATAGAATCAATCTTGAACTCTCCACCAATGGAGAAAGCAATAAATCCTAGCGCAATAGTAGAAATAAAACTAATATCACTCAAATTCTGGGTATTCAGTAGGTTTATGCAATATGGTCCTACCAAAATACCTGCAATCAAATATCCCGTAACGTTGGGTAGGTTGAATAGCTTCATAACTCTGTTGAGTATCAAACCAAACACCATAGCAAGCGCTACTCCCAAAATAGCATTCATATTCTCTATCCTTTATTTGTTGTTTTTCGTTTTAGGTTAAATTATAATCCCTCGTAATCGTTTACGGGAATGGAAAACATTACGCCTTTATGAGTAAGGTCTTTTACTATATCCCTAACCCTTTGCTTTACTTGCTCCATCTTGTCGGTTTCAACAAGCATCATAAGGGTGTGTCCGGAGTCAAAATGACGTCTTGAAATCTTTGTCAAAAACCCAAAAACGGGAACAGCTTCTACGCTATCCTCGTGCATTGCATTATGTACGCTAACGCTGGGAAGTACTATTCCGTTTAGCCCCACATCGTTTATTTCGTGTATAACGTGCTTAAATTCACTTTCATTCTTTAGATTTATAACTAGTAAATGCATATTACTCCTCCTTTGATTCAAGCGAATTATAGACCTTTAAATATACTAAGTCAAATGATTTACAAAAAATATTAGGGCTTGATATAAAAATTTTCGCGTGGTATAATGTGCCTATGACGAATTACACCAAAGAACAAGAAAAATTTATTAGCTCCGTAGAAAGAGCTCTCGATATTTGTGCAAAGCAACTGCCGGACGACGTCGTTAATCGCCTAAAAGAAATGCGTGAAAAAGAAGATTCTCCTTCCGCTCTTGCTTTTTACGACAGCTATTTTACCAATCTAAAAAAGGCGGTTGAACTAAATCGCCCCATTTGTCAAGATACGGGTGTGGTAAATTTCTATTTGAAAATAGGCACTCGCTTCCCCCTTATAGACGACGTCGAAGAGCTTTTAACCGAAGCGGTTAGAAGAGCAACCTCAAGCGCGCCCTTGCGCCACAATGCGGTCGAAACTTTTATTGAGAAAAACACCGGAACCAACCTCGGCACCAAAGTTCCTTACTTCGAATACGAGCTTATTTCAAATAGCGATAAGCTAGAACTAACAATCTATCTTGCAGGCGGTGGCTCCTCTCTCCCCGGTAGAGCAACGGTTATGGTTCCCTCCGCCGGATATGGAGCAATCGCCGAATTCGTTATGGATACTATGGTAAATTATGGTATAAACGCTTGTCCTCCTCTCGTTGTAGGAGTGGGCGTCGGTCCTTGTGTAGCAAGCTCTGCAAGGCTAGCTAAAAAAGCTACTTTACGCATTTTAGGTTCCCATAATCCTATAGAAAAGGTGGCTGAAATGGAAAAACTGCTTTTTACTGCCTTAAACGATGTGGGCATTGGGCCACAAGGTCTTGGCGGTAAAGAAAGCGTTATGGCAGTACACGTTGAGAATATGGCGCGCCACCCCTCTTCCTTTGGCGTTGCAGTTGCATTCGGGTGTTGGGCGCACCGCAGAATGAACCTTTCGTTCGATGGTTCTCTTACACCTATCTGCCACACTCACAAGGGGGTTGAGCTATGAAAAAAATACTAACCACTCCTATAAAAGAAGAAGATATTTCTTCACTAAAAATAGGCGACGTTATATATCTTACGGGCACTCTGGTAACCGCTCGCGACAGCGGTCATAAAAGACGTGTCGTAGATGGTGTTATTCCCTCCACCTCTCTTGAGGGCGGTGCCGTTTTCCACGCCGGTCCCATCACCAAAAAGGATGGCGACAAATGGGAAATTGTAGCAATTGGACCGACGACCTCAATGCGAATGGAAAAATATGAATCCGACTTTATCAAGGAAACTGGTGTAAAGCTTATTATTGGTAAAGGAGGAATGGGTGAAAAAACCACCTCTGCTTGCAAAGAGTATAAGGCTGTACACGCTGTTTTTCCCGGTGGCTCTGCTGTTGTCGGCGCATCCCAAGTAGAAGAAGTCGTGGAGGTAGAGTGGTTAGACCTTGGTATGCCGGAGGCTTTTTATACTCTAAAAGTAAAAGAATTTGGCCCCCTAATTATCTCCATTGATATAGATGGCCACAACCTTTTTGAAAACAATAAAATTGCTTTTATTGATAATAAAAACAAGGCGTTGATTTCGCTCAAAAACAATCTTTAATAATAAGGAAATATGAACAAGGAAAAGCTACGAGAACATTTGGCAAAGTGTTGCCCCATTATATTTTTTAGCACCCTTACGGGAGTATTTAGTGGCATTGTCGTCATTCTTTATTCATTCGTTGCAGAGTTCCTATCACACTCCTCAAAAGAACTATACCAAAAGGTCGCGGAAAGTCCTGCCTTTATACCACTACTATTTTTAGCCCTCGTCATACTAGCATTTGTAAGTTACGTTATAATTAGATTTCTTCCCGAAGCTAAAGGTACGGGTTTTACTGCCGACGAGGCAAAAGAAAAAGCTCTTTCTCCTATAAGTTGGTGGCGCACAATGATTGGCACGATTCTTGGCTCCTTCGTCTCCTTTTTTGGTGGTCTTTCTTTCGGAGTAGAGGGGCCCGCTACCGCAATAGGTTTTTCTCTTGGTAATGGTATATCTAAACTTTACAAAAGCAAAAAAGCAAAAGATAGCCAAGTAAACGAGACAAAAGAGCTTACCGCCGTATCGGGATTCTCCGCAGCTATCACCGCCGCCTTTAGCGCACCCATAACAGGTGTAATATTCACCCTTGAGGAATTGGATAAAAAGTTTAGCCCCTACGTTTTTCTTGCAACAAGTTGTAGCGTCATTGCCTCTTTTGCTACCTCTATAGGACTAAGAACCCTACTAGGAATGGAAGCGCGTTTGCTTTCTCTAACAATATCTCCCCTTCCTTTTAGTTACTATTGGACACTCCTTTTACTAGGTTTAGTTTGTGGCATATGCGCCATAGCCTTTAGTAAAGTAATACGTAATATAAATGAAATATCAATATTAAAAAGAATACCTCTAGTTATAAAATTAATAGTAGCATACTTACTTACCGGTGTTGCGGGCTTGTTCTTAGTAGATGCTATCGGTAGTGGAACCTCGTTAATAAAAGATTTGGTTGCCATTGATTTTAAATGGTGGATACTTATCGTTTTACTCATAGTTAAATCTATTTTAACAATCATCGCAAAAGGTTCGGAGTCTATCGGGGGATTACTACTGCCTACTATGACCATAGGAGCTCTTATCGGTGCGCTAATGGGTAAAGTTTTTATTCAATTCGGAGTACCCGGTGAATATTACGTCGTATTCATAATAGTAGGAATCTCGGCATTTTTAGGCGCAACGTTGCATACTCCCATAACTGCAGTTGTACTTGTAATAGAAATTACCGCCTCTGCCTCCAATAGCTTTGCTATTGCTCTTACCGTTCTAATCTCTTTTATTCTGTCCGAATTGTTTAATAACCAATCAAAACCCGAGGAATTACTATAACATAATTTGCAAAATATAAGTTTTGAAAAATAATTTTTTGATTTTTATGCAAAAAATTTATTTTCAGCACTTGAAATATACATTTCATAGTGATATACTACTAAACATTAAAACAAAAGGAAATAATATGAGTAAACTTATCGCTCACAACAAAATAGCCTCTTTTTCTAGCCTAAAGTTTAGGGTTATGGCTATTTGCGCTATTATTTCCATTATAATATCCATTATTATTATCCCCTAGGGGGGATATATTTTAGGCGCTAGTCCAGCAGTACAACGGACAAATAAATAGTAATTTTTGAACCCACCGCAAGTGGTCTTTACTTTTGCGTTTAGAATTGTTGCCCACGCGGTTAAAATGATATATAATATGGAAAGTTAAAATAAAAGGCGCAACACCTATATAAGGAAAATATGTATAATAATTACGAAATCAAACAAATTGCAACCCGTTTAAAATATTTGCGCGAAGCTTCCGACGTTAGCGTTGAAGAAGCAGCGAAAGCAGCACAAGTTAGTATCTCCGAATATCGCGATGCCGAAGCAGGAAAAGTTGACTTCACTTTCAACTTCCTACAAAAGCTTGCTAAACATTTTGGCGTAGATATCATCCAACTAATCACCGGCGAAACTCCCCGCCTTACCGGTTTCCAAGTAACTCGTAAGGGTGAAGGTAGAAGTCTAGAAAGAGAACACGGTTTCGAGTATATTCACCGCGCTGCAATTTTTAAAGACAAGAGTGCAGAACCCTTTGTTGTAACTGCAAAATACGACCCCGAAGAAGCAAATAAACCCGTTCAAGTTTCCACCCACGACGACCAAGAGTTCGACTATATTCTAGAAGGCAAGCTTCGTGTAACCATCGATAACTATACCACCATTTTGACCGAGGGTGATTCCATATACTATAACGCAAATCTTCCTCACGGAATGGTTGCTTACGACGGAGATTGCAAATTCCTCGCTGTAGTTATAAAGAACTCCAAAACTCTTTCCGAAATTCACGAGCTCACTTCCGTCGACGCTAGTGAAACCAACAAAGAATATAAGGAAATCTTCCACAAGTTTATCACCCCCACCCTTGACGAAAAAGGCAGACTTGTTAAACTCGATTTCCACCCCGAAGATAATTATAACTTTGGTTACGACGTAGTCGATGCTATTGCCGAAAAATCTCCCGATAAGACCGCAATGGTATGGCTGGATAACCAAAAGAACGAACGCATCTTCTCTTTCCGTGATATGAGCGAAGAGTCCAATCGTACTGCCAACTACTTCCGTTCACTTGGTATCGGTAAAGGCGATGCCGTTATGCTCGTTCTAAAGCGCAGATATCAATTCTGGTACTCGATGGTAGCTTTACATAAGCTAGGAGCTGTAGCAGTACCTGCAAGCAACCAACTAATGGCTCACGATTATGAATATCGCTTTAACACCGCAAAAATCAAGGCTGTCGTTATGGTTGGCGACGAATATATGCAAAACGAGTGTGAAGAGGCGCTAAAGACCTCTCCCACCGTTAAAACTTTAATACAAGTAGGCGGTTCCTTGAGAGAAGGTTGGCACGACTTTGATGCAGAAATGCCCCTATTTAGCGAAAAACTCGATAGAGTTGATACCAAAGTAGATGATATCTGCCTAATGTACTTTACCTCCGGCACCGAAGGATATCCCAAAATTGCCGCTCACTCACAAAAGTACAACCTTGGCCACCTAGTAACTGCAAAGTATTGGCATAACGTTGATAGAAACGGACTACACTTTACCATTTCCGATACCGGCTGGGGTAAATCTGTTTGGGGCAAACTATATGGTCAATGGCTTAGCGAAGCAGCGGTATTCACCTATGACTTCGATAAGTTCAAGGCAGAAGATATTCTTCCATTGTTCGCAAAATATCATATCACCACTTTCTGCGCTCCCCCCACTATGCTCCGCTTCTTCTTGCTAGCTGACATCAACAAGTACGACCTATCCTCCTTGAAGTACGTTACTACCGCAGGCGAGGCACTAAATAGAGAGGTTTTCGACCAATTCTACAAGACCACCGGTCTAAAGATTAGAGAGGGCTTTGGTCAAACCGAAACCACCCTTACCATTGCTAACCTTGTTAATAACGACATTCGCTTGGGCTCAATGGGTAAACCCACTCCCCAATACGACGTTGATATTGTTGATGAAAATGGTAACACCTGCAAAGATGGTGAGGTTGGTGAAATCGTTATTCGTATCGACGAGGGCGCACCTTATGGTCTATACACCGGCTACTTCCTAAACGAAGAAGCAACGAAGAAAGCTATGCACGATGGATTATATCATACCGGCGATATGGCTTGGCGCGACGAAGATGGTTTCTTCTGGTATATGAGTCGTATCGACGACGTTATCAAATCAAGTGGCTACCGCATTGGACCATTCGAAATCGAGTCTGTTATTATGGAACTCCCCTACGTTGTCGAATGTGCAATCACCGGCGTTCCCGACCCCATTCGTGGCCAAGTTGTTAAAGCAACTATCGTACTAAAAGAAGGGGTTGAGGGCAACGAACAACTCAAAAAGGATATCCAAACCTATGTTAAGACGCATACCGCTCCCTACAAATATCCCAGAGTTGTCGACTTTGTAAAAGAACTCCCCCGCACCACCAATGGTAAGATTAGAAGGGTTGCACTAAGAAAATAGTACTCAAAATAATAAAAGGCACTCCGTATGGAGTGCCTTTTTTTGTCGTTACTATAGTTTTTTCTTAAGCCTCTACGTCGCTTGATTCAGCGGTAGCTTCTTTCTCGACTACTGCGTTTCCTTCACCGGTTAGCTTTGCCATACGTTCTGCACGCATTACTTCTAGTTCTGCTCTAATCTTTTCCTTTTTCTTGCCGGTGTAATCGAAGAATAGAATCGGTATGCAAGTCAGTAACATACCCGCAGCAGGTATCAACGTTACCATTAGGAACAAACCATCGCGAGTAGATGCGCTTTGTACTTGCTCAACGAGTATTCCATCGATTTCCAAAGGCTCTTGATATTTAATAATGGTTAGCATTACCGAGGTTATTAGAGTTGCAACGCCGGCAGATGCTTTGGAAATCAAGGTTTGGGCTGCAAACGAAACACCCTCTATACGTTGACCTCCGTTCTTCCATTCTGCGTAGTCGGTACAATCTGCTACGAAGTTATAGGTTATGCAGTTGAATACTCCAAGAGGAATACCTATTAAAATCAAGAAGAATAGTAGTACGAAAATTGATGCTACTCCAAGTTTATCGTAACCTATAAAGTATAGAATAACCGATGCAACTACGCCAAACAGCATACTTGCAATATAGATTTGCTTTAGGCTGAATTTCTTTCTTGCGATGGGAACAAGCACCATTGCAGGTACCATACCGATACCTATCATAACGCTCATAACGGTAAGAAACATACCTTTGGTTATAAAGGAGCGAGCTCCGTTAGGATACAAGATATAATAGGAAACAACACCCGCTTCGCTAACTACCTTTTCGGTATCGTATAGATATTTACTAATATACGTGCCGGAGGTTTGTGCCATTACAACGGTTGAAGCGAGTAGCGCTGCAAGTATAAATATAAGCAAGGGCTTGTTGGTAACGAAGCCTTTGAAAATTTCCTTGATAGACTTTGGTTCGGACTTGAGGATAAGCTTTTCTTTGGTGCCGAAGAAGGAAAGAAGGCTAATTGCACTACCTACGCAACCAAACACGATACCGGCGATAAGATAACCCTTTTCAAGACCTAGTGAATCGGTAATCATAGGAACTACCAAAGTGGGAGCGATACCACCAATGGTACTACCTATACGGGCAATAGAGATAAACTTGCTACGTTCACCGTCGTTGGGTGAGATTGCGGAAGATAAACTCCAGAAAGGAACGTCTTGAATGGTAAAGCACATTCCCCATAGAATATAGGTAAAATAGCAGAAAACCAATTTACCTGCCTCGCTCACTATACCGAGGTATTTGGGGGAAAGGAACAATAGGCAAGTGGAAACTGCTATAATCGCGGGAGAGAATAAAAGGTATGGACGGAACTTGCCCCACTTGGTTTGTGTCTTATCGACGACTATTCCCATTATTGGGTCGTTGAAAGCATCGAAGATACGAGCAACTAGAATTAGAATACCCGCTTGAATGGGGTCGATACCAACAGCATCGGTAAAGAAGATTAGTGCAAAGGTCGACATCAAAGTATAAATCATAGACCTACCGAATGCCGATGCAGTAAACGATGCATACTCGTGTGTTGCGACGTACTTAGTGTTCTCCATTAGTTCACCTACCTTTTTTATTTATATTGTACGCACGTATGCGTACAATACTTATATTATGGGTATCTAAAATTGATATTTAGGCTACCTCTTTATTTCTTTTTGTTGCGCTTGAACGAGAAGATTTCTCTCCAGCCAAAGTTTTTATAGTTGTTATAACGAGTAATAAAATATCCTACTACCGACGATATAACCACAGATATTGCAACCACTATCCAGAACCCGTAATCCTTGCCTTCGAAGGGAACGCCGGTGTTCATACCCCAAAACGATGCAAACAACGTAGGTACGCTGATGATAACCGTCATTATGGTTAGCGTTTTCATAATAGAGTTTTGGTTGTTGGATATAACCGAAGCATAGGTTGACATCGTAGAGGCAAGAATATCTTGGAAGTTCTTACACATATCGATTGCTTGCCTATTTTCTACGCCTACGTCTTCTAGAATTTCTTCTTCCTCTTCGCTCTTTACCTTTTGCATTTTTGATACTCTTTCGATTACAACCGAGTTACCGCGCAACGAGGTAGAAAAGTATACTAGCGACTTTTCTAGGTCAAGGAGTTGAATTAGCTCTTTGTTCTTGGTTGCCCTATGAAGTTCGGTTTGAATACGTTGCGAGCTTCTATCTATTTGGCGAAGATATTGTTGATATTTAACGTGGGTATAAAACAAAAGCTGATAGAGGAAAAAGAAGCGCTTCGAGGTATCCAAGCCCTTTGCTCTACCGGACATAAGAGTATGTATTACCGAGTTTTCTCTTAGGCAAATGGTAATAACGGTATTATGAGTTAGCACCACGCCAAGAGGCATAGTGGAATAAGAATAATAGTCCTCTTCTTCTTCAATCGTGGGGATATCGAACAAAATCAAGGTATCGCCGTCGTCGACCTCAATACGAGCGCGTTCGTCTTCGTCCAGCGCAGCTTTGAGTAAGCTTTCGTCAACGCCGGTTATGCGCTCTATGAGCTCGATTTCGCGGTCGGTGGGGTTCTCCATATGAATCCACTTATCCTTTAGATTCATACCGCCACCAAATTCAGGACTTTTTTCTACAATGCGTTTTTTCTCTGTTTGGAATAGTTGTATCACATTGCACCTCCTTCATTTTTGGCAAAATAAAAAGGGATATAAGCCTATATCCCCTTTTGCGCAAAAATGGGTTTACCACAACTTATCGTTGTGGCATAGGCTTATTTGACTATTAAGTTTCTACTATAAGGGTCGTCCATTATTTTACCTTTTTACGTTTTTTAAATGCGCTAAAGCGCATAACGAGTCTATGATATGCGCTTTAGTTAATGTTTTTATGATAATTATTTAGCAAATTTTTCGTCGTATACTCCGGCACAAACCATTAAGCAATCATAGAAGATTTCGGTTTCTACTTCGCTGTAATTACCGCTGTTTACTTCTTTATCAAGGAACTCTGCAAACTCGGTTAAGGTTAATTCGTCAAGGTTGTCGTCAAGAGCAACTTTTTCGGTTAGTTTTACTAACTCGAGTAGGTAAAGACCTCTTTCTTCTTCCTCGGTAAGGGGAGCTTCTGCTATATCGGCAACAACTTCGGGCTCAACTACAACGGGAGCGATAACGGGGGTTTCTTCTTCGATAACCAAGCTATCGTCTACTCTGGGAGTGGTAACGATTTCTAGGATTTCGCTGTCGCCAAGTTTGGAAGCTAGGATATCTTCGATAGCAGCGTTGATTTCTTCGATATTTTCGCTGATGAATTCGTCTTGGGTTTCACGGAAGATAATTACGTTGGTATCAAGTGCATCTTGGAACTTGCGGAAAGATTGTTGAACTTTCTTATACTCGTTCTTACCGGCAAGATTTAGGAATGCGCCAAAGATAACGTATACAATCCACGGAACTACTAAAGTGCCTAGTACGGGAAGAACCAAAAGAACTATTCCCTTTATGCCTTCTACACTAGCAACGTCGATGCCCTTGACTACGTCGTAGCAACTGATTGCGGAAAGAAGAATGCAAGCAAGAATTACGATTGAGCCTACTACTTTGTAGAAACCCTTACCAGCTTTGTAGTTGGGGTTGCCTTTACGAGCGCCCAAGCAATCGTTTTCGGTAATATAGTCAGAGGGGTAACCGTTTTGTTGGTCTAGGAAAACTCCCCAACCGCGTTTAACGGATACAGGCATTTGGTTTGCTTGGATATAAGCATTGAGGCCTTCAACGTTTTCTGCATCAACGGTGCCGGTTGCGTTCAAGTAAGCAACGGTATCGTCCAAATGCTTTCTCAACTTATTAGCTTTACTGCCAGACTTGATAGCAAGTGCAATAAAGAAAGTGATGATAACCAAAATGGCGCCAAGAGCCAAAATGTAAACTGCAGGAGAAAGGGTGCCACCTAGTTCTAGGAAGTCTACTTTCGCCATAATTGCTTGGATGCTTTCGATAATTTTATTCATATCCCGCTCCTAAATGAATAGTATGTAAATTTATTATAAATGCAATCGTCAAATTTTGCAACCCCTTTTTTTATAAAATTTTATATTATATATAAATATATGCGTTTTTTAGGGTTAAAATTCGACCACCTCGCCCCTGTTGAGGACAAAAATTGCCTTTTTGTGGATTTTTCTTCCCGTCATTTCTTCATAAGCCTTGGCGTAAAGTTCTATTTGGGTGCGATAACGCGCCCTCAAAGTACTCTCGGAGGCATCCGAAACCTTGTAATCGATAAGAACGTTCTCCTCGCCTTCTATCACCAAGTCCATTACGCCTTGAATTAGTACTCTATCTTCGTCTAGAATTTCTTTTTGGGCGTCGCTAAGCTCCTCATCGTAACTAAGCACTATACTTGCAGGTGCGTAGTAGATAAATTCTTGCTCGCGCAAGCACTTGCCTTTGCGCGCAAGGTCGAATAGCGCGTGGTTAATACCCTTGCACACGTTAAGTGCGTCGACTTGCCCCTTCTCGATAGTTCCACTCTTTTCCAAGCTAGAAACAAAGTCCTTTATTTCGCTTTCTAAACGCAAATTGAAGTCTATTAACTCCATAACCTTGTGGTATGCAACACCTTTTTGGATACTTTGGGCACCTAAAGAAGGTATTCTCGTATCCTTTTCATCATTTTTGGTATGCGAATTTATGCCTGTAACCGTATATTTGTTGGAAATTGCGGTACTTAGACTATGCCTATAACTACCAAACTCTAGTTTAGGAGCGTTGCTGGTTTCGTTCCACGTTGATAGGCGTGTTTCGTTCGGTTTAGATAGGTTAGAGTAGGGATACTCTCCCGGTTTTGTTTGAATAAGCGGTATATTGGGGTTACGTCGTTTAGCGTATGCTACCCAGCCCATAAACGACTTTTGGTCGGCGGGGCTTTCCAGCAAGTCGGTATCGGGAGATAAATCCACGTTCATATTACCAACGAGATACAAACGATATTTCGCACGAGTAAAGGCAACGTACATCAACCTTAGTTCTTCTAGACTCTGCTTAAAGAATATGTTTTTTTCGATAGCAACTCTGCGCGGACCTTTTTTCGACGAACTATTGTCGCTATCAAAGGCTTTTACCCCTATCCCATAGGTGGAATCCAATACGACTTCCTTTTTACCACTTTCTTTACTTATAGGGGTATCCATTCTTGCCACAAATACAACGGGGAACTCTAGTCCCTTACTGCGGTGAATAGTCATTATGGTTACAGCATCGCCCGAAGCGGAAGGAGTGGGAAGCTCCATTTCTACTCCGCTTTCTAAAAACTCCACGTAAGCTTGTAGCGATTTTGCAAACCTCTTTGTGCGCAAGGTTTGTATAAACGAGTTATAGGTAGCAATTCTTGCGGTCTTACCCTCTGCCATAAGCGCCGATATATATCCCGTTTCCGTCGTGATTTGTCCTATTAGCGTAGGCACGTCAACCAACGCGGACAACTGCTTATAACCATTGACTCTATCGAAGAAAGCCTTTACTTTTTTTGCTAAGGCATCGTCGTAGTCGCTTATATATTTATCCAGCGCGTTATGGAAAAATTCGCTTTCGTAATCATTCTTTCTGATTTCCGCAAGCTCTTCTTCGTTAAATCCGCCCATATAGGAAAGCATTGCACACACAAGATGTTTATCTTGCTTATAGTTATCGATGGTGCATAGATAACTATTGATAGCATCTATATCACGACTGCCGGACTTACCCTCCATACCCTCGGCAACGTAAGGAATACCCCTACTATCGAACAGTTTCGTCAAGGTGCCCACGTGCTTTTTGGAGCGATACAATATACAAATATCGCTATATTTTATGGGACGCACTCCGCCCTCTTTGTCGGCGACCAAATCGCTACCTACCATTGCGCTTATCTTATCGGCTATATATCTATCGCCATAATATTCTTTCTTTATATCCTTTCTACCGTTTTTGACGGAATAAACGTGGGTATCTACGTTTCTACCTTCATCTTTTTCGGGAGTAAAGATAATACCTTCTACCACAGGGTAAGGACCATTTGTGCCTTGGGGCAATCCCGCTTTACCAAATCTCATTTTATTCGCGTAATCAACGCCACCGAAAGAGGGTGTCATAATTTCGCTAAATACGTCGTCGACAAAAGTGAGAATTTTTTGCGAAGAACGGAAGTTCTTGGAAAGTATGCGGTTATCCCCGTCCTTACCATTATCATAATCATCTTGCAAGCCTTGGAAAATATCGGAATCCGCCTCACGGAATCCATAAATTGCTTGTTTGAGGTCGCCCACTAAATAACGATTATGGTTGGCAATTTTAGTAAATATAGCCTCTTGTAGTCGGTTGGTATCTTGGAACTCGTCGCAGAAGATGTGTTTTATGCTTTTACTAAACTCACCGCATATTTTTTCATTTTCAAATATGCGTAGCACCTTTCTTTCGACGTCTTCAAAGTCGTTTTTGTTTTCCTCAAGCTTGTACTCGATATGCCTTTGACGAATATCCTTTACAATTTGGATAAGCTTTAGAACCAAGTCTTGTCCAATCTTATCTTCTTGCTCGCATTCTGCTAAACTCTTGCTAAAGAGTTCTTTGCCTTCCTCGATTAACTTCTTTACGCTAGTGTTTAGAGCGCCCAGCTTCTTATGGAACTTGGTATATTCAACGTCGTTAAGATTGGCGTTGGGCATATTTTCTTTCATTTTTAACCCGTTTACCATTTCGCAAAATAGCGAGGGGTCTACCTTGAGCTTAGTAATCACGTCGTTCAGCTCGTCAAGTTTCTTCCTGCCTTTCGTAGCATACTTGGATTCCAACCCTTCAAGATTTTTGAATTCGGTTTCTAAATTTAGAAGCTTTTCTTTGCTTGCTTGGGCAGTGTTACCATACAACAAAGACTCCATTTTACCAAGTTTACTTTGTATTCCCTTTATCGCATCGATAATCGCTTTGCTCTTCATAAGAGGAGTTCTTGCTTCCTCTAGAGCAAATTCCAGATACTTGTCGGGATACTCTTGCGCTGATAGGAAATTCAAAAGTACTTCGATGGTTTCGCGCAATTTATCAAAGCTCTTTGCATTGCTGAATAAATCGGCAATTTCATTGAAATCGGCATCACCTTCAAGTATCCTTTCGTTAAAAATAGCATCTATCGCCTTTGCTCGTAAGCTGTTACTTTCTTCTTTATCCATCATTTCGAGCACGGGAGAGCCACCCAGCACTTCAAAGTAACGCTTATATATTTGACCGCAAACCGAGTCTATCGTTCCAATATAGGCAAAGGGCATCTGGCTTAGTTGCTTACGATAATGCTCTGCGTTTTCATCTCCCCTTCTAATTAGCGACGCAAGTTTTTCGGTAATCTTTTCGCGCATATCGTTTGCGCTGGCCTTTGTGAAGGTAAGTATTATGAGGCTCGTGATTTCACCCTTCTTTTCGCCCTTCTTTTCACCCTGCTTTTCATCCTGCTTTTCATCTTGCTTTAGATATTCTAATATCCTTTCTACCATAACGGTAGTTTTACCACTACCTGCGCTTGCCGAAACGAGCATATTTTTATTGGTAATATCAAGCGCTCTTAGTTGCTCTTCCGTAAAGCTCTTTTTCTTTGAGGAGGTTGCTACCAACACTTCTTCCGGCACCTCGTCCTTTATTGATTTGGTACCGCTTACACACGGTGCGCTGGGTGTTACGGGTGTAGATAAATTATCCAAATCCACCTTTAACGGGCTGTTGGAAGCTTTCATTTCCCTAACATCTTCTTCTTGTGCTCCGCCACAAATTTCCTTATGGTAACAGCGCTCGCATTTATCACCAAGCGGGCTTCTATCAATGTATCCGCTACCCATCTCCTCGATTGCCATAGGTATAAGTTTTTCAAGGTAACTCAAAATGATTTCCATACCCTCTTCGTCAACCTTGTTTTTCTTGCTACCCGTATCTACCACACCATTCTTTATGGTAAAGTTGATGGGTATTATGTCGGAAGAGGTGCTCTTTGCCGAGCTAATCGCTTGGGTATGCGCCTCGGTGTCGAGTGCCTTAATCATATCGTTATTGAAAACGAATTGCCCTTGGAAACGATAGCTTCTGCCATTTTTAGTATATCCACTCTTGATAGGCAAATAGAAAGAACCGCCCGGCTTTAGCTTTAAGCCCTCTTTCAAAGCGATTAAGTAGAGATATAACTGCACTTTCGAGCCATAATAAACGTAATTCAAATCGGCATCGACCGAGCCCGTTTTATAGTCGATAGCGATAGCGACTTTTTCACTACCGAGTGTAGCGACGTCTACTCTATCGATTTTACCGTGGAAGGATATCTTGCCATACTTTGTGTCGAAGACCACCGAATTGGTTTGACCGGGCCTGCTACCAAACGATAACTCGAAATAGGTGGGTTCAAACTCTCCTTTTAGCACGTTGTCGGTTAGGTCGAGAGCAGTTCTCTTGCTTTCTCTTTTTAACCTATCTAACAAGAACTTTACGCTGGGATTGCTAATTAAATATGCTAGTTCGGGGTTACTAAAAACTTCCTCTACCGCTTTATCGGCATAGGTTTCTAACTCGTCGCGAGTAAGAGAACGAAGTTGCCCCTTGGTCTTCTTGAAATATAATTCCATAACCGAGTGAACGATGGTTCCCACGTCGGTCAAACGTAGCACTCCCTCTTTCCTCTCGTTAACCCTTAGTCCATATTGCAGATAGTGGCTATAAGGGCAACTAAAATATCTTTCGATTTGGCTTATGCTGGTATGATTGTCGGCACGGAAAGTATAGGTTAAATCAGGAGCGGGAGTAGGCGCTTGTTTTTTTAACATAACCTCGCGCTCTTTTGGAGAAATGGTTGCAAAAACCCTTTCGCGCACCTCGTCGAACCTACCCTTGTCTTCCTTCAATCCGGGGTAAGTAAGCAAGGTATAAAAGGCGTTATCGGGGTGTCCTACCGCGTCTTCCGCTTGCAGTATAGCTTCTTCTAGTGTTTTAGCATATTTAAGCGAAAACCTAGCGTTAAGGCTTATGGGTTCTTTCTTCTTTTCATTGGAAAATATCTCTAAAATATCCTTTATGGCTTGTGAAGGTTTATTTTGGGTTCCGTCAAAAGCGGTTTCCGGATAACCTATATATAGTTTTTCCGTCTTAGTAATCAAATCTATAAACGCAAACCTCTCTTCACGTAGCCTATCCACGGGAGTGGGATACAAACGTAACCCCGCCTCCTCTAGTCTTCCCATATCAAGTGAGGAAATTATTGCTTGATAACTTTGCTCGCTAGGCAAATTGAAATAGGTTGCGTTCAAAACGAAAACAACTTTAGGATTTATTATGCAACTTTCCCTTAACGTACTAACGTAAACCGCGTCTAGGTAGTGAGGAATAAGGGCAATTTCCTCTGCCTCGCAACTAGATGCCAACGTCTTTATAAAGCCTGTCGTGGTTTCTTCTTCGTTGGGAATAAGCTTTTCGTATTCGTCCAAAATAGCCCCCAATCTTTCCATAGCTTGCTTATTGCGAGCCACCAAATTCTCCTCGCAACCCTCAAGAGCAACGTTAAACCTTTCCTCGAACTCTTTTTCGCTTATAATAGCTCTAACGTTTTTTACGTAATCGCTAACTTTTTTGCAGTTCGCAAAACGATTGGTTTGCTTAACGAGTCTTATTCTTAACTGTTCGTACTCTTCATCGGATATCGATATATAAAAATCATCGTGGTTTAGATTGTTTGCAAGAATATAGTTTTCAAATCCGCTAACAATATCGCCATCTATGGAAAATAGGGGGCTCTTGATAAAAGCCCTAACCTTATCGAGGCGGTTATTAAATCTAACAACGTCGAATAGCGTAGCTAGATACTTGTAAATCAAGGTATCGGTCAAGCTATATCTTTCGTCCATAAAGACGGGTACGTTATATCTCTTTAAAATCTCTTTGAAATCTATCGGGGCCCTTTCTTCGCAATCGATAATCGCAATATCTTTATATCGCAATCCCTTTTCGCGCCTTATCAGCCTAACGATTTCTCTCGCTACGGCGTTATATTGCTCGTACGAGTTTAGCTCCTTGAATACCGTAACCGCATCGTTTGTGTTCAACGTACGTGCATCGATTAAATTGAATAGATTGTCGTGCAATACGTTAAACGGAGGCTTTATTTGATTATAACCCTCGCTATCTTCTTCTATTTTTATAGTTTCGTCTTTTTCAAGATAGGCTTTTAGCCTTTCCACAACGTCATCGGGGTAAAGAGACTTGTTTCCTGCTCCATTGGAATGTGCTAAACCTATAGTAACCCCTTTAGAGTATTTTGCAAGGGTGGCTATTATTTCTATTTGCTTTTTGGAAAGAGAATCGAAACCATATATATAAAAATAACTATCGCTTACTTTAGTGGCATCGGTGCTTGCGCATTTTTCCTTGAAGCGGTCAAGTCTAGAAGTGGAGTCGGAATATCCTTGAGCTTTGAGCTCCTCCATATATTCTTTATAGAGTAACTTTATATCTTCTGCTTTTTCACAAGTAGTACCACTTAGCTTAAGTATTGCTTCCTCAAGCTCAGCTTCGGTTATAGCATTATTACGCACCGAGGCAATTACAGCATACATTTCTCCCGCAAAGCCATCGGTTTTAGAAGCTTGTTTGTAGTGGCAAAGCTTTTCTTGTACCTTGTTTATAACCTTTTTGAAGAACAAAACCGCACCTTGTTTGCTCAAGGTGTGCCCTATGTCGTCGCCAAGTACCTTGCGCGCCAAACGTGTAAAGGATACTGCCTCTATGTTCATAGAACCATTAAGATTTAACCTATCGAAAATAACCTTTTCCGCAGTTAAAGAATGAGCATCGGGTATAATAACGACGTGATGCCCCTCGTTTAAGCCATTTTTCTTGATACTATCTATAACCTCATAGGTACAACTATTCAAGGTGTTTCTAAGTATAATTTTTATCATAGGTTCTCCTTTACGTGCGCGCGCACATACACATTATACATTAACATATAAGTATCTTTTTTTCAAGACGTAATTTTATTATACTCCCCTAACTGTCCCTTTTTGGTAACGTCCTATCAAAATAGGCGAGCGCATATCATAGAACAATCGTCGCGCTCCTCGGGGGCAATTCTTTCCACGTTAGACATCACCCTTTCGCATATCTCGTTGGGATTGCGAGTATCAAGCTTCAATAAGATTTCTTCCAAACGTTCCTTACCTAAACCGTCGATAACCCCGTCGGAAAACATAACTATAAAATCTCGTGGCGTAAGACGTACCGTTTCGGTTATAGGCGTGGCTCCCTCGATTATGCCAAGAGGCAACGAACCGCAAGCTATTTCCTTTATCCCTTCGGGCGAGATAACGTACCCTTCGCGTGCACCCTGCTTGATAAAATCGACGTCGCCCGTATCGGTATCTATTACCGCGATATCTATCGCGTTAAACTCCTCCTTGTTCCTCACTTTAAGCATATTGCCCACGCTCTTTAGTACCGTTTCGTGGTTAAAGCCCGCCTTATAAAAGGACTCTATAAGACTCATTGCGCAACTGCTATTTTCACCGGCCTCTCTTCCGTGTCCCATTCCATCTGCAAGACATAACATTACCTTATGTGAGTTTAGTCGTATTACCGCTTCCTTATCCCCGGACCCGCTAAAGTCCTTTGCCGATACCCTTTCGCCATATGCTACCCTATACTTCGGCTCTCTTTCCCAAAAGGTTACCACCTCTCCGTTTATACTCTCTTTTTTATCATAAATCCACATTGGAGCGCCCATAATTTGGCTAATAGTTTCCCTTAATTTAGGTTTTGATAAATCGCTTTCCCTAACGCTCAAACTTATATGCCCATTATCGAACGCCATTATCTCTTTTACGCCAACCCCAACGTCGTTGAAGGCATCTTGTAAACGTTTTTCGAGCGCGGTATCGTATCTGAGCGGAACCCCTGCTTCTACACCCATCACCTCTATCACTTCCGCAAGCCCCTCGACTTGCTCTTTGAGTAGCTTTTTGTTTTCGGAAGCCTCTTTGTTTTCTTTTATTTCCTCTTGTTTTTCGTATAGTACTTCGTTTGCCCTCATAATAAGCTGGTTAAGATTTAGACATCTACTGCTTAAAAAGGGAGAGGCATCCAATATGCTAGCCTTCCCCATTTCTATCGCCGAGCCCATTAGCTCTTGCACGACGATTTCCGTACCACTCCCACCCAAACTCTTTTTGCACCTTTGGTAATGGGCGCACCTTTTACAAGTTCTATTCACCACCTCGATTGCAAGCTCCATTTGGTTAAGACTATACTCCCTATCCTCGCTCGCAAGCGCATAACCAACGTCGTAAAGGGAACGCGATAGGTTGTCTAGCTTATCCTTTATATCCGCTCTATTTTTATTTATCAAAGAGCGGGTAAGGCTGTCCCCGCCCCTATGAAAACGAGTGTAGATTTTCCTTTTTATTTTTATAGGTAATGCTAAAGATATCACCGTTGCAAGAGCGGGCGCAATCAAGCCAAGATACTCCCTATCTATAATACTAGCTAGCATCAAAACGCCCTCTAAAACCAGTGCTATAACTCCGCCAAAGTAAGCGTGTTCTTTTGGGAAAAAATTGGTTATTACTCCTATACCCACCATAAAAGCAAAGCTCTCTATTCCAAAAGGTAATCCACCCAAGCCTAGGCTTAACCCTACCTCTATTACGTTCAATATCGATAAACAAGGAATAAGGGTGATAAAAAGAATACCTATAAACCAATAAAAGCTAAAGAAATATATATTCAAGTACTTTAACCCTAGCCCTAAAATTGCTAGGCAAACGCAAAAGGTAGCTCTTTCGAAACGCGACAACTCGTAGTTCAGTTTTTTACCTACCACCGCATACACCGCGGTAATAAAAAAATAGGTTAGAGCAAGCGACGTTAATGCTCCGCCTACTAACCTAAAAGCCGACGTCCACTCCTTACTTTCCACTATCACGCGAGGAACAAGGGAAATAAAGGAATATAATACCGCGTGTAGCTTGCTAATACTTTTTCCAAGCTTATAGTGAACGAATACGGAAACCAGCACAACTACGATGGGAAAGGCAACGTAAAGCGCTCCCCACAACGAAAAATTGAAAGCAATTCCGCTAGCGAGATAAAGAGGCGCAACAATAAGCATATTTTGTTTACCCCACAAAAGTGCAAAAAGAAATGCGGACGTAAAAGCATATATGCCCGTTTTACACTCTAAAAAATGCAAAAAAGCAAGTATAATAGCATATATAATATATTTGATTATATCATTTTTCATAACGATATAATAAAATAAAACAAGCCGATTGTTTTGGCTTGTTTTGTCGAGAAGGTGTTATTCGTGTATACTCTAGGCGTTGACTCGTTTAACGATAGTCAAATCGCTCAGCAAACCTGCTTTTGCATCGTACCTTAAAATTACTCTACCTAAAATAGAATCCATTTGTCCCATCATACCACTTCTTGAGTCTAGTGAATTCATACGATTATCACCGCAAAAATAGAAGCAACCTTCGGGAACCACTCTTTTTTCGTGAGCATCGCTTTCTCTAGCACGGATATTTCCGCCGAGGTAATTTTCCTCAAGCTTAACGTCGTTAACGAAAATAAAATACGCTGCTCCATCCTTCTTGATTTCAACAGTATCACCGGGAAGGGCTATTATGCGTTTGATATAATGACTTTCTCCACTTTCCGTTTGCACGTGGGTGTTGAATACGACTATATCTCCGTAACGATAATTACCTTGCTTATATAGGATAACGTTATCACCGTCTTGAATGGTTTCCGTCATAGAGGTGCCGGATACGGGGATTGTGGTGAACAACCAATTGGAAAGGAAGTATGCGCCTACAACGCAAACTATCACTAGTAATATATCAACTATAATTTTTGCTACTTTACTCATCTAAATAAACAATATATTTCCTACTACTATTTGTTTTCCCCTTATAGAAAGGGCTTTAACGCCATACCAATTTGTTAGTGGCATCAAGTTATCGTCTTTAAAGTCGGTTATCTTCAAACGGGTACCCATAAATAGACCTTTGGTATTATTAACCGCTATGGTTGCTTTATAGGTTTTACTACCCTCACTAGATACGCCAAGCAAAATTATTTCCGCTTCGGCATCTTCTACTGTGTATAGTTCCAGTTGTAAAATTCTATCCTTATCGGTGCCTTCCGTAGGACAAAAACGATAGGTTCTCAGTCCGTCGCTATCGCTTGTTAAGCCAACCATTCCCTTTGCAGTTTCCACTAGGCGCAACGATTTTTCGAATAATACGGTACCGGAATGTTCTTCTACAAAACCGCTTTCTTCTTCTCCTGCTTGATAGATAACGCGCAAGGTTGCGTTGGCATTCTTAACCTTTTCCTTTACCGGTAAACCTTTGAGGTCGCGGTACTCTACTAGTGAAGAAAGGGATAATCCACTTTCGTATTCTACTATAGCATAGGCGAACAAGGGCGCATCTTTGTCGTACTCTACCGCTTCGGCTATATATTCGTTATAGGATACGGACAATCCGTCCGCCTCTCTATAATTGCGAATTTCGTGGTGATATTCTTTTTCCGCATAGTAAACCACTACCTTCTTTATCATCGAAGAGGGGTCGCAGTCCACGTTAAAAGTGGGAACTCCGCTATCGCTTACTCTTATTTTAAGCACGGGAGCGGTGGGTAGCTCGTCGGTATTATCGCGCACTACCGCACTAAGCCAAATCATAAGAGTTCTATATGCTTCGGGGAGCATAAAATCGGTTGCGCGCGGACTTATTGCAATACGAACGTCGTCGTTATCCATAAGTGCTACAAGGTTGGAAAGTCTATCTATATCGCTATTCCTTGCATTAGAGCCCAGCGCTATAAAGGTAGGTGCTTTAACGTGTTTTGCATAAGCTACCGAGGCAACGCCCGTTAGCCAACACATACGTTCCTCGTCCATAACCAACTCTCTTTGCTCGCCATATCGATTTTGCTTTATGTACTCTCTGTACCCCGAACCATTTATGCAAGCAAGTCCGTCTACTTTATCTTGCTCGGTTGCACTAACCGCAATAGCAATTTCTACCGCGTCGCCGAGTCCCATAAGAATGAGCTTGCCATCGCTTATCACCCTTTTAACAAAGGTTAAGGTGCGTTTCACGATTATGGCATAGAGATATTGGCTGGTTTCTTTTGCGGTGGGCATAACCTTTTTGATATGGTCGCCCGCCTTTTCATAAAGTCCGTACTCAAGGGATGGTGGGAAAGTGGTTTTGAATTCCCCTACTCCGCTCAAATCGGGAATAACTATGGTATAACCGGCGTTTGCGAGCGCGTGTACTAGTTTTTCATCGGGCGAACGATGGTATTCGCCAACCATAACGATGACGGGAGATGCGCTCACGTCTCCCTCTCTACGTAACAAACGGACGGCAACCGTTACGTTGCCGTCGTCTGTTTCTAAAGCTGTAAAGAGGTGCCTTTCTTCTAAAATATCTTCGCCAACAGTACCGACATAATCGGTTTTGAGGTTACCTAGGGGTAAGCTACCCGCATCGTAACCTTGCCATATTTGGCTAGGCACCATTACCTTATAGTCCATCTTTTATTTTTTCTCCATCATACGTTCGATAAACTTTTGGATTTCAACCATAGGAACGATTAGGAAGGAAGCACCTATTGCTATTAACCATTGTGCCCAATCTAGAGGAACGGTATCGAATATCGTACCGATAGGAGCAATGGATACTACTAAAACTACTAGCACTACGCCAACCAAGAAAGCAAGGTTGAGGAACTTGTTATCAAACATCTTCTTGTTGAAGAGTGATTGAGATTGGCTCTTTAGGTTGAAGCTGTGGAATAGTTGGATGAAGCATAGGGTTACGAATGCCATAGTTTCGCTAACTGCGTGGGTTGCACCATTTCTTTCGAAGTACAAGAAACCTACTAGGAAGCTTCCCATAACGAGTGCGGTTTGCATTATACCTTGGATAATGATATCAACACCGGTCTTACCGGCAAACAAGCTTGAACCCGATTTTCTAGGCGGATATTCCATAACGTTAGCTTCGGCTTTTTCCATACCAAGAGCAAGAGCGGGTAGCGAGTCGGTAACCATATTTACCCACAGTATCATAACGGGGGTTAGGAATACTAGTTGTCCTTCGCTCTCTGCAAGCAAATCGGGATTTACTGCGTTAACTATAGTCGAAATTACAACAACGCTTAGGAACAAGCAAAGAACTTCTGCGATATTTGCAGAGAGCAAATATTGTATTGCCTTCTTGATATTTGCATAAACCTTTCTACCTTCTTCAACTGCGCTAACGATGGTAGCAAAGTTGTCGTCGGCAAGAACCATATCACTAGCGCCCTTACTTACGTCGGTGCCGGTGATACCCATACCGATACCTATATCGGCTTTCTTGATGGAAGGAGCATCGTTAACACCGTCGCCGGTCATTGCTACTACCTTACCAAGTGAACGATATGCACAAACGATTCTAACCTTATTTTCGGGAGAAACACGAGCGTATACGCGATATCTATCGATATTAGCCATATATTCTTCTTCGCTCATCTTGTCTAGCTCTGCACCGGTTAGAACTTCTTGGTCGGGACTATCGATTATGCCAACCTCTCTAGCGATTGCAGCAGCGGTCTTTGCGTGGTCGCCGGTAATCATTATAGCGCGGATACCTGCTTTCTTACAGGTTGCAACAGCTGCCTTAACTTCATCACGAGCGGGGTCTATCATACCGGTTAGACCTACGAAAATCAAATCTTCTTCGAACTTTTCTCTATCTTCTTCGTTTAGCTTGATAGCATATGCGAGTACACGGAGTGCTTTTTCCGCCATATCACCGTTTGCCTTGAGAACGTTTTCTTTATCTTCTTCGGTGATTGCACGAACTTGTCCGTCTACCCAAATAGAACTACATCTGTTTAGTAGAATATCGGGAGCGCCCTTAACGTGGATGATTTTTTCGCCATCAACGTCGTTTACGGTGCTCATAAGCTTACGTTTACTATCAAAAGGAATTTCGTCAACACGAACGTATTTTGCGCTCATATCGAGGTCTTTCTTTCTTGCATAGGCTACGAGTGCGGTTTCGGTGGGGTCGCCTACGAGCTTGCCTTCGCTTTCTTGAGTGTCGTTACACAAGGTCATTACGCGAATAAGAGTGTTAACGTCGCCTGCTACTTCGTCGCTGTCGGTAATGATACCGCCACTAGTGGTATATAACTCTTTAACGGTCATTTGGTTAAGAGTGATGGTACCGGTCTTGTCGGAGCAAATAATTTCACAGCAACCAAGAGTTTCAACTGCGGGAAGGTTTCTAACGATAGCCTTTCTTTCACTCATTCTTTGAACGCCGATAGCAAGAACGATGGTAACAACTGCAGGTAGACCTTCGGGTATAGCGGCAACTGCGATTGCAACTGCGGTCATAAAGGATTCTACTATGCTACCGCCGAATTCTTGCCAATCGGTAACCTTCCAACCGGAGGTGGAAAGTACGATAAGAATACTTGCTAGGAATATAACTGCCGCGATGCCTAGAACTGCAACGGATAGTAATTTTGCAGTCTTTGCAAGTTGTATTTGAAGGGGAGTGGTATTGTCGGTTTTTTCGTTAAGCATCTTAGCGATTTTACCTACCTCGGTATCCATACCGGTTGCGGTAACAACGCCTTCGCCTCTACCAAAAGAAACGGTACCACTACTAAAAGCCATACAAGCGCGGTCGCCAAGAGGGGCTTCCTCGTTGGTGAGTGCGTTGGTGTGCTTGTTAACGGGAACCGATTCACCGGTAAGAGCAGCTTCTTCTATTTGTAAAGAAGAGCACTTGATAAGACGCATATCGGCGGGAACCATATCGCCTGCTTCGAGAACAACGATATCACCTACTACCAATTCTTCCGAGGAAATCTTTTCAAGATTGCCTTCACGGATAACTTTAGCAAAGGGCTTGTTCATATTCTTTAGAGCTTCGAGCGATTTTTCCGCTTTACCCTCTTGAACAAGACCTATAATCGCGTTAACTACAACGATTAGTAGGATAAGTCCGCTATCGATAAGGTCGCCGTAGTTCTTTTCGATGATAGAAAGAACACCCGATACCAAAGCGGCAACTAGTAGAACGATAATCATAAGGTCTTTGAATTGGTCAAGGAACCTCAAAATCATCGGGCGCTTTTTAGCTTCGTCAAGAGCGTTTTTACCATTTGCTTCAAGACGAGCTTTTGCTTCGGACGAAGTTAAACCGGAGGGAGTGGATTTCACCTCTTGTAAAACTTCTTCTACTTCACTCGTGTAGAATTGTTTCATTATTTTCCTCACAAAATATATAGTTTTTTGTTATTTTCCGTATTTAGCTTGTAGCCTCTTTTTATTTTCCGCTACGTTTTTTGCATTTCTTAGTTGCGTTTTATCCCACGCATTGCCGAAAAACCTTATTAACGTTGCCAATTTTTTGAAAATATTCGGGTCTGCATCGTTTATTTTAACACACTTTATACCTAGATTGTCAATAATCTTACTATTATATTTTACGCGCGCACGGAAATCTTTATAATCGTCGTGATAAGGACTCCACCCTCTTTCCGCAGTAGCGAGCAATCTTGGGAAGGTTTGACGGTCTATATCGGCATCGCATTTTACGTACTCACACCATAACGGGGCCTCTACTCCCAAAATATTTTCGGTCTTTTCCACACCCTCGATTTCGGGATTGAGACTGAATGCTTTTTTTAGAGAGGTTAAACCATATGGATAATCTAAATAATAGTTAAAAAAGGGACTAATTATACCTTTTTTACCACGATTTATTTCTCTTATTGCAGCTTCCTTGTTGACGGGGGAATATTGCCAATAGTGCACAATTATACTTTCGTGCACGTTTTCACCTACCATTCCATCATTCCAATTTATTACGGTTTTTCCGTTTTCTAAACAAAACTCGGCTAGTTTAGCCATAAAATGAGCTTGTAGCTCGTCTTCATTTTTGAGCCCGTTTTCCGCCATTTCACGTTGGCAATCGGGACAATCCAGCCAATGCAAACGCAATGCTTCGTCGCCACCCAAGTGAATCAACTCAAAGGGGAAGATTTCGAACATTTCCTTTAGAACGTCTTTACAAAACTCTACGCTACTTTCCTTACCCGCACAAAGCACCTCGGGATGTATGCCAAAGCTATCTTTAACCTCGATTTTAGTACCGAAGCAGTCCAAATGCGGATAGGCACTAATAGCGGCTGCGGTATGTCCGGGGATATCAAATTCGGGAAGAACTTGCATATGATAACCCTTGCAATACTCCACTATCTCGCGCATTTCCTCTTTGGTATAGTAACCGTGTACCGGTTTACCATCTCCTCTGGTTCCGTCGCGATAAGATGCTAGCTCGGTTAAAAGAGGATACTTGTCCACCTGCACGCGCCAGCCCTGGTCGTCGGTCAAATGCCAATGGAAGACGTTAATTTTAAATCTTGCAACCGCATCTATTATCCTCTTGATGCTATCTATCGAGTGAAAATGCCTAGCGCAGTCCAGCATATATCCCCTATAGGAATATCTGGGATAATCCACTATTTCACAGTGAGGCAAATCACCTAGCTCCATCAAATTGCGAAGGGTTACTTTTGCATAATAAAATCCGTCGTCGTCGCTTGCCTTAACGGTTATACCCGTGCTATCTATACTAAGCACGTATCCACTCTTGTTTATGGAATCGTCGCGTAGTTCGCGCACGTTGTCCATAGTGTAGTTAAAGGTAGCGTCGGAAAGTATATTTTCTTTAACGGGCTTTGGAATAATGGGTAACATAACTATTCTCCTATACTATAACTTGATTGGGGTACTACAAAGTCGCTCTCTCCGTTGGATATCGAACCGCTTTGAACACTTATGGTACCCGAACTGCTTGGTTTAGTTGCTTTAACATTCAATATTGTGTCTCCGTCGTTTATGCAGTCGTAACCGCTTTCCGAGTAAACTACCACTACCATAGAGCTAACGGAAACCGAGTATATTTCCATTTTAAAAGCGCTTGTTAACTTGAGGGTGGGCTCGCTTAGAACAATTCCGCCCGAGGTGGAAAGAGTAAATCTAAGAGCATATACTCCACCGCTAACCGTGCTTGCCTTATCTGCCTTTATATCGACGTCGTAACCGGTCTTACTTTCGTTTTCTACCACACCAATATTAAACCTAAATGAAGTTTCTACCGAAAGAGAGCTTTGTACCTTGTAAATATAGTTGGCACTCTTGCCTTTATAGGTAACGGAAAGCGTTCTACCCGTCGTAGTAGTCGAGGTATCAAAGCCACTAACCATACCCTCGGTAATACTTATGCTTGCAGTAGAGCCATCGGTATAGGTAACGAGTATTTTGGATGCGCTTAGGTTCAATTTTTCATCTAGCGCGTAAATTTCCTTGAACGAACCTTGTATTATTTGAATGGAAGATACCGCTTTTTCTTTGTTACAAGCAGTAAGCATACATACGAATACTAGGCAAAGGAGTATCACCGTTATTATCGTTCTAATATTTTTCTTATTCATTGACGTCCTCCCTGCTCTTTAGTCTAGAAGGTGTAGCTATAATGGTGCGAGCTACGTCGCTTACAGGCACTTGCTTAGGACTTGCACCGCTAGCTTCTCTAGCATATTTTACAAGGTCGGTTAGGTTGCTCTTGCCATCTCCGTTATAGTCCATAACCTCGTCTTTAGCGGTACCGTTTGCAAGCATTCCCGCCATACCTGATAGGTCTTCGGCATTTACCTTACCATCTCCGTTAACGTCGCCCTTGACGTATATGGTAAATACGAATACCTCTTGCCCTTCGCTGTTGACGAATATAAGTTTATCACCCGTACCCGCACTCTTGTTCACGTTGTCGTTTGGTAACAAGTTGCCGAGCTTAACGCTACTATAGTTTGCGCTTAGATAATCGCTAACCTTTACCGAGCCCAAAACGTCGCCTATGGTTGTTGTCGCGTCGAATGCGATTTGACGTTTGGATACGTTTACCTTGTATCCTTCGCCACTAACCTCTGCTACCGCTTGACTTTCTCTAGTAACGTTAATATTGAAGAAAGCACTTTGGCTACCGCTGGAAACGGTAACTCTTTGTTGGCCGGATATTAGAGTGCTATAGGATATCGTAAGGTTTTTCTTTATATCTTCCGCCTCGTAGCTAACTACACCCGCCGCCGCATAGGTTACGTTAACCCTTGCGCCCGTCCAACTTATAACGTCGCCGAACCCATAACTTACACGGTTAGGTACGTTAGCGATGCTTATGCTTGTAACGGTATCGATAACCTCTACGTTATAGGTAGTGGTATAGGTCTTTTCGTTATAAACGTAGGAAACGGTTATTTCTTGCTTACCAACCTTATTGGGATTGTAGCTGGTAGAGTAATCGCTTCTGCCTAACGTTTGGCTCCTTGATTCCTTTGCGTAATATACTCTAACGGAAATACTTAGTGCCTCGCCATAGGTGTACTCACTCTTGGAGCTAGCGCTAACCACTTCGAGTTTGGTTACAAAGTCGGGCACGATGCAACCACCGCTCCATACCAAGAAGGGTGATTCTACGCCCTCTCCAACGTAATAGATATATACGTATTGAGCGCGACCTACCGTTTCCATAGAGGAATTGAATTCGGGGGTATAGTAAAAGTCTTCTTCGTTATAGGGAACTATAGTTGTCGCTCCGCTAATCATAGTTATAACGTAGGTGGAGGTAGGATTAAACTTATCGCCTACTGCATATTCGGTTTTGGGCTTATCCTTGATTGCAATGCTCTTGAACGCATCGCCTACTACTAGCTTGAACGAGGTGCTTAAAGTATTATCAAGCGCATAAGAAACGGTTATGGTTTGCGTACCTACCACCAAGTTTGAATAACTAGAAACGATATACTCCGTATTCTCTAAAAGCATTCTTCCGCTACGAGCGTATAACGCATATACGTCGAACGTTACTTTTTCACCCCATAGTATACTTACGTCCGCAATACTATCAAGCGACACTACGTAGTCGACTATGCAAATTTCCAACTCTAGCCACTCGCCAAGATATCTTGCTTTTAGGGTTTGTTTACCTATCAGTTCGCTATTATATACTATTTCCATTGGTTCTATTATCTCTTTAGAACCATCGGTCAAGGTCTTTTCAAGTTGGATATCTAGGTTGTTTTCATCTCCGTTTATAACGTGTCCGTACTTATATTCCGTTACCGCGCCCTCTTTAATCTTTACCGAAGTAGTAGGCTCAAGGGGAGATGCGTTGATAGAAAGACTCCATACCTCTATGGTAACCACGCTTAGCGAGTTACCCGATATCGTTTGACGATTTACAAATATCTTTATTAGTGCGTTTTGAACGTCGTCCAAAGTGTTATCAAATGGAATCAAGGTTTCGCCCATAGTGTAAAGACTATAATAAATATTATCACTTGCACTTTGGTATTTATTGATTTCAACGTCCTTTACACCTTGTTGAACGAGAGTGATGCCTATATATGGGTCTTTGCCCTTTTCATAATAGTAGCATAGGGTGTCTTCCTGTCTACCTACTACCTTGAATTCTCCCGCGATATCAACGTTAATTGCGGTTGTCGTACTCTTTTCTTCCTCGGTTTCGGGGTCAACGTAGCTTATTTTTACTTGGTGAGTACCCACTCTCAAGCTATAAAGTGCGTATAAGGGAGAGCTTTGGTCGCTTACCTCGGTGTGTTCGTCCTTTATCATACACTCTATCAACTGTACTTGGCGCGTAGCTCCGCTTACCATATGAACGTCTACGAATTCGTGGCGGTCTATTTCCTCACCATACATATACGAGGTGCGGAGGGGTTGGAATGATATACTATTAACGTAATCAACTACGGTTATCTCTTCTTCGAAGGTAAATATCGTGCCCCAAGTGCCATCGGTATAGGTATATATAACCTTTTGAACGCCAATAACGTCCTTGCGATAGCCGGAGTAATTGGTTGCGGTAAACTTATTGGGGCCTTCCACCTCTCCGGAAGCTTTATAAACCTTGAAGCCACCGCTTTCGGCGTCTAGGTCGTAATTATATAAATATCTCTTGGTGGGCTCGCTAACCTTTTCTACCCCCACTACGTAGTCTTTTACCGATACGGTGAAAGTAGTGGTAATTCCCATATAGGTTACGGTCAGCGTTTGATATTTAGAAGTCTTATCGGTTGCATCGTAGCCCGATATCATATCTTCCGTCATAACGACGTTTTCCACGTTGGTACCGATAGTAACTTTCAAAAGATATCTAGAAGGGTCCAACGCCTCGCCATAGCGATATTGGGTAGAACCACCGTTCAAATCGACTTCTATCTTGCTTACCGCACCAACAATAGTAACTACTATTTCGGCACTAAATCCTGCCGCTTCGGCGGTGATAGTCGCCTTTTGTCCTATGCTACCTACCGCGTGAATTAAGCCCGCCTCGTTTACCGTGATAATGCTATCGTTAGATGAAGTAAAGATGGGAACAAGTGAGCCATAGGTTCCGTCTTCTGGTAGGAATATAACGGATAAATATGCCCTTTCGCCTTCTAGAATACTTCTAGCTTCTTCGGTAAACGCAATGCCTTCAAGAGGCTTTTCTTCGAAAACTTCTATTGTTGCAAGATACGTTATGTCCGTTCCGTTGGCTTTTACGGTCAAGATTGCGGTTCCTACCTCGTTCGCAGTAATAGTTGCGGTATCCCTATCGGTAGCTTCTACGCTTGCAATCGCGGTGTTACTAGAACTAAACAACATTCTAATATAGGTAGCGTTCGTGGGAAGGAAGGTAACTCCGCCTATTGAAACGGTGTTTCCCTTTGCCACTCTTATTTTGCCACCGGATATTCCCGTCATTCCAGTAATAGAGGTTAACTCAACGTAATTGGAATATAGCAAGTTGCCTACTCCTTCGTTTGTGCAATACTTGGTAGAGCCCGTGCCTCTATACTCCACTACACCATCTTCGCGTAGGAATGCACTATGATATTCGCCCGCTGCAACGTCGATAATATCGTACAATTCCTCCACGTTGCATTGTCCGTAGGAATTATCACCTGTTGCAATAACCTTGCCCTCTTCGGTGATAGCTACAATATGATGAGTGCCTGCGGAAACCTTTTTAACGCCACTAAAAGCAGTCAAATCCGCGCTCGGTAAAGTACCCGCTATTTGCACGCTTCCGTCGTTCTTGAGGGCGACAAGATAGTTTAGACCTACCCCTATTTGTTTTACGTTGGTAAGGGTGCTAATCGTGGCTTTTTCGCTTTCGGTAAAGTTACCGGCAACCACAACTTCACCGGTAATGGTTAGTCCAGCCACCCTCTTGCCCATAGCGGAAATAGCTTGTATACCGCTCCAAGAGGATACTTCTAGTTGTTGCTTATCGTTAAGTCCCGTTACAACCACCGTTCCATTGGTCTTTAGTCCGTAGCTACAATAGGTGCCCGCCGCCACCGCCTTAACGTCGTACCAAGAGGATACTTGGGTTTCGCTATAGTTATCATCGCCAACAGCTATAACGTTAAGGGATTGAGTGAGCAATAAGGTATGAGTATATCCTAGAGCAACTGCGGTAACTCCGTCGATATCCTCTATATCCCATTGTCCCGTACCAAAATTACCGCTTGCATCCACCTTTCCGTCGCGCTTAACGCCTACCGTCATTCTGGTAGAAGCGGATATAGAAGCTTTTAGCTCGGTTTTGGCGTTCACAATAGTATCCCAACCGATGTTGGCACTATCGCTAACCGGTATTTCATCGATTACTTTGCTGTCTCCGTCGGCGTCAACAATCTTCAACACAGCGGTTACGGGCGCATCGTCCCTAAGGAATGCTCCGTATGAGAATAGACCTGCAACCGGGTCGTTGCCCTTATCTGCATATATAAATTGACATAACGATTCTCTCGTTCCACCATTATATTCTGCAAGGAATCTACCCAAATTCATATTATTTGTAACAATCGTGTTGCCATCTCTGTTACGAAGCTCTACTTGTAGAGCGGATAAATATTGGGGGTTTAGGCTATTGTACTTTAGGTTTACAGCAACGCCTGCGTATGCGGTAGAGTTAACCAGCTCTGCCGATTTTAGCGAAATTCTATCGTCGAAATATCCATCGCTAACCATATCTTGACCGAGCTTGACGTTGAACTCTATGCTATCTTCACTTATAGAAAGGGCTTCTATTATAATATCGCTATTGGTTCCGTCGCTGTAATATATGGTTTCGGGGTCGTATAAACCTAGAGAAACGGTCTTACCTAATTTGGAATAATATTGATTATTGGGCGAAAGATATGCGTAATCGATATCGTAACGACTGTTGTTATAACGGTCGGAAACGAAAAGCTCGTTACCCGTCATTTTAATGGAGGGACGGAATACGAAAACCTCGTCGGCCTTATTGCCCGTACCTCTATAAACTGCGTCCATATTACCGCGAGAATTACTAAAATCGCTTGGTTCTTTAATTCTATAAATTATAAGACCGCTTCCCGGTAGCAACGAGTCGTATCCGGAAGAGGTAACTTTACGATATTCCACCATAAAGTATTCGTTTTTCGAAGTGGGAATTTTATAAGCAATAACGTCGTTTTCACCGGTTTGAGTAACGGGTTTAAGGGAATACGTTCCGTTTTCGCTGATGGAGCCTATTTGACTATCCGCAATACCGCCTATATAATTTTTACGCATATATGCTAAAAGATATTGGGGTGTTTTCAAATCTATTTCCATCAAGTCCCACTTACCTACCGTAATGATATCTTGGTTTTGGGTTGTTGAACCATAGTGATACAAGTCGGGAGCGCCAAGAACGTGAGCTGTTTCGTGGCAAAGCACGCCGAGAGTAATATCGTCGGAGAAGTTAAAGGAATATTTACCAACCTTTTTACCATTTACGGTAGTATAGTTATTATCTCCGTCAACAGCATCAAGGTTTACGCTATGAGGCCATAGCAACGAGCCCCAAACCGAGCTCGATTTTCCGTGAACTATTATGGATACCGAATCTATATAACCATCTCCGTTAACGTCAAGGTTGGTTCCGCTAGAGAATGAATAATGCTCTTTGGCACTGTTTATCGCATTGGATACTAAAGAAACCTCTCTTGCCCAGCGAGCATTGCCATCGGTATTATAATAATCACGTCTTTGACTATCTTGATAAACGTAAACTGCACCGTAATCGTTATAGGCTATTTGGGAATGAATGTTTACCCTATCGTTGCTTATATCTTGATAATAACTCTTCAAAGAGGTGTTTGAACCATTAAAAGTATTGATTAAACTGGTGCTGGGAACAAATTCTTCCCCATAGAAGGATATAAAAATGGTTAGGTTTGTAATGGATACGTAATTGGTTCCGCTTGCAAGCACAGGGTCGGTTTCTATAATGGTCATACCATCTAGACCTTGCATACCTTCTTGCACTTCGGGGTGTGATAAATCGATATCGCTTCCAAGCATTCTAACGATTTTTGATAGCGCTTTAGCATCGCTACCATAGCTTACACCGCTTGGAGAGGGCTTTCCTCCCTCGTTTACAGCATATTCGAGAGTTCCCTTGTCTTCGTCTTTAACAAGCACGTAGCCCTCGTTATCGTGGGCGTAGGAATAATACTCGTTACCGCTTTCGTAGTAATATGCGGTTTTACCCGAAGCAAGCTCCATTTCGCGTAAGAAGGTAAATTCACCATAGTCGTAGTTTTGCTTCAATTCCCCCGCTTCCACTACTTTATCCACGTTAAAATCTACACAAACCAAAGCTATGGCACATAGCACCATAACCAAACAAACTATCAAAATTTTCCCGTTAAATCTTGTCTTTTTCATATCCTTTTTCATAATCTACCCGCCCGTAGATATTTATACACAATAATTATACTATGAAATAGTATAATCGTCAATATGCCAAAAAATTGATATCTAAAGCCCCTATCAACAAAAAAAGCTCCGAATTTCTTCGGAGCTTTTATTGGAATAGTTATTATACTATATCGATTGAGCAGAACAACGTTAGCTTGTTGCTGTCGCTGAACGCCATTTCGGTTACTAGGGTGTATCTACCGTTTTGACGACTGCGTTCTGTGGTGATTGCACCAAATCCGCCGTTTACCAACGAACCATAGGTTCCGTTCAAGGGGTTCCACTTGTTCGGGTCTTCCTTGCTGTTGGTGTAGTATACCTTTGCGTTTTGCCACGGGATGAGATACATCAAGTCGTATTCGAAGCCTGCCATAGTTTGTGATTCGAATACTCCCATAAATCCGCCGGGGTTGTATTCAACGGTAGGTCTGCTTTCGGTTACTGCTATGGTGGGCAAGTTCCTCAAGTCGAAGGTACTGTTGATTGCAACGCTTATTACAGGTACTGCAGTTTGTTGGAATCTATTGTTGTTGTAAGTTACTTTGTAGCTCGTAGCGTTCTTGGGCATAGTTACCGAGGAGTCGCCTGTTACCGTTACTGCACCTAACGCACTCATATTCATAGGATAGGTCCAAGTATCGGGTACTAAAGGTCTGATTTCGCTATATCCAAACATTGCGTCGGGATGATAGATATATGCACCAAAGTCTTTCAAGTTGTCATAAGGTCCACTGCCACCGCCGGCATCTCTTACAGGAGTTGCATCTTGGATGATGGGGTCGCGATATACTGCAAATACAATCTTGCCACCTACCGATTTGTTGGGCTTGGGATATGCACGATACTTGGTTGCGTCCCAAGTGATATAGCTTACGTAACCCGAACCATCGCTTACCTTTTGGTCTCCGCCATCGTTGAAGGAATAGTGGTAAGAAGGAGTATGCTTTTCTGCAACAACCTTGTATTCTTCGCCTTCCACTCTCTTTACGCCCAAGGGGTAAGTATCGTTTGCACTTCCGCCTACCGAGTAGTAGCTAGACATTCCGGTGGAGTAATGTAGCGGTATCTTTCTAGCTTGGTTCAAGGTCGAACCGCTGAATAGTTGCTTATAGGTGCTATCAAGGGTAATGGTTTCTTCCATTTGCATTGCGTACATTGTGGGTACGGTGTTATTTACTAGAGCCTTAGCGCTATTTACGTAGAAGCCCCATTTTACCGTTTGACCACCCTTTCCGCCAAGCGTCATAGTTGCGTATTGCATTACGGTGGAAGGTGCGTTCCAGTTTACCATATCGAAGTTCCACTTCATATAGTTATCACGGAATGAGCCACCGCCCGCTACTCCGGTGAAGGAGAAGGTACGTGCATCTTCTCCGCTAGTGAAGGTAATGGTATAAACGTCGTTTCTGTAAATACCGGTACCTGCTACGATTTCTATATTGCCTTCGGTGGAAACGCTCAAGATGTTTGCATCTCTTACGGTTTCGTTGCCGGGCATCAAGATTACTTCTTCTTTACCATAAGCATAACCTTCTAGGAACAATACGTCTTCTTCTTTTTGAGTATCCAGCGTCCACTCATCGGATAGATGGAACTTGAAGTTGTATACTTGTCCGTCTAGGTCGAGTTGGAATGCGGTTGTATGGTCTAGCTCGTTATACTTGATTCTCGTGCGGTTGTTTACTACGTTATCCCAAGAGGTGTCGCTCAAGAATGCGTAGGTTGCATTGTCTATAGTCTCGTATTGAGCTTGAGCATCATCCATCTTAGGTCCAACGTATACTAGTGCTTGTGTGGGAACCGGTATACCGCCCTTACTAATGAAGTAGTACGGATTATCTACGTAGTAGCTATCTAGATAGTAGGAACCATATTGCGTTTCGAAACGTACTATAGCATCGCCGTCGTCGGTACCGAACGCATCGGGGTCTACTTGTTGTAGCCACTCGTAGTAATCGAGGTCGTAGTAATCGGGATTATCTTCGTTACCTTCGGCGCCTGCCTTGTTTTCGTTAAAGAATCTTACACCGTGTACGTAGGATTCTGCTACGGGAACGTCAAATCTTGCAAGTTGTTGTCCCTTTGCACCAAGACCGAAGCCGGGGATGGTGATATAGAATCTTGCATCTTTACCCTTATGTCCAAGACCTCTTGCTCCGTCTAGGATGAAGCCCATCTTCAAGTTCATTTCACTTTCGGTAATAACGAACTTGCTTCCTTGTTCAACAGATGCGCTGTTTGCACTTGCTAGTGCGCCGATGGTGAAGGTGATGGTCTTGTTCTTCCAGCAATCTCTGTTGCTCATATTGCCGAACTCTACTACGAATGCTTCTTTGGTTCTGAAGTAATCTGCAACTACCGATGCGCTTACGTCATCAACGTAGCTGTACAAGTAGGGTTGAATCATTGCGTCTTTATCCTTCAATACGTTGGTAAATCCGGTAACGGTTCTGTCTTCAACGATTACTTTGTAACGCAAGATTTGTTCGAACGTGCCATTGTAGCTTATGGTTGCGGTAACGTATCCGGTGTTAGAACCGCTATAGGTGCGAATTACCTTGCTGTCGTCCCATTCTACCAATACGCCGTTACCCTTTGTGGAGAAGGAACCAATCGTTCCGTCTGCGAATAGAACCTTGCTACCTGATTGCGGGTAGATATCGTTACGTCCTTCATAGGACTCGAAGGGGTCTATTTCAAAGTGAACGGTTGCGGGTGCGCCTTCGGGAGTAGTATCGAATGCATAAGGTACTTCGTCAACGTCGAACAACGATACGATTTGTCTATTTGCATAGTTTACGGGAATGGTGATGGTTTGATATCCACCAAGCTCGTTACCTATAGTTGCATAAATTCTTGCGGTACCACCTTGAACGCCAATCTTACCTGCTTCTTTACCATAGGTATCGAAGATGGTCAACGCATCGGTGCGGTCGTAAACGATATCGGACTCGAATTCTTGTCCCGATACGCTCATAAACTTACCTTGATGCGTTACGGTCATTTGATTTTCGTCGCTGATGCCTGCGAAGGGAGCGATTTCGGTAGCCTTGTTTGCATCTATACCATAGGTATCGATTTCGTAGCTATTAACTAGACCGCTTTCGTAGGTCATATCCATAATGGTTAGAACTATCGAGGTGCTCCATCTGGTATCGCTTGCTGCGGTTAGAGAAGTTGAACCATAGGAGAAGTTTGCCTCTACCTTTCTACCGGTATATAGGTTCTTGAGGTCGGTTGCACGGTTGGTTGCAATATCAACTATTTCGTAGCTGTCTGCACTCAAGTTGAATATGAGTTCTTTACCGGTCTTATCGTACATATTGGCGGAAGTATCTTCACCACTTACGCTATTTACTACGATAAGAACTCTCTTGTAGTAGTAGAAGTCTTTAGAGTTGAAGTCTTCGGAGTATCTCTCGGTGTAGGGGTTGAGGGTCAATCTGGTTTGTAGTTGCTCGAACTCGTCTCCTACTACGCCTGCCAACTTAGCTTGTTCGTATTCTTCGGTAGTTGCATACTTGGATACGAATACCGACTTTCTGGTACGATTTAGTACGGTTACGGGAACTTCAACGTTTTGTACTATCAAGGAACCGTCGTCCTTCTTGACCGATACGATAGCTATTGCAGACTTGTTGTTGCTTGCGTCGTATCTTCCGCCTGCGGAGGTCATTTCGGCTAAGATTGCTCTATAGTTCCATTCAACGTCTAGTTCAACGGGTGAACTCATATTGTCAAAGTATGCCATTATCTTATCGGGTAGACCTACGAATCCAATGTAGGGGTCTACTACCAACTCGGTAATAACGCCACTTTCATTAGTTCTTACTACGCTATCCTTATTAACACCTGCGGTGGTTACGCCAACTTCGGTGATATAAGAGGAATGTAGATATACTTTGAATTGGAAGATTTGTTCGGTTTCTCCGCTACCTAGCGTTGCCTTTACGTTGAAGGTTCCACCGGGGAAGGAGTAGATTACGCTACTATCGTCGAAGGTTAGGTCATACTTCTCTTCTTCACCTGTTGAGAATAGAACGGTTACGCCTTCGTCGAAGCTCTTAACTTCTACTAGAACGTCGTCGCCTGCTACTAGGTAAGAATTATTGGTTGCCTTGTTGAAGAGAGCGGATAACTCGAATCTAGCGAGTAGAGCGTCTACGTCTACGTTACCGCGGTATGCGATATAGTAGGTATCTCTAGTAGCGTCGTGATATACTTTTGCGATTTGACCATTTGCCTTAGCAAGCTCGGTTGCGCTGTTCCAAGAGAATACTTCGCTTGGCCACAAGTTGCTTTCAAGCTCTACAGCACCGGTTGATGCGAGCAATTGAGCAAGGCTATTAGCATCACCAATCAATTTATCGGTGCTTTCCTTGCCTTGGCCTATAGCAACAATGGTTGCCTTTCCGAGTGCGCTAAAGTCGATGGGCTCGTATACGCTACCGGTGATATTGGTGGTCTCGTCGGTATACCAAGTCTTGATGCCTACTGCGACACGACTTTCAACGACTACCATTACGGGAACGTTTTGACGAACCTCTAGGATATTGCTATCCATAATGGTTTCGATTTCGCCTTCTTCGGTTAGGGTTACGATTTGTTCTACGCCACCAAAGTCTAGGGTAACGCCTACTGCAAGGTCAACGTTATGAGTGGTGGTTACTCTATAGTCTAACGGGATGTAGGGATATTGAACGTCTAGAGCCTTTTCGTTACCGAGGGTGGTGGTTACGTTCAAGCAACCATCGGTTAGTCCTAGTAGCTTGTCTAGTTCGTTTTCGATGCCCTTTACAGCATAGGGGTTGATGCTTACGGAGTTGGGTAAGGTGTAGTTGTGGATGCTTTCTGCGTTGATGGTTAGTTCTTCATAACGCTTGATGTATCCAAATACCTCGTCGCCAATCCAAGCGTGAGCTTCAATCTTGCCACCTTCAAGACCATATGCTTCGATATACTTCCAAGTTACGTCGTAAACGTTATCTTCGGGAATTCCGCCAACGTTAATCTTAGCATACTTGGGTAGTTCGAATGCTTCGAGTGCATCATAGGTGAAATCATTGAATTCTTCGGTTGCATTTGCGTCAACGTAGTAAGTTACCTCGATATCGTTTCTGGGGTTATCGTTGACGTAAATCATCTTATAGGTTACTTGGTTGTTAACCTTGTCGCCTAGAGTTATGGTGCCTTCGATACCTTCGGTTGCGGAGTAGAAGTCAAACTTCTTATCGCCAAAGTCGAAGGTTACGGGAACCATACCGGTCTTGCCATCCTTGAAGGATACTTCTAACTCAGTGGGCAATTCGAACTTGAAGGGGTCGTCTAGGGTTAGAACGAGGTCGCCGTTGTTACTAATGGTATAGCCTTCACCAAACTTGGTTGCAATACCCGTGATTTCTTTTGCGGGTAGCATATCTTGGGTTAGGGTTACGGTTACTTGTTGCGACCATACCTTCTTGCCTTGCTTCCAACCAACGTTAGCTATTTCAACGTTAATTTGAGGTACGTCTTCGCCTACGAAGGTGTATGCGGGTTTAAATCCGTCTGCATCAACGTAGTTCCAGCCAACGATTTCGAATGCGTTGGTTCCGATGGTGTTGTTAGCAATTTGGTAAATAGATGCGGTGATACCGGGTTGTGCAAGTAGTGCGTTAATACCGTTATCTGCATCGTAGAGGTAAACCTCTTGAACGGGGATATTTAGTCCGGAGATGGTTGACTTACTCAATACAACGCGAACGTGCTTGATGGTTACGTAACCGAATACGTCGTCGTGCAATAGAACGTCAACGAAGTACCAAGCTCCCTCGAACGACGGGTCTACGAAGGTTACGTTGGTGAGGTATTCCTTACCATTGATAACTATCTTATCACCCTTTACCTTGTTTGCTAAATCGCTATTCAAGATATCGAAGTATACTTCGGTTTCTATCTTAGCGGTACCGCTTGCGGTCTTGTAATTTACAGCTTGTTCGTTTTCAAGAACGCTTGCGTTATCGTAAACTTCGGTATTGGTGCCGGTAATGTAGTAGCTTGAGTAGGGATATACTACGATTTGCTCTACGCTTCTGGGCTCTCTTGCTTCAACAGTGAAGGTTACGGGTAGTTCTTGGATATTATCACCCTCTCCTACTACTGCAGTCCAAGTATAGGTCCAATCCTTAGCGCTATATTCGTATGCGAGCTTGTCGTCTTTTTCTTCCCCTCTCCAATAGAAGTCTTTGCCCTCTACTAAGGTGGTGCGATAGAATATGCTATTTACATCTATACCATATCCAACGTCGATGGTGGAAGGTAGATTGAAGGAGTTGATTTCTCCACTTGCAAGATACTTGGTAGCATCTACGCTTTCGCCCATTCTATTTACTCTAATCTTATTCAAGGTACCTGCGTCTACATAGCTTTGTGCGTAGGAAGCAAATTCACTTTCGGAAACGCCTTCGTAAACCACGTACAAGGTACCGTTTGCATTGGTGTAGGTCTTGATACCACTCTTACCACCATTGTATGCGGTTATGCCGGTACCGAACTTGTTAATCTTGTTGGCAGGCCATACGCTTACTATTTCTACAACGTTATCGTTTTCTAGTGCGTTAACGTCTACTCCGCTATAGTTAGCTTGAACGCTTGCGGGATAGAATGCAAGAACCATATTAGCGCCTTGTTCATAGGATAGTACGAATTGGGTTGCGTTTCTATCTTCGAAAGGTGCTATATCGCGGTCAGCGATGGTCGCGTCAAGGTTATGTTCTACTATCTTCTTGGGTAGAATATTCAAGAATACTTCTATTCCTTGTTCGTGTCCTTGAGCATCCGTTACGTAGAAGATTACTTTGTAGAGAGGATGTGAGGTTGCATTCAAATCAACGTCAGCGATAGAGCTTGCATCAACTCTTACAACCTTCCAATTTTCAATCTTGGTGGTGATGGGATTACCTTCGCCATCAAGAACGGGTTGGTTTTCTCTATCGGTTACGTTTGCAGTAATGCTAATCCACTTGATAGAACGAATATCGTTATAGATGTTTACTCCATCAATGGGATTTACGGTAAGAACGTTGTTCTCTAGCTCTGCGGTGAAATCGCTTACAACGCCACTATAGTGATACAATACCTTTCCGTCTTCTAGATATGCGTAGGAGTTGGAGTTATTAACTACTACGTTATCAACGCCGAGGTTCAAGTAGAAGTCGCGGTATAGTTCGAAATCTTCACGAGTTACTCCACCGTATACCAAGTAGGTTACGTCGGTTGCATCGTCATAGTATGCACGGAAGGAGGAGTTGCCACCCTTGAATTCGGTGTATGCGCCATAAATTTTGCTTAGTTCGTTAGCAATGGGGTCTGCGATTTCTGCGTACTTGGTAACGTTTGCACTATCGATACCTGCTAAGGTTTCTGCATCACGACCAAGAGCAATAACCATATTGCCACCCTTTTGGTATACAAGGTTCATAGTCATTCTAGAAGTAATGCTATCTGCACTAACTGCTAGACAGTTCTTTACCTTGATAGGTACGTTGATGGTTACAGCTTCTGCATCCTTACCTAGTGATACGTGGTCCTTATTATCATAGGTACGCGTATACTTATAGGTTAGTTTTGCATAGGCGGTAGAACCGTCGTACTTGACTACGGTATCACTCAAATCCCATTCAAGGTCGTTGAATACGTATCTCTTGAGTAGGTAATCGGTTTCTCCCGTTTGTCCGGGTAGAGTGAACTTTTGATATACGCCTTGTTGCAAGTAACGTATCTTTGCGGTGTAAACCAAAGTTTCGGGAAGTAGTTTCTTGTATTCTTCCTCGTTGTAGGTCAACGGGTCGATAGCCGGTAAATCAAGAACGGGTTCTTGGTTATCTTCGTCGATTATCCAGCTGATTTGGTGATTATTTCTTCCACCTTGTTCTTCTAACTTCAAGGTAGAATCGGGGTCAACCATAATACCGCCTTCAACTTCGGCCTTGATGTATTGAACAGCACCGTTCTTATCCTTCGAATAGGTTTCTTCTGCAATATAACCAATAATGTAGCCCTTGGTTCCTTCTAGGGTAGGTGCGAAGCTCAACATACTGAAATCCCAGTATACTTCTACACCTGCGGAATCGTCGGAGTTACCATCTTCGAAGTTTGCATAGTTACGTGTGGGTAGTATCTTCTTGATATCGGTTACGGCATAGGTTCCGTCGTTGTTAACGTTATGACGTGTACCACCCGTGCTTTGTGCCCAAGTACCACCATAAGCGGTAAAGTCAAGAATGTTATAGGGGTCGTGGAATACGATGGTATCGGGAGGTAACATTACCTTTTCGCTCATACCGGCGGTACCGCCTGCTTCGGAGTAGTAGAACTCGGAAGTAATGGAGGATACCGAGCGCATTCTTAAGCCCGTATTATTGATATCGATTTCTTGGAACCTATCGTCCTTTGCACTCATTACTTCGATAGCGGTTGCAAAAGGTCCGGGGTTATTGTAGTTCAAGGTTCCGTCTGCCTTGATGGGATAACGACTTACGTAAGAGTAATTGTAGCTTTCAAGAGCATCGCTATATAGAGCGCCACCGGTTGCAAGACCTGCCCAGTTGAAGTTGCCCTTATAGTTGTTCTTGCTTACTGCCCAAGCAATATCACCATAAATAAAGTCGTGAGTATCAAAGTGTCCGTAAACGTCGCGAACGTAGGTCTTACCGATTAGTCTGCTGGTTACAGCACCGGTAACGGGGTCTGCAACGTACTCGTAGTCGCTAATGATAACGTAGCTGTTTACGATATTGGTTCTTATCCACTCTTGAATCATATCTTCGACTTCTTGGTAGTAATCGTCGACAGGTTCACCCTCTCTATTGTAAAGAATGGTATCGGCACGGAGTGCGGTTGCGCCGGGCATATATGCGTCGGCAGCGATTTCCATTTGGGGATTACCATCTGCGTCGTAGATGATATTGCCATCAGCATCGTGTGCATATTTCTTACCTACGGTACCGAGGGTTGCGTTAGAGTAGCTTGCACCGTTTAGGAACAAGGTAATTCTATCTAGCAAGGTATCAACTGCGTTGTTTAGAGTAATCTTTGCATAAACGCTCTTGTCGATAAAGTCAAGTTCACGAGAGTAACCGGTCATGATATTGCCATCATCGTCGAAGGTTGCGTTTATATTAACCTTACCATCGTCTTCACCGTCTATAACGGCACCGAGGTTGGAGTAATTGTAGTAGTTCTTGTAGTTGTATCCTACTAGATTATCGCCGGCATCAAGAATACCTGCATTCGAAATCAAGTCTTTAACGTCGGTTGCAAGGTGTCCGTGCTCTTTGATTAGTAGCGTTTGGATATCCGCGTCGAGAGCTACGCCCGAAATGGTAGAGGTAGGTCTAGACTCGTCTAGTTTAGGCTCGTAAACACCGGTTTGGTTGTCGTATTCACTATCCAAATAGGTGTATTCTGCATCCGGGTCTGCCCACAAGGTTGATGCAACGGAGGTTTGCTTCAAGGGGCTACCATCTAGATTTTGCTCGTCTATCATACTGTAAGCATAGGTAAACGGTAGCAAGTGTGATAGCAAGCGTAGTGCTTGGTCGAAGATATCAATCAAGAAGTCGATTTGATATAGTACCATTTGAACGATGTTCATAATGGTGCCCGCATTATCGCCAAGAGCTGAACCTAGAGCAAAGTTTAGTACGAATCCTAGTAACGAACCTACTAGTCTGCTACCTGCTGAGTACAAGGTATCTCTATAGTAGGACTCGGTGTCGTATACGTAGTCGTACATCATTATGTCTTGTTCTTCGTTGAATTCACCAACGAATTGTAGCTTGTTAACCTTCTTATCATCGGTGCCTTCGGGTATAGCACATAGGTCAGCCATATTGTAACGTTGTTCCTTGGAAATGGGACTATATCCGCTATAACCAAGTAGCAAGTTGTGAACGATATCGAATACACCGTTTATCATGCTGGAAGAAATCCAAGCTTCTATATAGGTGATGGAGTCGGAGGTATCTTCCTTACCTTCTTCGTAACCTGCAACGTAGTTGGTCCACGGTACGAATACGGGCTTGCCCATGGGGTCTAGATATTGAGAAGTGGTATCAACGCCGGATACGGAACCGAACAAGGAACCTAGTACGTTACCTGCAAGGGTGGAAACTATAGTACCACCGATACCGCCTATTGCGTTGCTGATAGCATTCTTGATAGCACTGGAAGCTTGTCCCTTTGCGGTATCAAGGAGTGCGTTAACAGCTTGGTCGCCTAGTTTGGTTAGGTAGGAGTATTGGGTTAGCGGTATACCGTCTTGAGTGTAACCTGCGTCGGAGGGGTCTTGTGCTTGGTCGACAACGTCTCTACTTGAAGCATCGGATAGGTCTGCACCTAGACGTAGACGTAAGCCTTCGATGGGTAATCCGCCTGCAGTAGCGTTGCTATTAGCAATCCACTCGGGTATTTCTTTGGGCTCTAGGAAGATTTCACCATAGTTGTAGAAGTTCGATTGAGTAGTCAAGGTATGACGACCAACGTCGAAGTTGGTGTAATCGGTTGCTCTTATCTTCAAGTTGTACTCTCTGTTGAGGAGTAGGTTGGGGATAGAGAAGGTACCATCACTGTTCAATGCGTTAGCCTTATCGTTCAACTCGGTTTGGCTACCGTTGATTTGTACGGAGCCGAGGAAGTTTCTTGCATTGTTTTGCCAATACAAGTCGCCTTGAGCCATTCCCGTACCATCCGCTTTCTTGAACGAACGAGTATTTTGATTACCACCGTTGTAGTCGTCGGACATTCTAATGGTTCTACCATCTAGCTCTAGCCATACTTCTACGCCACTGAGAACGGGAGTGGTAGAAGCCTTTGCTATAGCAAGGACTACTCTGTATGCAGTTTCGGTACCACCGTTTTCAGCAACGTATTTTTGAGTGGTGAAGCCACGAACTTCAACTATGCTCTTAATATCGTAGCTGATTGCGTGATAGTACAAGGAAGGAATCTTTTCGGTGATTTCAAAGCCGGACTTGTTTGCTAGCTTTTCATCAACGAAGTTCTTTATTGCGTTGGTTACGTTATTCTTTGAGGGATAATCGTATACGCGATATTCAACGTAGTTTCTATCGAACGATGCGTATAGCTTGCCACCTGCAGCCTCAGCTAGCGGGTCGTCGAACGTTGTGTTAAAGTAAGAATTGATTTGGTTGGTTGCAGCATCGTCATAAGTGGGATTTTCGGTTGCATCCTTACCTAGCAAGGTGAATACTTCACTTGCGCTACCATCCATAATCCAATCGTTCTTCAAGGTTACGAGGATACCACTCAAGGTACCAACGGTCGGGTCGTGATAACCGGTGGTCTTGAAGTATACGTCATAAGGATTGCTTTCACTCTTCGAGTTAGGAGTACCATCTCCGTTAAGTTCCAATGCCAAATTGCTTTGTAGCATTTGTCCATTGGCCTTCTTTAGTTGAATTGCGTGGTTGAAGCCCTTGAGTGAAGGAACTACTACTTGTAGAACACCATCTGCTCCGGTGGTACCCAATTCGGTTGCAACGCCGTCTATTAGGATATATACGGTTGCACCGACCATAGGACGAAGAGCGGTATTGTTTGCTTCGTACTCTTCTTCACCCCTTACTCTTAGGTGTACGTTTGTCCAAACGGTTTCTCTATACTCGGAAAGAGTAAAGTTTGCTTCGGTTGCAGGATACTCGTTAGAACGTAGTACCGTTGCGTAAACGGGAGTCTCGCCTCTACGCGGTAAATCGTTATAACCCTTCTTGGTTATCTTTACGCTATATCTTGCAGGACGAATGTTAATGAATGCGTAGTTACCGTCTTTATCGGTGGTGGTTGTATATCTTCCGCCATCTAGGTCTACCAAAGCATCGGCAACGGGTTCCCATTCTCCGGTACTATTATTATATGTGTTTACGTTACCATACAATGAACCAAAGTTTGTATCTTCCTCAACAGGCTTGAGCGAAGCTACTAACGTGGGCAAGAAGGTGGGTAGATACAAGTTTACTACGGGAATACCGCCTGCTCCACCGCCCAATACGTCGTCAAGAATTTGACCAATACGTAGCGGTGAACCATATCCGGTAGCATCACCTATCATATCGGCTATCCAAGTAGAAACGTACGGACCTGCGAAGTCCCAAACTATTCCTACTACCTGTCCGGCAATTCCATTGATAGCTCCTGCTATGGTTTCTAGCAACCAGCCTGCAACTGTGTTGATTAGACCACTCAAGTCTATTACCAAGATGTTAGCTAGACTTAGGTGTAGAACGTTGTTCTTCAAGAATGCGGTTAGACCTTGAGGCTCCCAATCTTCTTCGTTTGAAAGTGAACCTTGAACGTTTGCAACTTGGGTTAACTGTGCAATGGGGATTTCCGTCTTATTGGTCATAGTCTTGTTAAGAGCAAGCCTAATTCTTCTATATGCGTTATCGAAGAATATGGGTTCGTATGCCTTTAACAATCCACCAACGTCAATGCTAATACTGGTATTGGGAATGCTTAGTACCCAATCGAATGCACCACCCTTAGATACGAATGCGTGGTCGTAAGAGGTTAGTCCACCGGTTGATTCGTTTGCACGGTTTCTAATTACGGGGCTGAAGTAGGTGGGACCGGTCGAATAGCTGGTTCCTAGAGCGGAAATTTCGAGGGTACCGTTTGCGCCACCATAACCGAGGTTACGTAGGAAGAAGTAGTCGTTACGTTTTTCGATATACAAGGTGAAATCGCTAAACGAGATAACGTCTAGTAATCCTTGTGCAAGGCTCAATGCGTTAATGTTAGCGGCGAGGTTACCTGCGGAATCCATACCGAGGGACAAGCCTTCGATACCACCGTATAGGCTTTCGTCGCCCACACTAATTTGTTTTTGATATTGTTCTGCAGTCGCACCAAGAGCAATAGCAAAGTTGCCTTCTTGTACACCTACGTTCAAGTAGTTGCCCTTTTGGTCTAGCTTGATACGCAAATTCAAGTTGTTTAGACCTTGATATAGGTTTATAGAAAGTCTAATGTCGCTCAATGCGGGCAATGCCATACTATCGCCTAGTAGACTTTGAACGATTGCCATATTGGGATTGATGATGATTTCCTCGTTGGACATCAAAATCTTCAATAGCGGTGAATCGGTAGCGGTGATTAGGTCGATAGTAGCGTTTTGTGCCTTATCGGAAAGGCTTACTGCTTCGGTTTGTGCACTTGCGTTGGAAAGTGCGTTGTTTGCGTTTAGTGCTGCTCTTTCTTCATCCTCTACGGTGAGTATGCCGGCAAGCATTTCGTTTAAGTTGATGCCTTCTTCGCCGAGGAATCCACCGAGGAAGTTGTTGAGTATGCCAAGAACGTCAACACCGTTTAGTGCTGCTTGGAATAGGCCAAGACCACTCAAGTTGACGTAAACGGTATTAACTTGACCGATAAAGTATACGCCTATTAGCTCTTCGCCGGTTAGGTTAATAGTTAGAGCAAGAGCGGTGTTGGACATATCTGCTAGGTCAGCGTAAACGGTTAGACCAAGTGAGAATACCAATACGGTGTCTTGAACGTCAAAGTTGATGGTGTCGGCAGAAAGTCCCAACAAGTCTTGTAGTAGATTTTGTACTGCTATGAGTTGCGGAGGCTTTTCTTCGGAATCTTTGGTGCGTACGCGAGCTTCAAGTTCGAGGTTCAATGCAACCTTATTGATGATACCGATATCTTCGTAAACGATACCATCTTCACCCGTTCCTTCAACGAATTCACGAGCATCGATAGAAGAATCTCTTTCGGGTTTACCTTGTGCTTCAAGAACGCTATCTGCCCACATATCGAACGAGCCACCAATGTTTAGACCAATGCGGAATGCCTTCTCGTAAGGAGTATCGTCGGTAAGTCTCAAGCATAGACCGTATACACCGTCTTCCTCGGAGTAACCGATTTGCAAGTTTCTAAACATAGGTATTAGAATTTGTGAACCACCAAGTACGCTGGATATAGCGGCATTCTTGAATGCGTTAGAAATTAGTGAATATGCCAATGCACCGGTGATTGCGAGAGAGGTTTCGTCTGCGCCGAAGGTTAGAAGAAGTAGTCTTTCGGTCCAACCATAATCTTTGAGGTATACTCTTTCGATTTCTTGCTTTTCAATAGCATCGCCTGATGCACCTGCGTTGTCGTTAGCGTTTTCGCCTTCGTTTTGTGCACCTGCGTTTTGTACTTCAGCGCCTGCGTTTGCAACAGCATTGGAGCCTGCATCGGTGCTTTCGTCGCTAGCACCAAGTCCGCTGATGAGGTTACGTAGTACTGCACCAAGTTGAATTCCTTCAAGCTTCAAGCTGGGGAAGCCTAGACCGCTTAGGTCTACGTAAATGGTACTGCTTTCATAAATGCCATACTCGTCTACTGCGTATCCGCCTTGATAGGTGATAAGAGCCATAGTCTTATCGTTGTAGGTCATTTCGAGTTGTAGACGGAAGGGTTCGATGCTACCAAAGTCGATATATAATCTTAGTGCCAATTGTACCGAAATTGCTATATCGTCAATGGGTTGTAGAGCCATATTGATTTGGCTAATCATTTCGCCTATTCCGGGTCCTAACAATCCGCCAACGGTACCAAGAAGCTCGCTCATATCGAATAGACCGCCAACGGTGTCGTCGATTTTAAATTCGAGGGTAACTTCTGCTTCCATTTCGTACTCAGACAAGGGCTTGAAGTAGGTTGAGAAGTATTCTAGATAATCTTCTCTCATCATAGAACCGAGAGGAGTTTCGGCAAAGATGTTGGTTTGACCCAAACCGATATCGATACCGTGAATCTTAACACCAACGTTGTACATACTCTTGGTGCTGGATACAGCCATAAGTACCTTATAATCTGCAACGTTACCAAAGCTATCCAATACTTCAGCGACCTTAACGGATACGTTAAGCATTGCTGCATAGTGGTGGAAGGTATGTACACCTTGTGCGTTTTGACTCCATACGTACGTGCTCTTATGGAGAATATCGGATATGGATTCTATTACCTTTTCTGCATTAGCCTTTGCAAATTCAAGATATCTTGTAGTGCCGGGTAGATATGCAGAATCGATAGCATAATAGTCGGAAGGATTATAGATGAAATAGAATACGTTACGTGTTCCGGAGTTCTCTAGCGGGAAGTCCTTATCTTCCGTGATAACTTGTTGTTGTAGATAGGTCTTTTCTGCAACGAGAGGTTTCTTTCCGTCGTCGGTTGCGATTTCTGCATTGACGAGGAAGCCGGATTCATAGGTTGAACGTATTTCTTCAAGAGCTGCTTTCTCGGAAACGATGCTTACTAGCTTATCGCCTAGCATAGAGCATTCGATACCTGCAATATTAAGAGGTATGCTGGTGTCGCCCAATACGTATGCTAGTAGAACGTTGTTTTCGGAAATCTTAATCGCTATCTTGGTTGTACTATCGGATAGAATATTGATATCGTTTGCTATGTCGTTATTCGAGCTAAGGCCTGCGTTAACAAGAGCGTTTACGATAGCAGTTCTTACTGCGATTGCACGTTGTCTTAGCGCTTCGCTTCCGTAGGCGATATTCTTATCTAGTTCGTAAATATCATAGGTGTTATATACTAGATATCCTACCTCTTTATTGGTTCCTACGGGAATAACGTTATATGCCTCGCTGTTAAAGGAGGTGCCAATATAACCTTCGGATGCAAATACACTATAGGTTCCAATGTTATTATAGCTTGCGGTTATGCCGGTAAGTGCTATAGAGGGAGCGCCAAGTCCGTTCTTAACAGCGTCTACACTTTCTTGTGATGCAAGCGTAGTGTTAAGGTTTGCTATTTCGGTCTTGGTAACGTCGATAGGTTCTTGATAATCTAGACCAAGATTCAAAGATAGTGAGTTAGCGGTATTATCTAGGGTAACGGAGAGGTTACCTATCTTTTCGTCGAAGGGGAATCCAACGGTTTCTTTTAGCAAGGTTTGAATTGCGGTTTGAGCAACTACTATAGAAATAGCACCTTTAGTAAATTGGATACTATCAAGTAGTCCAATGAACCACATACCACTATCTTCTTCTACTTCTTCTTCGTAATCGTAGATATTGTCTTCGTCGCTTGCTTCTTCGCCGGCGTTTTGTACGCCACTTTCTACTCCTCCATTGGAGTTACCGTCGTTTTCATCCTTCATCTTGTCTTCGTCGCCGAGCATATCGTACAGTTGGTCAATCAAGTCGTCAAGGGTGTTAACGATACCGCCTGCGGTGTTGGACAACGTTCCGCCGAGGCTATCCAGAACTGCGTTAAGGTTCAATGATAGGAACTCTTCGAATACTTGGTGATTTAGTTCAATACCGGTAATGCCATAGTTTTGGAAGGCACCCATAGTTAGGTATAGACCAAGTCTGCTTTCTTCGTAAGATTGTGCATCTCTATGCATTGAGCCTAGAACGTACAATGCAAAGTATTCTTCTTCAACGTCGCTTTCGCCTTCAGCATAGGTGCCGGGCTCTTTTAGTTTTACAAGTTGAACTATTGCATCGATACCCCACTTGTCAAGGTCTTTTAGTGCAACGTCTGCCTTGATACGCAAGGTTGCGTCGCCCATAATATCGTTAAGAGCTTGAATGTAGAATGCTGCACCGATTACGTTACCATCAACGTCTTCTTCGTTTTGGAATAGAGAGCTCCAGTTGAGGATATATTCACGAATATCGGCGGATACCGAAATATCGATACCGAGGTTCAATCTCCATTCGAGGTTACCGGTGGAGAAACATCCTTCCTTGAATTCTCTCATTTCCTCGTCGTTGCGCATAAAGTCGAGATATTCGTTGAAGGAATCGGTGTTGATAAGTGCAACCGAGTCGTGTAGCAAGCTTAGAGTTGCAGCATAACCTGCACTCATATACTTGTTACCATCGGGAGTTTCGATTTCCGCACTATCCTTAGTGATGTTAATTTGTAGACTTACGCCACCCGTTCCTTCTTCGAAGAATAGACCAACCGATGCGTAGTCGAGTAGTAGATTTGCTATACCTTCGATGTGCTCGGTGGTAACTTCAACGTCGCTATCTGCGGCGCCGAGTAGTCCGGTCAAAATTTCGATTAGAGCATCGCCAACGCCAATGATTAATTCTTTAGTAACCATCAAGCCAAAGCCTTCACTATTCAAGTAAATGATAGGCTTTAGGAAGTTGCCGATAGCATAATCGCTTTCTTGGTACATATCTATAATAGGATTACGCGCGGGACCATCGGGAGCGGTTGAGGGGGCGTTTTGAACGTCGGAGCCACCGCCAACACCTTGGTCAACGTCGGCCATATCGAATATATCGCTCATTATATCACGTACGAAAGCGGTAATATCGAATTCGTCAAGCTTAATATCAAGGTTGGTGTCGAATATTTCAAGACCGAGATATGCAACGTTATCAACCATATAAACTTGTAGTAGTTTTTGAGTGTCGTAAATTTCACCGGTAGTGTTATCGATAATTGTATAACGTACTACGAGGTCAACTATTAGTGCCGAACCGAATACTTCTGGGTCGGTAGAAAGCATTCTCTTGAGGTCTAGACCTGCTTTGAGGTTGATTTCCATAAACAAGGTCTCGTCGCCACCTGCAAGAACTATAGAGGTATCTAGGTCTTCGGGAAGCTTGATGTTGAGCATACTAAATACCACTTCGAGTAGGTCAACGAGTGAAACGTCGCCGTCTTCAAAGTCAAGTTGAAGACTCAAGTTGGTACCAATTTGGAATGCCATTTCGTCGTACTTGGTGTAAGAGCTTCTTTCTTCTGCGCTTATAACGGGTACGAGAGTAGACTCCTTACCGTAAGGAGTATAAATTTCGGTTTCGTTTTGGATATCAGCCTTGATATTTTGTCCTAGTATGGAAATACCAAAGTTGATACCTGCGCCTGCGTTATAGTCTTGAGCATCGGTAACGATAACCCTATCACCATTTTCGTCAACAACGTACTCGCCGTTTTCATCATATAGATAGCTACCTAAAATGTGGTTACCATTTTCATCGTATACGTAGTTGCCATCTTTGTCTACAAGGTATCTACCTATTACGTATTCGCCCGTTGCGGGGTCGATTACCCAATGGTCGCGGTAGTCTTTACCGGTATCTAGGTGAATACCTACTTGATATTCACTTTGAGGAGTCATACCGATATCAACGCTGGGCTCAAGAACGCCTGCCAAGTAATCTTGTAGGTCGATATCTAGACCAACGAGCATTAGTAGAACGTTAATCATTTCGAAGGTTACGGTTAAGAGTAGTCCATCGTCTTGTGAGAGGAGTATCTTAACGATACCGATTAGTTGTTCTTCTGCTTCTTCACCATTGAGTGCAAGCATTTGTCCCCAAGTGGGATAGGTCTCGGCAAATAGTGCTTCTACTTCGGGAGTAATAGCAACGTTTTGAGCTTCGCCTTCGCCACCTTCCCCTTCTTCGGTATTTCCACCATTCATAATGTACTCAAACATACCCATTAGTTCCCAAATTTCAATCTTGCCTAAGCCGATTGTAGAAAGGTCAAGGTATAGGTCGCCATCAAACAGAGCAATGGAGATATAGAATCTTTCTTTATCCTTCAAGGAGTATATTTCTACCTTGAGTTGTAGCTTGTTGAGTAGTCCGTCTAGACCGCCCTTAATGAATGCTTTTGCAAGAATATCAATTCTAATGGTATCGCCAAAGGAATCTTCATCACCCTTCAAGAAGCCAAGCATTATGAGGTTGGGTAGTGCGGTTGCAAGAGGACTATCCTTACTAAATAGAGTTTCAAATGCGGTATCCTTAGCCATTCCGCCAAGAGGTCCGTTGATATCCAAAATGGTATCGTATAGGTTGCCGAGGTCTACAACACCATCGTTAATCTTGAACTTGATTTCAAAGCCTGCTTCTAGTTCGATGGTATTAACGTCGTGTGCGGGTAGATAGTTAGCGGTTTGCGGGAGGATAAGTTTATCAGAGGGATATGCTTCAAAGTTCAAGTCGTGGTCGCCTAGTGCTATACCGAGGTCAAGAACCTTGGAAGTTTCCATCGTGGTTTCGCTAGTGCTGGTAGCGGAAAGTTCTAAATCGATACCAAGGTTAAAGCTGTTCTTCTTGGGGGCAAGGGAAATTTGTAGTAATACGTCGCTAAATACCTTTAATGAAGGTAGCGGTACTATGCCAAGAACACTATTTACTGCGGTTTCGGTTAGATATAATGCTAGACCATAAGTAGCAATGCCTCTAATGAGCATAGGTGCACCGAGGTCGATATTGATGGGAGTATAAGCGCCACCGTTTGCGTTTTGTGCGCCGGCGTTTTGTACTTCACCTTCGGTACCTTCTTCCTTGTCTTCGTTAGAGCCCGTGCCAAAGCCGAGGTCGATATCTTTTTCACCTAGCAAGCTTTCGAGAACTTCTTCAACACTAAACTTAGGTCCGTTCAAATAGGTCAAGTCAACGTACAAGTTGGAGTTGTGGAGGTTTACTTGAACAAGTTTATAATCGTGGTTACCATCAACGCGTCTTACGGTTAATTGAACCTCGATACCTCTATAGTTGAGTAGAGGTAGGTTTACTAGAATTTCTACAACCAAGCTGATTTGATGTTCACCAACAACCTCTAGAAGAATACCTAGAGTGTTATCGAGCATACCTGCAAGAAGGCTTGCAAGTAGCGATGTTAAAGGTTCTTTGTTAAGGTCGTAACCGGAGTATACTTCGTCGGTCAAGATACCTAGTAGACCTTCGCCGGTAATAGCTTCGGAGCCGAGGTCAAAGTAAAGGTTTAGACCAAAGCTTACTACAGGGTCGGTATGGTCGAAGTCAACGTAATCTTGTTTTACGTAATCGTAAAGAACGTTGCCTTCGTCGTCGAGGGTTTCGCCATCAACGTATGCATATTGAGGAGCTACCATCGTGTGGTCAACGAAAACAGACTCTACTCTAATAGAACCATCCTTTTCCTTATAATAGGTATCTTCTATCCAACCAAAGCTCAATGCCATTGTAAATTCGTTGGATATACCAAACGACAAGCCAATCTTTCCACCCTTTTCGTAATCGTGTACGTTGGGGTCGGTGGAAAGGTCAACTCTTTCGTCGCCTGCAAACTTGTATCCTTGGAAGGTTAAACCGAACTCTAATACGTGGTCGGGACCGGCTATACCAAGTTCTATTTCAAGTTCACCGATGGGTTCAACGTAGCTAGAGAAGTCCATAGCCTCGCCACCAATTGCACGTAGTATGCCAAATAGTGCGGCGGAGGTGATGCTGATAATCAAGCCTTGAGGACTAATTAGAGCGTTGATATATCCTACGATAGGAGTTGCGCCTTCGGGTAGGTTGAATAGTACGAAGGGGTCAAAGTTAGATTGATAGCCTGCAAAGCCGTGATTCTTGACCTCTTCTTCTTCCTTACCATAGTTGGGGTCTTTACCGCCTTCAACGTGTTCTACGCCGAATGAAGGTAGTATATCTTGGGTTAGGAAGTTCCAAGCATCTTCTATCTTAACTGCTTGTAGATTGAAGCATTCTGCATTCAAATAAGCACAGCTATCGATATGATAGAAGGAAAGAACTTCTTTGAACTTTTCTTCACCATCGTAGTTAACGGTTTCATTTCTATCGCGTAAAATTACAGCAAAGTTCGTCTTGTAGAAAGTCATATTGTAAATGATTTCGCCCAAGTTGATATTGCCTATAATTTCAAGTCTATAGTGAGTGGTTACGTTGGAAAGAAGTTGAATGATGGGAGCAAGACCAAGTCCGCCGATAGTATCCATAATACCGCCTGAACCAAGTAATCCAAGAGCCCCTGCTACGGTTTCGTCAAGGTTGAATTTAGCGGTATCGTCGCCATCAATATCAAAATCAATATATAATTCAACGTAAATGGAGTCAACGTCAACTGCTCCTGCGTAGTTGTTCTTATCAAAGCCTTCGGGTGCGATATTTACGTCGCCCATTTCGTCGGAAGCATCTCTAAAGTCAACGTCTAGACCCATTATTGCAAAGCCTACGGTGTAGTTTGCAAGCTCTAGAGTTAATCCTAGTAGTGCGTTTTCGTCGTCTTCTGCAACGATGCCTTCGTCGGTTTCTTTAGTCCAGAAATCGTTCATAAAGGCTAGGTTTGCAATTAAACCTAGTTGCAATGCAAAGTTATCGTTTACGATATCGGCAACTAGTCCGCCCAAATCGTCAACGCCTTCTATACCTAAATCAAGACCGCCGAGAACTGCGAACAATACTGCGCCCATTATGTCGATAATGAAGCCGGTTCCGTTACCAAATACCATTCTTACGTAGGGAAGTAGTGCTTCGCTATCTACTTCTTCGTTCATAGCGTACTTGGCTAGATATTCTTCGTCGCTCATCTTACCGCTTGCACGAAGCTCGCTGATACTTGCATTGTTTACTACTTCTTCGTCGCCTTCGTAAATTTCGTCGTCGTCTTCGTTTTCTTTATCATAGTAGTCGTCCAAATCGTCGCCACCAATCAATCCGAAGATAACGTCCATAAACTTGTCTATCTTTAGTCTTTGGATACCAAGTATACGACCATCGATATATGCGGTACCGTCTTTATAATATATTGATATGTAGTCGACTACTTTTTCGGTATATTTTACGGTATAACCCTTTAGTTCACTTTGTTCAACGTCGATAAATTCTCTTTCAACTTCTAGACCTATGCGGAGTAGGAACTCTATTCTAACGAGTAGCCAATTGATATCGTTAGTTGCAAGGAAGAGCATAATATCGTGCATATTCAAGTTGATTGACAATTCAACCAACATTTCTTTATCTTCTAGACCGTAGTTTTCGATAATAGCACCAAAATCAACGTCGGTAAAGAATGCTTCTAGTAGTTCTTTGAAGTCGATAGCAGTATCGGGAGTGGTATCTTCTGCTCTGAACTTGGATTTACCACTAAACGAAATGGTTATATTTTGCTCAGCCATATCGTCGGGGTTGAACCAATAGTAGTCGTTTGCAGGGTTGAGTAGACCGCCTTGCCAAGTACCATATTCGTCAACCACGCCGGTGTAATAGGTGTCGTCAGGAGATACGGATACCTCGATTGCACCAATTTCTAGTTGAACTTCTAGTAGTTCTGCAAGACTGATATTTGCAAGTAAGAACGCATCTCTATATCCACTTTCTTCATACTCATCCGGTATCTTACCGGCACCAAGTTCGATAAGTACACTTGGGTCGTGTATACCGAAGAACTTCTTGAGGTCGATAGCACCATAATCAGAGAGATTTACTATTTCACCATTAAGATTACGTACGATTCCATAATATAAATATTCGTAGTCCTTATCGGTTAGTTGACCGTTTGCGTGCATTTGGTCTAGTTCTGCTTTACGTAGTGCAACTAAACCATTCTTCATATTATTGTATTGTTCTTCGCTATAAACGCCATCTAGCGTTCTAATGGAAGCATACAAGGTTTCGATAGTGTTTAAATCTGCAGTGATTAGAGCAATCGTTTCGGCAGTAATGGTGGGGAAGAATTGTCCCACTCTTTCGCCTATCATTTCCTTATATTGTTCGATAAATGATAAATATAAGGTATCCATTTGCTCAATAGTCATTTCACCCTTAGAGTAATTATCGTTTAGAGTAGCGATAAAGTTCTTCCAAACGGTATCTATGCTATTGTAGTCGGTAACGTTAAGAACACCATCTGCATAGTGCTTAGCAATAGCGGTTCTATATTGCTCTACTAAACCGTGAAGTGCATAGTAATATTCTTGTGCAGAATATACGCCGGTGTTTGCATAAGTGGATATCTTGTCGGTATCAACTTGGATTTCGAATTGTTGGTCGGTGCTGAGCAAACTGTTAACAAGAGAATAGATAGCGGCGGCGGGTGCAACGATAGCAACGGGCGCACCGTTGGGGATACCAAAGCCTTCGGGGTCTGCGGTAATTGCTAGGATGATAGCGGACGCAGTCATAATGGAAGGAGCTACCTTTCCTTCTGCATTTCTGGGAAGAACCAAACCGTTGTTAGTAGAATTTAGAGCAACGGGGTCGATGGTTTCTTCTTTGCCGGTCATACTTTCGGCAAAGTTATCCATATATTCGGTAAATGCGTTAAAGTTATTGATGCGGATAACGTCTTTGATTTCCAAAACGTCGCCGAATACCTTTGTGAGGTCGGCTACTACGTTGAGGTCGATAGAGGTTTCTCCTGTTTCTGCATCAAGAACTTCTTCGCCCATTATGCTTACCCACATAATATCGCCACGATTTTCTGCTAGAGGCGAAGTGGATAGGAATACGGATGCTTTTAGGTTAGAAATGTTAGAAATATCAAGTATTACTTCTATGTCATAGTAAACTTGTCCACCAAAAGTTGCGGTTCCATTTGCAACGTTACCGATAACTTCGACGATTAGTCCAAAGTTGAGGAGTGCTTGGTAGTCGATATTGCTTACTACTTCTTCGTCGTAAATCTTGCTCAATTCGTCGTCTTCTAGACCCTTATATTCGGGTTTGAGAGCTGCTTCACGAATCCAAAGAAGCTTTTCTTTTTCTGCATTTTCACCAAGAATGGTTTGTAGCTCGGTTAGAATGTTGGAAAGTGAGGTTAGATTACCTATCGCACCGGTATCGGGGTCGACAACTCCTTCGGGAGAAGTGATTTCGAACTTAGCTACACCACCAAGATTGATACCTATAGTATCAAGTTCTTCGATAGCATCATACTTTTGCTTTTCTTCGTCGCTTAGCTCAACGATTTCGTCCATTAGGATAACGAGCTTATTGATAGAAGCGCCTAGTGAAACAAAGTTTCCGTCGTTGGGGTTAGCAGTACCCGGAGCGTCTTCACCATCCATACCTACGTCGCGAAGCTTTAGTGCTAGGAACACTTCAAGAGGACTTGCGTTTAGACCAAGCTCTACTTCAAGGTCGAGGCTCTTTAGGTACTCTTCGATATTCAAGCCTAGAACGTTAAGAACGCCTACTAGGAAGCCTTTGGTGATGTTTACAGCTAGACCATAATCGGCAAGAGCTAGGTCGATATAGAACTTAACTTCGTTTACTTCTACGGGGTCTTCTGCGTTATATGCGTTACCTTCTTCACCACCGCCCATCATAGCGCCTAGCAAGCCTGCTAGAAGCTCGTTTGCGCCGGGAATATAGATGTATTCGAGTTTAGCTATAAAGGTTTCTATGTGCGCGTATAGGTCGCCTTCAACGTAGTAGATTTCCATTACGGGACGGAGAGCTCTATCGCCGTTTTCGTCGTAATAATCGTCGGAGGTCGAGTCGTTAGAAGCATAGGTGGAAAGAGTTATTACCAATCCGGTTTGTTGTAGTTTTGCAATATCAAAACCGTTATTGAGAATTCCTATAATTTCTTCTAGGTTCAAGTTAGCGTCTAGTTCAAAGAACAACGCTTCGTCAACAAGTCCTAAGAACTCGATGAGCATATTGAGCTCAACGCCGTCTAATAGACCGCTGAGTGCAGGAGAAAGGTCGATAGTGTTTCTATCGCTATTTTCTACCATTTCGCTGTTGATAAATGCGTAACCGCCTAGTTCTAGATATACGTTAGTGGGAAGACCTTGCTCGGTTAGATAGAAATCTTCGTCGGGTAAGCTTACTAGATACTCTGCACCTTCTAGTTCTTCGCCATCAAGAGCAATCTTGAATTTGCTTAAGCCAAGATTTAGGTTGAAGATTTCGACGCCGGTAGCAACTTCTAGATATACGCCGTTATTATTTAGTCCAAGCTCAAGAGAGGTTTCTTGGATTTCGATGGGTAATTCGCTAGAAAGTAGTAAGGATATTAAACCTGCGATAGCGTCTTTGGTAAGGTTGATAGCAACTTTATCATAATCGAGTAGTACTTGTAGTGCTACTGCTTCGGGGTTAGAAGCATCGGCGAACTCTGCTACTCTATCAAGGTGCAGTAGGTTTGCGGGAGCTTCGTCTTTATCAGCTTCGGTTGAGCCGGTAAGAGTTCCCAAATCTTCTATTAGACTTGCAACGTTATTTATACCGATATTGGGCATACCGAAGAAGCTCAAGTCAATATATAGGTTACCGTCGAGTAGATAAATACCGAGGATATCCCCTGCTTCACCGGGAACTTTGCGGTCGAACAATCTTATTTGTAGTGCACTTCCAGCCAAAATGGTGTTGATGGGGTCTGCTGCTTCGCTACCATCAAGCTTGATGATACCGCCAAGAGATATCTTACCTGCTATTTCAAAGCCTAGTTCGATATTTAGTTTAGAGGTATCTACCATTAGTCCCAAGCCTTCGATTAGACCGGAAAGCATTTGGTTTAGATATGCGTTGGTGTATTGCTCGATAGTTTGCATAACTTGATTACCGTCTTCGTCCAAAACGGGAATCTTGTTACCATCTTCATCTAGAACGTAGTTGCCATTTTCGTCAACTTCGAATACGGGAGTTTCGTCAACGGTTAAATCAAAGTGTCCTTCTAGACGAATACCGATAGCAAGCTTGTCGAGGAATTCGGGAATGCTTACGAACGATTGGATATATTCTTCTTCCTCTATATCACGATATAGGTTTTCTTTACCGGAGCGAACGGTGATATCCTTCAGGATATCAATTTCCAAAGATATAGCCTCTATGGTTTGGTCGCCATCGTCAAGTAGGGATAGATATATACGTAGATATCCGTTTTCGGGGAATATGGTATTCTTGCCCTCTTCGTCCGTACCAAAGTCAAAGTCTAGAGCCTTTATTTGTACGAATGCGTTAACGTTAGGCATAGTAATATCAACGGGATTACCAAACTCGTCAACGGGAGCAAGTAGCATAGTAAGCAAGCTAGAAAGAACGCCGGTTGCAACGTAAATGGTCAACGTGCTCTTTATAGCGTCGAGTTCTACCTCTTTTAATGCCATACCTAGAATTTGCATAATATCTAGGCCACCGCCTTCGGTAGTCTCGCCCTCGGTGCCTTCTCCATCGGTACCTTCTCCACCGGTGCCATCGCCATCGGCATTGAGTGCGGCGTTAAATAGAGCGGTGCCGATTTCTTCTCCACCGATAAGAACGCCGGAAGATAGATATTCGTTTACTATCAAGTATTGATACAAGCCTAACTTCGCATTGTTGAGGAAGTTCGGGTCGGAAGTATCGATAGTAATGGAGTTTTGTAGACCGGTATCTTGGTTTACCAATAGGTCTGCTACTATAGATGCAATATCAAGACCTGCGAGCGTGTCGCGTAGTCCCATATTTTCATATTTCAAGCGCGGGAGCTTACCAAGAGAGGCAAATCCCATATTCTTTAGGCATTCTAGGTCGATATATAGAGTATCTTCTACGCCAAGATATAGAATACGAATAAACGGGTCGTTATTTGCCTTGTTATAAATGGTAACCTTGAGTTCGGCTTGTGCCATATCGATGATATCGATATTGCCTTCAATTTTATAAGCAATGGTGGTGCTACCGGTGTATTCAACGCCGATAGAAAGTAGTACGTTATCTAGGAAAGCACCGATTAAACCGCTCAAATCCAAACCGGTATCGGTTGTTTCGTTTGCGCCGAGAGTTACGTCGCCTTGTAGTAGAACGTTATAGTTGCGGTTTGCATATACGAAATCACCGTTTTCGTTCTTGTAGATAGAAAGGTTTACGTACTTGCTACGTTCTTCCGCGGTATCTACCATCTCGTAGTTTTCCCATTCGGGCTCTTTCATATAAGTCAAGCCATCGAGCTTTAGTCCAAGACGGAATGTATCGGATACGTCTACCACCAAACCAAAGGTGTTCAACGGGTCTTTTTGGTTAAAGTGTAGGTTTACGTTTAGCTCTTCGCCCAAATTGCCTGCTAGAGGAGTAATTAGTCCTACTATTTCGGAAAGGTCTTCGTTATCAAGGTCGATTTCGATATTCCAGTGGTTGGGAATGGGATTGCCTTGAGCATCGGTTATAACGTTGCCGTTAACGTCGGTTAGATATTCCTCGATACCAGGAACCTCTATATTCTTTAGAATAACGCCTACTAGAGCCATAACGTCGATGCCACCTTCTTCCGTAGCTTCGCCCTCGTTAAATAGACCGCCGAACGAATTGCTTACTTGGTTGCCGGGAACGGGAGTAGAAGGTCTTTCGTAGTTGGGGTCTAGGTAAGGCGTAATGCCACCCAGCACACCACCTAGCAATGAGTTGATATCAAAGCCTTGTAGCACTACGTTAGGCAACATTTGTCCGCTATAAACCTTCAATTCTTCAAAGTTTATGTACAAATTGGTTTCGCTTAGGAACAACCTCATTAGAGGAGTATCGTTAAAGCTAATGGTGATTTCGGCTTGGGTCTTAGCGCCATCCAAGAAATCGAGTGCGAGTTTAACGTCTAGTCCTAGTTCGTAACGAGCTGCATAGGGAAGATTGATGGGCATATCGCCTAGCGCACCAAGATTGATATCGAAAGCTTCACCTAGTACGCGGTTGATGGTAAGACCACCGTTCTCGTCGTTTTCAAAGTATAAGCTTGCTCCTAAACCGAGGTTACCGATACCACCTTCGTCATAGGTATCTTTACGTCCTTGTTCGTTTAGACCAAGTCCACCGAAGTTGATTTGTAGTTTTTCGTTAGAGCCATAAAGTAGAGGTCTAAGTTTGATATCAACCGCAAAGTCTTCTACGAGCTTGCCTTTAGTCATATCACTGGGATATACGTTAGCATACTTTTCACGGGTTTCGTTAACGTCGTTCTTGGTAACGATGTTAATTCTTATACCCTTCATAACGTAGTCTTCCTCTTGCATAATTAGACCGTCTTCGTCTACCTTAGTAACGGTTTCTAACTCGGTAATAGCACCCCAGTTAGAAATCATCGTGGGCCACTCTTTTTCGCCCAATCTCTTGAAGTTGAAGCCTGCAAATTGTAGTAGAACGGGGTCTAGGTCTATTCCGCTGGGCATACCGAGGAGTCCCAAAATACTCCAAAAATCACTAAAGCTCAAATTGATGGGCAGTCCGAACGAGTTCAAATCTAGTCCGCCCTTCAACATTCCAATAAGTCCTTCTAGATTTAGACCAAATAGAACGTCTTTGCTTGCATAAACGTCCTCTTCGATTTGGTTATAATACGTTATTTGACCTTGCTTTCCAAATAACAACATACCTACGGTAGGCAACAATGTGCCTATCGAGTCGTCTAAAGCGGGCATACCGGTCTTACCACCGGTCATAACACCTGCTATAAGTCTGTTTACGTCAACGCCGGCACCGGACAATGCTCCATACAACATACTACCCACTTCCGTCATATTGAGTTCCGGCATATAATACTTTTGCGTGCCCACAACCACGTAAGTATAACCGGTAGCGTAGTAAATTGCCATTACGGGCAAGTTGTTAGCGTTTCGGATTTGGAAATACATTTCGCTCTTCGAGTTATCCGTCATATGGAAGTTACCCTTCAAATCGACGGTAAATGCAGACGATTTATTGTATTTCTCTTCGCTGTCCAACCAGAAATGCTCGAAGGAGTATTCTAGCGATAAATCAACTATGAACCACTCGGGATTGTCGGGTGATTGATAGAATGAAGTATAGTTTTCCGCCGCTTCTGCAATTTGCTTTTTGGCTTTATCGGCAGTAGTAGATTCTACCTTCGTTACCTCGGTATCGATGGTAGTGTCGCCACCAACTATAACGTTACCGTCATCGGCAAAGTCGTCTTCGGGACGGGGCGAACAAGCGAATAGTGCCGCAATCAAGGCTATAGCCAAGATTAGCAACAAAATTTTGTGGGTGAGATTGCGTTTCATTGTTTTTCTCCTTGTGGGTGTATGGAGTTATTTGCGCCGGTACGCGTGTTTTAATAAAAATGGCAAGGAATCCTCTTCCCTGCTTGACGATATTCTACTAAAATACCCCAAAAAAGTCAACCCCTCTATTTATATTATAAATATGCGCGTTTTTAATGTCGTTCACTCACTTTTCACATTTCGCACACAAGCGCGCACAACAAATTGTGGTTTACCTTTCAAAACACCACAATATGTAGGTTCGTTCATTGAGTTACCGACGAATGCGCGTCAAATATGAATTTTTTGTGAAAAATAAAAGATTTACTATAGTTTTACCTAGTTGGCGCGTTTGCGCGTATAAAAAAGGCGAACTTGCGTCCGCCTAATTACAAATCAATGGTTTTTTCGCTTCGCTTAAATTAGCAAATCGTCAATAAATTTTTGGATTTTAGATACTATAAACGCCTTTACGTCGATGCTATCGTCTTCGATTAAAGGGGTTAAATCCATACCATAGGAAACGTGCTCGGCAACGTCTACGCCGTGAGAAGCACTAAAAGTAGCGTTACCCGCTCTACGACCGATAGCGGCGGTGCAATACTCTTTACCACCCGCTATTTGGCTTTCGTAAACGTCCAATACGTCGCGCATTAGTTGCTCGTATCCGGTTAAATCAAAGAACACTTTTTCGTTATCGTCAAGCCAATCTAGGCATCTCCAAACCTCGCAACCGTATAGCTTCTTGGGGCGAGCTTCCTTGGGTAATTCACGCAAAGCCTTAACACAATTTACAGCCGTGCCAACGTGGGTAGGATGCTTGTCCGCAAGGTTATGGATATACATCGTTTGGGGCTTATAGTTCAAAATGATTTCCTTTATATCGTTCTTGGGGCTGGGATTGGAGCGGTCCTTTAACTCGGCGCTCGTATAGTTAAGCATAACGAGTGCGGAGTACTCGCCTATTTCGGCGGCCTTGATTTGCTCAAGTCTTCTAACCTTCTTCATTTCCTCGTCGGTCATGGTTGCGAACTTACCGCTTCTGGGGCTTCCACTACCATCTGCACAAACGACGCCAACAACGCCATAAACGTCACTTTGGTATCCCTTTATTATCGCTTGGGGACACATAATCTCGATATCGTCTTGGTGTGCTGCAACAACCAATTCGGTATAAATTTGCTTTTTACCGCATACTACTTCGGCATTTTTGTTGAGTTGCATACTAATTCTCCTATTATAAAATTTTATATTTTTTTATAAACCTGCCGCAGTAAAGCTTTGACCAAGCCTTCTGCTCATCTCGTCGGGAAGTACTATTTCGAGGCAGGAACCCTCTTTAGCAATAATCTCTCTTGCTCTTGCAAGCAGTATTTCACCGCCCTTTCCGCTCGCTACTCTACCGAGGAAAATGGCTTTCTTGATGCTATACAAGCAAGCAAACCAAAGCAAGGTATAACCAAAGTAGTCTCCCATTCTTTCGTACAATTCAACCGCCCTACTATCACCCTCGTTTGCGAGTGCTTGCACAACCTTTAGCTTCTCGGCAGGGCTAAGATTTTCGTCCAACTCAATACCAGCTTCGGGAGCAAGCTTGATTACACCGTCTTGAGAGTGGTACATAACCCCAACTCCCACGTCTCCGCTCCATTCGTCCATTGCTGCGTTTTCGTTTGCATCGACGGGAACGAAGGCTAGTTCGTTTAGACATCCGCGTATTCTCATTTGACTATCAACGTAACCCGCTGCAAGCGAAGTTCCCATAGCGATACCAAGTATTTCTCCACCTTCGGTAAAGGCGCCGGCAAGTGCTGCAACGTCGCCATCGTTAGCAACCTTTACGGGACAATTATACTTTTTAGCAAGGTTGATATATATGGGACGAACAAATTCGTTTTGCTCTTTTTTGGATACCTTTCTAAACAAGCTGGATACCCTAACTTCGTTATCTACAACTATACCTGCTGTCGATACGCCAATCGCATCTACCTTTCCGCCAAGTGCGTTTAGCGCGTTATCAATAGAGTCTACTATTCCTTCCAAATGGTATTTGGGGTCGCTGTTTAGCTTGGGGAACCATATGGTTTCTTTCTCATAAACGACCTTACCATCTATACAAGCAGTAACCTTTCTATCGCTACCGCCTGCATCAAATCCAATGCGATAACCCTTTGCATTGGCACCCGAAGGCTCTGCCTTACAAGCGCTCGCGGGAAGGTCGCTAAGAGATACGCAAACGAACTCCATAGGACGCAAATAAACGTCTTGCATAAAGTTATAATCGAAGGACCTTTCACCCTCGGCAGAGTAGGCTTTCCTTAGTCCTTCTACGACGCTTTCGCCACCGTATAAATGGAATTTATAGCCACCGTACGCCCAAATCATAGTTTTAACTAATTTTTTGGCATAGCGAAGGTTTTCTTCCTCGTGTCCCTCGGCATAAAGAGATGTTTCGTATCTTTCATACTCGCCTTCACCTCTTTCCAGCACTAAAACAAAGGGCTTTGCACCACAGGTGCGAGCGCCCTCTAAAAAGTCTTTTTGATACAAATACATAGGGTAGTAATTCTTATCTAGCATATTTTCTCCTATTTTATAGTCCAAATTTCTACGTGTGATATATTGTCGTTAGGTGCCACTTTCTTAAAGGGAGAAAGTGTTTCTACTTCGTGGATATGCTCGTTCGTATAGGTTTCCATATTAGAGCAAAAATCGGGGTATTGGTTAGCTGATGCGGTTACCTCAACTTCTTTTATAAAAGTGGTGTTACCATAGGTATATTCCGCATAAATGGGCTTCAAATAGGTGCCTACTTTAAACGGACCTTTGCATACTTTATTGCTCGTTAAAATAAACCTATCGTTTTCTAGTTCAAAACGAGGGTCTTTTACATCGTTATAGTGCCATATCACCAAATTGCGGTTGGCTAGATATCCGGTATCTTCGCTCGAAAGCGGTACTACCAACCTACCACCGCATTTCATAACGGTTAGCGCCCATAAGCATAACTCTTTTTCTTTATCGGTTACGTTGGTTAGACTCATATCAACCGATACCTTGCCCTCTCCGATAAAGGTTATTTCTAACTTAGGTTGCACTCCACGCTCTGCCCATACGGGAGGCGTAAATATAGCTCCGTTTTCCTTTAGCTCATACGAAACGGGGTTGCAATCGGGATAATAGGTGGTTTCGTCTTCGGGGGATATCCAAATGCGATGTCCGCCATAAATATGCCACTTTTTACCCTCTCCGTACTCTTTGGATACGTCCTTATTGACGTTGTCGTCAACGTCTTCGTACATAAGGTTTTCTCCCCCTACTTTACCCATTTTGATAATGCGGGGACCTACGTCCAAAGTAACCGCAAGATAAATTTTACCGTCGGTAAGCTCAAGGGTTCTTCCTAAAAAACAACTGCCTATTTTACTTTCCATATCTATCTCCTAACGTAATGGATATAAATTTTTGCTTCGCCTTCTACGCCCACTTTAGAGGTGCAACCGATAGTTACGTTTTCGTTTACTCCCTCTTGTATCAATGCTATTATAGCATTGAATCTATTGGCGTCGTTGTTACCTTTTGCGTTAAAGTATTCTTCTTCGATAACCAAATCTATCCAAACCTCGCCCGATTGTCCCAAATAGTCGTACAAGTAGCTCTCGATAAAGTACTTGATTTCGCCATCGGTATTGATTTCGTTATCAAAGGTTTCCGAAATCTTGATATTGTATGCGTACTCCAAACGTTCGTCATTTAGTTCGGGATATGCACCATAGGTGGCACGAGTGTCTGCTACAACCTTAGAGCCTACTGCAAAATAATCTCTATTTAGAACTTCGAGTTGCTCACCATCGGCGGTGCCAATCTTTTCGCTACTCCAGGTTGCGTCTACAGCGTACCATCCATCTTCTAGCAAAGCTACGTTCCAAGCGTGAGCGATACCGCTTGCACTACCTACAACCTTAAAGTTGGGTATCCCTTCCATTCCGCACATTAGTCCATATGCCTTAGCTATACCGTCGCATACTGCAATATGGTCTAGGAATACACCTTCTAAATAGAATGCGTTATATGCCTTTGCATCGACTACGCTACCCGCAGTATCAGCTATCTTATAATCATAGGTTACGTTGAGTGATATCCATTCGTAGATGGCAAGAGCCTTTGCATTAACGCTCATATCGTCGCTTATTATAGAGTTAAGCACTCTACGAGCTTCGTTCCAAATGGTTTCCGCCATACTTCCCGCTAGAGGAATGGGTTTATAACCCATTTCTACTGCCAAGTAGAGTTGGTCGGTAGTAGCTACTTGCATCGTTCTATTCAAGGAATCGATGGGTAGAACGCCAAGTTGTCCGCGAGGATTGGAAGCATAATGCGTTACGGAAGGAGCTTCGCTATAAATATAATCCTTATCCTCCTCTGCATCAAGCTCGGTCTTAGTGGTAGGTGCAGATAAAGAATTTATCTTTAACAAAATGTTGGTCTCACCACCGCCTAGCGTTGCGCTAACTACGTCTAAGCTTAAGCTTACGCTTTCGGTATAGCTAGTAAGTGCGCAATCAAACAGCTTGAGAGCATCTATTTCCGCAGCGGTATTTTCGGCGGTATCTAGATTATTCTTTATGGGATAAATCTTGTTATCAAGGTCTTCGCTTGTAAATGGAACGTATAGGTCTAGTTCGTAACTATAGTTTGCATTTTCACTTTGCATTATTAAGGGACGGAATACGATTAGATAATTTAGCAATCTTCCGTATTCTTCCATATTTGCAATATAGCGGTTCATTCCGGGTATTACGTCGTCGAAATATTCAACGCCTGCGTTGATGCTTCCGTCATAAACGTACCATTCGCTCCATTGGTCGAAAGCGGAACCCTTTATTCTTATAGAATAACTATAATGCAACATAGTGTCTCCGCTATCTCTGGGCTCGCCTAGGGCATTGTCGATAATTTCGTTGGGAACCCTAAATGAATTTGCGCCAAAGTATCCGCTTTCCATAGTAAAGTCGGGAAGAATTAGTTCGCCTTCGGGAGTGGATACTCCGTATCTATTTGCTAGTTGACGATAGAAATCTTCGCCTAGCTTGATTTGCGCAGTATATGTTTGCTCGTAGGGTAGAGCATCCCAAATTACGCTAGAATATAGTTCTTGGTCTACGTGAACGCCGTCAAAGTAAACGCCGGTAATATCGTTTACCGCCTTCTTTTCTCCTACTTGAACCTTCAATTCGTCGCAGTATACTCCACTGGGCTTACCCTTTACGATAGCCTCGGCTTGTATAGAATAACTACCGGATTCTTTGAACTCGTAGTTCAAATCGTAGTAAACCGTTTCTCCATCCATTAGAGTATAGTATTTCTTGGGAGCTATGTCGCTTTCTTCCGTCTTTCCGCTGGGAGTTACGATTTTCCATTTATATGATTCCGGAGGATACAAGTTATCACCATAGGTAACTTTAACCATTAGGTTATCACCTACGGAATATTTCTTTTCTTCCAAAACGTCGGCGGAGATAGAGGTCAACGCTCCATAAATTCTTATGGTTTCACTAATAAAGGGAGCGGTGGTTTCAAAGGTGTTGGAAAGTATAGCCCTAACGTGATATTCACCGATAGGCAAGGTGGAAGGAGTATAGGTCAATACTTTGCTATCCTTAACGCCAACGTCGTTAATAGTGGTATTATTGATATACCAAGTAATATTGGGGTTAGAATCGGTCAAGGGGTCAAGTTGGCTCAAAACAAAGCTGATTTTTTCGGGCTCACCGGCAACTTGGCTTAAAGTGGACTCGTTGGATACCAAGTCAAGTCTATAACCCTTTTCCATACTAGTGTAAACTACGTTTACGGTAACGTGGCTTTCTACTTGCTCGTCAAAAGCACCTGCTTTGGGAGTTTGTACCCAAATGGAACATTGTCCTACGCCAATAGGCGTAACGTATCCCGATGAATCGACGGTAGCAACGTCTTTGTTAAGCGAGGTATATATTAGGTTTCTACCCGTAATTGCGTGTGCAGGATAGAAAATAGGTTCAAGTTGAGCGCCAGAACCCGATACCACGATATATATCGTGCTGGGGTTAAAGCTTATTCTTTCGACTTCAACGACCTCGATGGTAACCTTAATTTCCAAAGTTACGTCGCTATTTTCCGCGCTGATAATACGAACGTAAATATCAATATTGTTACCTTCTTCGTCTTGTTTTAACTTGTGGGCTTGCAAAACGCCGTCCGCGCTGACGTCAAGATATTCCCTATCGGTATTATCCTTCAAACGATAATAAACCTTTTGCGAAGCAGTCGCTATAGGATAAACCAAAGGTTTAAGCTGATAGGAACTAGGTTCGCCTTCGGGGGAAAGGAAAATATGGGTGTCATCGACTTGGATACGCTCTGCAGAGCCTTCCTTTATCTCGTTAGTGGTGCACCCTAAAAGAGCCATAGCGGTAAGAACTACGACCAGGACAAAAATTAAAATCGTCAAACGGCATTTAGCTTTCATAATACTCCGTCCGTGTGCTATATTACGCGAGCGCGGACTCACGCATACACATTAAAATAATACTATAATGCGCGCGTACTTGTCAATAGGAAATTTTTGACTTTATTTTTAAGCTTGCTTTTTGCTAGAATTTATCCATAAGTTGCAAAAAATATTGAAACCTATGATATTTCGTGATATAATGATTATGTATGCAAAAGTATCGAGTTCCACAATTGGCAGAGCCTATTAGCATCAGTGAAGCAAAGTGTAAAGAAGCCACTTCCCTATCTTTTATTGGGGACGCGGTACACACTCTTGCCGTTAGACAAAAGCTAATGGAAAACCGCGACGTTAAGACGGGTTTACTACATCGTCTTGCTAGTCTAGAAGTAAACGCCGAGGCACAATCTCACGCCCTAAAGCGCATAGAAAATCTATTGACCGAAGACGAAACCGACGTATACAAAAGGTGTCGTAACGCCAAGCAATCCACTATGGCAAAACACGCTAGTGCGGTGGACTATAAAATTGCTTCGGGCTTCGAAGGACTAATTGGATTTTTATATCTATCGGGACAATCCCAGCGCATTGCGGAACTTTTAACACTTGCTTACGATACCGAAGAATAGGGTTCCATAATTCTATTTTAGGTATCCCAAATATTCAAATTATAGAAAGGATTGATTATGATTATCGAAGGCAAAAACGCAGTGTACGAAGCACTGAATTCCAACACTACGATAGAAAAACTTTGTATCGAAAAAGGCAACTTCGCAAAGGACCTTAACCGCATTATCGCACTAGCTCGCGAAAAGGGAATAAAGGTTAGCTTCGAAAAAAGCGAAACTCTTGAAAAGCTTTCCCCCTCCGGTCGCCACCAAGGTGTTATAGCCACTACCACCGAGTATAAATATTTTGACCTAGACGAAGTTGTAGAGGAGTGCAAAGACAAAGGCGAGGATATGCTTTTTATCATTCTCGACGGAGTGGAAGACCCACATAACCTAGGTGCTGTAATAAGAGTTGCCGACTGCGCCGGTGCAACCGCAGTTATCGTTCCCAAGCATCGCGGGGTTGGCGTTACCGATACCGTAGTAAAGGTTAGCGCGGGCGCTTCCGCACACGTAAAAGTTATAAAGGTTACAAATATAAACGATGCTATCCGTTATCTAAAAGAGCAAGGTGTATTCGTATTTGCAGCGGATATGGATGGCAACGATATATATAGAACAAATCTTACCGGCAACGTCGCGCTCGTCATTGGTGGCGAGGGTAGTGGCGTTCACACTCTTACGAGAAAGCTTGCAGACGGCATAGTTTCTCTTCCTCTTTATGGAAAGGTAAACTCGTTAAATGCTTCCGTTGCCACCGGAATTGTCGTCTACGAAGCCCTAAGACAAAGATATGGAAAATAAAAAACTAACCGAAGAAGTAGCAATAAAACTATCCGATAACGAACTCGTAGAATATGCTAAAGAAGGTAGCGAGGTCGCAACCACTACCCTACTTATTAGATATAAGGGTATGATTCGTAAAGTATCACGCAACTACTTTATTACTCGCGGTGTAGACCACGAGGACTTTGTTCAAGAGGCAAGCCTTGCTTTTTTCAAGGCTATACAACGCTACTCTCCCGATAAAGGCTCGCAGTTTAGCACCTTTGCATATCAATGTATGGATAATCGCTTGAGAGATATAGTGCGCTCCAACCACTCGCTAAATAACGAGAACTTTAACAATGCACAATCTATCACCGAGCTAAACGGTAAACAATCGGAAAGAATACCCGGCACGCATACGCCCGACCCCATTTCGCAAGCCATTCGAAATGAAACGATTGAAAAAATTCTTTTCCTTGCAAAAGAAGAGCTTTCCAAAAAGCAATACGACGTTCTTATGCTTTTCCTAGAAGGTTATTCCTATGCGGAAATCCAAGAAAAGCTAAACCTTGCAAACACCAAACAAGTAGACAATGCACTCTCGGCCGCAAAGCGCACCCTTCGCGACCTACTAAACGTATAACGGAGAAAATATGAAACTAGGAATTTTAGGTTTACCCAACGTAGGTAAAAGCACTCTTTTCAATGCACTAACCGCAAACAAAGCGGAAGCCGCAAACTACCCCTTTTGCACCATCGAGCCCAACGTAGGAATAGTACAAGTTCCCGACGAAAGACTACCCCGACTTGCATCGTTATATAACTGCAAAAAGATAGTTTATACCACTATGGAATTTGTCGATATAGCAGGTCTTGTTAAGGGCGCATCCAAAGGTGAAGGACTAGGCAACAAGTTCCTTTCCCACGTTCGCGAAGCCGATGCTCTCGTTCACGTAGTAAGATGTTTCGAGGACGAAAACATCACTCACGTAGACGGAAGCGTATCCCCTCTACGCGATATTGAAACGATAGAATTGGAACTCGTTCTTGCAGATTTGGATACCCTTTCTCGTCGTATCGATAGAACAAAAGCAACAATGAAGGGTGGCGATAAAAAGCTTATGCCCGAGCTCGAAGTACAACAAAAGCTGTACTCTGCACTAGAGCAAGGCTTGCCTGCAAGAAGCGTAAAGCTAACCAAAGAAGAGCAAGAAATCGCCGACGCTTTGTTCCTACTAACGACCAAGAAAGTTATCTACTGCGCAAACGTATCCGAAACCGATAACGGAGATAACGATATGGTGAAAGCGGTAAAGGAATATGCCGAAAAAGAGGGTAGCGAGGTTATCGTACTATGCGCTCAAATGGAAAGCGAGCTTGCCCTTCTACCTCCCGATGAAAAGGAGCTCTTTATGGAAGAGCTTGGCGTAACCTGCTCCGGTCTAGACCAACTAATCAAGTCCAGCTACAGACTCCTTGGACTAATGAGTTTCCTAACCGCCGGCGAAAAGGAAACCCGTGCTTGGACAATAAAAATCGGCTCCAAAGCGCCCCAAGCGGCAGGCAAAATCCACAGTGATTTCGAACGCGGATTTATTCGTGCGGAAATAGTGGATTACGATACTCTAATCGAATGCGGTTCCTTTAACGTAGCAAAAGAGCGCGGAAAGGTTCGTAGCGAAGGCAAGGAATACGTTATGCAAGAAGGCGATGTCGTACTATTCCGTTTTAACGTTTAACCTAAACCAAGCGTTTTAGAAAGGAGCTTGATAGCTCCTTTTTTTATTGCACAACGATTATAGTGCCTCTCTCTTTATTCATATATCAATCCAAACCCAAAAATCTCCATAAAATAAGCGATAAAAATTTTATATTACCACTTGAAATTCGCGCGCGAGTGATATATAATAGTTACAAGTATACCCACGTGTATGCGTTATGCGTATGCGTATGTAAGGAGACCGATATGGCACAAGCACCGCTAACCACGTCAAAAATGTTTACTGCAAGCTGGACCGAACGCGACGAAGCAGTTCTCGTCGAGCTCTTGAAACGTAAAATCAAAGAGCTAAAGTACGATATGAGAGAGTGCGATTCACCCTATGCTAAAGCAAAGTTGCGTAGCAAACGTGAAGAGTACAAAAGACTTCTCGATAAAGTTGAACGTAGCGATTACGACCCTAACATTTTGGCGGCAGAGTTAAAAACGCACAGCCAATATAATGCTGTTGAACGTAGCAAGAAGGAAAAGAAACTTGGTAGATATGCCGATGCATATTCCGACGTAAACTTCGACTTTGAGTCCTACTTTAACAAAACCCGTTATTTTGGTGCGGCAGCTCCCATTCTATCCATCGTTCTAATTTTGGTATTTTTGGTTGTTGCCCTTCTCCCGATGTTCCCCATCAGCAATGCTGACTTGAACACCTTTGATTCATATCTATCATTTGGCGATATGAGAATGTCTCTTTCCTCCGTTGCTTACATAAAGCTGGGCGAAAACGAACAAGACTTCCAAGTTGCCAACAATGGTAAATGGCCCAAAGGTACTTGGATGTACGAGGAAGAAATGCTCGAAGAAGACGAGCTTTATATGGATGCTAACTACGAAACCCCCGATATGGTTTGGTTATATAAAGATTTGGGTATGACCTCTATCGATATCACCACCCTCGACCTCGTAAAAGCACTATTCCGTACTCCTATGTTCAGCGAACAACGTTTAGACGCTGTTGAAGATATGGAATTTATGGAACAAGGCGACCAAGCAAGCGGTTGGTACTATATCCGCTTTATGCGTAACCGCGCTGACGACCTCGTTATCGAAAAGGGCGAAGACGGCAAGTATGATAGCGTAAAAATAATCAAGCATATTGCTACTTATGGTACTATCATTTTCTTTATCGCAACCGTAGTACTTTGCGTTGTAGAAATACTTTTGAATATCGGTAGACTATTTAGCTATACCTCTAGACGCATCCACGTAGTACCGCTACTCATACTAGTATTTGCACTACTAACTATGATTTGTCCCGCCTTCCTAGAACTAACCACTATCGAAGACGGAGCTTTGGGCGATGCATTCAAGAACTACTTTACCGTTTCTTGGGACGACGTTATCAACCTCCCCACCGTAACGGTTGCATTCAATATGTTCTTTGCAGTGCTTCTCGTATTACCTCTAATAACCACGCTAGTTCCCTTGTTCTTCAAGAACCGCGAAGCAAAGACCATCGCTTACGTACCCAAGGGCAACAAGAAGCATACTTATAATGGCCAAGACAAGCCCACCAAGCCCGGTCAACCCGGTGATAAGAAAGCTCACAAGAGAAGCAAGGGCAAAATTGCAAAAGCAGGCTCTAGGTCTCCTTCTAGCGCAAGACTACCCGCAAGATAAAATCTTGCTCTACCTTAAAAATTTTATGAGAGTGAAGGCATTTGCCTTCACTCTCGCATAAATAGTATTATGTTCGACCATCTTAAAAACGATATTGCCGTCGCTCTTGAAAAAGACCCTGCGGCAAAAAGCAAACTAGAAGTTCTGTTAACTTATAGCGGTGTAAAGGCACTAGCCTATTACCGCGTTGCACACGCGCTACATAAGCGCAAATTCCGTTTGCTTGCAAGAATAGTTTCTCAAAGCGCAAAGCGTAAAACGGGTATAGAAATTCACCCCGGTGCAAAAATAGGAGATAGAGTTTTTATCGACCACGGTGCCGGAGTAGTAATCGGTGAAACCACCGAAATAGGTGATAACGTTACCATCTATCAAGGAGTTACACTCGGCGGTACGGGTAAAGACGTTGGTAAAAGACACCCCACCATTGGCTCTAACGTTATGATATCGGCAGGAGCGAAGGTGCTTGGCCCCGTAGTAATAGGCGATTACGTAAAAGTCGGTGCAGGCTCAGTCGTACTAAAAGACGTTCCTCCCCATTCTACTATCGTAGGCGTTCCGGGAAGAATAGTACGCCAATATGGCGAGAAGGTAAACGACCTAGACCAAAAGCTCCCCGACCCTATCCTAGAAGAATTTGCCCGCCTAAACAACCGCATTATTGCGCTTGAAGAAAAACTAGGTGTTCACGCTTGCAAATACTCTATTTCTAACGAAATTATCGAAAACATATCAAATAATAACTCAAAGAAGGATTAAGTATATGCTACGTTTTTATAACACGTTAACTAGACAAAAGGAAGATTTCCACCCTATAAATCCCAAATTCGTTACTATGTATTCTTGCGGACCTACCGTATATAGTTACGCACACATAGGCAACTTGCGTACCTATATCTTTATGGACCTCATTAGACGTACTTTGAAGCTTTCCGGCTACAAAATCAAGGGCGTTATGAATATAACCGACGTTGGTCACCTTATGGCTGATAGCGACGATGGTGAAGACAAGATGGCGGTTGCTGCAAAAAAGCAAAACAAAACTCCGTGGGAAATCGCCGAATACTACTCCAAGATATTCTTTGAAGATTTGCAAAAGTTAAATATCGGCAAGCCCGAAATTATTGCAAAAGCAACCGAGCATATCGACGATATGATTAAATACGTTCAAAACCTAGAAAGCCACGGTTTCAGCTACGAAACCAGCGATGGTATTTACTTTGATATTGCAAAGTTCCCGAACTATGGTTGCCTCTCCAGAGCTAATCTTGAAGAACAACTTGCAGGTGCAAGAGTAGAGGTTAACGACGAAAAGCGTCATCCCGCCGATTTCGCACTTTGGAAAAAGGCAGACCCTCTACACATAATGCAATGGCAATCTCCTTGGGGAATGGGTTATCCCGGTTGGCATATCGAATGCTCCGCTATGAGCCAAAAGTATCTGGGCAAGACCTTTGATATCCATTCTGGCGGTGTTGACCATATACCGATTCACCACGAAAATGAAATCGCACAAAACGAAGCTATCACCGGCGAAAAGAGTGTAAATTTCTGGATACACGGTGAGTTTATGCTTGTAGATAACGGTAAAATGAGCAAGAGCTTGGGCAACACATACACCATCGCTCAACTAGAAGAAAAAGGTTATAGCCCCCTTGATTTCCGTTTCTTCTGCCTAAACACCCACTATAGAAAGAAACTAAACTTTACCTTCGACGGTCTAGACGCTGCAAAGGTAAGTCGCGAAAGACTAATGCAAGCCCTTGCTTTACACAAGGCTTCCAACGCACCCACAAACCCCGATACCATTGCAAAATATAAGCAAGATTTCCACGCTGCAATAGAAGACGATATTAACGTTCCACTAGCCCTTGGTCTACTCTTTACCGCAATCAAGGAACCCAAATCGAAGGATATATATGAACTTGCACTTTACTTTGACAAGGAACTAGGACTATCTTTAGACAAGCTTCCCGCTCCTAAAGAGGAAAGCTTTGATATTCCCGAAGAGGTTATGGCTCTTGTTGAAAAAAGAAAAGAAGCAAAGAAGAACAAGGACTTCGCGCTAGCAGATACCATTCGTGGTGAAATCACCGCTCTTGGATATAACGTTCTTGATACTAGAGAAGGTGTTAAAGTAACGCCTATAAAATAATGGTTAAGTGTCCATACTGCAAAGTGAGCATATCCACCAGAACCGAGGTGTGTCCACTTTGCCACAAAAACCTTATTGAAGCAGGAGTTAGCAAAGACGAAATAAAAAAGACTCCACTTGATTTTCCCAAGAGAGGTAAACTCCCTGCCCTTTCCGGCACGCTTTTTGATAAAGTATATTTATTATGCGCGCTTGCAGTTGTACTAGTAGCAATCGCGGTTGAGCTTATTGTTTTAGAGAAAATTTTTATAAGCTGGCTTCTACTTAGCATTATTGGTTACTTTTATATATTCTTGCGCATCACCATTAGAAAAGCAAACTTTTTCCCGCAAAAGGTGTTGGTTCAAGCAATACTTCTTTCGGTTGTCGCGATATCCACTAGGCGCATTATCCCCAACCCCGAAGTCATATTTGAAAGCGTTCTTCCTTTTATTTATTTGGTTTCTATGATAATTATAGGAATATTCTTCCTTATACATTATAAAAAGCCCTCTCGCTACCTACTCAACCTTATAACGATAGCACTATTAGGATTTTTACCCTTCCTTATAGATTTTGCGCTAGACATACACGCACATCCCCTATCGATAGCAACTGCCTCTCTTGGTGCAATAATACTTATAATGTTATTTATATTCTATGCTAAAATAATTATTAGCGAGTTAAAAAGGAGTTTCCACGTTTAATTCGTATAAATTTACGTTAAGCAAGTGCCTTTTTCTTTAACCAAAGCACTCAAATATTTGAATCTTACAAAATTATTCAAAATTCGCCATACAAAATTATCAATTTTCCTTTTTTTTGGTTGACAAACCTTTTTTATATTGCTATATTATATAGGCACTATGACGCGGGGTAGAGCAGCTCGGTAGCTCGTCAGGCTCATAACCTGAAGGCCGGAGGTTCAAGTCCTCCCCCCGCTACCAAAAAACGACAATCTTCGACAGAAGGTTGTCGTTTTTACTTTTTCACTCTTCACTCTTCACTTTTCACTAAAATCTCTTGTCGTTTTTTGGCAAGTAATAAGTAATAGTGAATAGTGAAAAGGTACTAATGTAGCTTTTCTCCCGATGGTCGAAAAGCATTTTTTATTTTAAAGTTGAAAAGTATTAGGTTTTAAGATATACTTAAAATATTAAGATGAAAGGTGGTAAGGTTATGACTGAAAGTCCGTTGATTGTAAAATCCAAGACATTTGCGCTTGAAGTAATACAGGTGTGCAAGGATTTGAGAGTGGAAAAATGTGAAAGTGCATTGATCAATCAGTTTTTACGTTCGGGAACGAGTATAGGAGCGAATATTCGCGAGGCATTCTACGCTCATGGTAAGGCTGACTTTATCGCCAAATTACAAATTGCTTTGAAAGAGTGTTCAGAAACGGAATATTGGATTGAGCTCATTTTAGAGAGCGGCTATTATCACGATAAAACTTTGCTTGATAAGTGTACGGAAATTAAAAGAATTTTAATCGCTTCTCTCAACACCGCCAAGGAGAAAAATAATGGGTAAAATTTATGCGCGTTTCAAAGAATTATAACGCGCACGAGTTCAAGTCCATACGAAAACTCTTGAAAATATCTTTTTTGTCCGCCCTTCACAATATAAGTATCCTCGGACTTATTCCGAGGATATTTTTATATTTTTTATTTTTAGCTTATAAAACGTCCTTCCTTTCGATTTAATAAGTAACTGTGAATAGGTTTACTTTTCTTCGTAGCAAAAATCTAACCTTGTCCCCATTGCGTAACAGTCTAACCTCGAATAGAACAAATATTTTATAACCCCTTGCTTATTGGTTTTTGTGTTGTTAAAATATCTTTGTAACTTTAATTTTGGGGAGGACTTATCTTTGAATATTCTATATATACGCGGGCTTCGCATCAATTGGGACACTATGCCTTTACGTTCGTACGTATGGAATATCCCTAGTATAGCTAACACTTCGTCTTTGGATTTTACCAAAAACGTTACCTTTTTCGTTGGAGAAAACGGAAGCGGTAAATCGACCTTGTTAGAAGCAATTGCCTCTTCTTTTGGATACAATCCCGAAGGTGGAACTAGAAACTATCATTTTAGCACGTTCGACGACCTATCCGATTTGAGCCAATCACTCACGTTAATAAAAGGAGTATATCCCAAATTCGGATATTTCTTTCGCGCTGAAACCTTTTATAACGTTGCAACAACTTCTATTGTAGAATATGGAGGAAACGATTATCACTCCAACTCTCACGGAGAAGGGCATCTTGAATTTCTATCCTTCGATGGACCTGGACTATACATAATGGACGAGCCCGAAGCGGCTCTTTCACCACAACGCCAACTTGCACTATTAAAACACGTCTATGATTTGGCTAAAAAGGGTGCACAATTTATTATAGCAACCCATTCTCCCATACTTTTAAGCTGTCCTAATGCAGAAATTTTTTCCTTTGACGAGGGTAAAATTACGAATTGCCGATACGAAGAAACGCTATGCTACGTGATTACAAAAAGGTTTTTGAACGACAAAGATAGAATGTTGAAAAACTTGTTGGGAGAGTAATATGCGTTACGTTCCCTATTTTATAAGGTTAAATAAAGCCACCCTAAGGTGGCTTTTTCTATTTGTTAATTTCATAGCACAATATATCTACTATGCCATAATTGCATTGTCCCCCTTGCTGTAGGGTTTTGAAGTATTTCATACCCGCTTTGACCATTACTTTGCCGGAATTGGGATTTTCTTTTGCGTGGCGTGCAATAATTTTATCAGCTTTTATGTCGTTAAAAAAGAACGCTATTATTCTTTTGAGTGCTTCGGGCATATATCCCTTGCCCCAAAAATCATAGCCAATGCAATAGCCTATCTCTAGCTTGTTTTCTACGTTATCAATGCGAATGCCCGATATTGTTCCTATGGGCTCTCCCAAATCTTTAGGTACTATAACCCATTGATAATACTCGTCGTTATCATATTGCTCTACCCAGGAACGGAATACTTGTTCGGTAACACCCGGATTATCGTGCGGTGGCCACGTTAAAAATTTGGTTACTCGCTCGTCGTATACCCAATTCTTGAACGCGGGTTGAACGTCAGCCATAGTAACCCGGCGAAGTATAAGTCTTTCGGTTTCTAAACAAATAGTCCCTTTATGCTCCATTATATAGACCTTCTTGTTTTATTGTTAGTTATCTCCACCATCAAAATAGTCAATGCCACGAACGCGATTAGAACGTATGGGGTGATTGCAAAGGTGGTCGCAGTAGCAACGTACCCGAATACCACTTGCATTACAAATCCAATCGCATATGCGCCACCCATATGATATCCCGTTATATGGGCGCTTAGCTCTTTGCCAAAACGCTCCGGTACCGCGTGTAAAGTAGAGGGGAAGATTGGTCCGCATCCAACGCCTATCGCTACCATACCTATATATAAAGTAATGGTATTGGGAATTGCTAGCATAATTACGCCAAATAGCAATACGCCTGCTCCTCCTCGTATCAAATTTCTATCGTTAACCTTTAGCGATACTATGCCGGAAATAAATCTTCCAAGCATAATTCCACCATAGTATAAAGACACCATTTGCGCGGCCTTATCGGCACTAAGTCCCCTTGCGTTAATAAGAAAACTTGCGCCCCAAGTTCCCATTAGAAACTCTAGTGAACAATAGAAGCCCAGACTTATAATTGCGGTTATTACACCCGGTGTAAGCAATATCCTTTTTAGAGTTATCTTTTCTGCGCTTTCCTTTGTTTCGGTATCTATTGTTGTTTCTTCGGTTTCCTTTTTATCGTATTTACGCCATAGAACCAAGGAGGCAAAAACGATAAGTGAAATGCCGAATTGTATATAGGAAATGGTGCGATATCCCGCTTGCCAATCACCATCTTTTAGGAACACGCTCATTATTAGCGGGCTAATAGTTACACCCACTCCCCAGAAGCAATGTAACCAATTCATATGTATTGCTTTATAGTTTAGCGAAACGTAGTTATTTAGCCCTGTATCTATTGCCCCTGCTCCAAGTCCCGATATAACCGAGCCTAGCATCATAACGTAGATGTTGGGAGAAAAGCTGATTACTAGTAGTCCTATCGCCGTCATAACCACGGAAATCGCAGTTACCAAGCCAGTGCCAAACTTTTTAATAAGTGGTCCCGCAAAGAAACTAACCCCTCCCGTGCAAAGAGCGATTATAACCGAGTAAACCGAGCCAAAGCTTTCTTGCAAACCAAAGTCGACGTGGGCAAGTGGCCAAGCAACTCCAAACAAACTATCGGGTAACCCTAGTGAAATAAAGGTTATGTAAATTACAACTAGCAGTAGTATCATTTTTTTGTCTCCTGATTTTATTATAGCACATCGACTCGTCAAAGTATATTATCTGGATTACTCTGCTTTGATAAAATCAAATCTTGTGCTTTATGCTTAAAAATCGCCAAAATCATATCAAAGTTTCGACCAAAAAATTTTTTACTAAAAAATTCTAATTTTTTTACTTAAAATGCGTTGAATTTTCCTCGTTATAGTGTATAATTTTTAAGTCATAAGTTTTACTTATGAAAATCCACTTTTAGGAGAACTACTATGGGACGTATGATAGGTACCGTTTCTCGCGGCGTTCGCGCACCGATTATTAGACAAGGTGATGATATCGTCGAAATCGTAACCACCTCCCTTCTCGAAGCTGCAAAAGAAGAAAATTTAACCTTCCACGACCGCGACGTTGTTGCTATGACCGAAGCTATCGTTGCTAGAGCACAAGGCAACTACTGCTCGGTTGACGACATTGCTACCGATGTTAAAGCAAAGTTTGGCGGTGATACCGTTGGCGTTATTTTCCCCATTTTGAGTCGTAACCGTTTTGCTATTTGCTTGCGTGGTATCGCTAAGGGCGCAAAGAAAGTTGTTCTTATGCTTTCCTACCCCAGCGACGAAGTAGGCAACCACCTTATCAGCTACGATATGATAGACGAAAAAGGTATAAACCCCTACGTTGACGTTCTTGATTTAACCACCTATAGAAATCTATTCGGTTACGTAAAGCACACCTTCACCGGTATCGACTACGTTGAATACTACAAAAGCCTAGTAGAAGAATGTGGTGCTGAATGTGAAATTGTTTTTGCAAACAACCCCAAAGCAATCCTTAACTACACCAAGAACGTTCTTACTTGCGATATCCACACTCGCGCTCGCACCAAGCGAATACTAAAAGCAAACGGTGGCGAAATAGTTCTTGGTCTTGATGAAATTATGAATGCACCCATAAATGGTTCGGGCTGTAACGAAGCCTATGGTCTACTTGGCTCTAACAAAGCAACCGAAGAGACCGTAAAGCTTTTCCCCCGCAACTGCCAACCCGTAGTAGACGCTATCCAAGCAAAGCTAAAGGAAGCAACCGGCAAGACCATCGAAGTTATGGTTTATGGCGATGGCGCTTTCAAAGACCCCGTAGGTAAAATTTGGGAGCTAGCCGACCCCGTTGTTGCTCCCGCTTATACCTCAGGACTAGAAGGAACTCCCAACGAGTTAAAGCTAAAGTATCTTGCAGACAACGATTTTGCTTCCCTTTCCGGCGACGCTCTAAAAGAAGCTATCAAGAATAAGATTAGTGAAAAAGACGATAACTTGGTTGGTAAAATGGCAAGTGAAGGCACAACTCCCCGTCGTTTGACAGACCTTATCGGTTCACTTTGCGACCTAACCTCCGGCTCTGGCGACAAGGGAACTCCTATCGTATTTATACAAGGTTACTTTGATAACTACACTGCTGAATAACAAAACTAAGGCGCGTTAGCCGAGTCCCCACAAGGGATTCGGCAACTAAATAAATCCTTACGGATTTGTTAGATTTGCTAACGCAAGTGATATTGCTACGCAGTTATATTTGCCTAACGGCAAGTTAAGGATTTATTTAATATAACTTTGGCGAGAG
>JAFQOO010000016.1 GCA_017403145.1 Clostridia bacterium
CTCTCGCCAAAGTTATATTAAATAAATCCTTAACTTGCCGTTAGGCAAATATAACTGCGTAGCAATATCACTTGCGTTAGCAAATCTAACAAATCCGTAAGGATTTATTTAGTTGCCGAATCCCTTGTGGGGACTCGGCTACGGACTCCCTTTTTTTATGCAATATGGCTCAATCTCGCGTGCGTAGCGCGCTGATACGCGCGAGCGCGCAAAAAAGTATATACTATTTACTAATATTTACTATACATATATTATATTTTGTGTTATAATACTTTTGCACAAAATTTTTTAGGAGTGATAACATGGCCGAAAAATTAGAACATAGTTACGGTTCACAGGACATACAGGTCCTAGAAGGTCTCGAACCCGTTCGTAAAAGACCGGGTATGTATATCGGTACTACCGATATCAAGGGACTACATCACCTTGTAACCGAAGTAGTAGACAACTCTATCGACGAAGCGCTTGCAGGTTATTGTACGGAAATTACCGTTACCATAATGCCCGACGGTGCAGTTCGCGTAAGAGATAATGGTAGAGGTATCCCTACGGGTATTATCGAAAGAGAGGGTAAATCGGCGGTTGAAGTCGTTTTGACCAAGCTACACGCTGGCGGTAAGTTCGGCGGTGGCGGATATAAGATTTCCGGTGGTTTGCACGGTGTTGGCGTATCTTGCGTTAACGCACTCTCCGAATGGCTAGAAGTAGTAGTTTACCAAAGCGGTAAAATACACAAGCAAGTATTCAACAGAGGAGTTCCCCAACGCGATTTGCAAGTTATAGGCGAAACTACCGAAACGGGCACGGAAGTTACCTTCTTCCCCGATAGCGAAATCTTTGATTCTATTATATTCCAATATGATATGATGCGCGTAAGACTTCGCGAGCTTGCATACCTCAACAAAGGGCTAAAGATAAGCATCGAGGACAAGCGTGAAGGCCAAGAACGTCGCGAAGACTTCTGCTACGAAGGTGGTATCCGTCATTTCGTAGACGAGCTAAATACCGGCAGAGAAACGTTATTCCCCGACACCTTCTATATTGAAGAAAGCGTAGGCGACAATATCGTCGAAATTGCTATGCAATATAACACTAGCTACGACGAAAAGATTTATGCTTATGCAAACAATATCAATACCGAAGAAGGTGGTATGCACCTAGAGGGCTTCAAGGCCAGCTTGACCAAAGTATTTAACGAGTATGGTCAATCTTCCAAGACTCTCAAGGAAAGCGAAAAGCTTTCGGGAGACGACTGCAGAGAGGGTTTGGTATGTATCATATCGGTAAAACTCCCCGAACCTCAATTTGAAGGTCAAACCAAGACTAAGCTTGGTAATGCAGAAATGCGTACCATCGTAAACCGCGTTCTAAGCCAAAAACTAGGCGAATACTTTGAGGAGAACCCCAAGGTCGCAAAAGAGTTAATAAACAAATCTATCAACGCACAAAGGGCTCGTGAAGCCGCTCGTAAGGCTCGCGAAAGCTTCCGCAAAGGCGCAATGGATAGTATGTCGCTCCCCGGCAAGCTTGCAGACTGCTCCGATACCACTCCCGAAAACTGCGAAATCTTCCTAGTTGAGGGTGATTCGGCAGGTGGTACCGCTATTAGTGGTAGAGACCGTCAAATCCAAGCAATTCTTCCCCTTCGTGGTAAGATTCTTAACGTAGAAAAGGCAAGAATGCACCGCATCCTAGACAACGAAGAAATCAAGGCTATGATAAAGGCTTTCGGTTGCGGATATAAAGACGAGTTTGATATTAGCAAACGTCGTTACGACCGTATCATCTGTATGACGGATGCTGACGTCGACGGTAGCCACATTAGAATACTTCTTCTTACCTTCTTCTATCGCTTTATGCGTCCCTTAGTAGAGCAAGGCCACGTTTATATCGCACTACCTCCGCTATATAAAGTTGCTAAGAATAAGGAAGAAAAATATCTTTACTCCGACGTAGAGTTAAAGGAATATCAAGAAACCGTAAATGGTAAATACGACTTGCAACGCTACAAAGGTCTTGGTGAAATGAATGCTGTTCAACTATACGAAACCACCATGAACCCCGAAACTCGTACTTTGCTACAAGTTACCGTTGACGATGCAGAAGCCGCTGACCAAATCTTCAGCCTACTTATGGGTGAAGTTCCCGAATTGCGTAGAGCATTCATCGAGCAAAATGCAAAATTAGTAAAGGAGTTGGACGTATAATATGGCAAGCAATAAGTCAAGATTAGATTTAGATAAGATTAAAGAGATTTTGGGTAAAACCAAAATCATACAAACTCCCCTTGTTGACGAAATGAGCAAATCGTTCATAGCTTATGCTATGGCGGTTAACGTTAGTCGTGCAATTCCCGACGTAAGAGACGGTCTAAAGCCCGTTCATAGAAGAATACTTTTTGCTATGAACGACCTTGGCAACACCTATGATAAGCCACACAAAAAATGTGCTCGTATCGTTGGTGAAGTTCTTGGTAAATATCACCCCCACGGTGATAGCTCGGTTTACGATGCACTCGTAAGACTTGCTCAAGATTTCTCTATTCGTAATCCTTTGGTTGATGGTCAAGGTAACTTTGGTTCGGTTGACGGGCACCCCGCAGCAGCACAAAGGTATACCGAAGCTAGACTTTCCAAGATAGCAGGCGAAATTTTAAGAGACCTCGAAAAGGATACCGTAGACTTCTATCCCAACTTCGACGACACCCTTATGCAACCTACCGTTCTTCCCGCAAGGTTCCCTAACCTTCTTGTAAACGGTGCAGAAGGTATCGCTGTTGGTATGGCTACTTCCATACCTCCTCACAACCTCGGCGAAGTTATAGACGGTACCGTTGCTCTTCTAGATAATCCCGATATTACCGTTGACGAACTTATCGAGTACATTCCCGCTCCCGACTATCCCACCGGCGCACTCATTTTGGGTAGAGCTGCAGTTAAACAAGCATATAGAACGGGTAAGGGTGGCGTTATAATGCGTTCACGTTGCGATATAGAAGAAATCAATGGTAAGAATTGCATTATCGTAACCGAAATTCCTTATCAAGTTAACAAGAGCGTTCTCATCAAGAACATCGCAGACCAAGTAAAGGATAAAAAACTTGAAGGCATCGCCGACGTAAGAGATGAGTCCGACCGCTTTGGTATGCGTATCGTTATCGTACTAAAGAGAGATGCAAGTCCCCAAGTAGTACTCAATTCTTTGTATAAGCAAACTCAACTACAAGTTTCTACCGGTATCACCTTCCTCGCACTAGACGATGGTACTCCCAAGATTATGAATCTTAAGGAGATTTTGGACGCATACGTAAAGCACCAAAACGAGGTTATCGTAAGAAGAACCAGATACCTACTCAACAAAGCCAACGAACGCGCTCATTTGCTACAAGGCTTGGTTATAGCACTTGCAAATATCGACGAGGTTATCAATATCATCCGTAAGTCAAAGGACACCCCCGAAGCTAGAACCAGACTTATGGAAAACTTCCTACTTTCCGAAAAGCAAGCAAACGCAATTCTCGATATGAAACTTGCTCGTTTGAATGCTCTCGAAGTAGAAAAGATTAAGGAAGAACTCAACGAAATCGAACTTGCAATAGCAGACTATAACGATATTCTTGCTCGTCCCGAAAGAGTTAGAGAAATCATCAAGGAAGAACTTCTCGAAATCAAAGATAAGTATGGTGATGCAAGAAGGTCCGAGCTCAGCTACGACCTTGGCGAAATCAACGTTGGCGACCTTATCCCCAAAGAAGACGTTGTTATCACCACCACCCATATGGGATACATCAAGCGTTTGGGTGTCAAGGAATACAAAGCACAAAACCGCGGTGGCGTAGGCATCACTGCTCATAAGGCAAAAGAAGAAGACTTCGTAACCAAGATGTTCGTTACCCATTCCCACGATGATTTATTGTTCTTTAGCAATACCGGTAGAGTATATTGCCTAAAGGCATATGAGGTGCCGGAAGCACAAAGGGCTACCAAAGGTCGTGCTATGGTTAACCTATTGCCCCTTTCCGCAGAAGAGAAGATTACCGCATACTTGCCCGTACACGACTATAGCGAAGGTTATATCGTGATGGCAACCAAGCAAGGTCTAATCAAAAAGTGTTCACTTTCCGAGTTCGAAAAAATCCGCGTAAACGGAAAGATTGCTATCACTCTAACCGATGGCGACGAAATGCTTAGTGCCGATATCACCACCGGCGACAACGAAATCTTGATGGCTTGCACCTCCGGCAAGTGTATCCGCTTTAGCGAGCAAGACGTAAGAAAGACCGGACGTGGATCTATGGGTGTTAAGAGTATTTCTCTTGACGAAGGCGAAGTAGTCGTTGATATGGAAGTTATCCACAATGCCAATGCAGAGGTTGTTACCATTACCGAAAAGGGCTTTGGTAAGAGAACTGCTCTTGAAGAATATCGTCTACAAGGCAGAGCTGGTAAGGGTATAAAAGCCGGTAACTTTGACGAAAATACCGGTAACGTTGTCAATATGAAGATTATCAACCCCGAAGAAGAAAACGATATGATTATAATTGCCGACAGCGGTGTTATGATTAGAATCAGGGTTGAAGAAATTTCTAAGATTGGTCGTGCAACCAAGGGCGTAAGAGTTATGAGAATAAAGGGCGAAGGCAAGATAGTATCCTGCGCAATCATTCCTCACGAAGACCTTGACGAAAGCAAGTTGGTAGGTGAAAGCAGTTCTAATACCGATGGGGAGGAAAAAGAAGTACCTGTAACCGAGGTAGTAACCGAAGAGGTAACCACCGAGACCACCGATAACGAATAATACAGTATGTGATTTGTGTGCCGAAAGGCACACAAATCTATTATAACTCACGAATTTTCACAAGGAAAGATATGTTTATAACCATCAACGGACAACTAGGAAGTGGCAAGAGCGAGATTTGTAAAATCTTGAAAGACGAGTATGGTTTCGATATTTTCCATACCGGAAAAATTCAACGTGCTTATGCTGAGGAATTGGGAATAAGTACCCTAGAATTAAACGAACTTTGTAAAACCGACCATCGTTACGATGCTATTATCGATGGTAAACTCGTAGAGTATGCCGAAAAAGAAAGGGGAAACAAAGTAGTATTTGATTCTCGTATGGCTTGGCATTTTGTGGACGACACCTTCAAGGTACATCTATTGGTATCCCCCGATATCGCTGCAAACCGCGTTTTCTTCAATCGCATTGATAAGGCAGAAGTATATAAGACCAAAGAAGAAGCAATGCAAGGATTGATTTCGCGTCGCAAAGTTGAGGGCGAAAGATACGAGCTACTTTATAACGTAAAAATGCTAAAGTATTCTAACTACGATTTGGTGCTTGATACCTCTCTTACAAGCATAAGGGAAGAGGTAAGAATTATCCTTCAAAAAGCGGAAGAATACTTCAAAAACGGCAAAAAATCGATGGTTCTTGCACCCACAAACGTATTCCCCACGGATATTGAGCTAGGCGGAGAGGGCGTTAAGGTTGTAAAATACGACGAAAGCATTTACGTTGTAGGTGGACACGACCTTGTTAAACAAGCAATTCGCGATGGTAAAAAGACTATTGACGTTGAATTCTTGGGAGAGGACGACGACGTTATAAACGGAAAGTCCGTAAAGGAAATGATTACTACCACTCTCGAAAAGTTGTCGAGTTGGGAACAAGAAAATAATATTAAATTCGGATTTATA
>JAFQOO010000017.1 GCA_017403145.1 Clostridia bacterium
GTCTTTTTAATAAAACTTTCAAGGCGTTTTTTGAACTCGTCGGGACGTTTTCTCGCCGCATCAATGTAAGCAATACGAATGCGTTTGTATGGCTCGGACAGCTTCTCATAGTTTTTCCACGCAATAATATCTTCTTTTATAGCATCAATGATATCATTAGGAAAAATATACGGCGTACGAATCAAGGGCAATACACTATCTCTTATGCTTGGATGAAGCATACCCTGCCTTTCAAGCCAAATCAGTCTTTCTATATTCGGGCGTGAATACGGGCTGCCTTTCTTTCTCGGTGTAAATCGCTGTGCACGATGTGTAGGGTCAATGTGTTTTATAGTACTGTCAATCCAACCAAAGCATAGTGCTTCTTCTACCGCATCATTATAGGTTAGGGCCTTATCACCGGATTCCTTCATCGGGAATACAAACCATATTTCACTCTCGGTTTCAAAGTGTTCAGCGAGCCACTTTCGCCATATATCTCGTTCACTTGTATAAAATATCTTCATTCTTTTATCCATACAAATTCTTATTTATCAATCAAATCTTTTTTAAATATACCATATAAGAACAAAAAACTCAATAACCTTATGATTTTATAAGAAATATCTTTTTTTATTTTGGCACTATAACGTGTGCTTGTCTTGGTAGAGTCGGTGGACGATAACGGACCGCGAAAGACTGTCTCGCATAATGACAATATTAGTTAAGTATCTTTCACGTAATAGGGATAGTATTAGATATGCTTGAACGCATTAGCGTTAAAGTACATTCCACCAATCGTCACTATTACGTGTTAAAACTTAATTACATATTTCACTTTACAGCCATTTATACAATGATAAAAAGCAACAATTTTTGTCAACGTCTTTCCTTTTGCTCCATGTCCCAAAAAACGGACATCCGGTGGGATACAATAAAGAAAACAACAAATAAAAAGGAGATAACCTATGAGCAACATTAACGATTTTGTAATTGAAGACGGCAAACTTTTAAAATACAATGGCAACGATAACAACGTAATCATTCCCGACGACGGCTCATTCACCTCGTTGGGCGATGATTGCTTCTTGGGGTGCGAATCACTTGAGAGTATCACGATTCCTGAGTCGGTCACTTCTTTGGGTGATGAGTGTTTCTATTATTGCACATCATTAAAAAGCATCACGATTCCTAAGTCGGTCACCTCGTTAGGCGATGGTTGCTTCTTGGGGTGCGTATCGCTTGAGAGTATTTCTGTTGCGGAAGGAAACACCATATACCATAGTAAAGACAACTGTCTAATTAAAACTGCCACCGGCAAGATGATTGCAAGCTGTAAAAACAGCAGCATTCCTGTTGACGGCTCGGTCACCTCATTGGGCTATGGTTGCTTCTGTGGGTACTCGTCACTTAAGAGCATTTCAATTCCCATGTCGGTCACCTCGTTAGGCAATGGTTGCTTCTCTTTGTGCGAATCACTTGAGAGTATCACGATTCCTGAGTCGGTCACGGCTTTGGGTGATGAGTGTTTCTATTATTGCACATCATTAAAAAACATCGCGATTCCTAAGTCGGTCACCTCGTTGGGCGACGGTTGTCTCTCTTGGTGCGCATCGCTTGAGAGTATTTCTGTTGCGGAAGGAAACCCCATATACCATAGCAAAGACAACTGTTTAATTAAAACTGCCACTGGCAAGATGATTGCAGGCTGTAAAAACAGCATCATTCCCGATGACGGTTCAGTCACCTCGTTGGGCGATTATTGCTTTAATGGGTGCAAGTCGCTTGAGAGCATTACGATTCCTAAGTCGGTCACTTCTTTGGGTGATAGTTGCTTCGGTTGCTGCTTGTCGCTCAAGAGTATCACGATTCCTGAGTCGGTCACCTCGTTGGGCGATTATTGCTTCGATGAGTGCTTATCACTCAAGAGTATCACAATTCCTGAGTCGGTCACGGCTTTGGGTGATGAGTGTTTCTATTATTGCACATCATTAAAAAGCATCACGCTCCCTGAATCGGTCACCTCGTTGGGCAAGGATTGCTTTCATGGGTGCGTTAATCTCACCATTTACGCAAAAGAAGGTAGTGTCGCGGCGAAATATGCCGAGGAGAATGACTTCAATCTAGAATTAATCTAATCTTCACATAACTTTTACCGTTCTTTCGCCTTTAAAACAGTGTTGAACCAAAAAAACGTTCAATACTGGTTTGTATGTAATCGTGACGTATGAAAATCAAGCCAAAGATAAATACACGCTAAGCGTGATGCCATACGCGCAGTAGCGCAATTACATACACTCTACGAGTGATTACATACCAATCCTTTGGATTGTATAAAAAGACCTAAGTTGCGTTTAACTTAGGTCTTTTTGTGGTGGAGTGCCGATAAACATAATCGAACACTTAAAATACGCACTAATATACCAAATATATAAATTGGAATTTGTAATTACGCTATTATTGTTTTTTATTCTTTTCGATCGTAATACTTGATACAATAGCATATATGAGAGTAATGATAACAACCGATACACCCACGAAGTAAATCCAATATACTTCAAGCAACACAGCGAGAGCGAGCAATAAAAAGACGATTCCAAGCAGTAAAAAAACAATAGCCGATTGGCGATAATATGGCTTTTTATTCATTTTCTCACGTTCTTGCTTCGATGCATAGATGTAAGCATTGTTAAAAAGAAACCCCTTTTCCATAAAGGAACGGACACTCATAAAAAACAAAAAAACGGATACTGCAAAAAGAATGCTTGCAATAATAATTTCTTTCATTATCTGACACCTCGTCAAATTCTTATTTATCGGTAAGTTTGTTATAACATAAAATAAAATTTAATTCAATTTGTTTTGCGTGGTAAAAGAAAACTCGACTTATTAAAAGACGAGTTTTATGATTTATTCAATTAAAATCCCTAAGGGAAACGCCCATACCCCCACTCTTTTTTATTTGGCTTTAGATTACATATCGGCGTTGGTTACAATAAAAGTCATTCTTTCTTGTATGCTTTCTTTACCGTGCTCTATGTTTATGCCACCGTGGTCGGAGGTGATGATAATTAACCAATCTTCACTTTGATAGGTAGGTCTAGATTTGATTGCGTTTATAGTATCATATCCATATTTATCAGCCTCTTTGAATGCCTTTCTATAGTCGGGATTGTTGATGGTAAAACCATAACTATGTCCTTCGGCATCGGTTTGCTCGTAAATTACGAATATAAAGTCCGCACAATCGCTTTTGCCTATTTCACCTAGCGTTGTTTCCAAAGATTTAGCATTGTTTTTGCACTTGTTGAAAGCAACGTTTAGATTGTTATTCTCGCAATATTCCTTTTCCAAAAGATAGGTCGCATTTTTCCTACTAAAGTGTCCCGCCCACTTGGTTATAAAAGTTGAGGAGTCTATAACTTTATCCTCTACCAAGCTTGTAAGCAAGGTTTTGGTTTCCATAGATTTGGATATATCGTTACCCGTAATTCCGTGTACGGTTGCCCATTGTCCTGTAAGTATGGAACACCAACCCGGAGCAGTTGAAGTATCTTGCACGTTCTTTTCGGGATAGTTTACGCCACCGCAATAGCTAAGGTTGATGGAGCCTCCCATATTGAGAACTTCGCCAATCGCACTATTACTGCTTTCCCTTTCGGTCAATACGTCTGCTCGGCATCCGTCATAGCCTATAATAATGGCTTTCTTTACACTCTTACCCTCCGCTAAGGGTGAGCTATAATGATTTTTAACTAACCCATATAACGCGGTTTGTGGAATAGCTGTTTCAATAGTGTTTTCATATCCCACTTTTGCAACGTTCGACCTATACAATTCTTCGGTATCTTTTAGGTCCAGCATATGCCAAGTAAGCCCTATACTGAGTGATAGGCCTATGCAAAATACAAGGACTGAAGATATAATGATTATAATCTTTTTCTTCTTATTCATATCAAGGCTCCGTTATCTTTACTAAAATTATGATACCACAAATTCTTCTAAAAGCATAGAGCAATTTTTATTTTATATTTTTTCGTTACGTCTTTTTACGTAAATGCGCATATCCTTTGGCATCATTCCAAGTCCAAATCTTTTGTCGTGGAAGATAATCATCCACGTCCATTTTTCAGCATATGGTACCTCTTCGTATATTGTTAAAAATAGATATTCGTCAACCGCTATCTTGACACGGGGCGAAGAACATACCTCGGTAGCATTAAACAAATCCACCAAGCTTATCTCTCCCAAATTTTCGCAGTGCTTTGCTTCTTGCCAACCATTTTCTACAATAGTAGCAATAATCTTTTGTACGTCCTTGAGCTTAACCAAATTTTTTAGTTCCTTTGTATTCATAACAAAAACCTCCATCGTAGTGCTTGTATTATATGGAGATAAAATTATTTTTCCTTATCGATTTTAAATAAAAAATTTAGGTGTTACAAAACGGGGACAACCTAAAAATTATTTTGTCTTTTTTGCATTTTGAGCCAACTTATAAAACCATATAAATCGTTAACTAAAAAGACTACAAAGCATATTACAACCGATACGTACGCCCATTCTTTTATGGTTGCAAGTATTTATGGTGTCAATCGTTGTTTAACCAATAAAGGCTCTTTCGGCTTTTAGTATTTTGGAGTATTCTTCCATATAGGCGCTAAATCCTTCCATATCTTCTTTAGAAGCTTCGTAGCGCTCGACACTCGTTGAAGCAAATACCTTGCTCGAAAGATATTCCTCTAGACCAATGCCCAAGTTATCACTCACGTACTTAGCTAAAATTGCCATTCCCCAAGGTCCGCCTTCTCCAGCGGTTTGGGTTACGGTTATCGCAGTTTTGAGTGCCGAACTTGCCATTATTGCACCAACTTGCTTGGTTTTAAAATAACCACCGTGCCCAGCTATGGAATTTAGTTTTACGCCCTCTTTATCGTATAGTATATCCATTCCTATACGTAGCGTTGAAAAGGCAGAATATAGCAACGAACGCATAATTTCGGGCAAAGCAAGTTTATCTTCCGCACCGCGAACAAGCATTGGTCTACCTTCGTTAAACGAGGTTATGCTTTCGCCGGAAATATAGTTTAAACTAACTATTCCGCCACAATTGGGCTTGCCTTCCAGCGCCTTGTTTAGAAGGACTTCGTAGGCTTTATCTAGAGAAATCTCGGCTCCAAAGCTTATAGCACTTTCTCTAAATAGGTTTACCCAAGCATCAATATCACCAGAGCAGTTGTTGCAATGAACCATTGCAACGTCCTTGCCGGCAGGAGTCGTAACAACGTCTATTTCTGGATAGTATCCTTTGAGTGCCTTATCCAAAACCGCCATAGCAAATACACTTGTGCCCGCACTAACGTTACCGCTCAAGGGTAATACCGAGTTGGTAGCAACCATACCCGTTCCCGCATCGCCTTCCGGAGGAGCACATATTACTCCGCTCTCCAAGTCCCCGTCTATGTCCAATAGCTTTGCGCCCTCTTTGGTTAGATATCCTGCTTTTTCTCCCGCTAGAAGCAATGGGGGTAATAGCTTTTTGACGTCTTTATTAAAGCCCCTTTCCTTTGCCCATAGGTTGAACTTTTTAATCATTTCTTCATCATATTGAAGGGTGGTGCTATCTATTGGGAACATTCCGCTTGCATCACCTATGCCCAATACGTTTACCCCTGTTAGAAGGTTGTGTACGTAACCCGCAAGAGTGGTAAAACTAGCTATATCCTTTAGATGCTCTTCGCCATTTATTATCGCTTGACCTAAATGCGCGACACTCCAACGCTCGGGGACGTTAAAGGTAAACAACTCGCTAAGCTCCCTACTAGCCTCGCCGGTAATAGTATTACGCCAAGTACGGAATGGTACCAGTAGATTACCGCATTCGTCAAAGGCTAGATATCCGTGCATCATTGCAGATACACCAAGCGCTCCTATTTTCTTTAGGGTTACTCCGTATTTGTTCTTGATATCGGCTTTCAACGAGGCATAGGCTTTTTGTAGCCCCTCTTTAACCTCGTTTAGAGAGTAGGTCCATATACCGTTTTCCAAGCTATTTTCCCAAGTGAAACTTCCGCTTGCAACGGGAGTGAAGCTTTCGTCTATTAAGATTGCCTTTATTCTCGTGGAGCCAAATTCGATACCAAGTGAAGTGTTACCATTTTCAATGCAAGTTTTTATCATATTTCACCTTAAAAAAAGGGATATTTATATCCCTTTGCGTTGTTTATATAGTTCCTCGATAGCGAGTGCGTATTCGGTTGAAGCCTTTTCTTTGTTGAACATAATTCTATACGAATGATTGGCGTCGTATAACTCAAGAGATAGCCCCGGATTGAAAGCGCAACTTTCGTTATTGCGAATATTGAAAGTAAGCTCCTTGAATTCTTCTTCGACGGGCTCAACCCCTTCGCTATAATCAAAATCTACGTTGAACTTGCCAACACCATACTCGGTTATAATCTTCTTGGGGCGCTCGACCATATTTGCTTTGAAGGTAATCTTTTCTTTATCCAACGTTGCAACACCCGTAGTGATAAATCTATAATTGTAAACCTCGGGCTTCTCGATAAATAACGATACCTCGTGTGTAAGCATAAAATCTTCGCTCTTGATTTTTTCTTTAACGCTTTCGCGCTCCATATCGTACCATAAATCGACACGTTCGGGACACTCTGAGCCTTCGCCGATAGGAATAAGTTTACCATTCAAAGAATACTCTACACTATTACCGCAAGCGGTGCAAGCAATCAAATTTCCACTAGTGGTTATGCAATATTCCTCGCCACACTTGGGACAACGATATAAAATGCGCTCGATGCCCTCCGCTCTATTTTTACCCTTGAATTTGATATCGTTTTCGATTTGATACTTGTGCTCGTTAAATTGGAGCGCCTCGACCAAACCTTGATAGAGCTCGTCTGCCGATTTTTCCTTTATTTGTTCGGGAGTATATAGAATATCGCAACGCGTTATAACCTTACCGCGACGAGCACCGTTTCCCCACTTGGGACGAGATAATCCGGCACCGTGTGTGTTGCATATCGCAACAGGATACCCTAAAAACTTCATAAGCTTACCATTGGCATTGGGTACAATACCCGTCTTACCCGAAGAAGATACTTGACCTTCGGGACAAAGAGCAACCGATATACCACTATCCAAGCTCTTCTTTATCTTTCTAACACAGCTCAAGTCTGCAACGTATTGCTTTTTGGTAATTGCATCAGCTTTTCTAATAATCTTAGCTAAGAAGGGTGTGGAATAAAGCATATTCTCGGCAACGACAAAAGTCATTTTCTTTAAACCAAAAGGAGGTATGAAGAATACAAAATCCAATGCACACGAATGGTTGCACATAACTAGTAAAGGGCCTTTTTTCTTCGCTTCTTTAAAAGCCTTACTTTGTATAGCCTTCCCATTAAAGAAAACTCTAGCCAGCCTGCTTAGAGTTACAAAGAGTACGTAATAGAACCACGGGAACTTGTTATTCTTGTTTTGCTTTTTAGCTTTCTCGTTCTTTTCCATATTTGTTATTATACACTATATTTATATAAATGTCGATATAAAATCCATATTTTTCTATTTTGTTTTTATCGTGCTTGACTGCTCCGTATTTTATGCCTTTGGGTATCTGTTTTTGTATTTTAGGTATGCTAATTTAACAATTATTAGCCTTATTGATAACGCAATTATTATAATTTATAGTTGTAATTATTTTGTTAAAAATTCGTTTCCCTTTCGTAATTTTTATTATTAGAACTGCTTTTATTGCCTCTTATTATAGATATTCTATATAGAATAAATATTATTAAAATCGCTATTGAATTATATTATATATCGTGTTAAAATAATATTAACCTTTTTGTGGAAAATTTCATATCCTCTTTATGGGAGTGTGAATATACGGATGAAGAAAACTTTTGTTGCTTTGATAGTCGCCTTAACGCTTGCTACACTGCTTGCAAGCATATTCGTTACGCGCGATGCAAATCAGCCGTTTGCCTACCTATTCGTATATTTCGAAGGCAACGAAGATTTACAAGCAGATGGTACTCGTCCCCTTCAAGAAGCGGTATTTTACGCTCTTTCTCGCGACGGATATAATTATACCGCACTTAACAACAACCAACCTATACTAATTTCAAACTCCGGTACGGGCGGTGTGCGCGACCCCTTTATCTTTAAAACCGAAGAGGGTGATTACGTTATGCTCGCTACCGATATGCACGCGCGTTATGGTTGGCGAAGCAATAACTCGCTGATTACCTGGCGCTCTAACGACCTTATCAACTGGCAAGAAGAAACTATCATTCCTCTTGCAGGGCAATATCCTGTTCTTGAAAAAGCTACCGCAGCGTGGGCGCCACAAGCTATTTACGACGAACAACGCGGAGAATATATGGTATATTTTAGCGCCGATAAGCCCTACGAAATGGTATATCGTACCACCGATAACGGGTTCAAATGTATATACTATTTCTACACCAAAGACTTCAAAACTTTAACTAGTGAGCCTCAAATATTACTAGAAATCCCTGGTGAAGACATCATCGACGGTGATATCGTAAAAGACGGAGAAACCTATAGATTCTTCTATAAAACTAGCGCTAATCAAGGCATCAAAATGCTTTCATCCGCTACTCTTACCTCGGGCTATACCGACCTAAAAGAGGTTAGCACCATAATGTGCGAAGGCTCTAACGCATATAAGCTAATCAATAAGGATAAATGGATTGTAATGGCAGACCTTCATTGGGGAGGCTGGTGGGGCGTAAACTACGTCCTATACGAAACGGAGGACTTTTCTAACTTTACTCCCCTACATATGACCGGTGATTATTCCCTTAGCTTTACACCCAGACACGGGTACGTTATAACTATTACCCGTGCCGAGTACTTCAATTTGATAAAAGAATATAATAACGGAAAGCGCATATCGCGCTAAAGGAGTATATATGAAACGCAATGGCACTTGCCCTATTTGCTATTTAAAAAGACTTGTCGGCATACGCGAAAAAGTAACCGAAATTTATGACCCCACTGCATACGAAAACGGAGTTGCACTAACTCCTCCTATGGGGTGGAGCAGCTGGAACACCTTCAAAAACCATATAGACGAAGACCTAATTTACGATACAGCAAAAGCCATGGTTGATAGCGGGCTAAAAGATGCAGGTTACACCTACGTTAACCTTGACGATAACTGGCACAGTAGCTTGAGAGATGAAGATGGAAACCTACAAGGAGACCTCACTACTTTTGCTCACGGAATACCAAGCCTTGTTAAAAAAATAAACGACCTGGGCTTGAAGGTCGGTATCTATTCTTCCAACGGAACCGAAACCTGCGAAGACCTTCCCGGCACTCTATATCACGAAAAGCAAGATGCCCTTACCTTTGCAAAATGGGGTATCGAATATTTCAAATACGATTACTGCCACCATATAAAAATCTCACCTTATGCGCCTTGGGTATATGGCATTTCGGTTGCTAAAAAAGGTGAAAGAGAAACTGAGTTCTATTCGGTTGAAAATGCCACCTTATTTGGCTCGGCAAGATTATGGCGCGATAAAGTAACACCAAACGGATTCCGCGTAACGGGACTAGATGCTAATAACGGCGCAATAGAGTTCGAAAACGTAACCGTCAAGGAAGACGGTGAGTATATTGTTACTATTGATATTCGCAAAAAGGGTAGATATAAAAAGTGCCTTATGGTTAAAGTAAACGACACCGACGTTTATATGGTAGATTTTCCCGACCAAAAGCACTATAACAATACCGCTCGTTTCCAAACTCCCGTTAAGTTAAAAGCAGGTAATAACAAGATTAGACTATTTAACCCCATTGGCAACCGCGCAGATAGTGCAATGCTACAATACCAAAATATGGGTAAACAATTAAAGAAAGCTACGGAAAAAGTAGCTAAGGATACTAATTCCCAAGAAAAACCTATTGTTTTCTCAATATGCGAATGGGGTTGGAATACTCCATATAAATGGGGTAAAACAGCCGGCAACCTTTGGCGCACCACTCCCGACATTCGTCCCGTTTGGCCTTGGATGATTAGCTATATGTATCGCCACAACGTAAAACTTGATAAGTACGCTAGCATAGGTCATTGGAACGACCCTGATATGTTAGAGGTTGGTAACGGAAACTTGACCTACGACGAGAACGTATCGCACTTCTCTTTATGGTGTATGATGGCCTCTCCTCTTATCCTCGGTAACGACCTACGCTCAATCACCCCCGAAGTTCTATCCATCGTAACCAATAAAAATTTGATAGCAATCAACCAAGACCCTTTGGGCATACAATGCAAAAGAATAAAGAAGGGTGGCGTCGATACCCTTATTAAACCCCTAGCAGACGGTTCTTTTGCACTATGCTTCTTTAACAAGTATGGTGGCGCCAAAAACGCAAGTTGCTCACTACGCAACCTAGAACAATACGGTCTTAAATTTAGCGAAGAATACACCGTTACCGACCTCTGGAGCGGTGAAACACAAAAGATTAGCGACAAGATATGCGCCAAAGTCAATAAACACGGAGTAAAGGTATATAAGATAGAATTTTAGTGCTTGTTCCTTGTAAATAAAAGAAACCTTGCAAATGCAAGGTTTCTTTTTCTGGTTAAGCATTACTTCTATTACTTCAATTCAATTTTAGCTACTACAGGGAAATGGTCGGAAGCAAACAATCCGTCTACTTTATAGCTTAGTACTTCGTAGCTATAAACGTTAAAGTCATCCTTAGTAACAAGAATATGGTCGATGGGGTCACCACCATTCATAATATAACTATCCCTCCAGCCGTTATACGATGAAGTAGTAAAAGCATTGGGGGCAACTAGTCTAGTATCATCCATATTTTTGATACAATATTGATAATTAGGATGCTTAATATCATAATTGAAATCACCTACTTGAATTGCAGGATATTCGTCAGCAACAGCTCTATCAATTACTAATTTTGTACCCTCTTCTCTAGCAACCGCAGCTATGTGGTCCATATGAACGTTACCAAATCTTATGATTTTATCGTTCAATTTGTCTTTTAGGTAAGCAACGGTACACACTCTATAGATTGTAGCATCCCATCCAAGGGATAATTTTTCGGGAGTCTCCGAAAGCCAATACGTGTGGGTATCTACTAGCTCGAATCTGTCCAATTTATAGAAAATCGCACTCATTTCGCCAAAAAATGAACCATCTCTACTTTGACCGACAAAACCATAAGTCTTGAGTAATTCTTCTTTCAAAGTGCCTTCGTGAGCAAACATCCATTCTTGAACACCTATAACGTCGGGATTTGCATCGGCTATTTGCTTTAACATCAAGGGGGTTCTTAAATCAATGTCATCGTTAGGATTTTTTTCAATTCCAAAATTTATCGTCCTAACGTTAAACGACATAACTGTTATAGTACAATCAATTTTTTGAGGTTCTTCCGGTTCATTCGTAGGCGTTTTGCTTAGTCCGGTATATAAACCAACTCCCACTAAACCCACGGTAATTGCCACCAAAAGGACTACTATTGTAACTTTCAATCTCATACCAAGCTCCACTAAATAAATATACTATTATTGTATACTTACTTTATAGCACTGTCAATAGCTATTTCCTTTATTTTAACCAAAAGGTTATTTATTTTTATAAATAAAAAACGGTAGCCGAAGCTACCGTTTTAGTATGTTTAATTATAAACTAGTCAATGATTTCAGCAACAACGCCTGAACCAACGGTTCTGCCACCTTCACGAATAGCGAAGCGGAGACCTTGTTCGATAGCGATAGGAGTGATAAGTTGGATTTCCATGTCGATGTTATCGCCAGGCATAACCATTTCTACATCCTTGGGAAGAGTGATTGAACCGGTAACGTCGGTAGTTCTGAAATAGAATTGGGGACGGTAACCGTTAAAGAAAGGAGTATGACGTCCACCTTCTTCCTTGGTTAGAACGTAAACTTGACCTTTGAAGTGGGTGTGGGGCTTGATTGAGCCAACTTTAGCAAGAACTTGACCACGTTCGATATCTTTTCTATCGATACCACGGAGAAGAGCACCGATGTTATCGCCTGCTTGAGCATAGTCAAGGAGCTTACGGAACATTTCAACGCCGGTAACGGTGGTTTCACGAGTTTCGCGGATACCAACGATTTGAACTTTATCGCCAACTTTAACTTCACCACGTTCTACTCTACCAGTAGCAACGGTACCACGACCGGTGATGGTGAAAACGTCTTCAACAGGCATCAAGAAGGGCTTGTCGTTTGCACGTTCGGGAGCGGGGATATAGTTGTCAACTGCATCGAGTAGTTCACGGATACAATCGCAAGCGGGATTGTCGGGGTCGTCGTTTTGAGCAGCTTCTAGAGCCTTAACTGCGGAACCTCTGATAATCGGAATATCGTCGCCGGGGAATTCGTAGGTGGAAAGAAGGTCACGGATTTCCATTTCTACGAGCTCGAGGAGTTCTTCGTCGTCAACAAGGTCAGTCTTGTTCATGAAAACGATGATATAGGGAACGCCAACCTGTCTTGCAAGAAGGATGTGTTCACGAGTTTGGGGCATAGGACCATCGGTAGAAGCAACTACGAGGATAGCACCGTCCATTTGAGCAGCACCGGTAATCATGTTCTTAACGTAGTCAGCGTGTCCGGGGCAGTCAACGTGAGCATAGTGACGGGTAGCGGTTTGGTATTCAACGTGAGCGGTGTTGATTGTTATACCTCTTGCTTTCTCTTCGGGAGCCTTATCGATTTGGTCATATCTCATCTTTTCTGCATTACCCAAAGCAGCAGAAACCATGGTGATAGCTGCGGTAAGGGTGGTCTTACCATGGTCAACGTGACCGATGGTACCGATATTTACGTGGGGCTTAGTTCTTTCAAACTTACTTTTTGCCATTAGATTGTCCTCCAAATAATGGTATTATTTTTTTATTTTTTGTTTGTAGTTTTGGTGCGGAGTTTACTCCGCTTTTTCAATTATAATATAAATAATAATGTTTGTCTACTTAATTTAAATAATTATTTTAATAATTTTTGGACAAATATTATTTTTTTCCAACGATTCTTTCGAATTCGCTCTTGGGAACTTCGGTATAGCAACCTAGTTGCATAGAGTACGAGCCTCTACCTTGGGTTGCAGAACGAAGATTGGTTGCATAACCAAACATTTCCGACAAGGGAACGTCTGCGCTAACAACCTTTGAACCCTTTCTGTCTTCGATGTTCTTTATAGAACCACGACGACTGCTTATGGTGCCCAATACGTCGCCCAAATATTCATCGGGAGCGGTGATATCAACAGCCATAAGGGGCTCTAGTAGAGTGGCGTGTGCCTTTTCGGCAGCACCCTTTAGTGCCATGCTTGCAGCAATCTTAAACGCCATTTCGGAAGAGTCAACTTCGTGGCTGGAACCATCTATCAAGTCAACCTTGAAATCAACCAATTCGTAACCAGCAAGTACGCCTGCGCGAGCTGCATCTCTAATGCCTTCTTCTACGGGCTTGATATACTCTTTGGGAACAGAACCGCCGACGGTCTTGTCTTCGAATACGATACCGCTACCGGGCTCCAAAGGAGTAACCTCGATAACAACGTGTCCGTATTGACCTTTACCGCCTGATTGACGTATAAATTTGCCTTCTGCTTTAGCATATTGCTTGAAGGTTTCGCGATAAGCAACTTGGGGTTTACCAACGTTTGCTTCAACCTTAAATTCACGAAGAAGTCTATCAACGATGATTTCAAGGTGCAATTCGCCCATACCAGCAATAATAGTTTGACCGGTTTCTTGGTCGGTGTAGGTGCGGAACGAAGGGTCTTCGTCTGCTAGCTTGGAAAGAGCAATGCCCATCTTTTCTTGACCTATCTTGGTCTTTGGTTCGATTGCAACCCTGATAACGGGGTCGGGGAACTCCATCTTTTCCAAAATGATGGGATGTGCGTTATCACATAGAGTATCACCGGTGCTGACATCTTTTAGACCAACGAGTGCTACGATATCGCCAGCAAAAGCTTCTTCCAATTCCTCACGAGAGTTTGCGTGCATACGAAGAATACGACCGATACGTTCTTTCTTACCCTTTATGGCGTTAAATACCATAGTACCGGCTTTCAATACACCCGAATATATGCGATAGAAAGCGAGTTTACCTACGTATGGGTCAACCATAATCTTGAACGCAAGACCTGCTAGAGGTGCCTTATCGCTAGATTCTCTGCTTTCTTTCTTTTCTCTCCATTCGCCCTCAACGTGAGCAACGTCAACGGGAGAAGGTAGATAATCTACTATAGCATCGAGCAATAATTGAACGCCCTTGTTACGATAAGCGCTACCGCAAAGAACGGGAACGATATCCATAGCGATGGTTGCCTTACGGATAACGCTAATTAGTTCTTCGGGAGTGATTTCTTCGCCTGCAAAATATTTTTCTAGCAAGCTATCGTCGTGTTCGGCACAGCTTTCTACTATAGCCATTCTTGCAAGTTCTGTCTTTTCTTTGTATTCGTCGGGGATTTCCACAACTTCTACGTTCTTTCCGAGGTCAGCATCGCTATACATCAACGCACAGTTGTTGATAACGTCGATTATACCTCTAAAGGTATCTTCTTGACCGATAGGAAGTGCAAGAGGCAAAGGATTTGCGTGCAATCTTTCGTCGAGCATTTTAACTACTCTATCAAAGTCTGCACCATTTATATCCATCTTGTTAACGAAAGCTATACGAGGAACACCGTATTTATCAGCTTGACGCCATACGGTTTCCGATTGAGGCTCAACACCGCCCTTAGCACAGAATACAGCAACAGCACCGTCTAGAACGCGCAAGCTTCTTTCAACTTCGACGGTAAAGTCAACGTGTCCGGGAGTGTCGATTAGGTTAAGTCTGCAGTCTCTCCATTGAGTGGTGGTCGCAGCAGAGGTAATTGTGATACCTCTTTCTTGCTCTTGAACCATCCAGTCCATAGTAGCATCGCCATCGTGAGTTTCACCGGGCTTACGGGTTTTTCCCGTGTAGAACAATATACGCTCGGAAGTAGTGGTCTTTCCTGCGTCTATGTGAGCCATAATACCTATATTACGTATTTTATCTAAGGGAAATTCTCTTGGCATAATAACCTCCTATAACATTACTACGACGGATTTTACCGTCTTAACTATAAAATGAACGGTATGAATGCATACCGTTCACGTTGCTTTGCGATATTTTGGTTCTTACCAACGGAAATGTGCGAAAGCCTTGTTTGCTTCTGCCATACGGTGGGTATCTTCTTTCTTCTTGATAGCGCCACCTGCGTTGTTATAAGCGTCCATAATCTCACCAGCGAGTCGTTGACACATAGTTCTTTCACCACGCTTTCTTGCGTAAGTTACCAACCAACGGATGCCAAGGGTTTGGCGACGAACGGGTCTTATTTCTAGCGGTACTTGGTAGTTAGCGCCACCTACACGGCGAGCCTTAACTTCGAGTACGGGCATGATGTTTTCAAGAGCCTTGAAGAAAACTTCTTCGGGAGCTTGACCCATCTTTTCCTTGATGATTGCGAATGCATCGTAAACGATTTTTTGAGCGGTACCTAGTTTACCATCAAGCATAACTTGGTTGGTAAGTTTGGTGATTACTTCTGAATTATAAACCGGATCGGGTAAAACGTTCCTCTTTGGAACACCACTTCTTCTGGGCATTTCAGTATCCTCCTATAAATTTCTCTTGCTAAAACTATTTGGGAGTTTTAGCGCCGTACTTAGACCTTGCTTGCTTACGTTTTGCAACACCGGCAGTATCAAGAGTACCACGAATAATGTGATATCTAACACCGGGAAGGTCTCTAACTCTTCCGCCTCTGATAAGCACTACGCTGTGCTCTTGGAGATTGTGGCCGATACCGGGAATATAAATGGTACCTTCCATTCCGTTTACAAGACGTACTCTTGCGATTTTACGGACTGCGGAGTTAGGCTTTTTGGGGGTAGTAGTCGTAACGGAAAGACATACGCCTCTCTTTTGGGGACATCCGTCCATAATGGGAGTCAATGACTTTTTGGTTTGACGTGTTCTACCTTGCCTGATGAGCTGATTAGTTGTTGGCATTAAGGGTTCCTCCTTACGTTATTTGATTTTCCCGTTCAACCCTTTTGGGAAAATCGAAGGGCTTTTACTTGAGGATACCGACCGTTGAACAGTCCACTTCTATTCCAAGCGTTCTTCCAAGTTCGGACTTAGAGGGTACGCGGGTTACTGGAATTCGTGCGTTACGGCAGGTTTTCATAAGTTCTAGCCTAATATTGCACTCGGTATCATCGGCAATCAAAACACACCTTATTTGATTTTCTTTGATACCGCGATTTACTTGTCTTAATCCGATAACCTTTTTCTCCGATAATAATTTTATTATTGACGGTTCCATAGGCTCCTTTTGCTACACAAAATACTCGCATATTTGCAAGCCTAGTTATTATAGCAAGGAAAAATCGTCAAGTCAACTAAAAACAATTAGTTTTAGAAGAAAAAATTTACTTTAGTTTATCTTTTTTAAACGTAGGTCTTATAGACGATACCCACTATCTAAATTTAACCATATTTTATTATATTATGCAACACATTTTACTTATTATATGTTATAATCTTTATGTATGGAAATAAAAGGTAGTGTACAAGCGGTTATATTTTATAACCCCGATAACGGTTTTTCGGTATTGGAAATAGAAACCGATAGCGGTGTGATTACTGCTGTAGGTTGCGTACCCGAAGTTAGCGAGGGAGAAAGCTTGGCTCTTGAAGGCAAGTGGACTGCTAGTGCCAAATATGGCGATAGATTTGAAGTATCATCCGTACGATTTGAAGCCCCCACTAACCGCCTCGGCATAGTCAATTATCTTGCCAGCGGTCTTTTTTATGGCGTTGGTCCCGTGCTTGCAACCAAAATCGTAAACAAGTTTGGACTGCAAACCCTTAGTATTCTAGAAAACGCACCCGAAAGGCTAGCGGAAGTTAGTGGCATAGGTAAAATGCGAGCTGAGGAAATCGGTCGCTCGTACAAAGAAAATATGGGTATGCGTAACACCATAATTTTCCTACAAAAGTACAATATTTCTATGGCGAAAGCCATAAAGATTTTTTCTTTTTACGGAGAACTTACCGAAACTATCGTAAAAAAGAATCCTTATATACTAGCTGAAGATATAGATGGTATAGGCTTTACCACAGCCGATGAAATAGCAGTTAAAATGGGTTTTGACCTAGATTCCGATTTCCGTTTAATCGCGGGAATTAGGCACGTTTTGAGCGAAGCCGGGGCTCGTGAAGGGCACACGACACTTCCTGCCGAATTGCTGATTGAAAGAGTGGCAATCCTACTTAAAAACGACAACTTTGAGCGTATTGGCGAAATGCTTCCTCGTCTTGAACTGCTTGGAAAGGTTCACAGTATGCTTATTAGCGACGAAGACGGAAACAGCATAAGATACTACTCCAACTCCCTCGATTATAATACCGAAAACGGTATTGCGGCGCGTTTAGTGAAGCTTGCAAACCAAAACTTTGGCGAATCCATAGATTTAGATAAAGAAATAAACGTATTCGAGCGCACCAACTCGTTATATCTAGATAAAACGCAAAGAGAAGCGGTAACGACCGCTATAAATAAAGGTAGCGTAGTTATCACGGGCGGACCGGGAACAGGTAAAACGACTATCGTAAAATGTATACTCGACCTATGCCAATCGGCGGGAATGAAGGTATCGTTATGCGCCCCTACCGGCAGAGCTGCAAAAAGGCTTGCCGAATCCACCGATTACACCGCTAAAACCATACATCGTCTGTTGGAAATGGATTTTTCACAAGGACACCCCACCTATCGTTATAACGAGAACGAGCCACTAGATACCGAAGTCGTAATCGTAGACGAAATCTCGATGGCGGATATTTATATCTTTAACGCGCTTATTCGCGCCCTTCCCGAAAAATCGAGATTGATACTCGTTGGCGACAAGGACCAACTCCCTAGCGTTTCGCCCGGCAACATACTTGCCGATATTATCGAAACGGGTATTCTTCCCGTATGTTATCTAAACGAAATACATCGCCAAGAGGCAAATTCGCTTATTATCGAAAACGCACACCGCATAAATCGTGGAGAGATGCCGGTGCTTCGCAACTCCTCAAACGACTTTTTCTTTGATAACAAAGAAAACTTTAACGACATTCAAAAAGCGGTAGTTACTATGGTTACCGATAGACTACCCGATTTTTTAAATATATCGTCAAGGGATATACAAGTGCTCGCCCCCGTTAAAAAGGGTTTGGCTGGAGTAGAAACCCTTAACAGCATACTCCAAGACTCACTTAACCCCAACAAAAACGGAGTAACCGTCAACGGTGTAGAATTCCGTGTCGGCGACAAGGTTATGCACACGGTCAACGATTACTCTCTAAAATGGGAACGGGGTAGCGAACAAGGCACGGGGATATTCAATGGTGAAATCGGTTACGTTATAGATATTGTTCGAGGCTGTTTGACCGTACAATTCGACGACGGAAAAATGGTACAATACGAACGTGCATCACAAGAACATCTTATGCTTGCCTATGCTGTAAGCGTACATAAAAGTCAAGGCTCGGAGTTCCCCGTAGTTGTTCTAGCGCTTTCTAGCGGTGGACCTATGCTTTCTAGAAACTTGCTTTATACCGCGGTAACAAGAGCTAAACGCGCGGTAGTCATAGTGGGTACGCACAAAGCCTTGCGCACTATGGTATACAACGATTACCACACTAAAAGATATACACTCCTCAAGGAGCTAATATGCCAGAATCTAAAAAAACTAAATTCATTGCGTGGATAAAAAAGACGTTATCGAGTTTTTCTCGCGCGGTCTACCCCGAGGGGTATACTTGTTATATTTGCGGAGCCGAGTTAGACGAAAAACATAGGGAATACTCTCTATGCGAAAAATGTCTAAAAAGGTTACCCTACCGCCACGGAACAACCTGCCCAAAATGCGGAGCTTACGTGGAGCATATGGGAGAATGCGTACATTGTCGCAACGTACTTTTGCCATATCACAAGGCGTACGCACCCTTTGAATATACCGGTTCCATTCGATATATGATAGTTAGTTATAAGGATAAAGGAAGTCCGTGGTTGCATCCATATATATCCAAATTCCTTATAGACTACGCTAAGGCAATGGAAATTACCGCCGATTATCTCGTATACGTACCAAGCTCGGAAAGCGCACTAAAAACCAGAGGCTTTGAGCATAATAAGAGAATAGCGGTTGCGGTAGCCAATGCCCTTGGAATGCAGTTAACCGAGCCCCTGCACCGCCACGTTCAGTCCAAAGATAGCCATCGTTTATCAAGGCTAGAGAGGTACGAAAACTTGGCTGGCTCCTTCCAAATGAGGGAAGATTACGATAAATCGTTGCTTATAGGCAAAAGGATACTTATAATAGATGACGTAATGTCGTCGGGAGCAACCGCAACTACTTGCGCCCAAATACTAAAGAACAATGGCGCAAAGGAAATAAATATACTAACTTTAGCAAGAACATGACCTATTTAGAATTATCAAAAGAAAAATTAGATGCTTTGAGAACTCGTAACGATTATCTTATACTCGCTTTCGAGTCCTCTTGTGATGAAACCGCGGTAGCGGTAACTCGCGGTAGAGAGGTACTTTCTTCCGTTATAAGTTCACAAATAGAGATACACAAGCGTTTTGGTGGAGTCGTACCGGAAATCGCTTCTCGTAACCACGCGCTAGCAATAGACAGTATCACCAAGGAAGCACTACAAAAAGCTAACGTTACCCTTGATGATATCGACGTTATTGCGGTAACTTATGGTGCCGGACTACTAGGAGCACTACTAGTAGGCGTAAGCTATGCCAAATCACTTGCATACACCCTCAAAAAGCCACTAGTCGCTTGCAATCATATAAAAGGTCATATTGCGGCAAACTATATATCCGCTCCCACTTTGGAGCCTCCCTTTATTTGCTTGCTTGCAAGCGGTGGTCATACCTATATTTTAAAGGTAAACGCCTTTGACGATATGGAAATTATGGGTGAAACCCAAGACGATGCGGTTGGCGAAGCTTTCGATAAGGTTGCAAGGGTTATTGGGCTCCCCTATCCCGGCGGTCCCGAAATAGATAGACTTGCAAGGGAGGGTTCACCCGTTTACAAGCTCCCAAGAGCTTTCAAGGGCGAAAGCCACCTGAACTTTAGTTATTCGGGGCTAAAAACAGCGGTTATAAACCTAGTAGCCAATACCAAAGCTAGGGGCGGACGAATAAACCCCGCCGACCTTGCTTGCTCCTTCCAAACGGAAGCGACGGGCGTACTAATAGACCATACCATCGAAGCGACCAAGAGAACGGGTATAAAGACGATATGCCTTGCAGGTGGTGTTGGAGCTAACTCTGCGCTCCGCGACGGGCTAACCAAAGCGGGACAAAAGGCAGGTTGCAAGGTACTCCTTCCCCCTCGTAGCCTATGCACCGACAACGCGGCTATGATAGGAATTTGTGCTTATGAAGAAATCAAGTGTGGAATAGCGCCCGCATCTTTGGATTTGGACGCCAATCCAGCACTATAATTAAAGGAAAACTATGCGCGGTAGTCATCTACATCTTGCATTCGGCACCGAAGTGATATACGACGATGCCGAATTCTATATAGGCGATAACGATAAAACGGGTATCGTCGGAGTTAACGGGGCGGGTAAAACCACCCTTTTTAAAGTTATACTCAAAGAGCAAGAGCTAGATGGCGGACAAATTGTTACCGGTAATGCACGCATAGGATATCTTCCCCAAGAAATCGATTTTAGCGAACAAGAAAAGACGGTTTGGGACTATTTGTTCGATGCGCGTCCCATAAAGAAGATAGAAAACGAGCTTAACAGCGTATACGAGCGCCTTGCTACAGCAGAGGGCGAAGAGCAAGAGTATCTGCTAGCGCGTATGGAAAAGCTACAAGCAAGGCTAGAAGACCTCGACGTTTATAATGCCGAAGGGCTACTCCTTGACTTGATATCCTCTATGCACATAGATAGCGACCTACTAGATATGAGGCTAGGCGACCTTTCGGGCGGTCAAAAGAGCAAAATAGCCTTTGCACACGTTTTGTATTCCAAGCCCCAAGTACTCCTTCTCGACGAGCCCACCAATCACTTGGACGTTCATACCAAAGATTTCGTAACCGATTATATAAAGAACTATAAGGGTGCGGTACTAATTATCAGCCACGACGTCGATTTCCTAAACGAGGTTGTAAACAAGATACTCTTTGTAAACAAGGTTACCCACAAAATGAAGGTGTACGATGGTAATTATACCTCTTTTAAGCGCAAATATGCCCAAGAACAGGTGCTAAAGGAGTTACGTATCACCCAACAAGAAGCGGAAATAAAGAAGCTAACCGACTTTATTCAAAAGGCAAGACAAGCATCACGCACCAACCATAACCTAAAGCGAATGGGCTTTGATAGAGAGGCTAAGCTCGAAAAGGCGATTGCCAACCTAGAAAAACGGGACAAGGTTTACCGCCACTTGAAGTTAAAGCTAGACCCCAAGCGCGAAAGTCCCAAAGTACCCCTTGAAGTTGATTCGCTCACCTTCCACTACCCCTTGAAGCCCAATCTGTACGATAAGCTATCTTTTGCGCTAAACGGAAACGAAAGGTTTCTAGTTGTGGGTGAAAACGGTGTAGGTAAATCTACCCTACTAAAACTGATTATAGGACAATTACCGCCCGATAAAGGCACTATCAAGTTTAGTCAAAAGACGGACATTGCCTACTACGCCCAAGAGCTTGAGCTACTTGACGAAAACAAGAATATATTTGATAACACCGAATGCGACGGATATAGTGATTTAGAAAGGCGCAATATTCTCGGCAATTTCCTATTCCAAGGTGATACCGTATTCAAGAAAGTGGGCGTACTTTCCCCGGGTGAAAAGGCAAGAATTGCCCTATGCAAACTCCTCTTACAGCGCGCCAACCTACTAATTCTAGACGAGCCCACCAACCACCTTGACCCCGACACCCAAGCGGTAATAGGCGAAAACTTCCGCGATTATACGGGCACCATACTCCTCGTAAGCCACAATCCCGACTTTGTTGAGCAAATAGGTATAACGAGAATGTTGATTCTGCCCGAAGGCAAGGTTGTTGAATACTCACGCGAATTACTACAATACTATTATATTTTGAACACCGATTTAATATAAAAAAACGCATTTCTTTAGCGCAATACTTTGAAAAAGCAAAAAAGCCGTCGGGGCGCAGTACGTCAGTACAGCAACCCCTCGGCTTTTTTATTTTCCTTCGTCTTGCCTCTAAACAAAGGCGTTTTTTACGTTAAATGTTTTTATTCAAACCACTAGCGTGATTTTAAGATTGCGACGATTATGAAAGTATTATCGTCAAAGCAGGCACAACGCCGTTACGAGTAGGGTCGCTAACGTAACCGTTGACGACGCCGCCGTCGAAGTGAACGCAGAACGCGTAGTCACTATCGTAAGAGTTAGGCGAACGGAGCCACCACCAACCATTGCCTAAGAAGCTTGAGTCCGTAGAAGTATATGCTCCCTGTACTTGGGCGTAATCGCTGGTTTTCTTTAACATTGCAGTGTCGTAATTACCACTACTTGAACTAAAACCATAGGAGGGATTTAGCATATCCTTGTACGATAGTAAGAATACCTTATCCGTCGTATTGTTTTGACAGGTTGCGTAACTGTTACTGCTACCATTATGCGCTGTAGTCTTGTTATCTAACTCTGTTCCTACTATTAGCGCCTTTTGTAAATCGTTGAACGCTACGTTATAGAAGGTCTCGTTTAACCACTTCCTAATGGTACTATACTCCCAGTTATTAGCGTATATAGTTTTTCCGTTTTCGGTATGACTGCTACTGCTTGGATAGAACTCTTGCGAGTCTAGTATGAGTTCCGCAAGCATTAGCGCTTTACCATCATTTTCACTTAGCATTCTCCACTTGATGGGCTCGTATTTGAACCAGTATACGTTACCGGTACTATATCCGTTATCGTCTTGGCCAGAATTAAAACTACTACTTGAGGGCATAAAACATGGACGATAGGAGGTAAAATATACGCCGCGGTACTTTTCACCATCGTATTCCTTATCTATATACCACATAAAGTTACTTACGCTACCATCAATATAATATCCGTAGGAAGTCCAAGAACCACTATTGGATGAGGTAGGTAATGCTCCCGCACTACCGGTTAGCGTACTCTTTAGGGCACTGTCCGTTACCTTGCTTTGGGGATAGATGCCAAAATAAATATAGCTACCTTCACGTGTATACGCCGTTACACCACAATTTTCACATATGCCACCCACAATATTGTGGTCGGTGTTTCCTTGTTGTGACTTATCGTCACTGCTTCCAGTTACACCGTCTTTACGATACTCCGATGAACCCAAAAGAGATTCTATTACGAGAACGCCGTTTGAAACCTTACCACTACAAATCCATTCTCCGTTTTCGTCATAAAATTCCAAAGAGCCACCCTTTTCTTCAAAAGTTCCACCATCACCGGCGTCATCAATCCACTTGTTACCCTTGATTTCTATCCAAGAGTTTTCGTCTTTTACACCATCTTCGTACAGGTAATACTTGCCATCGTTTGTTTCCTTATTACAAGCAAACAAAACCGAGGTCGAAAGAACTACAACTACTAAAACAAGTGCCAGTAAAGTAATTTTTCTTTTCATAAAACTCTCCTTCCTATCAAAGTTCTACAATTAAATTATATAGTCAATTTGACTATTGTCAAGTCAATTTGACTACATTGTGGTAAATTATATTTGAAAAAGATAACAAAAAAGAGTTTTTATGGATATATTAGCTAAAAACCTTAAACAACTAAGATTAGAAAAACACCTTTCTCAAAAGGATATTTCTAATGCCTTAAATATTGCGGTTAGCACCTACGCTAATTGGGAACAAGGCAGAAGAGACCCTTCCTTAGATGATTTGGTTAAAATTACTAACTATTTGGAAGTATCAAGCGACTTCCTGCTTGGTATAGATGAATATTACTAAAAAGCACTCGAAAAACGAGTGCTTTTTGTTTTGCTAACTAGATTGCTTAACCACTAATCTTATTTTAGTAGTTTCTTTAGTTCCTCAACCTTATCGGTTTTTTCCCAGCTATAATCAGCCTTACCAAAGTGTCCATAAGAAGCGGTATCAAAATATACGGGCTTTCTTAAGTCAAGAGCATCGATTATTGCCTTGGGACGGAAATCGAATACCTTGGGTAGATATTCGGCTATCTTATCGTCGCTAACTTTACCCGTTCCATAGGTGTTTACTACGACGGATACCGGTTGTGCTTTACCTATTGCATAGGCAAGTTGAATTTCACATTTGCTTGCTAGTCCACTTGCAACTATATTCTTTGCGCAATATCTTGCGTAATATGCGGCACTTCTATCAACCTTAGTGGGGTCCTTTCCACTAAATGCTCCGCCACCGTGTCCACAAGCGCCACCATAGGTATCAACGATAATCTTTCTGCCCGTTAGTCCGCTATCACCGTTAGGTCCACCAATAACAAATCTTCCGGTAGGGTTAATATAGAACTTGGTGTTCTCGTCAATAAGCTCAGCGGGCATAACCTTGTCGATTACCTCGCGCTTAACGTCGGCTCTCAAGGTTTCGATATCTATGCTATCGGCGTGTTGGGTGGAAAGAACTACCGCTTCTATTCTAACAACTTTATCGTCGTTATACTCAACGGTAACTTGTCCCTTTCCGTCGGGACGAAGATAATCTAGTATGCCAGCCTTTCTAACCTCTGCAAGCTTTTTGCACATTTTGTGGCTTAGGTCAAGAGGTAAAGGTAAATAGCTCTCCGTTTCGTTAGTTGCGTAACCAAACATCATTCCTTGGTCGCCTGCTCCTACGGAATCATAGTCGTCTCCGCCTGCCTTATGCTCTAGAGAACTATCAACACCCATTGCTATATCGCTGGATTGCTCGTCTATTTGAACGTTAATAGCACAGCTCTTATAATCGAAACCAAGCTCGCTCTTATCGTAACCAATCTCTTTGATGGTCTTTCTTACTATACCGGGGATATCGGCATATCCTTCATGAAGAGTGATTTCTCCCATTACGAATACCATACCCGTAGTAACAGCAGTTTCACAAGCAACTCTACAATAAGGGTCTAGCCTTAACATTTCGTCAAGAACTGCATCGCTTATTTGGTCGGCAACCTTATCAGGATGCCCTTCGGTAACGGATTCACAAGTAAATAATCTTTTCATAGCCTTTTTCTCACGTTTAGAGTAAACGGAGCGATTTTTAAATCGCTCCGCATTGTTGTTTATAGGTTATTTTAGCCTTCGATATCAGAATCGTCGTAATCGTCTTCGAACAACTTTTCGGAAGCCACTCTTTGTTCTTCGCCTGCGTTTGTCTTTTCGAGAGTGATATTTCTATAGCACTTCATACCGGTACCAGCGGGGATTAACTTACCGATAATAACGTTTTCCTTAAGACCGGTAAAGTGGTCAACCTTGGAACGGATAGCTGCATCAACAAGAACTTTGGTGGTCTCTTGGAAGGATGCTGCGGACAAGAAGGACTCGGTTGCAAGAGATGCCTTGGTGATACCAAGAAGTATTCTCTTACCGGTAGCGGGGATACCGCCTTCTTCGAGTATTCTTTCGTTTTCTTCTTCGTATCTACCGAGGTCAACTTCTTCGTTGAGGAGCAAGTTGGTGTCGTTAGGCTCGGTAATTCTAACCTTACGAAGCATTTGACGAACGATAACTTCGATGTGCTTATCTTGGATATGAACACCGTTGGTGATATATGCGGATTGAACTTCACGAATCATAGATTCTTGAACGCCTTGTACACCTCTGGTTGCAAGAGTGTCTTGGGGATGTACGGAACCAACCATCAAGGGGTCGCCACTTTGAACTTTGTCGCCATCCTTAACTAGTAACTTAGCCTTGGAAGAAATCTTGTAATCAAGACTATTTTCGCCATCGGTTACGGTTACAATCTTAACGGTATCGGTATCTTTGATGCTTACTATACCACTGATGGTAGCAACGGTTGCTCTACCTTTAGGTTCGCGAGCTTCAAACAATTCTTCAACACGGGGTAGACCTTGGGTGATGTCGGCGTTGGTTGCTATACCACCGGTGTGGAAGGTTCTCATCGTAAGCTGAGTACCGGGTTCACCGATTGATTGTGCTGCGATAATACCAACTGCTTCACCAATCTTAACCTTGTTCCAGCTGGACATATTAGCACCATAGCACTTTGCACATACACCGCGCTTTGCCTTACAGGTTAGTACGGAACGAATGGTAACTTCCTTGATACCTGCATCAACAACTCTTTGTGCGTCGTCTTCGCTTATTAGAGTATCGGCGGGAACGATGATTTCACCGTCTGCGCTTACGATATTCTTAACGCTAAATCTACCTGCAATTCTTTCCTTTAGACCTTCGATAACTGCGCCTGCACTATCTACTATTGCCTTAACGGTAAATCCACGGGTGTCGCCACAATCGTCTTCGTTTACGATAACGTCGTGTGCAACGTCAACTAGACGTCTGGTTAGGTAACCTGAGTCAGCGGTCTTAAGTGCGGTATCTGCACCACCCTTACGAGCACCGTGAGAAGAGATAAAGTACTCTAGAACGGATAGACCTTCACGGAACGAGCTCTTAACGGGGATTTCTATAACTTTACCGGTCGGGTCGTTCATCAATCCACGCATACCGGAAAGTTGCTTGATTTGTTGCATACTACCACGAGCGCCTGAGTCTGCCATCATCCAAATGGGATTGAACTTATCGGACTTCTTGAAGTTTTCTTCAAGGTCGTCAGCAACGTCTTTGGTGGTCTTTGCCCATACGTCAACGGTTTCTTGATATCTTTCGTCTTCGGTCAACATACCACGACGGAAACGTTTTTCGATTGCGTGTACTTCGTCTTCAGCCTTTTGAAGAAGTATCTTCTTGTTGCCGGAAATTTGCATATCGAAAACGCTGGTGGTGATAGCGCCGATAGTAGAGTACTTGAAGCCAAGAGCTTTAATCTTATCAAGTACCTTACTTACTGCAGTTGAGCCTTGTAGCTTGAAGCACTTTGCAACGATTTGAGAAAGTTGCTTCTTGCCAATGGGGTTCCAACCATTGATGTGGTTAACTTCGAACTCGAGCATATCTTCTGCAGTTTCTCTCTTGCAGAATCCCAAATCTTGGGGGATAGCCTCGTTGAATATAATTCTACCAACGGTTACGGGAATACGCTTTTTATAAACGCAACCATCGATTTCTTTGGTAACTCTAACTTCGATTTTTGCTTGAAGGTCGATATCGCCTACTTGGTAAGCCATCTTAGCTTCTTCTTCATCCTTGAAGATTTTGCCTTCGCCCTTAGCACCGGGTTTAACTTGGGTTAGGTAGTAAGAACCGATAACCATATCTTGGGTAGGTGAAAGGATAGGTTTACCATCACTAAGCTTAAGAACGTTGTTGGTGGAAAGCATCAAGAAACGTGCTTCAACTTGAGCTGCAATCGATAGAGGTACGTGAACAGGCATTTGGTCGCCGTCGAAGTCAGCGTTGAATGCCGAACATACCAAGGGGTGAAGCTTTATAGCTCTACCTTCTACTAGTACGGGTTCAAATGCTTGGATACCCAAACGGTGCAAAGTAGGAGCACGGTTTAGAAGAACGGGATGGTCCTTGATAACCTCTTCTAGTACGTCCCAAATTTGGGATTTACCACGAGCAACTGCATTCTTTGCGCTCTTGATATTTTGGCAATATCCGTATTCAACTAGCTTGCGGAATACGAAGGGCTTGAAGAGTTCGATTGCCATTTCCTTGGGTAGACCACATTGATATAGCTTTAGTTCGGGACCAACAACGATAACCGAACGACCGGAGTAGTCAACACGCTTACCAAGAAGGTTTTGACGGAAGCGACCTTGCTTACCACGTAGCATATCGCTCAAGGACTTTAGGTTACGGTTGCCGGGGCCGGTAACGGGCTTACCGTGCTTACCATTATCGATAAGAGCATCAACTGCTTCTTGTAGCATACGTTTTTCGTTACGGATAACTACGTCGGGAGCGCCTTGCTCAAACATTCTCTTTAGACGGTTATTACGGTTAATAACTCTTCTATATAAATCGTTAAGGTCGCTGGTTGCAAATCTGCCACCGTCTAGTTGTACCATAGGACGGAGGTCCGGAGGGATAACGGGAATAACGTCTAGTATCATCCATTCGGGATTGTTGCCGGAAACTCTAAACGCTTCTACTATGCTTAGGCGTTTTGCAGCCTTAGCTTGTTTGTTACCGGTAGACTTTGCAATTATATCTTTTAGCTTTGCACTTTCTGCTTCAAGGTCGATTTCGCGAAGAAGAACTTTTAGAGCTTCTGCACCCATACCTGCTTTGAAAGAACCTGCGCCAAACTTTTCGAGAGCATCACGATATTCATCGTCTTTTATAACTTGGTACTTGTAAAAATCGGTTGTACCGGGGTCGATAACTACGTGTGCGCCATAGTAGATAACTTGCTCTACTTGCTTGGGAGCCATATCTAGGATACTTGCAATACGACTGGGAACACCGCTAAAATACCAAATGTGTGCAACGGGAGAAGCGAGCTCAATGTGGCCCATTCTCTCACGACGTACCTTTGATTTAGTAACTTCAACACCACACTTATCACAAATGGTGCCTTTGAATCTTACTCTTTTATATTTACCGCAGTGGCATTCGTAGTCCTTGGTAGGTCCAAAGATTTTTTCACAGAACAAACCATCCTTTTCGGGCTTTTGGGTTCTGTAGTTGATAGTCTCGGGCTTGGTTACTTCGCCACGAGACCACTCTCTGATTTTATCAGGAGAGGCAAGAGAGATTTGCATTGCATCAAAACTATTAATTTCTATCATAGTTATTCCTCCCTATTAGTCTTCGTCGTTGAATTCGTCAAGAAGCATAGATTCTGCTTCGTCGAGGCTGGTGTATCCGTCTTTATCAAAGTATAAATCGTTTAGATTTAGATTGAAGCTATCATCGTCGTCATCATCATCTTCTTCGGAAATATCTTCGATGCTACCTAGTGATGATAGTAAATCATCATCTTCGGTATCGGCTACACTAGAGGTCATACTGCTAAACAATGCTTCATATCCGTTTGCGCCAAACAAGGTGTCGTCGCTTTCGTCATCCATACTGTCAAGGAGTCCCTTGTTGTCATCGTGTGCGCCGGGGATAATGGGTTCGTATGCTTGTTGGTCGTCATCAAGCTCTGCAAGTTCAACTTCTGCATTGGTATCGGTAAGAAGTTTAACGTCCATACAGAGTGATTGCATTTCCTTCTTGAGAACCTTGAATGCTTCGGGTAGTCCGGGAGCTGCCATAGTTGCATTGGGCTTGATAATAGAATCAAATACCTTTTGTCTACCCATAACGTCATCTGACTTAACGGTAAGCATTTCTTGTAGAATGTTTGCAGCGCCATATGCTTCGAGTGCCCAAACTTCCATTTCACCGAATCTTTGTCCGCCGAATTGAGCTTTACCACCAAGAGGTTGTTGGGTAACAAGTGAATAAGGACCAACGGAACGTGCGTGAATCTTATCGTCAACAAGGTGGATAAGTTTAAGCATATACATATAACCAACGGTTACGGGGTTTTCGAACTTTTCACCGGTTCTACCATCGTATACGTCAAGTTTACCGTTAGCGGGTAGTTTGTTCTCTAGGAACATTTGTTGAATATCAGTTTCGGTTGCACCATCGAATACGGGGGTTGCAACTTTTATTCCAAGTAACTTAGCTACTAGGCCCAAGTGAACTTCTAGAACTTGTCCGATGTTCATACGGCTGGGAACGCCTAGAGGGTTAAGTACGATTTGTAGAGGAGTACCATCTGCGAGGAAGGGCATATCTTCTTTGGGGAGAACACGGGAAATAACACCCTTGTTACCATGTCGACCTGCCATCTTATCGCCTACGCCAATCTTTCTCTTTTGAGCGATAAATACTCTAACCATTTGGTTTACTTGAGGAGCAAGCTCGTCTTTGTTTGCTCTAGAGAAGATTTGAACGTCAACAACTGTACCTTCGCCACCATTGGGAACCTTTAGGGATACGTCACGAACTTCACGTGCCTTTTCACCAAAGATAGCACGGAGTAGTCTTTCTTCGGGAGTAAGTTCGGTTTCACCCTTAGGAGTTACTTTACCTACTAGATAATCCCCTACTCTAACTTCTGCACCAATTCTTACGATACCGTTTTCGTCAAGGTTCTTTAGAACTTCTTCACTTACGTTAGGAATATCACGAGTGATTTGTTCTGCACCAAGTTTGGTATCACGACATTCGAGCTCGTGCTTTTCGATGTGAATGGTGGTAAATACGTCGTTCTTAACTAGTTCTTCCGAAATAAGGATAGCGTCTTCGTAGTTGTAACCTTCCCAAGTCATAAAGCCGATTAGGATGTTACGTCCAAGTGCCAATTCACCGTTTTCGGTAGAAGGACCATCTGCTAGAGTATCGCCAACTTTAACTACGTCGCCCTTGCGAACAACGGGTTTTTGGTTGATACAAGTTCCTTGGTTGGAACGAACGAATTTTTGTAGTTCATAAGTTTGTACACCGTTATCGCTAGTAACTTCGATTTTGTTTGCACTAACGTAGGTTACTACACCGGCTTCTTTAGCAAGAATACATACGCCGGAGTCGTGTGCTACAACGTGTTCCATACCGGTACCTACGATAGGTGCTTCGGGACGGAGTAGCGGAACTGCTTGACGTTGCATGTTCGAACCCATCAATGCACGGTTAGCGTCGTCGTTCTCAAGGAAGGGAATTAGTGATGTTGCTATGGATACCAATTGTTGAGGTGATACATCCATATAGTCAACCTTTTCACTGCTGAACTCTTTTATAGCATCTCTGTAACGGCAAGTAACGCGCTTGTTAGCAAATCTGCCTTCTTCGTCTAGAGGCTCGTTTGCTTGAGCAACTATGTATTTGTCTTCTTCGTCTGCTGCAAGATATTCTACGATATCGGTTACCTTTCCGCTTTCTTTATCAACCTTGCGGTAAGGAGATTCGATAAATCCGTATTCGTTAACCTTTGCATAAGAGGATAGCGAGGTGATTAGACCAATGTTTTGGCCTTCGGGAGTTTCGATAGGACACATTCTACCATAGTGAGAGTGGTGAACGTCACGAACTTCGAAGCCTGCACGTTCTCTGTTTAGACCGCCAGGTCCAAGAGCAGATAGCTTTCTCTTGTGGGTAAGTTCTGCTATGGGGTTGGGTTGGTCCATAAATTGAGAGAGCTGTGAAGAACCGAAGAACTCTCTAATCGCGCTTGATACGGGACGTATGTTAATCAACGAACGAGGAGTTGCAGATTCGATATCTTGGGACATCATTCTTTCGTGAACAACTCTTTCAAGACGGCTCATACCAATACGGAATTGGTTTTGTAGTAGTTCGCCAACGCTACGAACACGACGGTTCGAGAGGTGGTCGATATTGTCGGGAATATGATAACCACAACGAAGTTCCTTGTTGTAGAAACGCATATTTACGTTGTAGCTCATAGTAGCGATGATGTCGTCGATGGAAATATGCTCGCAAACAAGCTCACTAACGTTTGCCTTGATGCTTGCTTTAAGAACTTCCATATCCCCTTCGCTTGCTTCAATCAAGCTCTTAAGGGTGGGATAGTAAACCTTTTCGGTAATGCCGAGTTCTGCGGGGTCGCAATCAACGTATCCGTTTAGGTCAACGGTGTTGTTACCGATAACTTTAACAGCGGGAAGATTTTCTAAATCTTGAATGTTCTTGAGCATTACGGAATTGATACCTGCGTTTTGGATAGCATCAGCTTGTTCGCGGGTAACGGTATCGTTAGCCATTGCAAGAACTTCACCATCTTCGGTTATAACGTCTTCTGCAAGAACGTGTCCTTCAATGCGGTTAGCAAGTGAAAGATGTTTGTTGAATTTATATCTGCCTACCTTCGATAGGTCGTAACGACGGGTATCGAAGAAAAGGTTTTGTAAATGAGCGTCGATTGCAGATTGGGTGGGAACCTCACCGGGACGAAGCTTTCTGTAAATATCGATTTTTGCATCTTCAACGTTATCGATGTTGCCATCTCTCTTAAGAGTGTTAGCAATCATTTCGTCGTTACCGAAGATGGTCAAAATTTCTTCGTTGGTGCCATATCCCAATGCACGGAGAAGAAGGGTTGCGGAAATCTTACGGGTACGGTCTACCTTAACACTCAAAGAACTACCGTCTTTATGAGTATCTTGGATATACTCTAACCAAGCACCACGTGAAGGGATAACTTGGGTTTCGTAGTGAGTTAGACCACTCTTCTTATCTTCAACAGCGGTAGTATAAACGCCGGGGCTACGAACGAGCTGTGATACAACTACACGTTCTGCTCCGTTGATAATGAAGGTACCGTTTTCGGTCATTCTCGGAATTTCACCCATGAATACGTCTTCATCGATGAAAGCACCGGTTTCTTTCCAAAGCAAACGAACTCTTGCGGAAAGAGAAAGGGTGTAAGTAGCATCGCGTCTTTTTGCTTCCTTAACCGTGTACTTGCTTTCGCTCTTGAACTTGTGCTCTAAGAAAGAAAGTTCGATTTTATTCGAAAAGTCGGTTATCGGAGAGAAGTCGGCAAGAACTTCACGAATACCTTGGTTGATGAAAGCATCGTAGGATTTCTTTTGAACTTCGATAAGATAGGGAATATCGATGATTTCTTTTATTTTGCTAAAAGACCATCTTTCAACGTTCCCGCGCTTGATTTTGTGCATTCTTTGAGACATCTTATACGCTCCTTGTAAAAATTTTAGGCAATTACCTGTGTTTTTCCGTCAAGTATTGACAACCTTTTAGCATTGAAGATTAAGGCTATCGATTTTTGACGTTTTTGCTCATAAAATACCGTATTTTTTGCACCTCGTTTTACCTATAGCGCATACAAATCCAGTATAATTACGCATTTTACGATTTTACACCCCCTTTGGGATGGTTGTCAAGCATTTTTTATAATTTATTTATAATTTTTAATAATATAAATATACGCATATATATACGCGCAAGATATGCCCCCTACTTTGTTGCCTCCAAATCACCTTTAGCTACTTGAATTAGTCGCAGGTCTATGTTATAATCGGCGTATGAGAGTTGACAAGTTTTTAAAACTATCTAGAATAATAAAAAGGCGTACCGTTGCAAACGAAGCTTGCGACGCTTCTCGTGTGCTTATTAACGGTAAACCCGCAAAACCTTCCAAAGAAGTCAAGGTTGGCGACATTATAGGCGTTAGATTTGGGGATAAAGAAGCTTTCTTCAAAGTGCTTATAATTCCAAGCGGAAACGTAGGAAAAGCGGATGCAACAACGCTATACGAGATTGTAAATGAAGTTTGATTTGGTTATCGTCGCCGGTGGCTCAGGCAACCGTGCAGGCGGAGATAAACTTAAATTTTTACTAAGAGACTCTACCGTTTTAGAACGCACGATAGATGCTTTTTTACGCATTCCTAACATTGAAAAAATAATTGTCGTTTTACGTCAAGAAGACGTCGATTGGGGTGAGGAAATAAAGGAAAAACTATGCGACAATCGTATCACTTTCGCTATAGGTGGTGATAGTCGACCGGCATCTGTTATGAACGGACTTGCATTATGCACGGCCGAAGGCGTACTAGTGCACGACGGAGCGCGCCCGTACGTAGATATCGCACTCGTACATAGAGTTATGGACTCTGTCGAACGTTATGGTTCCGGCATACCTGCCCTACCTCTCGCCGATAGCGTACGCGAGGTTAATAATGGCGAAATTATAGGTGAATTTGACCGCGATAAATTGTATATTGTACAAACGCCACAAGGCTTTTTACTCAATGATTTACTAAAATCTTACGGAAATGGTATCTCGTTTACCGACGAAAGCTTGCTTTATAGTCGTTACGTAGCACCCGCACGCATTGTAGAAGGTAGCGAACGCAACGTAAAATTGACCACTCGCGGGGATTTCGTTTCCCTCAATGCAAAAGTTGGTATGGGCTACGATTTACATAGACTCGCCCCTTTTAAAAAGTTTATGCTGGGCGGTGTGGAAATTTCTTACGAATACGGAGCAATTGCACATAGCGACGGGGACGTAGTAATACACGCCATTATAGATGCAATTTTGGGCGCTATCGGGGAACGAGATATAGGCACCCTATTCCCCGACGATAATCCCAAATATTTGGATATTGATAGCTCCATAATGCTTTCGGAAGTAATGGAAATATGTCGTGATAAGAACTATAAAATAGCAAGTGCAAACGTCGTCATAGTTCTTCAAAAGCCTAAAATTGCCGATTATATTCCCATTATGCGCATAAAACTTGCTAGAATTTTGGACATCAGTTTAGAAAATATAACGATATCCGCAAAAACCAACGAAGGTGTAGGTGAAATCGGCGAAGGCAAAGCAGTATCAGCTTACGCCACGGTTATAGTTCACTAATCTTCTACTATTCTGGTTTCGCATTTAGTCCTCATTAGCTTATCTTTAACCAATATTGAGGATGCTCCGCATCTATTATCGCGATTGTAAATACATCTAGCATCACATTGCACGATGCTCGGCGCCTCTTGCATTATTTCGTCGCCAGCTTCAAGTTCGGCAAAGGTTTGCTCTAAAGCACCCCCTACTCTCTTCATTTTAGTAGCGCATCTGCCCTTTTCGTCTATACCGACGATAGTTGCGTTACAACGTGATTTAAGATTGTGTATGCAATTTGCGGTAGTACATTTGAGTTGTTCCATATCTTTCTCCTTTTTTATTTAGTATGGACCACCTCTTAAAAAATATTACTATTGACTTTTAATCGTTAAAGTGTTATTCTATTTCCAATAAAAGGAGTACTATTATGAAAGTTATTTTATTACAAGACGTACAAGGACACGGTAAAAAAGGCGAAGTCGTAGTTATAAACGACGGATATGCAAAGAATTTCTTAATCCCCAAGAAAATGGCTGTTGAAGCAACCAAACAAATGATGAACGAAATAGCACAAAAAACTGCTAAAGAAGCTCGTTTACTCAAAGAAGAACGTGAAGCCGCAGAAGCTCTAGCAAAGCAATTAAAAGGCATAACCGTAACCATTCTAGCTAAATTCGGTGGTGAAAAAATGTATGGTAGCATTACCACTCAAGACGTAGCCGACGCACTAAAAGCAATGGGATATACCGTTGATAAAAAGAAAATCGTTATCAAGGATAATATCAAGGCAGTTGGTATTTACGATGCCGAAATCAAAGTATACCGCGACATAAATGCAAAAATAAAGATTAAAGTTGACCGCGCTGAGTAATCCCCTATCAAACAAAAAAGCACTCGAAAGAGTGCTTTTAAATTGCTTAGAAACTTTTTTGATGAAGAACGCGAAAAGGTACCCTTCTGCCGACGAGAGTTTACTTGACGTAAATGACCGAGGGGGAAAGGTACCTTGACAAAGTTATTCGCTAAAAGGCGTGTATTGTTATCTTCACTTTTTTAGAAGCTCTTTTAAGCCTCGTTTTTTTGATGAAGAACGCGAAAAGGTACCCTTCTGCCGACGGGAGTTTACTTGACGTAAATGACCGAGGGAGAAAGGTACCTTGACAAAGTTATTCGCTAAAAGGCGAGGCTTAAACTATTTAACTTCAACCTCTGCGCCTGCAGCCTTAAGCTTTCCAGCCATTTCTTCTGCAGCTTCCTTGCTGATGCCTTCTTTGATGGTCTTGGGAGCTTCTTCAACCATTTTCTTTGCATCGATAAGGGATAGTCCGGGGATAACTTCACGAACTGCCTTGATAACAGCGATTTTGTTGCCACCAGCTGCCTTAAGAACAACGTCGAACTCGGTCTTTTCTTCTTCAACTGCTGCGGGTGCTGCACCTGCTGCGGGACCTGCTACTGCTACAGCTGCTGCTGCGCTTACACCAAATTCGGTCTCGAGAGCCTTAACGAGGTCTCTAACTTCGAGAACGGTTAACTCTTTTACTAAATCAACGATTTTTTGAATATCTGCCATTGTTATATTTCTCCTTAATAATTTTAAAATAAATAGTTTGTGTTATTAGGCATTAGCCTCGGTTTGCTTATCTGCATAAGCGTTGAGTACTCTAGCAAAACCTGCAACGGGCTCGTTAAGAAGTCCGAGAAGTTGAGCGATGAGCGTTTCTTTAGAGGGAAGAAGTGCAAGGTCTTTGCAGCCAGCTTCGTCTAAATAGGTTCCGTCTACCATACCGCACTTGAAAGCAAGCTTTTTGGTGGTTGCTGCTTTTTGAGAAGCGATTTTAGCAGGAGCGGAGATGTTATCGGTCATTGCGAATGCTACAGCGGTAGGTCCGTTGAGAGCATCGTCAAATTGGTTGTAGCCGAGTTCGTTAAGAGCGATTTTAAGAAGTCTGTTCTTAAGTACTACGTACTTAACACCGTTTGCACGGTACTCGTTACGCAATTCAGTATCTTGAGCAACGGTTAGTCCTTTGTAGTCAACGAGTACGAAAGATTGAGCCTTAGTAATCATTTCCTTAATTTCGGCAACTTGTTTCTCTTTTAGTTCTCTAATTGCTTGTGACATTTTTACCTCCTTTAAGTCTATAAAACAAACTCCGTTCCCAAACGGAAACGGAGCTCAACTACAAACAAACGTGTAATCTAATTGCTAGTGTTTCTTCTGCGTATGCCCTCTTTCGAGATTTAAGTTACCACATACGGTCTGGGAAGGAATATTATTTAGTTCAAGTATATTATATACTCTCTAATTACCTTTGTCAAACAAATTAACGGTTTAATTAGTTTTGCTTATAGGTAACTTTAACGCCGGGGCCCATAGTAGAGCTGATAACTACGCTCTTAAGATAGGTGCCCTTAGCTGCTGCGGGCTTAGCCTTGATGATAGCATCCATAAGAACGTTCATATTCTCAAGAAGCTTTTCTTGACCAAAGCTCTTCTTGCCGATGGGGCAGTGGATGATAGCGGTTTTGTCAACACGATATTCAACCTTACCAGCTTTGATATCTTTGATAGCTTTTGCTACGTCCATAGTAACGGTACCACTCTTGGGGGTAGGCATCAAGCCCTTAGGTCCTAGAAGTTTACCTAGACGACCTACTTGACCCATCATATCGGGAGTCGTTACACAGGTATCGAAATCGAACCATCCGCCTTGAATCTTAGCAACGATTTCTTCTGCACCAACTACGTCTGCGCCAGCTGCGAGTGCTTCGTCTGCCTTAACGCCCTTAGCGATAACCAAAACCTTAACGGTCTTACCGGTTCCGTTGGGGAGAACTACAACACCACGAACTTGTTGGTCTGCGTGACGGGGGTCAACACCTAGTTTAACAGAAATTTCGATAGTTTCGTCAAACTTTGCTTTTGCGGTTTGGAGAGCGATGTCAATAGCTTCTGCGGTTTCATAAGCTTTGCTCTTGTCATAAAGTTTTAAAGAATCTTTGTAGTTTTTACCTTTTCTCATATCGCACCTCCTAGTCCTCTACCAAAACGCCCATACTACGAGCGGTACCAGCTATCATAGAGCAAGCTGCTTCCAAAGATGCTGCATTGAGGTCGGGCATCTTCATCTTAGCGATTTCTTCTACTTGAGCCTTGGTGATTTTTGCTACCTTATCACGGTTGGGTTTTGCGCTACCGGAGTCAATCTTACAAGCTTTCTTGATAAGAACGGGTGCCGGAGGGGTCTTAAGAACGAAAGTGAAGGAACGGTCAGCATAAATAGTGATGATGACGGGGATAACTAATCCTTCCTTATCACGAGTCTTGTCGTTAAAGTCCTTAACGAAACCAGCGATGTTGATACCGTGAGGTCCTAGGGTGGAACCTACAGGGGGACCGGGGGTTGCTTTGCCTGCGGGCAATTGAAGTTTTGCTGTTGTTACTATTTTCTTTGCCATAGTCGGATACCTCCTTGACTATACTGGTTCAAACGAGCAATACGATGAGATTTTATTGCTCTCCCATTTTTTAATTGTTGATTTTTTCGATTTGACCAAACTCGAGTTCAACGGGAGTTTGTCTACCGAACATTTGAACGATAACTCTAACCTTTTCTTTGTCGCGATAAATTTCTTCAACGGTTGCAACAAAGGTTTCGAGGGGGCCGGATACGATTCTTACGGTATCGCCGATTTCTACGTGGAAATCTTCTTCGTGAACCTTTTCTAGTCCCATACGTTTTACTTCTTCCAAAGTAAGAGCTAATCCTCTACCTTCGGGACCAACGAAACCGCTAGCGCCACGAATAGTACGTATTAGGTAATAGAGTTGGTCGGTATAAACCATCTTAATAAAAACGTAGCCGGGAAACTTTTTACGTTCCACAACTTTACGCTTACCATTCTTTTCTACGATAGCCTCTTCGGTAGGAACGCATACGTCGAAAATGAAATCGTGAAGATTGTTGTTTTCTATCATCTTCTCGATATTCTTTTGAACAAATGCTTCATAAGCCGAATAGGTACGTATTACATACCATTTTGCATTATCAATATTGCTCATTATAACCCCACCGGAATACCAACCAAGAGTTTGAACAAGGACAATAGACCCAAATCAAAAGCAGTAATGATAACCAAGAAGAACAATACTACGATGACAACGGTACCGGTATTTGCCCAAACGCCGGGATTGTTTTTAGTCCTATTAAGCTTAGGCCATTCAACCTTCTTAAGCTCCGAAATTATTTCACGGAAATACTTGGCGATTTTGGCGCCAAAGTTTGATGCTTTTTTAGCACTAGCCTTCTTGTTGTTTTTAGGACTCTTTTGGTTTTTAACGGACTTATCTTTTTCTTGAGAAACTTTCTTTTGTTCTTCAACAACAGATTCGTCTACGTTAACGCCAAGATTAACCTTATTTTTTGCCATATCAGCCTCCGAAACTATTTAGTTTCCTTGTGAACGGTGTGCTTCTTGCAAAATCTGCAGTATTTGTTAAGCTCCAATCTATCAGGATTGTTCTTTTTGTTCTTAGTAGTGTCGTAATTGCGTTGTTTGCATTCGGTACAAGCAAGAGTTACCTTTACGTTTACTTCTTTTTTGCTGGCCATATAACCATTCCTCCTATTGAGTTTTACCCAATAATTAAATTTTTTACATTCAAAAAAATGACACCCCTAGACGAGTGCTTTACTATATTAGCACTATTCCGGAGTTATGTCAATTGATTTTATGCTTTATTTACGAAAAAAATAATCTATTTATTTTCTACTTTCAATAAAGTTTACTACGTCTTGAACTGTTTTGATATCAACCATTTCGCTATCTTCAAATTCGATACCAAAACTATCTTCTAAAGCAATAAGCATTTCTACTATATCAAGGCTATCAGCTTCTAAATCAATAATAAAATCAGACTCCGGTTTTACCTTATCTACGCTAATAGAGAGATGCTCTGCAACCATTTGTTGAACTTTTTCAAACATGTGGTGTAACCTCCGTTATATTCGTCTTTTATATAATACTATACTTTTATGATTTTAGCAAGCAAAACTTTATACTCCCTCACGTGCGTGCGCGCGTACAATATTTATATGCACTTATTTATGCCAAAAAATGTAAATTTACCGCTTGAAAATAGAAAAAGAGTGTTTGCAAAACAAACACTCTTTAAAAGCTTCCTTGAGAATTATTTTTTAGTTATACTTTTTAACCTATTTTATAGGATAGGAGTCCTTAGAAGGGTCTTTTTCTACCATATATGCGTTCTTCTTGGGGCATAGAGGAAGAATAAAGAGAACAAGTGATGCTACTAGTGATACGATAACGCCAATACCCATAGATAATACAGCGCCATTGGTATTCATCAAATAATCTACTATTTCCTTTCCGCCTTCTGCTTGATATGCAAGCATACCTAAAACAGCTACGAGAATGGTAAGGATAACGTTGATTATTGCTAGAACACTAACGCAACGGGGGGATTTACCTTGAGCAAGCTTTACGAGATACTTGATAGCCAAGCATACGTAAATAACTGCGATAACTAGTACTACGAAGGGGAGAATAGAAAGAACTATCTTGCCCATTGCATCGTTTGCTACGTTGGCAAAGATATTTGCATAGTATACTTCGCCTAGACCGAGCACGCTAGCGATACCTGCGATTACGTCGTAACCAGCATAGTTACCAGCGCTTCTTGCGCCGAATTCTACTCCGTTAACTACGCTCAAAATCAAAAGTCCAACTAGACCGATGATAGCGATTAGCATAGAAACGATGCTGATGCCTTTGTAGGGCTTACGAATGTAAACGGGAGCTTTGGGTGCTGCTTGGGGTTCAACAGGTCTTGAATACGGGTCGTATTGAAGAAGGGGTTGATTTTGTGAAGTATAGGGTACCAAAGCAATGGGTTGTACGATAGGAGGTAATTGTACTATTCCCGAAGGAGTGGGGATAGCGTTGTTTGCATTACCAGCTATGGGAGCTACAACGTCTTGTGATTTTCCTACGCAATAAATTGCGCCATCGGGTCCTTGAACGGGTTGACCGTTAGGAAGCGAGGGAACGCTAAATCCTAAATTGTTTTGGTCTACTGCAACCCATCTACCTGCGTCTACAGGAACACTAGAAGCGGGAGCATTGTTTTCCATAATATTTTTTTCCATAATACTACCTCTTGTCGTCATCTGTAGTTAACATCTCTTGTTGTTGTCCTGCATAGGGAACAAAAGCAACGGGAGATACTATCGGGTTGAGTTGGCAAATTGCAGGAGCAATTGCAACGGGAACCGGTGCGCTGTGGGTTTGAGGACCGTAGTGCATAATGGGAGTATATGCTCTACCATACTCATCAACGGAAGTATAAGTGGGCAAGCCAAGAGGCATACCGTTACCTACTACTTGTAGACCGCTGGTGTTGGGCAACATCATATTTGCTGCAGGAATTTGTGCTGTGGGGAACGGACCAGCCAAAGGTTGCTTAACGGGAGCAACTGCTCTTTGAACGTTATCCGTTGACGCTTGACGTCTATTTCTTCTATTTCTCATAGGAATCTCCTCTAACTATAGTATAAGGATATAGTAATAATATTTTTAAGTATAACTAATTATCTAATTATAATCCCCTACCCACTGGCTAACCAGTGGGCAAGGATTAAAGGTTTATTTGTGGATTAGATTGAATTAGTCTCTTTTTGCTAGGTAAGCAATAAGTACGTTGATAAGGCTTAGTGCTGCAACAGCATATAGACCGTAACCGATTTCAACTTCACCATTGATAAGAGCAAGGAGAAGAGCTGCGATAACTGCTACAAGACCGATGAAAGTGGTGATTTGAGCAAATACACAAGCGCCCTTTCTCATAATTCTAATGAGAGAAGCGATAAGAGTAAGAACTGCCATTACGGGAACGATAGCGATTGCTAGGTTTACGAAATTGGTGAATTCCATGGTTTCAATAAGGTCCATGATAATTGCAAGACCGCTTTGACCATCAACTAGACCAAGATACTCGGGAATTACCCAGTTAGCAGCTACGTAGATACCAACGATAATGAGTGAGAAGATGCTTAGGAAAATAGCAGCGCAGCTAACCTTTTTCTTGGGAGCAACTACTACTTCTTCTTCGATTTCTTCTTCAACTGCTTCAACTTCTTCTTCATCGTCAAACATGTAGAGAGGTTGGTCTTGGGTTGAATAAGGTACGAATGCTATAGGCTGAATGATGGGGGTGAGTTGAACAGCCTTTGCGGGTTGTGCTACGGGAGTGGTTTCTTTCTCTTCAGCAGCAGCGGGGGCGATTTGGTTTTTCTTTTCGCTCTTTTTTGACATTTTTCAATCCTCCTGAATAGATATTGAGTTTATTTTTAAGTCGCGAGACCTAATTTCTAAATTGATATGATACTAATCTTCGTAGTATTCTTCTTCGTCGTCATATTGTGCCAAAGGTTGCATTTGTGAGCTATAAGGTACAATAGGAATAGGTTGAACGATGGGAGTGAGTTGGATAAAATCAGCGGGCTTAGCAACTGGAACGGGAGCGCAGTTGTTCATTACGCGGAAAGTAACTCTGGGCTTTGCACTTTTTTTTGCTTGTGCTGCTGCAAGGGCTTCTTGTTCTGCTTTCTTGCTCTTTCTTGACATTTTTGTTTCCTCCTACTAAATCTATTGGACTTATTTATCGAATATGCTATATGGTACTTTCTTTCTTGCGAAGAACGAGAGTATCAATATTACTATAGGTATGATAAGGATTATGAGTAATCCGTATCCTGCTACCATCGTTAGAGGTTGAGCAGTGGTTTCGGGGTCGATTGCGGTTGCGGGAGCACCGTTTAGCGCGCCGGTTAGGAAGGACATTGCTTGACTAAAATCGATTACGCTAGTAGCAGTACCATCTTCGAGTAGCATAGGATTGCCCATATAGTTACCCATAGCTGCCATACCTGCTACGAGAGCTACGACGCCACCTAGTAGCATTATAACGCTCATAATACCGAAGCCTTTATAAATTCTTCTACCGAATAGGCTGAATAGTGCAATAAGGAATATGATGAGTGCGAATATAACGCCAACTACTAAAACGATGGGGAAGTAGGTCCAAGCCATTGCTGCTATAGCAGTCATTCCATCAGCTTCGCGAGCTTCATCGGTTATAACAGCGGTGCTTACTTGGGGAGGGAAGGTAAGTACTTCTTCCTCTTCGGTTTCTTCCTCGGTACCTTCTTCTATAGGAGCATCCCCTTCTACACCTTCGCTTTCGTTAGATTCTTCTTCCGCAGCTTCTGCTACAACGTCGTCGCCTTCGGTTTCATCCTCTTTTTCTTCAGCACTTTCGGGAGCAAGTTGTGCTAGCGTTCCATCGTAGAATGCGGAAAGGCTTTCACCGTTTTCATCGGTTCCCATATCTACGCCGACCAAATTCTTCAAAGCACCAAAGATGGGGTCTATAAATGATACGTAAGCAGAGGTATCAACGTACTCTTCCAAAATAGCATTGCCATCTTCGTCAAGTTCGCCGGTTTCAACGTCTAGACGTTCATCCAAAGGAGTCAAGTCGGGTTGAATCATAAAGGAAGTATACTCGGGCATAATTCCCAAATAGTTAAGTGCAAAAACACCTATCCAAACCAATGCGAGAAGCATAATAACGAAACATACACCCCTACGCATAATGAAGAAGTAATCTTTTTCTCTACGTCTGTTCTTTTTTACAGGAACGGGTTTTTCTTGTTTCTTGGGTTGTGCTTTAGGTTGGGGTCTGCGAGCGCCGGCAGGCATTCCTGCGTTATAACGTACGGCATAAGGGTTGGCGTATTGAGCGGCACCTCTTACGGGACGCGGTGCAGCACCGGGCTTTCTTGCACCGGCGGAAGCAACTTTAGTTTGTTGTTTTTTTGCTGCCATATTCCCTCCATGAGTTCTAATTTATAATTATAAATTACGCAATTATAAATAGTATCTCTAGTTTACCATACATAGAAGGATATTTCAAGTGCTTTTGGAAAAATTTTTTGCCAAATTTTCACATAGTTTACACAAAAAAAAGGCGCAAATCAAATTGCGCCTTTTAATAGGTACTTTTCTTAACGTTTATGCTTGGCAAAAACCACTACTAATCGTAATCTTCCTCGTCAAGACCATCGTCATACATTGCAAGAGGTTGCAATTGAGTGCTGTACGGTACGAGCGGAATGGGTTGAACGATGGGAGTAAGTTGGATATAATCTGCAGGTCTTGCTACGGGAACGGGACCCTTGTTTATCTTTTGCCAACTTGCGCTGGGGCCTTTCTTGGCTTTTGCTGCTCTAGCTGCTGCTTCGCGTTGTGCTCTTGCTTCTGCTTCTCTTTTCTTTTTACCGAACATTGTTTAAATCTCCTTTATTGAACCTTTTTCTTGCTACGGAAAGCGAATAAGCTCGCAATCAAAGCAAGTAGCGACAATACCGTCATAATTAGGTAACCGTAACCAACTTGTAAAGGTGCCGCGGGCGCCATAACGTTGAGGTATACCATTGCATCGGCGAATTCCAATCCGCTCCAGAAGAAGCCGGCGAATATACCGATAATTGAAAGTACGAGCATCAAAATCGAGCTCAAAACGAATAGCTTTCTTCTCTTAGAGGTGCAAAGTGAAACAAATGCACGGATAAAGAAGATAAGTGCTATTACTATACCAAGCACCAAAACGACGGGAAGTGCGTAATATGCTATCATATTCATAGTTTCCGCGCCATCGATAAGTGCTAGACATTCGTTATAGAAATAATAATCGCCCTCGATAGAGTCGCCCATAAGCATCTTTGCGAAGCTCATAATAACGTCGTTTGCACCGATATTGGTATAAACGTACTCATATTCTGCATCACCATTTTCTATTTGCTCTAGGGTTGCGCCTTCGGGAACGACCTCTTCTACCTTGGTAAACATATTTAGGTAGGAATTATACTCGTCAAGGGCTTCTATTTGCAAGAAACTCAAAGCTCCTACAACAACGTATAATAGTGCGAATAGCATCACTAGGAATACCATAAAGCCACGTCTGGCTCTCTTCATAGTTCCTTTGGTGCGTTGTCTTTTTACCTTCTCTTTTCTAACCTTTCTGCCTTGAGTTTCGTTCACTACTTCTTCGGGCTCGGAGTCAAAATAAGAATTCAATACGGATACGCGATTTTGAGGTGCTTGAGCAGGCCTACGAGAAGCCTTTGCCTCGCAATATGCCTTGTAGTAAGGCGAGGACATATCACGTTTTGTAATCAAATATTCATTTGCACGGTTTGCCATAATTACCCCCGTCAAGTTAGTATTTGGTTTGAGCACTACGCACGTGCGAGCGCGCCAAGACAATATTATTTATCGCAATTGCACTTTTTAACTCTGGGAGAGCAAGCACAAAGTACGATATAAACTATCATAAGTACAACGTTAACTACAACGGCTAGTACGTTTTGGGATACGAATGCCAAAATTGCGTCAAGGTTGATTGCATCTGCAAAAGAAACTATTTGCAAAACGAAGCTGATGAGCATCAATACGCCGATAATCCAGCCACGACATTTTGCTTTACCGCCACACAACCTTACCATAGAGTGGATAAATCCTGCAATGATGGTTACGCCAAGAGCCAATGAAGTAATTGTTGAGAATAAATCTACATTTTTACCACCGATAAGTTCTACCAAACCGCAATAGCCATAACCATAAACGCTCATCCAATTTGATACGCCGAAGAATATGGTTAGTAGCAAAGTGAATATAGCAAATATTCTAACTTTCTTCTTGGTTCCCTTATCTTCCAAGGCGCAAACGGGAGCGACTTCTTCTACGGGTGCGCTAGCTTGGGCTTGTAGTCTTGCTTGTAGCTCTTCTGCTTCGCGTTGAGCTTTGATAGCGGCAAGCTCTTCGGGAGTATAGGGTTGATATCTGTAAAGTTGGTTTGGATTATATTGGCGAAGGGGATACATACTGTCAACGTAGGGAACAACGACGAATGGTTGGCTAATAGCGCCACCTTGTCCGCCTACTGCTACTACGTTTTGTACAACGGGTTGAGGTGCTTCTTGAGCAACGGGCTTATCTTCTACGATAGGCTCTTGAACAACGGGTTCTTGAACTACGGGCTCTGCTTGAACGGGCAAGGGAGCAACCAAAGTTTCGGCGGCTTCCGCATTCATAGCCTTAGATTCGTTGATGCGCTTTAGAGCAGTAACGTATTCGCTTCTGGGGCGAGGCTTACCGCAACGAGTGCACTTATCTTGGTCGATACGATTGATGCTACCGCAAATCGAACATACGTAAGTAATTCTGGATTTGTCTAGAGTTGCCATTGAATCTCTGTCAAAATCCTTTTGTGCGTTTTGAAGAGCTTCTGCGATAACGGTATTATCGTCTACTACGCTAGCTCCACAACGTGAACAAAAACGGCTGCCATCAGTATAAACTTCGCCACATGCCTTACATTTTGCCATATCCACTTCTCCTTAATCGGGTACGCAACCCGCGTAATTAAAGTCTAGTCGCGTATTATTATACAAGATAAAAATGCAAAATACAATACCTTTGCAAAAAAATATTTTACAAATTTTCACATTTTCGACACATTTTTACCTTAATTTTACACACAAGTATAAATGCGCGCCTTTCGCACGCATTTATCACTCGATATTCGTTATTTGTTGAAGGTATCTTTTAGCGATACGATTCGATAGAATTTGCTTACTCCGTTCACCTTGCCGGCATACTTGTAATAAGCTTGACGCATAAATTGATAACTCTTGCCAACCGCTCCTTCGTCAAGATATAATTCCCCTTTTGCTCCCTTAACTATTTCCAGCGAATGGGGATTTAGACGGTCGTTAAAATCGGTTACCTCGTCGGTTGCATCGACAAGCAAACTTTCGTACTTGTATAGTTCGCAATCTACAGACTTGTCGCAAGATACCCATTGTACGGTGCCCTTAACTTTTATTCCTGCGTTAGTTCCACCAGAAGCGCTATCCTCTATGTACTCACAATGCAAACATACGGGAGTACCGTTTTCGTCAAGTTCGGTGGAAACGTGGCGTAAAATATACGCTCCGCGAAGCCTTATCAAACCGCCCTCCACTAAACGTTTATACTTGGGCGGAGGAACGAGCGCAAAGTCGGTTTCTTCAATATAAATTTCTTTCGTTAAAACGACGTTATGGGTACCCGAATTTTCGTTATTGGGATTATCAACCACGTTAAACGTTTGTTCTTCGCCATCTGCCATATTGTCGATTACAACCTTCAAAGGACGTTCTACAACCATAGCTCTATCTGCATTTTTGTTTAGATATTCTCTAACACAGAACTCTAGTAGCGCGGGGTCTACTTCGCTATTGGCTTTCGCTACGCCAACACGTGCGCAAAAGTCTTTTATCGCTTCTGCGGGATATCCTCTTTCGCGCATACCGCTCAAGGTAGGCATACGAGGGTCGTTCCAGCCTTCTACGTGTCCGTTTTCAACTAGGCGCTTTAGGTAGCGCTTGCTCATTATCGTGTTCTTTATATTTAGACGAGCAAACTCTATTTGGCGAGGAGGATTTACGAATTCGCATTGCTCGCATACCCAATCGTATAAAGGACGATGGTCCTCAAATTCCAAAGTACATATAGAGTGGGTTACTCCGTCTAGTGCATCCCCTATCGGGTGAGCAAAGTCGTACATAGGATATACGCACCATTTATCACCGGTACGATGGTGATGTGCTCTTAAAATGCGGTAAATAACGGGGTCGCGCATATTCATATTGGGGCTAGCCATATCTATCTTTGCACGCAAAACCTTGCTTCCGTCAGCATATTTACCTTCGCGCATTTCACGGAAAAGGGTTAGATTTTCCTCGATGGAACGATTGCGATAAGGACTTTCTTTGCCGGGCTCTTTTAGAGTTCCACGAGTTTCTCTTATTTGGTCGGCATTGTAGTCGCATACGTAAGCAACGCCTTTTTTGATTAGTTTTACAGCAAAATCGTAGGTTTGCTCAAAGTAATCACTAGCGTACAATTCTTTATCCCACTCGAAGCCCAACCACTTGATATCCTCTTTGATGGACTCTACGTATTCAACGTCTTCTTTCGTGGGGTTAGTATCGTCGAAACGCAAATTGCACATTCCGTTAAACTTTTGCTTGATACCAAAGTTGATGCAAAGGCTTTTGGAGTGTCCAACGTGCAAATATCCGTTGGGTTCCGGCGGGAAACGAGTATAAATCAAGCTATGTTTACCGCTTTCTAAATCGTTTACAATGATGTCTTCAATAAAATTTGAGGGTTCGTAATTCATATATTACTCCAAGTTTTGATTACTTTTTAGTGGTTTCCGCATTGACATTTGCGGGGGAATACTAATTTTTCGCTTTCAACTACCATAACGTCTCCGTCTTGAACGAAGCCGAATTTTAGGAAATAATCGTCTACGTAGTCGGATATAATGCGGTCGGTTACATCTATAAATCCATTCATTATACATCTTGTAAAGAAATCACCGTAACCCTTGCCACGATATTCTTCAACAACGCCTACTCGAACGATGTGCAATTCTTCGGGGGTAGCTTTTATTCTAGCTATCCCGATAGGTTCGTTATCGTAAAGCAATACGAAGCCAACTTTGCCGTCTATATCCATACCGAAAATGCGGTTGTGTAAGCTGTTTAATAGATTCAAGTCGTTACTTATATCCAAAGATAACATTATTTCGTTTCCTCCATAGATGCTTGTTCCGATGTCTCTTGATAAGTCAACTCTCCATTCTCTATTTGGCTCAACTTATCTAATGCCTCTTGTACTTCGCTTCTCTTTAGCTTGCAAGTGGAGAAAATAAGGATACCCGCACCGACTGCAAGAATAACGCCTATACACATAACCCAACCGAGATTTTCCGCTACTTGAGGTGTTTGCGTGGTGCTACCCTCTTGGAAACCAATAACGTCTAACATAACGCCGAGAACAGCATTGGAAATAGCTTGTCCCGTCTTGTTAGCAAAAGTAAGGAATCCCGAATAGGTTGCAGTCTTATCTTCACCGCTCCTAACCTTTTCGATTAAAACTATATCGCCTATCATAGCAACGGGTAGACTATATAAAACGCCAGTACCAAAGCCTGCCAGCATTAGCGGAGGACACATTAGGAGTGCGTTCCAAGTTCCTTTATGAATAAGGTCGATAAAGAATCCGCGGAATAGGAACATAACGAGGAGCAAGATACAGCCGACAAAGCTTATGCATTGTCCCATTATAATCGCCTTACGTTTGTCGTATTTCTTGGATATGTACATCCAGAAAGGCTGACCGGCAATAGTCATAATAAAAAGGCTTGCCATAATCATATACATTTGGAACTTGGTCGTTTCAAAGGTAAAGGTGAAAACGTTAAAGCCAACCGCTATCAAAATAGAAGCCGATACCATCGATACCATATAACCGATAGTAATACCGCGGAAGTTCTTATCTTTAAGCGCACCAAAGAAGTTTACAAACATCTTTTTGGTGGAACGAATACTTATAGGGCTTGCCTTATCTTTCTTTGCAAGTTCGCGAAGTCTTGGCACGTGGCTATAGGTGCAAATTACCATAAATATGCCAAATAGGACACAACAAGCACTAGTTAGGTAACCGAAATTGAGGTAACCTTGCGGATTGAAGCGTCCGTCAACAAGTTCGCCGGCTTCGTTATAGAAATCGGTTTGGAAGACACCTATTAGCAAGGTGGGAAGAAGAATACCAAGAATGGTAAATACCGATTTAAATATTTGAATATTAGCACGTTCGTTATAATCGTTGGACATATCGAGCGATAGTGCCGCAACGGGAGTTTGGAACATTGTGGTAAAAGTACGCAATGCAATTATGCAGAGCATAAACCAAACCATTTTAAGAACGGGGCTAAAGGTCATTGGAACCGACCATAGCAACACGTTTGCAATAGTCATACCAATAGTTCCTATTAATATGTAAAAATGACGTCTACCAAAGAAATTATTCCTTGTATTATCACTGATAAATCCCATAACGGGGTCGGTGATAGCATCCCAAACGGTGCCTATAGCAATAGCGACTCCCATCAACGTACCGCTTACTCCCATAACGGTATTTCCAAAGAATAACATATAGGACGAGAAAGTATTCGCTACCAAGCTATAACCCAAGTCGCCAAAGCCTAAAGAAAGCTTTTGCGCAGTGGTAACCATTTTCTTTTGCTTAACAACTGAATTTTTCATACTTTAGATTATAGCATACCAAAAACGTGATTACAATGTTTTTTTAGAATTTATATATATTATATATAAAAAATGAAAAGTCCTCAAAATAGCATATTAATTGAGTAAGGATTATTTCTAAGCCTAAACGACCGAGTGAAAGCTTAATTTTACCATAGCAAGCGCCAAAGTTCAAAGTTTACAGAAATAAAAAAAGCGCCTCTATGGGCGTCAAACAGGGAATGATATATGTACCTATATTGAACAGAACAGTATGTCGAGAAAGTTTAGGCACTCGGCATTATCCGTTAGTGCGACTAACGAATTTTCGTTAGCCTCGACAGGTTGCAGATTTCTCTGCTCCTTAAAAGGAGGTGATCCAGCCGCACCTTCCGATACGGCTACCTTGTTACGACTTCACCACAGTCATTGATCTTACCTTAGGCGGCTGCCTCCTTGCGGTTAGCTCACCGACTTTGGGTACTCCCAACTCCCATGGCGTGACGGGCGGTGTGTACAAGACCCGAGAACGCATTCACCCCGACATTCTGATTCGGGATTACTAGCAACTCCGACTTCATGTGGGCGGGTTGCAGCCCACAATCTGAACTGAGACTATCTTTATGAGATTCGCTAGACCTTGCGGTTTTGCAGCTCTTTGTAA